>CP064967.1:0-600000 GCA_016699265.1 Candidatus Roizmanbacteria bacterium | reverse complement strand
TATCTATTTGATAAAGATCATCAAGGGTTAACAGCACTCCTAATAGAATCAGATCGGACTAACCTTACTGTTTTTATATATCAATCAGGAAAACTCATAGCTCAGGTTTCTACAATGAGAAAGAAAAGCTTTCTCCACGACCTTAACGAGACCTTAGCATCGATTAAGGAAAGTCACGTACTTCCATCGCGAATAGTTATGCTTCCATCAACAGATCATCAGGAGGGAGCAGATCTTGTCGAGCATACCTGGGACGACAGGCTCTTCAATCATCAACCTTCCATTACACTCGCCACTGAGGACAATATGATAAAGGGTCTTGTTTATGCCTTCGCTACACAGATGCAAACTGTCCCAATGGATCGCCCTACACAGAGACAGGAAAATAAGAGTGAGCTTGAAGGATCTGAAGATGGAGATTTAGACGAAGAACTTGCGCTCGACCAGTCTACAAATATACCTGAAGCGAGAAGCGCTCCAACCTCGACCATTTCTGAACGTATGGGATTTGAGATAGGTGGAGTAGATCGAGAAGACTCAGAAGAAGTAAGCCGATCAGAGTTACTAAAATCGGCATTCAGAAACCCAGTAGAGAGTTTAGTACGATCTGCTCTTCTGAAGTTTTCTGAGATTTCTACCCACTTAAGTAAGCTGAAGGTTTTCCGGTCCAGAAGACTTTTTATACATTCTTCAATAATTATCGGTATATTACTTATTCTAATAGGCGCATTTTTAATGGAATTAAATCTGCATACTGCCGTTATCACGATGACTTTGCCGTCCCAAAAACTTGAGATTTCAAAATCGTTTGATGCGACCGCAGTAGGCATTTTGGTAGCGACAGAAACGGCTAAATTTGACACTCGGGTAGCAGCCACAGGAATAAAGAATATAGGGCAACCTGCAAAAGGTACCGTAACTATCTACAACAGTAGTCTAAGTCAGGGTAAAAACTTTTCCAAGGGCACCGTAATTAATGGACCAGGAAACCTTTCTTTTACACTTGATGCCGATGTCAAAATAGCCTCTGCATCAGGAGATGCGGCAGATATTGTGTCTAGTACCGTTAAGTCTGCAGTGACAGCATCTGTAATTGGACCAGAATCAAACCTTGCTTCAGGTACTAAATTTTCGGTTGCCGATGAATCCGGTTCATCTGTAATAGCAAAGAATGATGGCAGTTTTACTGGAGGTACCAAAACTCAGATCCAGGTAGTTTCGGACAAAGATATAGCTAAATCTGAGGAGCAGATTAAAGAGAAAGCACGTCAGTTTGCAAAAGATAAGGTGGCAAAGTCTCTCACTTCAGACGCATTACTTCTCAGTTCCTTAACTGGTATTGATATTCAGTCCAAAAATGCTGACAAGGCGGTTGGGACGGAGGCGGAGTCGGTAACCGTGAAGGCAGAAGTTGTAGTTACTTATTCATATGTAAGCAAAGAAAAACTGAAGCTCTCCTTAATCAAGGTACTACTGCCAAAGGTTCAAAAAGGATTGGTAGTTGAGTCTAAAAATTTGAGTTACAAGATACTCAGTGTTACTAATAAAAATGGAGTCACTCAGCTTTTAATCAAAGCGACAGTGCGCGCAGTGCCACCCGATGGTGAAAAGGAAATGATAAGCTCGATGGTAGGGAAGACTACTAGCGCTTTACAGGAGCTTGCAAAAGATAGGTATCATGCCCAAAGTGTGGAGTTTGTGGTTGAACATCCAATTGCTTTATTTAAGAATATTCTACCTCCGTTCTCGAACAACATTAAGTTAAGACTGCTTTATCCATAACTTACATGGCTCTATATAAATATGTAAAAGAAAAGAAAACGAAAACCCGTCGTGCTATGCAGATGATTTCTTATATCACCCTTACTACTGGAACGCTCATTCTTTTCTGGGCTTTTTATCCAGTTATCTCTTTTGAGATTTATTCTAGATTTTTTCTTCCCAACATTTCAGCTTCGCCAGTTCCGTTATCGATGGGAATAACAGCACAAGGATTTGATAATGAGGTTCTCGGGAGTTCCACGAAGTATTCCAATAATCTTAGAGACTTCACACAAGCCAGTCTTTGGTTTCCTTCAGTAGCAAAGGTTGTAAGTTCTGCAACGACTCCTTCAAAAGCTTACAGTATTTCAATACCTAAAATAAATATTTACGATGCGAAGGTGAGTGTAGGGGGAGAGGATCTTTCAAAGAGCCTAGTTCATTACCAACCAGTTTCGATGCCTGGTTCTGTGGGGAATACCGTCATCTTCGGTCACTCGAGTCTCCCGCAATTATTTAATGTTAACAACTACAAAACAATCTTCACCTTCCTGCCATCTCTTAATGAGGGAGATGTAATTAAGGTAAATCTTCAAAACACAACCTACGACTATGTGGTAAGCGAGATGTTTGTGGTGAAGCCAGATCAGGTCTCGGTTCTCAATCAGACTACTGATTCGTCTATTTTGACCCTCGTTACCTGCGTTCCACCAGGCACATGGTGGAATCGTCTAGTGGTGAGGGCGAAGCTAAAATCGACGCCTGATCAGCTTCGAGATTAATTACTACATACTCAATACTATATACTCTTTATTAAGCTTGATAATTGAATTTCGAGGCTAATTATGTTATAATCTGCGGATGAAGCTAACTTACTATATACTATTCGGCCTGATCAATTTCTTCATCTTAATCGGCGATGTAACGCGATATATTTTAGTTGCGCCCTTCAAGTTTCTAAACTTTCTTGGTCGATACTGTGTGAGAGCTTGGCAAGCTATCCTACGAACCATTCACAGCCCCAAACTTCCAAACTTTAGCATAAAGGTGCCTCACTTTAGATTTGCCAGCTTTCTAATATTCACTAAAAAGAAAAAAACCTTTACCAAGCTAAAAAAAAAGATTGTGAGACGGTCTATTGCTGGGGAGCAGATTCCGTTTCTCAAACTACGATTCTTCTTGATTGGTTTTTTAACCGCTGGAATTCTTACCATGTTCTATCAGTCGTATCTACTGGTAAAATCCCTCCCATCACCGAGAAGTATTGGTAAGGTAAACTACCCACTATCAACACATATCTACGATCGAAACGGAAAGATTTTATATGAATTTTATAGAGATCAAAACAGAACGCCCGTGAAGCTTAAAGAACTTAAACCGTACGTATATCAAGCATCAATTGCCATTGAGGATAAAGACTTCTTTACTCATAATGGCGTGTCTCCAATTGGAGGAATTGCTCGTGCCTTTAAAGAGTTTGTCCTCACTAAGCAGGTGCAAGGTGGATCAACCATAACTCAGCAACTCGTAAAAACGGCACTGCTCAGCCCGGACCGCACAATAGAACGAAAGATCAAGGAAATGATATTGGCGCTATGGACCGAGAGGTTGTACGGGAAAGATAAAATTCTAGAGATGTATCTAAATCAAGTTGCGTATGGCGGATCAGCCTACGGAATAGAGGAGGCTTCAAAAGCATATTTTGGTAAGTCTGCAAAGGATCTTAAATTAAGTGAAGCTGCGCTTTTAGCTGGATTACCACAAGCTCCTTCTATATACTCACCTTTTTCAAACCCGAAGTTTGCTTTTGAGAGAAGGAATG
The DNA here is from genome assembly GCA_016699265.1 of Candidatus Roizmanbacteria bacterium. NCBI lineage: Bacteria > Candidatus Roizmaniibacteriota > Candidatus Roizmanbacteria bacterium. The sequence goes on along the minus strand of CP064967.1, from coordinate 596,417 downwards.
AGGTGCTCAAAAAGATGCTTGAGCAGTCTTATATTACCAAAGAGCAGTATAACGCAGCCGAACAAGAATCGCTGCCTAATTTTTCTTCCACCACATCTATACATGCCCCCCATTTCGTATTTTACGTAAAGGGAGAACTTGAAAAGAAATTTGGAATTAGAACAGTAGAGGAAGGAGGTCTGAGGGTCAACACATCTCTAGATCTGTCTATTCAGGATGAGGTACAGAATATTTTGCAAGAGGAAATTGCTAAGGTTGCGGGACTGAATGTTACGAATGGAGCTGTAATTGTCACGAGACCTTCAACTGGCGAGATCATAGCGATGGTAGGCTCGATCGACTATTTCAATTCTCCAAACGGTGCCTTTAATGTCACCACAGCACTAAGACAGCCGGGTAGTTCGATTAAGCCGTTAATGTACTCCCTAGCACTTGAAAAAGGCATGACGGCCGCAACTACCATAGATGATTCACCTGTAGTTTTTAGAATCTCTGATACGGAATCATACAGTCCGGTAAACTATGACGGCAGATTTCACGGTAGAGTGACTCTGAGATCGGCGCTTGCAAATTCTTATAATATTCCAGCTGTTAAAACCTTAAATCAGTTAGGAGTAAATTCCTTTATAGAACATGCGAGACAACTGGGAATTTCCACATGGATTGATTCGTCGCAGTACGGTCTGTCCTTAACTCTTGGTGGTGGTGAGGTTACTATGTTGGATATGGCTAGATCGTATGGAACCTTTGCAAACCTTGGCTATCGTGTTGATCTAGACCCGATTAACTCCGTATTAAGTTTAGATAGTGACAAACTTTACGAACATGAACCAAAAAAAAGACCTGTACTTAGTTCAGCATCCGCATATGTGATTACCGATATACTTTCTGATAATGTAGCACGACAGTCAGCATTCGGTCCAAATTCTCAACTTGAGATACCCGGATACAAAGTGGCAGTTAAGACTGGAACAACAGATAGTAAAAAAGACAACTGGACGATAGGATACACTCCTGAATTCCTGGTTTCGGTATGGGTAGGAAACAACAATAATTCGCCAATGAATCCTGCATTAGCGTCCGGAGTTACAGGAGCAGCGCCTATCTGGAACCGAGTTATGTCTATGCTTCTTAAGAACTACAGTACTCAAAATACTTGGTTTAATAAGCCAGAATCTGTAGTTAGTAAGCCTTGTATTGGCGGTAAGGTAGAATACTTTATGGCCGGAACAGAAAACTCTGTAAACTGTAGAATACCAGCATCCCCAACTCCAACACCATAAGTTCTTAGTTTCCCGATATACGATCGGGATCCGCGATTCTGAAGAATCGGGACTTATTTCTTATTTCTTTAAAACCTGCAAAGGGCTGGAGAGCTTTTGGAATCTTGACTGATCCATCTTCCTGTTGATGATTTTCGAGAAGAGCTATGAGTATGCGTGGGGAAGCTATGCAGGTATTGTTTAGTGTGTAACAGTATTGCGTTTTACCATCCTTGGTTCGATACTTTAGGTTGAGACGACGTGCTTGGAAATCGCCCATGAGTGAGTTTGACATAGTCTCCGAGTATGCGTTTCGAGATGGCATCCAGGTATTAATATCGTGTTTATACTGTTGAGGTTCGCCCATATCTCCGGTACACATCAACATTACTTCGTAAGGCAGCTCCAAACCTTGAAGAATTTCCTCAGCATTTTTCATAAGTTCCTCATGAATAGCGAGTCCTTCAGCGGGATCATTTTTGGCTAAAACTACCTGTTCTATTTTCCAAAATTCGTGAACACGATACAGGCCCTTTGTATCTTTACCATAAGAGCCAGCTTCTTTTCTAAAACATGGGGAAAGCGCAACATACTTTTTTGGCAGATCTGACTCCGCAAGAATATCGCCTGAGTGAAGTGCTGTAACCGGAACCTCAGCGGTACCAGAAAGATATGTATCGGTGTCATTTGTCTCATAGACCTCTTCCTTACCCCATGGAAACTGACCCGTTCCTTCGAGAGCAAAAGCCTTTACTAATGATGGAGCAATTAGAGGAGTAAAACCATTTTTTATCAATGTTTGGTAGGCAAACATAAGGACTCCGATATGAAGTTGGGCAAGCTCGTTTTTAAGGAAGTATCCTCTATATCCCGAAACTTTAGATCCTCTGACAAAATCAACCAAATCAAGGTCCTCTGCGAGCTCGATATGAGATTTCGACTTGAAAGAAAACTCTGGTACCTTTCCCCAAAGTCGTTCACGAACATTATCCTTCTCATCCTTTCCAACCGGAACTCGGTCCAATGGAACATTTGGTATCTGAAGTAGAAGTGCTTGAAGTTTGGTATCTATCTCAAGTAACCGAGATTCTAATGTCTTCAGCTCTTCCTTAATTTTTTTTCCTTGTGCGATGACCGAATCATCGGGTTTAGCTTCTGACTGAGTATTTCGCTGTTCACGAAGTTTCTGTATCTTGTGAATGAGTTGCTTACGTTCTTCATCATATGACAAAATTGTATCTAGCTCTACGACGCGGTTTTTATGTTTCGCCGCATCTGCAACTTTTTGTTTGTTCTCCCGAATGAAGTCTATAGATAACATACCCTAATTGTACCAAGTCTTTAGCTTCTGAGCTATTTGATTCAGTGCTTTGAGTCGATGGTTGATTTTTTCATGTTCTTCTTCAGAAAGATCGGTATAAAACTTATTAAATCCATCGACTATAAATACCGATCTGTAAGGGTATCCGAGAACAAAATTCTTTGTAGAACGTTCTGAGATAATACCTTCAACAGCACCTGAAGCGAAAGTACTACGTTTATTTAAATGATCATAGAAATAAAGACAGGTCTCGAACCGTGCAGTTCGATTTTGCTTTTCTATTTTCTTCATTCTGTCCATGCAATAAGTAATTAGTTCCTTGTCAGATCCTCGATGGCCTGGCCATCTGTTTGATTTCACACCAGGTTCCCCGCCAAGAGAATCTATGACCAGACCTCCATCGTCAGCTAGTGTTGGTAGGAGAGAGATCTTACCATAGTATTCTGCCTTGATTTTTGCGTTATCAAAAAAAGTTTTCCCAGTTTCGTCTGGTTCATAAGTTATGTTGAGATCTGATAATGAAATTATCTGCGCTTGTGGTAGAAGCAAGCCAAGAAAGTGTTTGATTTCTTCAAACTTCGCTTTATTATGTGTTGCGATGAGAAGTTTAGACATAATTTTCTCCCGGATTTGTTACGAGAATATTATGCGGATGACTTTCAGTAAGGGATGCGTGTGTGATCTGTATAAAAGAAGATTTTTTCTGTAGCTCTAAAATTGACCTAACTCCTACATAATACATACCGGATGTTATTCCTCCGATTGCCTGATCGATCACTTGCTTTACCGAGCCCTTTACCGGAACTAAACCTTCTACGCCTTCTGCAACGAGAACGCGGTCACTATAATTTTTTCCATGGTACTCGTCCTCCGATTTAATTTTTTCACCTTTTTTCATTGCTCCAACAGAACCCATTCCTCGGTATGATTTGAATAAATATGTGGCCTTGGGATTTTTTCCGATAATGCTTTTAAAGCGTGCAGGAATCTGTGCAGGGGAGAGTCTGTAAGTTTGGCCTGGCGCCTCTTCGCAGGACGCAAAAAAACTCCCCATCATACATGCACTCGCTCCAGCTGCTAGTGCCTTTGTAATGTCACCGGAAAACTTAATACCACCATCTGCGATTACAGGAACTCCAGATTTGGCGGCGGCACGTGATGTTTCCAGGATAGCGGTAATCTGGGGAATTCCCATACCTGAAACAATTCGAGTTGTACAGATTGCACCTGGTCCCATTCCAACACGCAAACTATCAGCTCCCGCAAGAATTAGAGCACGCGCACCATCAGATGTAGCGATGTTTCCAGCCATTACATCAACTTTAGGATACTGTTTTTTGATAAATTTAAGTGCCTTAATGAGAGATGAAGTAAATCCATGCGCACTATCTAAGGCAATGAGATCTGCTCCAGCATTTATTAATGCTTTAACCCTATCTTCAAATCCTTTGCTCGTTCCAATGGCAGCTCCAACCTTGAGTTTCAATTTTTTAACTTTTTCAACTTCCTTCGCTTGGTTTTCTACAGAAAGATTTCTATGAATAATTCCTAAACCACCAACTGAACCAAGCGCTATTGATAGTGTGCTTTCGGTGACCGTGTCCATGGGAGCTGAGGTGAATGGAATATCAATAGAAATTCTTTTTGAGATCCTTGTTTTCAACGAAATATCGGCTCTACTAAAGTCGCTATAACCGGGAACAAGAAGAACGTCGTCGAAGGTAATGCCAGTAGATTTTATTTTGTCTACCATGATCTATTATACGTAACAAAATAAAGTTTTCAAGTTCGCGTTTTTTGCATTGCATTTTAAAGTTACTCTGCTAGACTGTTAGGCATAATATGAGTAAGGGTCTATACGCGGGTAAAGATATACTTTCACTTGCACAATTTGATAGAAAGTCGATTGATAAAATTCTCCACTCAACTAAGAAAATAATAGCTCTTAGTAATAAAAATAAGTGCAGTAATCTACTTAAGGGGAGCATAATTGCTCTCCTTTTTTTTGAACCATCGACGAGAACATATAACTCATTTTCAAGTGCTGCACAGAGACTCGGCGCAGGAGTAATTGGACTACGCGATATCTCTGTAACTTCAATGGTAAAGGGAGAGACTTTCGAGGACACGATCAGAATTTATAATGGATACTCAGACTTGATTGTAATTCGGCATCCTGAATCGGGATCTGCAGCAAGAGCTGCAGTGGTTGCGAATGTTCCGGTTCTGAATGCGGGTGATGGAGGTAACGAGCATCCAACTCAAACTTTGTTGGACTTATATACTATTAAATCTAAATTTGGAAGATTGTCCAACCTTAAAGTAGTTATCGGAGGAGATCCTTTGCACAGTAGAGCAATGCGTTCATTAGCATTAGGTTTATCTCTATATTCAAACAATACCGTATACTTTCTTTCACCAAAAAAATTAAGTTTGTCTCGAGATTTGTTTGCTCAACTTAAAAAAAAGGGATTAAAGGTAGAGGAAATATTTAATGAAAAGGATATGCCGTTGGATGCCCACATTTGGTATTGGAATAGGATACAGAAGGAACGGTTTGTATCTCGCAAAGAAGCGAAAAAAATTAAAGAGTCTTTTGTCGTAACTCCATCTTTTCTTAAGAAATACGGCAATAAAAAACTGATAATTATGAATCCTCTTCCGCGAATTGATGAGATATCAATAGAGGTTGATTCTGATCCTCGATCAGTTTATTTTGAGCAGGCAAAAAACGGTATGTATGTACGCATGGCACTTCTCGCATTAGTGTTGAAAAAAATATGAATACCAAGTTAGTGCTTGAGGATGGAACCTCGTTTGAAGGAAATTCTTTTGGGCATCGCTCATCTATTTCTGGCGAGGTTGTGTTTGCCACCGGAATGACCGGATACCCCGAAGCCTTTACCGACCCTTCATTTGCAGGACAGATACTGGTTATGACCTATCCGATAGTTGGAAGCTATGGAGTACCTGACAAAAAATATTGGGAGTCAAATAAAATTCAGATCTCAGGTCTTATCGTCTCTACATACAACAGCACTCCTTCACATTATCAATCCAGAATGACTCTTCAAGAGTGGTTGATAAAAGAAAGGATTCCAGCTCTTGAGGTGAGAGATACTAGACTACTGACAAAAAAAATACGAATGCATGGAGCGCTTCTTGGTAAAATCATAGTTGGCGAGAATATATCCTTCTCAGATCCGAACAAAGAAAACCTTGTTTCTAAAGTCTCTCAAAGAAATGTAACGTATGAAGGAACGGGAAAGAGAACAATTGTGCAGATAGACTGTGGCACAAAAAGAAATATTTCTAACTGTCTAACTAAAAGAAATGTACGGGTAATAACTGTGCCATGGGATATGAACCCGCTACATCTAAAGGAAAAATTCGATGCGGTGCTTGTCTCAAATGGACCGGGAGACCCAACTATGGTCCCACAGACAATAAAAAATGTTCAGGAGCTAATGAACAAGAAGGTTCCTATGTTGGGTATATGTTTAGGAAACCAAATAATTGCTCTAGCGGCGGGTGGCAAAACTAAGAAGCTCAAGTTCGGGCATAGAGGACAGAATCAACCTTGTATATTAGTTGGAACTAAACGATGTTTCTTGACAACTCAGAACCATGGGTTCGTAGTTTCAAATGTTCCCAATGGGTTTAATCAGTGGTTTATAAATGCAAACGATCGGACAAATGAAGGTCTAATTCACAAAAACCTACCAATAATGTCTGTCCAGTTTCATCCTGAAGCAAATCCAGGGCCGATCGATACTGAGTGGATATTTGATTATTTTTTGAAAAAAATAAATGAAAAAAAATAGAAAAATTTTACTTTTAGGGTCAGGCGCATTGAAAATTGGACAGGCAGGCGAGTTTGATTACTCAGGTTCACAGGCAATTAAGGCCTTTAAGGAAGAGGGACACAAAGTAGTACTGATAAATCCTAACATTGCAACTTACCAAACGTCTGAAGGACTGGCAGATAAGGTCTACTACCTCCCAATTAACGATCACTTTGTCGAAGAGATAATAAAAAAAGAAAAAGTTGACTCTATAGCTCTATCGTTTGGAGGACAGACTGCCTTAAACTGCGCAATGAATCTTGGCAAGAAAGGAGTATTTGAAAAGTATAACGTAGAGGTGCTGGGCACTTCTGTCCCATCAATAAGTATCTCAGAAGACAGAAAGCTTTTTTCTAAACACCTGCATGGAATGAATGTTCCTACTCCAAACAGTATTGCCGTTTCGTCAATCGATTCTGCTAGAACAGCACTTAAGCAAATAGGATTTCCGATTATGATACGAGCTGGATTTGCCCTTGGCGGACAGAAGTCGGGAGTAGCCCATGACAAGACGCAGTTTGAAAAAATGATTAAGGAAGTCTTTGCATTCTCACCCCAGGTTTTAATCGAGAAGTATCTTCATCATTTTAAGGAGATTGAGTACGAGATTGTGAGGGATAGTTATGACAACTGTGTGGCTGTTTGTAATATGGAGAATATGGATCCATTGGGAATTCATACAGGCGACTCAATTGTTGTTGCTCCTAGTCAGACTCTCACAAACTTTGAGTATCATCATCTTCGTGCAGTAGCTATACAAATTGTTCGTAGTCTCAACATTGTCGGAGAGTGTAATGTGCAGTTTGCGCTATCGCCCAAAGGGCGATCGACCTCTGGTCGAAATCCACAGCAAGAACTTGAATACTACGTAATCGAACTTAATCCACGTCTGTCCAGATCTTCAGCCTTAGCATCAAAGGCAACCGGATACCCTCTCGCATATATTGCAGCCAAACTCATTTTAGGAAAATCACTAATAGAGATTGATAATAAAGTGACTCAGGTAACAAAAGCGTTCTTCGAGCCAGCACTGGACTATCTCGTAGTTAAACTTCCTCGTTGGGATCTCGAAAAGTTTAGAGGTGTGGAAAACAAGCTTGGATCAAGTATGAAGTCGGTAGGAGAGGTGATGGCAATTGGAAGAAAGTTTGAAGAGGCTATACAAAAAGCAGTTCGAATGCTCGATCTTGGTCGTGATGGAATCACAGACTACCGCACACCAGAAACGGGGAAGGAATTAATACATCATCTTACAACGCCAACAACAAGAAGATTATTTGCTCTTGTTGAAGCGTTCAAGAAAAATTTTACCGTTGGGAAAGTACATAAGCTAACTGGTATCGATCCTTGGTTTCTCTACAGAATTGAGAACATAGTTCTTACTGAGAAGAAGCTGAGAGCGCAGGCAAGAAAGATAAATAAAAAGAAGACGATGCTCAATCTCAAAGAGCTTGGCTTTTCTGATAGACGTATTGGAAAAGTGGTAAAAAAAACAGAAAGCAATATAAGATCGTTGAGAAAGAAGTTGGGTATACGTCCATCTGTGTTTCGTGTAGATACATTGGCAGGAGAGGTTCCGGCAAAAACAAATTATCTTTATCTCACATATAACGGTGCGCATCATGATGTTGATCCGTTAGGAAAACAAGGAGTGATGGTGTTGGGGTCAGGTCCGTACAGAATTGGCTCGTCTGTAGAATTTGACTGGACTTGTGTAAATACAGCATTGGCTTTAAAGAAATATCATAAAAAATCAATCATCATCAACTGTAATCCAGAGACTGTATCTACCGACTACGACATGTCAGACCGACTTTATTTTGAAGAACTAACATTCGAAAGCGTGACCGATATTTACGAATTTGAGAAATCTCAAGGAGTAATCGCATCAGTGGGAGGTCAGGCGCCACATAATATTTTGCAAAAGCTCGCAGGAGAAGGTGTTCATATTCTTGGAACTCAACCAAAACAAATCGATATGGTCGAGGATAGAACGAAGTTTTCCGCACTATGCGATGATCTTGGAATTCAGCAGCCATCATGGCGAAAGGTGAACTCTATGAAAGATGCAGTGGTGTTTGCTACAAAAGTTAAGTTTCCGGTATTGATACGACCTTCATACGTTCTCTCAGGAGCCGCAATGAGCGTATGTAACACTGCGGAAGAACTTGAAACATATATTACAAAAGCAACAATTCTTGGGAAAGAACATCCAATCGCAATTTCTAAGTTCTTCATGTATGCAAAAGAGATTGAGCTAGATGGAGTAGCTCAAAATGGTGAGATTTTGGTAAGCGCACTCAGCGAACATGTAGAGGATGCAGGTGTACATTCTGGAGACGCCTCTATTATTTATCCCGCTCAGCGGGTCTATCTCCTTACAGAAAAACGAATTATGACAAATGCTGAGAAACTCGTTAAAAAGCTTAACATAACTGGACCATTTAATATGCAGTTTTTAGGACTTAGCAGCGACGTGTTTATCATCGAGATGAATGCGAGAGCATCCCGCACTTTCCCCTTTATATCAAGAGGAACCTCTCATAACTTCGCAAGAACAATAGTTGATGCCTATTATAATAACGGTAAAAAGTTCAGATTTTACCGCCAGAGCATGTTCTTGTGAAAGCTGCGCAATTCTCATTTGCCAAGCTTAATGGCGCAGATCCGGTTCTTCACGTAGAGATGTCCTCAACCGGTGAGGCCGCTGCATTTGGGGACGATGTATATGAAGCATTTTATAAAGCTATATTAAGTGTTGGAGAGCGAGCCCCTCGCATAGGTGTATTTTTAACTGTAAATGGTATGGAAAATAAAATGTCAATATTTACAACAGCATTCCGTCTGAAGCAAATGGGAATTCCGATATTTGCGACAGCCAATACTCACAAATTTTTAAAAAGTAGTGGTGTCCACACACGAGTTATTCATAAAATACAGGAAAACAAAACGCCAAACATCCTAACCCTATTTGAACAGAAAAAGTAGATCTTGTAATTAGTATTACGGATATCAACATAAAAAAAGATCTTGATGATCATACGATAATGAGAAGAGCTGCTGTTGATTTCAATGTTCATATAATGACGAATTTAAGAAAAGCACAGTTATTCATTAAGTCGGTACATTCAAAGACCATAGAGGATCTTAAGGTAAAATCATCCGACGAGTACTTCAAAAAACAATGAGTCAACTAAAAGAATTTAGCCCAAAAACTCATGATGAAGGTCATTTAAGAGTCGGGGTACCGGTTGAGGCTGCTAGATTTTTTGAAGACGCTAAGATAAGTCTTGAAAAATTGGTTCGCCCCGTGATGAACGAAATAATTCCAAGTTTGGATAGATTAAGTGGAAAATGGCATCCACTTGGGTTTATGGTCTATCATCTTGGTGTCGATAAGCATGGTCAATCTTTAAGGTTGCACATCTGGCCGGAGGGAGGACGTCCAACGAGTGAGCGAGGACCCCATATACACAACCATGCGTGGGATCTTGCCTCTTTTGTTTTGGCGGGTACTTATTCTGATAGCATACAGAGAGTTGCTAATAGTAACTTCACTGAAGATGACGGGTCTGAGGTCTTAAGGCCATTCAAGTTGCGATATAAAACCGATGGTCTAGATACCTTTGATACAGATGGTACGCTGTGTACTGTTGAGAGAGTTGAAGAAAGAATAAGGGTAGAGGGTGAGACTCATGAAATACCACATGGTGTTTTCCATATCCCAACCATTCCAACCGACCAACTTACCGCCACCTTAGTCTTGGACTCTTTGTCATACGGGTACGATACAACGGTCATGATCGTAGGGGAAAAGAGGCCATTTCAGGTCCAAAGAAGACCCATTACTCCCGAGGAGGCAAGAAGAGCAACCGAGCAACTTTTATGAAAAGCAGTCAACTGAGATTACCAGGATTGATAGACGTGCATGTTCACTTTCGCGATCCAGGACAGACTCATAAGGAAGACTTCTTTACAGGTACTGCTGCCTCGCTTGCTGGAGGTTACACGATGGTTCTCGATATGCCGAACAATGCCGATCCGATCGTATCGCGTCGAGCATTAAAGTCGAAAATCAAAAGTGCAAAGTCTAAAGCTGTTTGTGATATAGGATTCCATTTAGGCTCTTTGGGCAATGATTTTGATGAATTAGGCAAGATATACAAAAAGGTCGTTGGGCTTAAGCTGTATCTCAATCAAACAACGGGTGGTTTTATTATCGATGTTGCCGCTATGAAAAAGATCTATAAAGCATGGCATAGACTAACAAAAACTAAACCAATACTTCTACACGCTGAGGAGGATGTTATGGGAGATGTCACGAAGGTCTTAAAAGAGATCAAACACCCCACTCATATCTGCCATATCTCATCTCAAGCTGAATTGGAACCGATCATCAAGGCAAAGAATAAAGGATTGCCAATCACCTGTGGAGTATGTCCGCATCATTTATTTCTCTCCACATCGGATGTGAAGAGGTTGGGTGCACTCGGGTTAATGAAGCCATCATTAAAAACAAAATCAGATCAAAAATTCCTCTGGAAAAATCTCAAATATATTGATGTCATTGAATCAGACCACGCACCTCATACGCTAAAGGAAAAGCGCTCGGTTACCCCTCCATTTGGGGTTCCTGGTGTAGAGACAACGCTCCCATTACTACTTACGTCAATGTATAAAAAGAGAATAACCTTTGAAGCAGATTATTGAGAAGTGCCACGACAACCCTAAAAGGATATTTAATCTACCTGAACAAAAAAACACATACATCGAGATACGAGATATTGAATACGTCATACGAAATACGAATCTATTTACTAAGTGCGGTTGGTCTCCGTTCAATGGATGGAAGGCGAGAGGAAAAGTACAACGGGTTGTACTGCGAGGAAAGGAAGTATATAAAGACGGGAAGATGTTAGCAAAACGAGGTTCTGGAAAGATTATTTCTTCTTAAGTTTCGCTTTTATCTGCTGAGCAAGTAATGGATTCCACATTGCTCCGGTCGCACTCATTACGACGTCTGCTCCAGCTTTCATCTAAACTCAAAATAGTCCTTCGGAATGGTTACTCCTCCCACACCTGTAATGGAGAACTTAAAGTTTCGAGGTCTCTTTAATTTCCTTAAGATTTGAAACTGAGGTTTCGAGAGCCGCCCATTTAATTGCATGCCCACATACGCCACTCTTCAGCCTATTTGGTCCAGGAAGTGCCTGTTCACCCTTCACGTTTATTACTTCCGCAGGGATGGTATTGATTCCTGCAATATCGTCTGCATATTCATTTACGATCTCAGCCATCTTCTCAAGAACTGCGATCTCTTTATAATAGCCGACCTTCACGATGAGTGATCGATTTCCAATTTCACCTCGAATTGCTTTCAGAATTTTTGCAGTAACAGCTAGGTTATAGCATACAAGCCCCTCGTTTCTACATTCGGGCATGACAGGTTTACCTCGAGAACCTTTGCTCCTGTTTCATATGACATTCGAGCAGTATGTGCAAAGTCTGAAACAAATTCTCGCTCGGTCTGATCTTTCTTGACTGTTCCATAAAGCTCAAGACAAGAACTTGACCTTCTCCAGCATAGGAAAGTGAACGCTTTACGTCTGCTTGCCAAAAATACGGATCCTTTAGATGGAACTCCAAATGAGTTGGTAATCGAGAGAGGATTACCATATTCTTTTTGATTTTGAGTTTTCCAGAGGCTTTCTTGAGTGTGAGATCTCCATTAAGCTGGAGAGGAAGAACGTTTGGGTAGGGATGGCAAGGGTAATAGCTGCTGCGTACGGTTTTGTACCTTGACGACAATATCGAACCCTTTTCTCAAATGAGCTTTTGACGTATCTACTGTTAAGAACAGGACCAGGGGGGATTCCAAATGGAAGATAAACTTTTTTGTTTTAAAAAAACTGCTTTAGGTTTACCTTTATGCTTATAAACTTTATCGTTTGCAAAATCACCAAAGGGGCCGAGTTCATAGTTATCCTCATAAGAAATAGTGGGATCGTAAAAAGGCATTTTTAACATATTATTTTCTGAAATAGCTAATGAGAACTACACCAACGACTGATAATGCCATACCGAGTACCTGAAGAGCATTTAATTTTTCATGCCAAATTACTACTCCAGCCAGAACTCCAAGAATGATAAGGACCGGGTAAAACATTGCGGTAAAGGTAGACTGAGGTGCTCCAAGAGAATACGCTTTCACGATAAGAAAATTTCCTGAGACGATAAATAATCCGATGAGTAATGCTAGGGCTAGGCTTTTCCCTGTTAAGTTTAGAGATTTGTTGGATGAGGTTACAAGATGAATCGAAAACATAACGAGCGCTCCGATTAAAGATGCATATGCGGTAACTAGAAACACAGGTACATTTTTCGGAAGCATTTTTGAGAGTGATTGGTATACAACGAATGCGATGGGAGTTAGTACCGCAATGATTTTCCAACTTTCAAGCATGAGCAAAATAATACTATATAAAGTAAAATATCACAATGATATTTGATGATGTTAAGAAACAATATATTGAGGGGCTATTGGCAACTGATTCATTTCTCGTTAAATCTGTCAAGGAAAATCCATACACACTGAGAGGCGGAAAAAAATCTTACATGTATCTGGATCAGCGTAAGCTTGCTTCTTCTTCAAAGGCTTATAAAGCGTTTATTGATGGTATTTCATATTTATTGATTGAGGAGTATGGTCATAAAGAATTCATTCTTTGTAATGTCGATTCTAAAATAAGTGCTCAGTTGGTTGGATCACTGGCCTATAAACTAGATAAACCACAAATTATTTTTAAATCAAAAGAATTAACAGCAGTAGAAAAGGGTGAGCAACAGCAGCTGTCAGGAGATTTAAATTGGAATTTGCCGGTGGCAATCCCCGATGATGTGATGACCGGGGGAGATGGAACTGCAAAGAATGTTGGTGATTTGGTTAGAGGGACATTTCATAAAATTAAGGATGTACAAATCTTTGTAGGATTTATTCGACAACCCAAAGAGAGCACATTCGAAACTCACTATCTCATCACAAGAGATGAGCTTATTGATATAATCTGGAGCAATCTATCTAAGGATCAGCAAAAAGCAATAGATAGAGAACGCAAAGGACTATGAGTTTTCATCAAAAGCTTAAAAAAGCAATATCCCAAAATAATTCTTTACTTTGTGTGGGTTTGGATCCGGTAAAGACTCCTTTATTTTCTTTCAATAAAAAAATCATAGACCAAACTCATGACTTGGTCTGTGCATTTAAACCTAACCCAGCTTTTTACGAAGCTTATGGCGCTAAGGGAGTAGTAGAGTTAAAAAAAACAATTGATTACATACATAAAAAATATCCAATGATACCTGTGATTCTTGACGCAAAGAGAGGGGATATTGGAAATACGAATGAGGGCTATGCGTCATATGCCTTTAAGTATTTAGAGGCAGATGCTATGACAATCATGCCATACATGGGTATAGAATCGCTAGATGTTTTTTTCAAAAACATTGATAAGGGGCTTATTGTGGGCTGTCATTCCTCAAATCCTGGTAGTAAGGAGTTTCAGGAACAGAAGGTAAATGGTATGCCACTATATCACTTAGTTGCAAGAAACTTGGTGAAGGCTCACGGAAAAAATCCAAATACAATGATTTTTATGGGTGCCACCTTCGCAAATGAATTAGTTCAGATGAGAAAGATAGTTGACGACATGACTATGTTGGTTCCTGGAGTTGGTGCGCAAGGTGGAAACGTGCAGGAGTTTGTAGAAGCTGGGAAAAACTCAAAGGGAGCAGGGTTAATAATTAACTCCTCAAGAGGAATAATATTTGCTGAAAATCCACGACGTGAAGCAATGATGCTGCGTGATCAAATCAATTGGTATCGTTAAAACTTCATTTTTATATAATAATGAAGTACGGTTAAAGGCCGATTGAGGGAGAGATTTCTTTCATTGCATTTAGTGTGAGGGTAACGAATTCTTCGAGTTTGATTCCTAGTTTTTCTTCACAGAGTTGAATTTGTTCCCGATGCACCCCTGCAGCAAACGCCTTTTGAGGAAAGCGCTTGAGAATCGATTTCACTTCTACTAACTCCAACTTCTTTTCGGGTCGAATAAGCGCAACTGCAACAATAAAGCCAGTAAGTTCATCGCAACAATAGAGAGACCACTCCATATTATTTTGTGGGGGGTTTGCTCCATTGTTCTTGTAATTATGTGACAGAATTGCCTGAAGCACAGACTCATCATCTTCTCCTGCCTCTTTAAGCCACTTTACTGTTTCGTGAGTATGTTGGTCGATATCGTTTCGGGTGACATCCCAGTCAGCATCATGCATAAGGCCTACAAGTCCCCACCTGTCCGGATCTTCATTGAAGTGTTTAGCTAGAGCCCTCATAGAAGCTTCAGTAGCTAGACAATGACTGATTAAATTCTTCGTAGTTAGTTTAGAGTTAACGATCTCTAGAGCTTTATCTCGTGTAATCATATGTGTCAAGTTTCGGTGACGATGCCGACCTTCTCTACGGTACCACCACAGTACTTTGTGATAATCTCAATCGTCTCCTTCAACACTTGCTCAACCTGCTTTGGAGATATGTCGAATACACCCTCCGTATTTATTAAGATATCTCTCGTTCTTTCAGTAACGGCTGAGTGCTTGGAGTCGCGGTAATTAAAATCAATATTGTATCCCCCGAGCTGATCGAAGTAGGCCAATTCACCTGCCCCATACTTAGTTGGCTCTACATCCCCAAGTAAATGAATATCCTCGCCTTCCTTTGCAAATCTAAGTATCGTCGGTAGACTTAATTGATCAAGATCAAACGCTCCAACAGAAATTCTATGTTTCATCACGATCAGGTTATAGGCACCGACACATGAATTAATAGACGGTATCTCCTTTTTTAAGGCGTAGCGTCTGAGCAAGGCTTCAGGTGATGGCCTTCGAGAATGCCAGTCGACACCGGTAGCCTTATATAGCTTTCGGTAGCTTTTTATCTCAGGATAACTACTTATCATTTCTGTAGTAAGGATGCCCATCTGAGTTAGAAAATCGTCGATCTCCTTCTGTAGTTCAGGAGGCGATTTACCTATCGTTACTCCCTTGATTACTGCAACTCCGACAGTAATAGACGAGAATTTGCTAAGAACTGAATCGTCGATGGAAAAAAGGTCAGAGTCTTTTAAGATAGGGAAGAGTGAATCTATCTTATCGGGATGATCAATATTTTTTTCCTCAAATACTTTGTCGATTCGAGAGATTACTGTTTTCACACCAAACTCAAGTATGAGATCTGCTGCCTTGGGTCCGAACTCCTTACCAATAAGGATCTGATAAAATGCCTTGAAAACTTCTTTAGCCTGAAGATTATTTTCTTTTAGAATTGTAAAAACAATGTCCTGAATTGCCATTCTATCATCGGTCGCTAGTTTTTTAAGTTCGGTGCCGAGAAGCTGTAAGAACGTTTTTTGACTTTCGGTAAGTGCAAGACCGTCAGGTAATGACTCGAGAAGCTCTACCTTATCCGCATCCTCTGCGTAGGCTTTGAGATATCCTTCTGCGTAAATTATTCTTTCCTCAAGTAGTTCTTTTTCATAATCATTTAATGCGGATCCTTTTTGTTTTTCAAAAAATTCAAGTATCTCAACTCTCGTTTTTAAAAGATTAACGATAGTTCTGAATCTTGGCAGAAACATTCTTGTCATTGGGAGAGGTCTAACCTGTGAAAGTTCTGCAATTCGTGCAAAGTCCTCAATTACCTCGCCTTGTTTACCTTCTGGTACTTTATTTTCTAGTTTGTCAAAGTAAGCAGAAAAACAGCGATCGTAGTCATCGAAGATATTTGGAATAGTATCTCCAAAGGGATTGAAGTCAATAGACCGTTCGATAGGAGTTCGCACGAGTAAAAATCTTAAGATATCGGGAGGTAGAATTGCAGCAGCGTCCTTTGCCGAGGTTCCAATTCCTTTTGAAGAGGACATTTTTGCCCCACCTATTGTAAACCATTCATATGCGGGTGCGTACGGTGCTTCGTAACCAAGAGCCTCACGTGCTATCGATGATGAGAGGTCGTACGAGCCTCCAGCAGACATATGATCTTTCCAGATCCTTCAATAGTTACGCCAATTTTTTCCAATGTGCTGGCCAGTCCACCTTCCATGAAGTTTGCCATTTCCATCGAATGGACTTCTAGAACCTTGTTACCACATCCCTCTGCCCAGGCTACCATCTCAGGATTACAGACATAGGTAACATTTGTTCCATCCCAACCCGTAACAGAAGTTGTTCCAACTTTTCCACAGTTCTCACAGATTATTTGAAATGGATACCAGTTGTCAGGCCTCACAGATTTTGAGATCGTTTTGTAGAGTTCTCTGATTTTAGCTGCTTTGTCGAGAGCTTCTCGAATAACGTCATTCATCTTACCAGACTCATATAGGTCCGATGACCAGATGATTTTCGGATGGCAGTTGATTGATTCAAAAACCGTTATAAACTCCTTAGCATAGAACTCTGCAAAGTTAGCAAATCCTTGTTCTGGTGATGGAATTTTGTAAAGAGGCATTCCTGCATATTTTTCCCATTTCTCATAGTCAAGGTATGAGGGAATAGCATCCATCTGATCCATGTTGTTGAAGACATAGCTAAAATTCACATCATCATCCTGCTCGGTAAAAGCTTTATATAAAAGATCGTGAATCACAACACCACGAAGAGCGCCAACATGCACACGACCAGATGGCGTCTTCATATCATCGATCCACACCTGTGGAAGGTTGAGTTCTTTGATTTTTTAACTTCTCTATCTACCCAGATCATAAATGTGCGTTATATATTACCGCAGTTAGATGCGGAGTTGTTAATATTAGTCTAACGTATCCATCCGGATCAAGTTCTCCAAATTTTACAGTTCCATACAGGTGTCGTATTTCTGTTGGATGACCATTCAATAGAAGGCCCGACTGATCTCCCCAAGTAAAGGAAGTTGTTTTTGTACCTGGGACAATAGACAGCCTAGACTGAACCGTTATAAATTCAACTTCGGTGGGTGTTCTTACAATGATTGTACGCACATGTCTACCTTTATGTTCTCTATGTTCGACCATATAAAATCCTTGGAAAATATTATTTTCAAGGACGTTTCATTGAATGAAGCGTGGTACCACCCTGATTACTTCTCTTAACTGCTGTTACGGGCTTATACCCGTCAGGTTCTACTACGGCTCGTCAAATCTCGCCGTGGGCGGAGATGGTGGGCCTTTTCTTCCTGCTACGTGCTTGTACGCTTCTTGGCGGATAATCAAGCAATGCGATTCTTAGTTCGCTACGTATTTAAGAAATGAGTATAGCAAACGATCAGTTAATATCAACAACAGTGTAGGTCTTTGTTCCTGCTGGAACAGAGATATCTGCGGTCTCTCCAACCGCTTTATTGAGAAGAGCCTTACCGATAGGGGAGGTTGCAGACAACTTCCGTTCAACAGGGTTTGCCTCAAACTCTCCAACAATTTCATATTCTTCCTCACCATTTTCTGTCATCACTTTTACCTTTGATCCCAACGAAATTTTGTGCTTAGAGCCTGTCGCTGCAACCACCTTCGCATACTTCAGTATCGTCTCAACCTCACTCACACGACCCGCTGCATAGGCGAGCTCTTCCTTTGCTGCGTGATATTCACTATTCTCAGAGAGATCTCCCATGGACCTTGCTTTGGATAATCGTGCTACTGCCGCAGGCTTTTTGTTTTCTTTAAGATCCTTCAACTCTGCTTGCAGTTTCTCAAATCCATCCTGAGTTAGCTGTATCTTTAGTTGATGTGCTTTCATATATGTTATAAAAAATAAATCCCCGATCATGCCTTGGGGATGTGCTAAAATGGTACTAGACAGGTCTGTTTTTGTCAAACAACGGATCTAAAATGGCCTTATCGTCTAGAGGTTAGGACGGCAGGTTCTCATCCTGCAAACCGGGGTTCGATTCCCGTAGGGTCACAGTTTTTTGTTTGTGCCTTGATCTATTAGAGATAGAAACACTTCAATATTATACGATGAGATCCTTCACCCTCGATAAGAGAAAGATTCATTATTTAGCAAGAAAGGCGTCGAGCTGTGTCTTAAACTGGTCGTAAGGAAGAGCACCTTCCACGAGAAGCGTTTTTCCCGTTGTCAGATTGTAGATTACATTCGAGGGAGTAGCCTGCACTCCTGCCTTGGCTCCTTCGGCCTGCTCATCCTTTATTTTTTGTGCGAACTTACCGCTGTCCATGCATGACTGAAGTGCTGAGCCGTCAAGTCCAACACTCGTCGCAACTCCTGCTAAACCGGTGAGCTCAAGATCCGGCATTTTTTCGTAGATAGCATCGGTCATCTTCCAGAAAGCTTCATCTCCACCTTGTTCAGCTGCGCACTCGACTGCTTCAGCAGATTTTTGTGCTTTAGGATGGAAGGAAAGAGGGAAGTGTCTTAGTACCCACGCCATCTTTCCTTCATTCTCAGAAAGTAATTTCTGCAATGTTGGGTGAGCCTGCTTACAAAATGGGCATTCTAGATCCGTGTACTCAACGAGAACAAACTTAGCATCCTTAGATCCTCTCCAGTGTTCGCTGGTTGATGGTTTGGCGATTTTAAGCTCAGTTGGTCTTGCTGCCTGTTGTTGTTGGCCTAACTGCTGTGCAGCGCCCCCACCTTTTTCAAGACTCTGGACCTTGAAGAAAAGGAATCCAGTAAAGAATGAAATAGCAATTAGAAGTAGTACGAGCACCATAGAAGGTCCAGATCGTTGTGGTTGCATTTGATATGTCTCCATTTGATCAACAGGTGCTTTTCGTGTGACCTTTTTTCGTGAAGAGGAAGTAACAGAAGCCTTTCGTACCGTTTTTCTTTTTGTTGCCATAGTTCAGAAATAATAGCTAATAATTTTACTAATGTCAAATATCAAAATCCCAATATCAAATAAAGTTCCAAATCCAAAATCAAAACTTGAGTTTTGTACTTTTGACTTTGTTTGACATTTAATCTTTGAGCTTTGAAATTACTTCGCATATATTCGAAATAGGTTGCTTCCGATTGTTTCGAGTTTAAAGATTGTGAGCGATCCAATCTCCTTTGTGTTTTTCACATGAGGTCCTCCACAGAACTCCTTTGAGTAAGCCGTCTCGGGTTGGTCATCGGTGCCTCCTATATAATATACCTTAACCTGATCTGGGTACTTTTCCCTAAAAAATGAACGAGCGCCGACCTTTAGAGCATCTTCTTTTTGCATGAGCTTAAAACGCATCGGGAGAGCTTCCATAATTTTTTCATTAATAATTGACTCAATTTTATTAGTTTGTTCCTCTGTAGGTTTTATCTTGCAGTAAAAATCAAATCGGAGACGTTCGCCGGTGATGTTCGACCCTTCCTGACGAACATCATTTCCAAATACATCAAACAGCGCCTGATGGAGAAGATGAGTTGCAGTATGGTATTTAAGAACTTGATCCGAGTGGTCGGCAAGACCTCCCTTGAATTTACCTGCAGATGCAGATCGAGAAAGATCCTTATGTTTATCAAACTGAGTCCTAAACTGAACATGGTCAATATTCTGTCCCTTTTCTTTAAACAACTCTTCGGTAACTTCAAGAGGAAAGCCAAAGGTCTGATAGAGATCAAAGGCCTTTGAACCATCGATCTGTTGTATTTTCTCTGCTTCTCGAAGTCCCTTCTCAAGCGTTTTTCCGAAGCGATCCATCTCATCTTTAATAAACGATGAAATCTCGGGAGTATCGACCTTACCATCGAAGTAAATTCCCTCGTACGTATCGATTACGCCCTTGGCAACATTAGCGATATCTGCAGGATTAAACGCACTTACCAAAGATCGATACTTTACTGCCGATCTTCGCAGAAGTCTACGGAGCACATATCCTTGTTCTTTGTTTGAGGTCGAACGCCATCCTTGATGAGAAAGACCGCCGCCTTAATATGGTCCGCGATAACACGAATCTGTTTTGTGCAGCAGGGTCACTGTATTTTCTTCCGGTGATTGCTTCGATTAATTGAATAATCGAAATAAAGACGTTGGTCTGGAAAACATCCGGGTTATTATTTGCTGCAGCAAGGAGCCTTTCGAGACCGCCTCCGAAGTCCACATTTTTACTTGGAAGTTCGGTGAGGGAGCCGTTCTCTTCTTTCTTGTACTGAATAAAAACATTGTTGCCGATCTCTAGGAATCTTCCGCAGTCACAGTTCGGATGACAGTTCTCACCGAAGGCAGGATCATGGACTACCTGTTTGAACTCAAAGAATACCTCGGAGTCCGGTCCGCCAATCTCACCGACTGGCATATTGGTAATGGAACCAGCACGAGACCACCAGTTTTTCTTATCATCATATTCATATATTCGATCCTCGGAAATGCCAAGCTTCAGCCAAATATTCTTTGAATCTAGATCCTGAGGAACACCAGAGCCGCCCTTAAAAATTGTCACATGGAGATTTTCAGAATGTAATGAAAGTTGCTTTGTAAGAAATTCATAAAACCAAGAGAGCTGTTCCTCCTTGAAGTAGTCGCCTAGCGACCAGTTACCCATCATTTCAAACATCGTGGTGTGTCGGTTGTCTCCGATCTCTTCAATATCCTGCGATCTGAATGAGCGTTGAGCGTTGTAAAGTCTGGTTCCTAAAGGGTGGGGTTCCCCTAGAAGATTTGGCACGAGCTGCTGCATGCCGGATCCAGTAAAGAGAGTGGTTGGATCGTTCTGTGGAACGAGCGGGATTGGCGGCACCTCTTTATGTCCTTTGCTTTCCCAGAAGTTCTTAAACTGTTTCCTAAGCTCTAAATGAGTCATCATGATGTAAAATTATAGCACGCAAGGAATTTGTAATTCGTATTTCGTAATTTGTATTAAATGAATATTTTTTGAAAATTAAATAAAAATTAAAAATTAAAAAGTAAAAATTGAAAACCGTCAGTACAGACTCACTAGAAGGCATCCAAACATTCCTTAGCAAGATCAATCTACCTGAGCAAAATAGCCATAAAGGTCAAAATGGAAAGGTGCTTATTATTGGAGGATCGCAGTTATTTCATTCCGCTTCGTTGTGGTCCGCGGAAGTTGTCTCGCATTTTGCAGACATGGTGCATTACTGCTCTACGGAAGAGAATAATGAGATCTTTTTGTCTCTTAAAACCAAGTTTAGAAATGGCATTGTCGTTCATCGAGATCAACTCGATGCTTATTTAACTGAGGACGACGTGATTTTGATTGGGCCAGGTCTGGAGCGAAATGACGAGACTAAAAAACTTACGAAACGTGTTCTTCTCAAAGCACAGAACAAGCAGCTTGTTATCGATGCAGGATCTCTGCAGATGATGAAGCCGGAGATGCTTGCAACGCTTAAGAGGCCGGCCATTGTCACCCCTCACCAACAGGAATTCGAACAGCTCTTTGGGATTTCGATAACCGATAAATCTACAGAGGAAAAGGCAAAGGTAGTTCAGGAGATGGCCTCGAAGTACCATTGCATTATTCTCCTGAAGGCGATAACCGACTTCGTTTCCGACGGAAAGATGTGATACTGATCGACGGTGGTAATCAAGGTCTTACCAAAGGCGGAACAGGTGACATTCTTGCCGGTCTGGTTGCAGGGTTAACCACTCATTCTGATCCTGTATCTAGCTGCGTGTGTTCCTCATATATTCTTAAGAAAACAGCCGAGGCTCTTTTTTTAGATAGAGGATACTGGTATAATAACTCAGATATCCTTGATACAATCCCCAAGGTAGTTAATTCGCTTTTTCTATGAAGAAAGAAGTACTTGTTGCCATCGTATGCGGAGTAGGACTTGGTCTTATCGTTGCTTTTGTGATGGTACGACAGATCCATGAAATGGAGATAGATAAGGGTGCTCAGATAAAAACTAACTCCGGCAAATTACAGCTCTCCACAACGTCACAGAATGCGCAAAACCTCGAAATTTCTGAGCCATCAACAGATGCCGTTGTAGACCAGAGCTCAATTACTATAAAGGGAAAAGCTCAAAGTAAATCATTCCTTGTTTTTCAATCCACAGCAAAGGACAGCGTAATGAAGCTCGGTAATAAAAGTGACTTCTCAATTAAGCTACCCATTATAGTTGGAGAAAACGTCATTTCTATTACAATGTATCCTGAAGATAAGACGGTTAGAACCCAGGAAAAAATTATAAAAGTTTATAATCTGCAGAAATGAGAAGATCGTATATCGCCATGCCTGCCGGCAGACAGGTATACCGTATAACGTATTTCGTATTACTTGCCTTTGTGTTCATGTCAGCTTCATTTGTTGTGCAGGCTATTACTCCTATAGCCACGGACAGTGCTGGTCAGGTTGAGGCAACGAGTTCTTCAAGCATTTCAAAAGAGGTTCAAAAACTCAAAGAAAATTTAGTTAATAAAGTTGCACAGATCCAGAAAAAGGAACTAAGAGTGGTTGTTGGTAAAGTTACTGAGGTAGGTAAGACCAGTATAAAGGTGACTGCCGAAGATTCGACTGTATTCACTGTTTCGCTCGATGAGGTGGTAACTAAATATTATTCACTTAAAAGTGGGTCCAAAAAAGACCTTGAAAAGAGTGATGTCTCAAAGGGTGACTACGTGATCGTTGCAGGAGTAGTAAATGATACAAAGGTTTCGGCGAACTCAATTTACATCGACACTCAGGTTCTTGTTGGCTCAGGTACTGTAGCGACGGTAGACAAGACAGATTTCTCTCTTGTCGTCAACAGTTTTACTCATGAACGGTATACAATTGATATAGAGTCGGCAACGAAGATATCTTTGCTTGACAGTAAAACTCTTGAGTTGGAAAGTGCTGGGTTTTCTAAGATAAAAGAAGGTGATGCCGTTCATTTTGTCCTCACCGTTTCCGGTAAGGAAAAAGAAAAAAATCGCTACTCAGCCCAAAAATTGCTGATCATCCCTCAAGAGTATTTTCAGAAATAAGGCGAAGGTCGTCCTGAGAGCAGCGAAGGATCCAGCGACTTAAGGAGCGCTAACGCTAGATTCCTCGTCCTCGATTTCATCGGGACTCGGAATGACGAAATATAACAATGCTTAACTTTTTCAAAAAATTCCTAGACTACAACCAGAAGCAAATCGATGAATATAAGATAGTTGTTGCACAGATTAATGAGTTGGATGAGAAGGCACGAAAACTTAAGGACAGCGATTTTATAAAGGAAACTGAGAAGCTCAAAGAAAAAGTCTCCAAAGGTTCTCCTGAGGTACTAAAAGAGGTTCGTCCCTGGGCGTTCGCACTGGTGAGGGAAGCCGCTCGAAGAGTCCTTAGGATAAGACATTTTGATGTTCAGCTCATGGCAGGACTTGCACTTTCTGACGGAAAGATTACCGAGCAAAAAACAGGAGAAGGAAAGACGCTCTCAGCAACTACTGCGCTCTACCTTCATGCATTAACCGGGAAAGGCTCCCACTTAGTTACGGTCAATGACTATCTCGCAAGACGCGATGCAGGATGGATGGGTGGTGTTTTTAACTTTCTTGGAATGACCACCTCTGCGAACATATCTGAAAGATCCTTTATCTACGATGCGAAGTATAACGACGAAAATACTACAGACTGGAGACTACAACATCTGAAGCCAGTTGCTCGACGAGAAGCATATCTTGCAGACATTACATACGGAATCAACAGTGAGTTTGGTTTTGATTATCTTCGAGATAATATGGTCCAGGATCCTGCAGAGCTTCGCCAACGAGGGTACTACTTTGCGATTATTGATGAGGCGGACTCCGTTCTTATTGATGAAGCACGAACCCCTCATATAATTTCAGCCCCAAATGAAGAGGACACCTCGAGGTACTATCAGTATGCACAGGTGGTAAAGAAACTTCAGCCAGAGGACTATGTAGTTGATGAAAAGGAGAGATCGGCAAATATGACCGAAAAAGGGCTTTCAAAAGTCGAGAAGATGCTTGGCATAGATAATTTATATGAGAAGGACTTCGAGGCAGTATTTCATCTTGAGGCGGCATTGAAGGCCGAGACTTTATTTAAGAAAGAGAAGGACTACATTGTAAAAGACGCAGAAATAATCATCGTTGATGAGTTTACCGGAAGACTCCAGTACGGTCGACGCTGGTCAGAAGGAATTCACCAGGCAGTTGAGGCAAAAGAAGGACAGCCAATTCAAAAGGAATCGAAAACTCTCGCAACTATTTCCCTTCAAAACTACTTTAGAAAGTACGCAATCCTCTCTGGAATGACCGGAACTGCAGCGACGGAAGCTGAAGAGTTTCACAAGATATACGGCTGCGAGATTCTCATTGTGCCGACTCATAACAACATGATTCGAAAGGATGAATCGGATCTTATCTACAAAACTGAAATTGGCAAATTTAAGGCAGTTGTTGAGGAAGTAGCTGCGGTTAACAAGACTGGTCGACCGGTTCTCATAGGTACCACCTCAATTGATAAGAATGAGCTATTGTCAAAGATGTTGAGACAAAGAGGAATTCAGCACAATCTTCTCAACGCAAAAAATCATGAACAGGAAGCTCAGATTATAGCCTCTGCCGGAAGAATCAATGCAGTTACAGTTGCAACGAATATGGCTGGACGAGGAGTTGATATTATCTTAGGAGGAGATCCTGATGCAAATCTAAAGACTAAAGAAAAGGACGTTAGAAAGACATCCAAAGGGGGATCCTCCTCTGGAGGAGGGTGGGATGATGAGCATAAAAAAGTTCTCGAGTTAGGTGGTTTATACATTATCGGAACCGAGCGCCATGAGTCCAGAAGAATTGATAATCAGCTCAGAGGTAGAGCTGGTCGTCAAGGTGATCCTGGTGAGTCAAGATTCTTCGTCTCGCTTGAAGACGATCTCATGAGAATTTTTGGTGGTGAACAGATTGCAAAGCTCATGACCTTCTTTAATCTTCCTGAGGACCAACCACTCACTCACTCAATGGTAACTAAAGCAATTGAACAAGCTCAGGTAAAGGTCGAGGGAAGAAACTTTGACATGAGAAAAAATACGGTTGAGTACGACGACGTATTGAACAAGCAACGTGAAATTATCTATGACCTGAGAAGAAACATTCTCATGCAGGCAGATAAGGACGATAGTGCCTTCAAAGAAACTATCCTTGCGGTTGTGGATGAGCAGCTTGAGATGCACTCGAACATGTTTACTTTTGATTTGGGCAATGAGACTGCCGAGATGAATTCAACGACACTTCGAGAGCTTAGATTGTTACTTCCTGTTTCAGAGAAGACTGTTCAAACCTTTATTGAGGAGCGTAACCAGACGGGTCTTCGAGACTACTTGGTTTCTACTGCAAAAAAGGAGTACGCAAAACGTGAAAAAGAGACAAGCAATGGTGTCTGGCGTGGCGTTGTTAGATTCATATTTCTATCGGTGATAGATATGTACTTCTCTCAACATCTTAGCTCAATTGACGACCTTAGACAGGGGATTGGTCTGAGGGGATATGCGAATGTGCAGCCACTTGCTGAATATAAAAATGAGGCCTTTAAGTTATTTGAGAGATTAATTCAGGGAATGTACTTCGAGGCAACCAGAAGAATGTTCAGTGTTCAGATCGAAGCGCATGAGCATATTCATGCGGCTGGGCAAGAATCCCCCAAAGGGGGATCGCCCTCTGGGCGAAAAGAATTAGTACTTTCCGGTCCTGTTGAGACTGCTCAGTTTGCTGAGCCAAAGGCGAAAGCTAAAACGTCGAGCAAGCCAGCCGTCGCTAAAGCTACGGCGGTCAAGGGTAAACCGGGTAGAAATGATCCATGTCACTGCGGTTCAGGAAAGAAGTACAAGCGTTGTCATTACCCAAATTAATCGCACGTTCCTCGTAGCTCGAAGAGCGAGGTGTGACAAGAAGTGTCACTACCTAAACTAAATCCTGTATAATCTCCCTCATGGCTGTTATAGAGCGTCGCATAGATCAAACCCCTAACCGTAGAGCGGAGGCTACACGAGGACGATATCAACAGGTAAGAGATCTTGCCTTGGCCTTTCAGTTGCAGATAAAGTATATAAATCTTGGATTTGTGCCAAATGGAATAGAGGTCTTAGCCGTCGTTCAACCAGAGGATCCAACTATTAATATCGGTATTCCTCACCTATGGCAGATTACCTACAGGAATAAAAATGGTGAGGTGGGTACAACTAGTTTGAAACAATACGGAGGAGATGGTTCATCGGGTGGATTTGTTTCTTTTGAGATGCAGGACTCTAAGACAAAGATATCGTGGGATATGTATGGAGAGAGAACGATTACCGAGTCCTAGTTCAGTTTTGATAACTTCTTCTTAGCCTCTAGATATTTTTTCCCGTGTCCAACAGTTGTGTTGATGGGAACATTTTTCTTACAGAGTTCGCAGTTTTTTTCTTCGATAGCCTCTGCCTTTAGAACGGCGAGTGCTGTAAAGGGTACGCTCATGAATTTTGAGTTCACCTCTTTCGGATTTCTGTTCACCATAACCGCAACGCCAACAACTTTTCCACCAGCCTTTTTCACACTTTTTACCACTTTTTTTACTGAGCCACCGGTCGTTGTGAGATCTTCGATCACCAATACTTTTTTATTTTTAACCAACTTGTCATAACCTCTCGTGAAGACCTGATCTTTGTCCGGTGTTTTTTCTGTGTAGACTGAAAGAACTTCTTTGCCCTTAAGCCTTGATAAGTGATGTGCAGTCCACTGCGATAAAATGATTCCGCCAAGAGCTGGAGCCGCAACTATATCTACCACCCTATTTTTATATTTTTCAGCAAACATCCTCCCTATTTTTGAAACCTCACCAACATGAGTGTAGACAGCATCTTTGTTTACATACACACTACCATGTTTGCCTGAGGTGTAGACGAAGTGGTCGTTGGTTATTACAGCGCCCACTTTTTTCAGGATCGAGATAACGTCTGTCATTGCGATAGTATAGCAATAGTTTTAGGTGAGTCAATCTTTTTTTAAGAGTTTCGAAGATGTACTAAGAAATCGGATAGACTTGAAAAGGTGAGAGAAGGCTCTTCTTCCGGGGTCTGTGGGACTTCATCAGCAAATTTTCCTAATCGAATCCAAACGGTCGTAGTTCCGAGTTCTTTTCCGAGAATAATTTCAGAACGAATCCGGTCACCTACAACATAGGTATCCAGTGGGGGGTTTGTAATAAATGGACTAAATATATCCTTCGACTTTAACGTGCCAACAAAAAAGATCTTCGAAAAATACTGGGAAAGCCCAAGGCGAATGACATCCTGAATGGTATTTGGTTGCCCTTTTCCAACCAAGACCAAGTCGATTTTTTGTAAGGAAAGATATTTCAAAAGCTCTACAGCTCCTTCACACAGTTTTTGAGAATCGGGATCATAGAGCGTCCTTTTCCAGTCAAAGATTATTCGTTGCATAGTTCGTTATATACCAATTGCTGCATTTATGCTATCGCTTGACCCGTGTATAAACTCGGTTCCCTGTCGTCCCGTTGCCTTAATGGAAAGCAACTTTCCTTGTAGTGAGAAGTATGGTGTAAGGCGAACCTTTGCGCCTATGGTAACGACTGTGTCCTCAAATACGTAGGACATAGGCAACTCAGTTGGCTTATGAAATTCCTGCACAACATGAAGTGTGTCTAGATTTTGTTCAACTCCCATAAACAGTTCAGCCACACTTTTTCCTGATTTTTTATGAAGAAAAGTCACACCCTCTCCCCACGAACTCGCTCCGTGAAAACCTGAAGTTTTTAATACAAAGGCACGCTTAGATTTAGCGAGCGATGCAAGCTGAGAACTTCGCTCAATTCCCTCCGGCATACCAGGGGCAAAGTATGCTTCCTCGCCAACGATCCAAGTAGGAGGAATTACCTGACGAAGATGGTTGAAGGTCGCATCTCCGAGTTGAGATCTGAAGCGTTCCTGAAATCTCCTGTCCCAGAGAAGGGCTAGCACTGCTTTCTCTTCAAGATGGGGTGTCAGAGATGGTAGGAGTCCTTTGGTTGAGTCATGAGCAACGCCGTTGACTAAAAGTCTTACCTGAGGATCGTCCATGTACTCCGACAGATAAAAAGCACGATAAAGTTGAGTATCTAGATTAAGGTCATCAACCGTTCTTAATGTCCAGTCCCTTCCGAACACAGACTCTGCCAGGTAGGTTAACTGTCCTTTGTAAGCGTCGGTTTTCTTGCTGAATACGATCTCTCCGGTCGGTTCTGTCCCATTCTGGACATGTTGAGCTAATATAGCTGGGTCAACCATAGTCTCAAAACCAGCCTGATTATACCCGTCAGTTAATAGATGGGCTAGTCCTAATCCAAAAGGTGAGGTCTCAATCTCACAAATAGTAAAACCGGTATCGGTAATGATGAGGTCTGGTCTGACAAATAGATAGTTCAGCGGTCGATCTGTATCACAAAATATTTCTGGCTTCCCTCTATCCAGAAGTTCTCTCACCTGATCGTTATCACGGTAGAGAGCATCGCTTGCATGAAAAAAATCCGACACGTCTGCTCCAATACGATGGATTTCTGAATGTTGCTCGGATGTTAAAGGAAATGGTGTCGGAGAAATACGGAATGGAAGTAGATCTGTGGTCGCGTGTTCTGCACGGCGAGCAGCATAGAATTGATTGCCTCTCGTAAGACCTTCAAGTCGATTTCGCATGAGGGATTATACAGGTATTCTTATTCTTCGATAAAGCGAGATTTGATCGTTTCTCCGCGTCGGCCGAAGATAAATCGTCTTCGAGCATGGGTTATATAAAGTTTGCGACGTGCACGAGTGATTCCAACATAAAACAATCTCCTCTCCTCTTCAAGCTGATAAAGGTCATCGACAGATCGTGAGTGTGGAAGGAGTCCTTCCTCGAGACCTATTACCCACACATAGTCAAACTCAAGGCCTTTCGCTTGGTGCAGCGTCATAAGGCTTATTCCAGAAAGATCTGCATTTTCGCCCAAGTGGTGACCGCCTTTTAGGCGTTTTTGGACCTTTTCTTGTTCCGAGTACTCTGATTCAACGAGGGCTACCTGTTCCAAGAAATGAAAAATATCCGGGAATCGAAGAGCTACCGACTTCAGTTCTTTAATATTCTCTAGCCGTGCATATTCATCAGGATCATTGATGTCGTACAGATCGAGGTATCCAGTTGAATTGAAGACGATTTCCATAAGCTCTGCAGTAGGAATGCTCTCTACTCGCTCTTTGATTTTTACATACTCAAGTTTGAGTTTATTAAATCGCGTCTTTCCAATTTTTTGGAGTCGTTCGATCGCAACCTCATCCTGAGGATTTACGAGGAATCGAAGGTAGGAGAGTACGTCTTTGACCTCTTTGCGGTCATAAAAGCGAGTTCCACCAATAAGAACATAGGGCATCGATGCATGAAGTAACGCCTCCTCGATGATGCGTGACTGAGCATTGGTTCTGTAAAGTACCCCAAGCGATGCCTCTGGATAAAGCGAGATATATCTACGCATTTCATCGATGATAAAAAACGCCTCATCCTGTTCATCGGCCGCTTCGTACACAACCACATCCTCTCCTTTTTTGTTTGTAGTTCGAAGATGAAGAATGGGATGAGTTGTGTTTTGAGAAATGATGGAGAAGGCGTAGTCAAGTATTTGTTGCGTGGAGCGGTAATTTTGCTCTAGATGAAACTCCTTACAGTCCTTAAAGTCTCTTTTGAATTTATTTAAGTTTCCGATATCTGCGCCTCGCCACGAGTAAATGCTTTGGGAAAAATCGCCAACTACTGTTATGTTATGCCCAGCCTTCGCTGAAGCTTCGGCGGGCGAAGCGAGAATCTTTGCAATCTGATACTGGGCAGTATTCGTGTCTTGAAATTCGTCTACCAAGATGTGAGTGTACTTTCTCCGATATTTTTCTAGGATAAGTTGTCGATGAGTGAGTAACTCATGAGTGAGTAGAAGTAGATCGTCAAAGTCCAGCGCTTTATTTTTTCTTAACTTGAGTTGATATTCTTTGTACACCTGCCCCACAATCTCGGCTGAATAGTCCATAAAAATTTGATTAAACTGATCTGGTTGGATAAGCTCTCCTTTTGCAGCTGAGATACGATTTAGGAAATACTTTGGAGTAAAGTGTGTCTGCATTTTTTTAATGATTTGTTTGATTAGCATCAACTGATCTGACTCGTCGTAGATGACGAAGTTTTTATCGATGCCAATTTGATCACCATCAATGCGTAGCATTCTGGCACAGAGGGCATGAAAAGTTCCAACAAACCCAAGCTGAGTAGTTCCCATGCGTCTCTTCATTTCGGAGGCAGCCTTATTTGTAAATGTGATCATAAGAACTTCACGAGCAGGTACGTGAGCATGGGTAATCAAGTGCAGGACCTTTTGAATAAGTACTCGCGTTTTTCCTGAGCCTGCTCCTGCAAGAATAATCGATGGTCCTGAGGTGTTTTCAACAGCCGCTTGCTGTTCTCTATTAAGTTGCATAAACTATAATATTACTAGAGAATTAACCTAATTGACCTAATTAACCTAATTTCTAATAATTGAAGTTTAGTGAATTGGATATTCTTTAGAGTAATTAGAACAATTAAAGCACTTTGAAATTTACATGAAATATCTAATAGCAAACCTTAAAGCTCACAAATCATTAAATGAAATGCAGAACTGGCTTCAAACTTTTTCCAGATATTATAGACTCCATCAGGATGTGATCGTCGGAATTGCCCCTTCCACTGCGCATCTTCAGATTGTTCAATCGGTCACTAGCGGCCTCCAAAATTGTTGTGTTGTCGCACAGTCTGTTTCAAACGAAACGCAAGGCAGCTTCACCGGAGAGGTAACTGCACAGGCTTTAAAAGACGTGGCGTCTTACTGTATCGTCGGACACAGCGAACGACGGAAAAGAGGAGAGACGATAGATCAAATTGAGACGCAAATTAAGAATCTTAAAGATAATAACATAACGCCAATTTTATGCATTCGAGGCATCGATGATTTTCTAAAAGGCTATACCGGCTTCGTCGCTTATGAGCAGCCGGAAAATATTGGGACTGGTCACAATACTTCTGCAGAACAGGTTATGGAGGTCTATAAAAGTCTCAATTTATCTTCAGACTCAACATTTCTCTACGGAGCAAGTTTGGACGAGAATAATTGCAAGGACTACCTAATTCATCCTGAAATTGCAGGATTTCTTGTTGGAACAGCTTCTCTTGATCCTGAACAATTCATCAAGATTCTTGAGAATATATGAGACATCTGAAAAAGAAGCGTGTTTCATTATCTCTTATTTTAGCAAGTGTCTGTATAGTTCTTTTACTATTAATTGCTCCTTACTACCACTTCGCAACAAAGGTTCTTAAGGTTTCTCCTTTGCGGTCTTTATTCGGATACGGCGACCTTAAAATGATCGATGAAAAGGTGAACATTCTTGTGCTCGGAATCCCAGGAGGTAGTCACGACGGTCCGACTTTATCAGACTCTATTACGGTCATGAATTATGACACAAAGACTAACATTGTCAAAGCAATCGGAATACCACGGGATGTGTGGAGCAGCACACTTCAAGATAAAATCAACTCTGCTTACGCATATGGTGAGGCAAAGAAAGATGGTGGAGGGCTGAGACTTTCTAAAGCAGAGGTTGGTGCGATACTAGGAGAGCCGATACAGTACGCAGTAGTGATCAACTTCAATGAATTTACTAATTTGATAGACGTACTTGGTGGAGTAGATGTTCAGGTAGAGAAATCCTTCAAAGACACAGAGTTTCCAATAGAGGGTAAGGAAAATGATGAGTGTGGAGGAGACCCCGAGTTTAAATGTAGATATAAAACAGTATCCTTCACAAAAGGTCTTACACATATGAATGGTGAAAAAGCGCTGACCTTTGTACGATCAAGACATGCGCAAGGCGGTGAGGGAAGCGACTTTAGCCGCAATAAAAGACAGCAATTGGTTATGGGTGCAATAAAAGAGCGAATAACAAAGCTCGTGCTTAGCTTTAATCTTGAAAAACTTGAGACCTTTTACCTGGGTGTAAATTCTTTAATACAGAGAGATATAACAAATCAGCAAATAGTATTTCTTTTAAGAAATATGGTTCTCCTTAGAGACTTCAAGCAGAGTGCTACGGCACTTCCTGAGGAGTTATTCAAGGTTCCAAACTACGAGGATTATGAGGGTAAGTACGTCCTCGTACCAGAGGATGCATCATTCTCCGCTGTTCATTCCTACGTTCAGCAGTACTTAAAATAGTAGGGAGACTACAATTACTGTCGACGCAGCCAAAGCAAGTACAAGAAGAGACTGAAAAGATCCTGCAGCTGGCAGAGCTTCTGTAGTAGCCACACTTGGTGAAACAGTGATGGTTGAGGTCTCAGTGGTACTTGTTGTTGGTGAAGGAGTAGTTTGTGCAACGACAATTACCGCATCCGTAGGTGACAGTTCAGTTGTTGGAGCTACGGCTAATAGTGTTTGAGTGGGAGTTGGTGATGGTGCCTCAGTTGGGGGGATAGTAACGTTCGGAATCTCAATCTGTTTTTGAAAAGTTGCCCTTGTTTTAGTGTTGCCAATTGAGGAATCCAGTGGGTTACTTGAGTTTAACTTTATGGCAATCAACACAGCGGCTGCCGTTAAAAGCCCTATAAGAAGCAGAAGAACTATTCTTATGATAGTTTTTTTATTCATAGTTCGACAATTTATTCTGGCCAACCACTAACCATATCATGCAACTGGCCTTGTATTCTCAATCTCGCACTGTCTGATGCGATTACATACTTTATATAGTACAGGTTAAGTTCCTTGTTAAACAACAGCGTTTCTTGATTGGTTGCCCAGTCTATGGCGTTAACCCTGATACGAGCTTTATCAATATTCGAGCCTCCAGAATTCTTCAGGGTAATAAATACTAGCTTATTCTTATATTCATTTAATTGAGATCTCGGGATATCGCGCCAATCAGGTGAATATATGCCAATTCCCTCATCCAGAATTGTAGGTTTTTCATCTTTGAGTCTGGCTGGCGTACTTGTTGTACTTGGTACATAGAATAAAACAAGTCCTCCAAGGAGTATCAGAATTAAGGTGGAGATTAGTAAAGGCAAAAGACGATTTTTTTTGTGTGGATTTAGGGTGTGGGCTTTCTTGACAGGAGCGACGACTGTCGTGAATGTATTTGAGGCAATATTATTTGGATTAAACTGCGGTACAGTCGGCTTTTCAAATTTACGGTTTTCCTTTAGATACATGACGAACTCATAAACGACAAATCCAAGCACTAGTACAAAGAAAAACAATGCCACTTTATTAACTGAAGTAATAACTGAAAGTGGATCCATATAAATTAGTATAGAGTATCTCGTATTCAGTATCTAGCGTTCTAGAAAACAAGGAATAGACCAAGTCCAAGTAAGATCAATGCGGCGCTTGAATACATCATGTAGGTTATATTGCCTCCAGTTGATGGTAAAGTCGGAGTGATATCTGTAGGCGCAATAGTTATGGTTGCCGTTGGAGTAAATGTAGGAGTAGCAGTTAATTGAGCACTTTCCGTTGCCTCTCCTAGCACTTGCTCACCACTTTTAGTTATAGTAAACTGCCTTGCTATAGTTGATGATCCGTTTTTGGCTATAAGATTGTACGAACCTGCTGATAGGGATTTAGAAAGTGCAATTTTCCATACTCCTTGTGAATCAGTTAAGGTACTTTTTGAGACCGTTACTGGAGTTCCTCTGAGTACCTGAATAGTTACTGAGACCGTGGTAAGAGGGGATGCAAATCCCTTTATTAGAGGATTTCCTACTGGAATAATTGCATCTTGTATAGGGTAACTAAGTTTCAGGATATCTTTAATCGTTGGCTCTGTTTTTGAAGAGGAGTTTGCAGCCTCTGTTGAAGATCCTAACACCAGCTTATCCTCAGGAAGTGAGTAGTTAAGACCCATTTTTATTGGATCGGACACGGGTGATATGAGCTGAATCGGAGCTTTTATATTTGTAGTGTTACCTTTTTCGTCAAAGAACTCGATCGTTACTTGATCGGTGAGTGAAGGAGCTGATAAAGTTAGGTTCCCGGCTCTTAAAAGACCATTGAGTGGCAATAGCCATTCGCCGGAGCCTTTTGAGATAGTTGTAAGAGCGATACTTCCTTTGCTTCTGAGTATGACAAGCGTGTTCCTTTCTGGTGCTCCGGTTGAAGAAACGACTGTTCCATACGCTGGTTTTAGAGAGTTAATCCTATTGTCTAGAGCAGCGGTTTGTAAACTGAAAATCGTTTTGTTATTAATGCTAAGCAATTCTTTTTCGTTAGTAAGACTAAAATAGTATTGAGTATTTGGTTTAAGATTATTTAGAAGTACACTGTGATTAAAGTACTTAGATTTTCTTGTTGCGGTGTCTCTTTCATCTGTGACGACGGTGGATAGTTTTTGTTTCGAGTCTCCAAATGCCACGAGACCAATCTCTTTCTCCGCAGTTCTCCAGACTACGTTTGCTCTCGTAGCGCTTATGTTTGATGCGTCGAGTGTAATCACGTTACTTTTTATCGCTTGAGAACTTTGAGGACTGCCGAGGAAAAAATTTGAGACAAGAAATGAAGTCCCCGCTATTATTGCAACCGCAATGAAAGAAGGAATCTTAAATCCACTTTTTTGATATAGGTCGGAATATGTCATCTTTGTTTTCTGTTCTCTATGAGCTGGAGTACATTTGGATCAATTTTGTATTGTAGTAGTACAGGATCTGCAATAGCTGCTTGAATAGTTTTCTGACTTGCAGAATGATATAAGTCTGCAACGAGCCATGCTAAGATCGTCATAAAAACGCATATCGAAATATAAAGTAATTCTTTTCGTTTCATAATTTTACTATAAATAATAACCCTCAATCTCAGCCTTAATATTTAGCGTGGCGCTTCCGGACGCTACGTCTTCACGTCCTATATTTATTGTTTTAAATTTCTTTAATCTACGCTGTAGTAGTAAATCCTTTTCAAACTTAATAAAGTCGTCAAATGTTGATCCCAGTTCTACATTCACAACCATAGATCTGAACAGGTTTTTTTCTGTTTCGACAAGATTTATTCTGTGTATATCTATTTTACGAATTGAAATATTATTCTTTTTTGCGCTTTCTTGAATGTCGCTCATCATAATATTCATGTATGGTTGAGCGGGAAGTGCTTCATCTATAAGATAGAGTTT
Source organism: Candidatus Roizmanbacteria bacterium (assembly GCA_016699265.1). Lineage (NCBI taxonomy): Bacteria > Candidatus Roizmaniibacteriota > Candidatus Roizmanbacteria bacterium. Next base: position 560,820 of record CP064967.1, on the reverse strand, counting down.
ATCCCTCACTAGCTGTAGCGCATTTTGGATTTGTACAATTTGACCAATAAGCAGTTCATATTTTCCATCAAGAGTTTTAAGGTCAGCCTCCTGTTTATTGAGTGAAATTGCAGTACTGAGCGCTGGTCTTATTGCAAAAATACGAAGATCGAAAATATTATAAAGAACATAGTGGTAAAGGTGTAGTCCTGAGTTTTTGAGCCCTTCAAAGAAACGATGATGTGTTTGAGTGACGGGAGTGATCTGGTAGGTGTTTCTGTTTTCATATTACGATTTTTTGGTACGAATTGAGAACTAGATCGAATAGATATCCCTGTTCAACTCGTTTAATGTTAGAAAGAATTACCGACTTAAAGCGCCGATCTGTCTGAAGTCGAGCGTAGAAAAGCTGCAGTTGTCTTGAGTCAGAGGAAGTTCCCCTAAGTGAGTATGTGTTGTCGTCAATGTTTAAGGTGGTGAGATTGACCGCCTCAGGAATACTGACAAGATATAATTTACAGCAGATATTTGCCTTTCTTGCTCTGACGTCACCTTTTTATAGCTATACTTTGATTATTAACCTTCTCAGCCTCGTCTAAAAGAGGTTTTACAGCCTGAACAATTTCTTTTTTTTGATCAAGAGAGTCCTTAAGATCGATAATGTTTTGATCAATTCTAAACCTATAAAACAACACTCCGATCACGATGATCTGAGTGAAAACGAGTATATACCTCAAATAGTTTAAAAAGAAATAGAGAGTCTTATCAATTAGACTCATTTCTTGCTTGCTCAGGAGGTTTATTTTATATGTCATTTGGACGACTTAATTTTTGGTTTTAACAGCTTAGTAACCTGAGATTTGAGTCTGGCCGCTTTGTTTGCATGGATAACGCCTTTTTTTGCAGCTTTATCAATGGCAGAATGAACTTTTTTCATATCCTTTAATGCACCTTTCTTAACCTTTGATAGCAAAGAAAGATAGGTGGCCTCTATTTTTTTGTTCGAAGCTTTTCGAACCTTGTCTTGTTTAAGTTTTTTAATTGCGGATTTAATTATTGGCATGATGGAACACCTCCTCCCTTACTTAGTAATTTATATTTCTAAGTTCTTAGCTTTTTTAACGATTTTTAAAGCGAATACTCTTTTTCAAAGCTTCTTTCTCCATAAGAGCCACTAAATATAATAGATAATTTGATCTTCCCAACGACAGTATGGTAGCGACATACTCCTGAAGAACATGTGCCAAGAGTGATTCCTTCCTTTATGCAAGATTTTTGTCCTGACTTAAAGTCGCAACCAGCAAGAACCCCGTCCGGAATTATATCACTGTCGGTCTCATCTTCTGGTCGCTTTTCACGGTTGTAAGTGAGTTCCATCTCGGCCTTTTTTGTGCCGTCAGGGGCATTCTTAACCTCAATGAGAACCTCGCCCTTCTTTACTGCGTTTTTCAAATTAACAACAACAGACGAGTCAACGGGCGCAACAGTTGGTTCATTCTCGAGTACCGATTCGGTACCTAGATCTTTATTCTTGTTATTGTTGTTTACCACGAACCAAGTCCCAAAGACAAACACGACGGCTATTATAGATCCAATTAACACTTTTTTCTGTTTATCCATAAATATACTTTTTTAGAGAACTTCTAATAAAAAGGCGTTTAGTTCAGAAATTGGAACTCTCTTTTGTTCCATACTGTCTCGTTCGCGCACAGTTACTTTGTCATCCTCTAGAGTCGCAAAGTCTACAGTTATACAGTATGGTGTCCCGATCTCATCCTGAGCAGCATACCGCTTTCCTATATTACCACGATCATCCCATGAGATCATAACGCTCTTTCTTAGATTATGATAAATTTCTTTAGCTTTATCAACAAGAACGGGCTTATTTGCAAGGAGTGGAAAAACTGCAGCCTTGTAGGGCGCTAGTTTCGGGCTTAGTTGAAGCCATTCTCTTTTTTCATCTTTGCGGTATGCGTCAAGAAGGATGAAAAGGAGTGGTCGTTCAAGACCTGATGAGGTCTCAATATCCCATGGAAGATATTCTTCTCCAGTATTTGGATCGTGGTAGGTGAGACTTTTACCGCTATACTCTTGATGTCGAGATAGGTCCCAATCTCCTCGATGATGAATCCCCATCATCTCCTGCCATCCCCAGGGAGCTTGATACTCAATATCTGTTGCAAACTTGGCATAATGAGCTTTCTCATCATCTTCGTGATCACGAAACCTCAGGTTTTCCTTCTTCATTCCTAGATCGAGGAACCACTGCATTCTATTTTTCTTCCAGTACTCAAACCATTTTTTACCTTCCTCTTCATCTGGTTTAATGGAGAACTGTACCTCGAGTGGTTCAAACTCTCTAGATCTAAAGATGAAGTTTCCCGGTGTGATTTCATTTCGGAATGCTTTTCCAATCTGAGCAATTCCAAATGGAATCTGTACTCTCGTTGAGTTAAGGACATTTTTAAAGTTAACATGAACTCCGTTCGTTATTTCACCACGTAGATATATTTCAGATTGTTTGCCTTCGATGATTCCAAGAAAGGCCTTTACTAGAAGGTTGAACTTTTGTGGTTCTGTCCACTCAACCGTTTTATCTTTATGTGTAGCCTCATGCTCCTTAATTTCCTCAGGCTTATCAGGTCGGAATCGTTGATGACATATTTTACACTCAATTAATGGGTCTACAAATCCGGTTGTATGGCCAGACGCCTCCCATGCTTTAGGATTCATCATTATTGCGGCGTCCAATCCAACCACGTCATCTCTTAACTGAACTGCATCCTTCCACCAAAGATCTTTGTAGTTTTTCTTGAGAAGTGACCCAATAGGACCCCAGTCCCATGTGCCAGCTAGTCCACCATAGATTTCGGATCCAGGAAAGATAATTCCTCGTCTTTTACACAGTGCTACAAGTTCGTCCATATTATCTGTCTGTAAAGTCTGCCTGTCGGTCTGTCTATAAAGTCAAAAGTCTATAATGTCAGACTTTATGGACTTTACGGACTTTCGACACGATATGTATATTATATCGTATTCAGGGGGAGTTTTTGGTGGGTAAGATCAGTAAAGAGCTCCTTGATGTCCTCTAAAGAAATTTTTTCTGAGGTGTATCCTAACGCGCTAAGTACACTATTCGCACTTTCTGTGAACATAGCTTGTTCTTCTTTCTTCTGAGCAAGATCGATCAGGTGTTTTTGAACGATGTTGTAGATGTGTTGATCCTTTTCCATCTCAGGCAAGAGACGATCGATCATGAAGAGAAACGCATATAGCCAGCCTAGCTTTTCCGAAGATTGTTTTATCTGAGAGAATGCCGAAATAAGCGTTGTTTCCTGTAGATAATAAGTTTCATTTGAGCGTCTGAGAACCGCTGAGATTAGGTTTCCGGTCTGAAGATGTGGTCTGCGCCTACTGGATGTCTTTTTTACTCCCTTGCCGAAAATTCGCAGCTTTCCCTTTTCTTCGGTAAGTACGATATAAATTACGTCATTACTTGGAAGAATCTTACTGCTTAAAACAATGCCGTTTGTTTTGAGTAGGATCGGCATGGAGCGTGATTAAAAACTCTTCGTGTACTGTTTGTCAGTATCGAATAGTCCATCGTACATTTTCTGTCCAGCAACGGTAATTGATACATCCTGTTTATCCTCAACTCCAGGTTGCTTTTGTACCATCAAGGAGTAGTCTTTTGCCTTGATCGAGTTTGGAAGAGTATACGTAACGGTAACCTGTGCTCGACCTTCTGGACTCACCGTCATAAATCCCTCGAACACCGTCTTACCAAGCGAGTCATAGGTCTTTACGGTTTTCTGGGACCCTTTGAACGAGACTAATTTAGAACCTTTTGGCACGTAGACACGGAGCCAGTTTCTTAGTACGGCATTGAGACAAAGCCCTCCTCTTTCAAGATTACAGTCGGAGTGAGCGTAAGGATTTTTGTATGTAATAACAACCTCGCGCTGTATTTCACCGGAAGAAGCTTTTGTCGTTTTGGATTCAATAGTCTCACTCACGTAAAGATTTGATTTTGCGCCCGCAAAGTTAACATTGTTTATGTGGAGATAGTCTCCGTCTGTGGTCTTAATTCTTCCTGCAAAATTGATCTGTTCGGCTGCCATCTGTAGATTTTTATCCTTAAAGTAAAGTAGGATGTGCTTCTGTTCGAGATTTCCAAACATTGTCTGAGCAAGAGTTCCCCAGTACTTGGAAGGTGAGAACCCAATCGCTTTATTAAAGAGGGCAAACATGAGATCTCCTAAGATTCCTTTACGATCGGTCTTTATGTAGTTTACCGGTCTGTCCACAATATCAAACAGAGTGTAGATTACTTGAGGACAATCGCATCTTGAATCTTTGTTAGCTGAGAATGTAACTCCACTTACTTCGGTATCTCCAAATATAGTAAGCATGTCTACTAGAACCTTGGCATCTAGCATGATAACTCCGTCGTAGTTTTGTTGGTTCCCACTTCTACTATAGAGTGACTCAAAGATCTTGATTGACGTTGGAAGGTCAGGAGACAGATTACTATCTCTTATATAGAAGTTATTTACTCCTTTATGATAGGTTAGAATCTCTTTTGGAGCCACTGGATGTGAAGAAATCGATTCGTCGAGTGAATAAATATCGGATGACTTTTCAATTTCCATCTTTCCATTTTTTATTCTGAAGTATGCGTATGAAGTTAAGAATCCACCCGTTGCGCGTCTTTCGTAGTTATTTTGGAATAGTATGAGATATGTTTTTTCCTTATCCTTACCGAGAATTTTAGGAAGTTGTTTAAGTAGTGGTTTTGCATCGACAAAAAGTGACGAAACCCCATGGAACTGTTCCTTAACCGATATAACGGACGCTCTAACTTTCATATTACCGAATGAGTCTGGGTATCTGTTTGGGTCGATTTTTTCTATTCGAGTCTCTGCCTGCTTAATGTTTTCTGAGATCTTGTCAATGTTTCCAAGAACTTTATCTAGTGTGAGAACCGCTGTCTGTAGACGATCCTCTGCAGACTTTTCTGAGAAGGAAGATCCTCCCTTCTTAAATCCTATGAGATCTGCGTAAGGAGCAATTGATTTTATCCCGTCTTTACCAGCGGCGATCGAGAAATGTCCAGCCTCAACTGCATTTTTGAAGTCGGAGACATAGGGAATAAATGATAGCCAGTAAATACCTTTTGCATCGTTTTCAAAGGAGTCGTAGGTCTTTGAAAAGTCGGCCATTTTAGCCTCTACTTGATCCATGTCGTTGAGAGAAAAAACATATTTAAGTGCTTTTGCCGACTCAGTAACGGGCTTAATGTGAGAACGAATTTTAATAACCGGAACTATAATAAAGAAAACAACCACAAAAACTGCAATTCCAATTGCAAACAGTTTTTGTTTTAATCTTTTTTTTCTACGTCCCATATCGTCTCCTTTAAGTGTTTGTCGTAGAGGTTGCCCTCCAGCTTGCAAGGGTTGAATTTTGGCTAAACCGCTCCTCTGCCTGTAATCATTATCCATGGTGTTTTGAGAATTATTTTTAGATCGTTCCATAATGATAAATTATCGACGTACGATGCATCAAGAGCAATTCGTTTGTCAAAGTTAATTTCTGATCTTCCTGAAACCTGCCAGAGTCCAGTAATTCCTGGATTTAGCGATAGCACTCTTTTTACAAGAGCCCGAGTATGAGGATATTTCTTTTGTTGGTCCTCTAACTCATCTTTATAGTACGCTCTTGGTCCTACTATACTCATCTGTCCTTTAAGAACGTTTAGTAGTTGTGGGATCTCATCAATCGAGTGCTTACGGATAATTGTACCAAATTTTGTGACACGGGGATCGTTTAAAAGTTTATAACTCCCTTTTTTGTATTCAGAGAAGAGTTCTGCGAACTTAGGATCTGTTCTTAAGATGACATGTGCGTTGTTAATCATCGATCTGAATTTGTACATGGTGAAGCGCTTCGTATTTCGTCCGATTCTCTCGGGTACATCTGCAAATAGTGGACCCGGTGAAGTGAGCTTGATTATGACCGCTGTCACTGCGCAAATAGGTGAGAATAAGATAAGAAGAGTGATAGATAGAAAAATATCAATTAACCGTTTTAGGTAAGCTCTATAGAGAGGTCCTTGTAAGTACTTTTGCATATGTATTACGTCAAGTCCTCGTGTTCAGTTCCTTTAAAACTTTCTACTAGAGATTTCACCTTAGCAACCGAAGTTTTTTTGGTTACCAATAGCGCATCCTTTGTATTGATTACCAATAGCTCGTCTAAATCGATACCAACAACCAGTTTTTGGTCCTCGTAATTGTATACAAGGGAATCATTTGAATCTTGAAGTAGCACGTTTCCAAGTGTAACAGTGTCTTGTCGATCTTTTTCAAGAGCTTCTTTTAATGCCTCCCAGGCTCCTACATCGCTCCAGCCAATATCCTCCACTGCGACGACGGCATCTTCTGCAGATAATTTTTCTAAAACCGCATTATCAAAATTTACTTCAGGAAACTGGGAATACTCAGTGTTTAATACCGAATCATAGTCGTCCATTTGGAAGTGTGAGAGTATCGTAGAAAGTCTTGTTGAAATCTCAGGAGTGAAGGTTGCGAACTTCTGCATTAGATTTGCCGGGGTTGTGACGAAGTATCCAAGATTCCAACAGTGCCTTCCGCTGGTAAAGTACTCTTGAGCTAATTCTGGCTTCGGACGATACTTGAATCCTGTGAAACTGTGAAACTCAATATCATTTTTGGTATGCGAAGCATCTCCATACTGGATCCACCCAAGGTTTTCGGAGGCGAACCTCGGTTTTTGCCCAATAAAAACAATTTTATTTGGTGATTCGGCTATGAATTGCTCGGCAGCAACAAGTATTTGTTTGAATTTAACTTGATGTTTTACGATATGATCACTCCATAGAATAACGATAGGCTCATTTTCATCAGCCATCTTAGATACATAGGCCACTGCATATGCAACAGCTGGTCCCACATCTTTTTTACAGGGTTCAAGTATTATGTTTTCAGTAGGGACATCGGGCAACTGAAGGTGAACAACCTCTTTATATGCGGTGCCGGTCGAGATAAAGATGTCAGAAGGTTTAAACTCCGGAGTTAGTCTGTCAACAGTTAATTGTAGGGTAGATCGGTCACCTATGATTTTTTCGAACTGCTTCGGTGATTTTTTTCTTGAAAGTGGCCACAGTCTTGTGCCAACTCCTCCCGCGAAGATAATCGCTTTCATGTCGATCATTGTACGGTATGCTTTTTGATCTTTCAATGGCGTTTGAAAGTGATTTTATGCTTTGTTTATCAAATAAAATTCCTGATTTTCCATTGATAATCGTTTCCGCAGCTCCAGAATTTTTAAATGAGATTACCGGACAACCAAAAAACTGTGCCTCAAGTGAGGTATACCCAAAGTCTTCTTCCTGAGGCATGGTCAGTGCTCTTGCGTAAGTATATAAATATGCGACATCAGCGTCCGTCACGTTTTTAAGAAAAAGAATATTGTTCATTTTATTCTTCTTAACGAACTGTTTTAGTTTATTTTCTTGAGTGCCGGAACCTACGACAATGAGTGGCTGCTTCAATTGTTTAAATAATTGAAGCACGAGATCGATTTTTTTGTAGGTTTCAAGTCTGCTGACAACGAGGTAGTATTCGTTTTTTGGAATGAAGTAGAAACCAGGTCTAAATTTTTTTGTTGAGATCTGTTTTTTTATCTGAGACCAGTAAGCAGTATCAAATGGAGGATAGAGAACTTCTGAATCACGTCGATAGTATTTTTTTACCCGATGTCTCACTCGATCGGAAATCGAAAATAAAACATCGGGTTTCTGCGCTATTTTAAAATCACACCATTTCAAAATATTTAAACACTGTTCGAATAAGTATTTAATCGAATTGTTTAGGTAGTCGTTTTGATGGGACCAGAGGTAACGAGGAGGGGTGAGAATGATTGATATATGTTTTTGATTGGGAGTAGTTTTGACTCCTTTTGCAAAAGCGGATGAGACGCTGATTATCATGTCATATCGGGAGAGGTCGAAGGACAGAAATGCGAATGGGAAAAACAATAAGGAAAGAACCCGACTTTTTTTAACAAAGTCAGGAAGATTCTGCATAAACGAGGTCTTTATTTTTATGCTCCTCGCCCAAGGCGCTGTCTTCGGGTTATAAAACGAAGTGTAGAGTGGAGCAGCGGGGTAAATTCTGTGAAGTTCGAGGAGTAGCCGTTCAACGCCACCCCATTTATCAACCCAATCGTAGACAAGTGCAATCTTTTGTTTTTTCATCGGCACTATTGTACATCACTTTTTCGTTTAGATTGCTAGAGTAGGAGAACTGAGAGATTAGAACATACCGATCTGATCTTTGGGATCTTCCACTTTAATCCGCTTAGGTTTTGAGGTTTCCTTGCCAACCTTAGCTCCGGCCTTGCCGCGAGCGAAGGAGGGATCCTTAAATAAGCGAGCGATGAGGGATTTCATCTCATACTTCTCAAGTTCGTCTTTGAAGGATTTGGCGAATCCGTCAAATTTTGCTTTATCGAAATTGAACTCAATGTCTGCGTCCTGAACAATAACTGCAAGTTTCTTGGAAAGAATAATGTTCTCACGATTCGATTCAATAAGATCCTTCTGTCGGCCGTCTGGGAGTTGGTTGACATGCTCGAGTAGATTTTCTACGGTGTGGAATTTTTCCAGAAGTGTAATGGCAGATTTGGGACCGATACCTTTTGCGCCGGGATAATTGTCCGATGGGTCTCCAACCAAAGCCTTGTAATCAGGAATCATAGAAGGCATTACGCCAAGTTTCTTCATTACCGCGTCTTCGTCATATAACGTTATTTCTGTGAGTCCGAATTTCGGAGAGATTACGAAGACATGATGATTTACGAGCTGCATGATATCTTTGTCTCCGGTAAGAATGAGTGTTCTCATCTTTTTATCCTTTGCTTTTTGCGCAATTGTTCCTATCACATCATCCGCCTCAAGTCCATCCTGTTCCTCTCGAAATATACCAGCTTTGTCTATAAGATTTTGAAGAAGAGGAATCTGTTGTTTAAAGTCATCAGCCATCTCTGGACGTTGTGCTTGATATTCCTTAAGAAGTTTTTGTCGAAAGGTTTTTTTAGGTGTATCGAAACAGATAGCAACATGAGTTGGTTTGAAGAGCTCAAGTGCCTTTCCTAGCATTCCAAAAAATCCGTATATAACCTGTGTTGGAACTCCAGTCTTTGTCTTGAAAGGGGGGAGCGCATGAAATGCTCTATGCATGATGGCATTGCCATCGATTATAAGGAGGGTATCCATACAATTTAAGAATTTACAATATTTTGTTTCTTTTTCCCAACCAATTGCTCAAACTCATCCTGATCGAGACTTTCCTTTGCAAGCAATTCTTTTGCAACTTTATCGAGTTCTTTTTTATGCACCTTGATAATCTCAGTTGCTTTTTTATACCCTTCAGCGAGAATTGTCTTTACCTCTTTATCTATCAGTGACATTGTCTCTTGAGAAAGAGGATTCTCCTGCCATGTTGCCTTCCCCATCTCGGTAACGTCATATGACGGTCCAAGATTAATCGGTCCTAAGGTGCTCATGCCATATTCCATCACCATTGCTTTGGCTACAGACGTTGCTTGATCGAAGTCGTTCGCAGCGCCAGTTGTAACCTCTTTAAAAATTAGGTCTTCAGCAGCTCTTCCACCCATCATAACCGCGATTCTTTGGAGGAGATGATTCTTCGTCTCATGTAGCTTATCCTTTTCGGGAGGAATAAGAGTGTATCCAAGCGCCATTCCACGGGAAACGATCGAAATTCTATGAACAGGATCGGTATGCGTTTGGTAGTGAGAAACTAATGCGTGTCCAGCCTCATGATATGCTGTGAGTTTTTTGTCATAATCTGACTGGAGTCGTTTTTTTTCAGGGCCAAGTTTGACCTTTGTAGCTGCCTCCTCTAGCGCGTTCATGGTAATAGATTCCTTCGACTGCCTCGCAACATCGATTGCTGCTTCGTTAAGCATGCTTTCAATATCGGCGCCAGAAAATCCAACCGTGCGTTTTGCTATTTTTGCCCAGTCGACCGCGCTTTCCACAGGTTTGTTTTTTGAGTGAATAGCGAGGATCATTTTTCTTCCTTCAAGATCCGGATAGTCCACAAGTATTCTTCTGTCAAATCGTCCCGCACGAAGCAGTGCAGAGTCAAGAAGATCGCCACGGTTTGTAGCTGCAATAACAACGACCTGTTCATTCGGATTAAAACCATCCATCTCAACTAGAATTTGATTGAGCGTTTGTTCTCTTTCATCATGAGATGGCATGACTCCAGTTGCTCGAGCACGACCAATTGCTTCTATTTCATCAATAAAGATGATTGCTGGTGCGCTTTTTTTTGCTGTAGCAAATAGGTCTCGTACACGAGCCGCTCCAATACCAACTAACATCTCCATAAACTCAGAACCAGCAATCGAGAAGAATGGAACTCCTGCCTCACCCGCAACCGCCTTTGCAAGAAGCGTTTTTCCACAACCTGGCGGGCCAATGAGAATGACACCTTTAGGAGTACGCGCGCCAACTTTTTTATATTTATCAGGGTGACGTAGAAAATCGACAACCTCCTCTAGTTCCTTTTTGGCCTCGTCAACTCCAGCGACATCTTTAAATGTAATCTTTGAAATATCTTTGTTAAATTTTTTAGCTCGAGATTGACCAAAAGAAAAGACATTTTCTTGAGCGCCTTTTGCCTGTCGAAATAAAAAGATGAAAAAAGCAACCATCAAAATTGTTGGAATAAAATTACTCAAGAAAGACATCAAGCTACTGGAACCCTGCGTATCCTTAACCACAATTTGCAGATCATTAGGATTTACTCCGGAGTCCTTCAGAGTTGAGACGAAACTGTCGCTAGTTTCTTTATAGGTGATCGCTAGGTTTTTATTTTTGTAATAAATCAATACTTTATTATCTATAACCTCTACCTTCTGAACTTTTTTTTGTTTAATTTCTGAGATAACCGTTGTTAAGGATTTTTCTGGAAGAGCTTTATTAATTTCTCCTGATAGAGATTGGAAACTAAAGTAGAGAAACAAAAGTATAAAAAAAGATATGAAAAAAGTTCGAATATTTATATTTAATCGGAATTCTCGCACCTTTTTTTCAGGATTTTTTTTCGAAGGCATGGCTAATTCTAGCAGATTTTTTGGTAAAATAGAGCATTCCTAAGCATTCTATTTGAAACTTGAAGCGTAGAACAGAGAACTTATTTATGAACGACAAAATAATTGAAACATTGAATCGCGGTGGGCTTGTGGTCTATCCTACCGATACAGTCTACGGACTTTTATGCGATGCCTCGAACGGGGAAGCAGTGAAAAACTCATCAACTTTAAACAAAGACCAGCGGGTAAAACCGATTTCAATATTTGTATGCGATTTGGAAATGGCGAAGCAATACGTGAAGATCAATGTGGATACTGAGAAGAGACTGAGAACATTACTTCCTGGTCCATATACCATTGTTCTACCCTCAAAGCATAAATTACCTGCGGCGGAACTGGAGTCAGAAAGGGAACGTTAGGTATTCGCATTCCTGATAACAAGGAGATCATTGATTTGGTAAATACATTTGGAAAACCATTGACAGCTACCTCGGCAAACCTGGCTGGTCGACCTCCTCACTACTCAATCAAATCATTTAATAAACAAGTTGCTCACGGTCGTAAAAACCTTGTAGATCTCATTGTTGATGGGGAGATTTACCTCACAATAAACCGTCAACAGTCGTTGACTTCACAACTGGAGACTTAAAGGTCCTTCGCGATGGTGATCAAAAAGTTACAAGCTTTACGCTCCATGTTTCAAAAAGTGAAGTTGAAACCAAGAAATTTGCTCACAAGTTGTTACAAGAGGAGCTTAATAGAGATAGCAAGAAACCAATTATCTTCATATTGAAAGGCGATCTGGGTGCGGGTAAAACAATCTTCACAAAGGGCCTCGGAGAGGCGCTCGGCATTTCAAATATTATTTCTCCTACCTTTGTAGTGTATTACGAATACCCAATCCTATTGTTTCGAAACAATAGGATTTTTGTTCATGTAGATCTATACAACTTGTCGGACAAAGAAGAGTTTAAACATCTTGGTCTAGAGAAGTATCTTGTTCCTGGAAATATTATGTGTATCGAGTGGGAGAAAGCGGGGAGAGATTATAGAAGATCTGAAAGATAAGGCAACCTTAATATATGTATATATAAGACATAAGAGCGAAACAGAAAGAACTATATCTGTTAATTTTTAATTATTAATTTTGATTTTTGAATTATTGTTTTCAATTACGAATTTAATATAAATTACAAAATAAAAATTACTAAATACGCATGATCATTTTATCCATCGACACCAGCTGTGATGAGACCTCGGTAGCTGTTACTGAGGGACGTCGAGTATTGTCAAACGTGATTTATTCACAGGTTGTAATTCATAAGCAGTGGGGAGGCGTCGTTCCGTCACTCGCAAAAAGAGCGCACCAGGAACGAATAGATTTTGTCGTTAAGGAAGCTTTGGCAAATGCCAAGATGAGCATGGACGAAATTGATGCTATCGCGGTTACCCAAGGGCCCGGTCTGGCAGTCGCCCTCGAGGTTGGAATTTTAAAAGCCAAGGAGCTCGCAAAGCAATTCAGTAAAAAACTTGTTGCCGTTAACCATATGGAAGGTCATCTCTACTCTAGTTTTGTACAAAATAGTAAAGGAAATCCTAAACGAGAGTTTGTGTTTCCGATGCTAGGTTTTCTGGTCTCAGGTGCACACACGGAAATTATTTTATGGAAAGATCACCTGACGTATGAGGTATTAGGTGAGACGCTAGACGATGCTGCAGGAGAAGCACTCGACAAAGGCGCCCGATTGCTTCTTAACATTGGATATCCCGGTGGAGGAGTAATAGAGCGACTGTCCGCAGAGGTGAAAAATGAAGATAGATATAAATTCCCTAGACCTATGCAGAAGATCGATTCTCTCGACTATTCATTTTCAGGACTTAAAACCGCATTGTTTTACAAGGTTCAAAAAATGACCGAGAATGAGAAACTGCAGAACGTTAAATATCTTACAAGCTCCTTCCAAGAGGCTGTGTTCGATACTCTTCTTATGAAGTTGAAAAAGGCAATAATGCAAACAGGGTGCTCGAGAATTGCCTGTGGTGGTGGAGTGATAGCGAATCATTACTTACGAAAAAGGCTCCGATCGTGCCTGTATGACCTGCGAGGTCGTACTGGCCGAATGCTCTTTCCACCTTTTAAGTACCTAACAGGCGACAATGCCGCAATGATTGGAGTAGTTGCAGGGTTCAAAGCCGAAAAGAACATGTTTGTGGAAAATATTAACGATCTAGATCGAATTCCTCGTTTACGATTGTCATAGCCACCGTAGACCTCGTAGGTCTACGAGGTCTAGGTTGATAATACAGCTTCCAGCGGGTAGAATTGAATGAAATTGAGTGAGATCGGCATAACGCCGAATAAGCAATATTATTGCATTCACCAATTTAATAAATGCTACGACTTAAAAACCTATCTGTTTCGGTTGGTGAGAAAAAAATCATCAAAAACTTTTCCTTCGATTTTCAAAAGGGAAAGGTCTATGTGGTAATGGGTCCAAACGGATCAGGAAAGTCTACGCTCTCATATGCATTGATGGCTCATCCAACGTATGAACTAAATGGATTGATTTCGCTCAATGGCGAGAACATTACAGATTTAGATGCGCAGAAACGAGCAGAAAAAGGAATATTTCTATCATTTCAGAGTCCGCTGTCTTTATCCGGAGTTACAGTATTTCAATTATTACAGCTCGCACTGTCTGGAACGATTGATCCGGTTAAGTTGCGCAGAAAGGTTTTAAGCACTGCCAAGGAACTTCACCTTTCGGAGGAACTGCTTCGAAGATCGTTAAACGAGAATGCATCTGGTGGGGAGAAGAAAAAATTAGAGGTCCTACAAGCGACCATACTAGATAAGCAGGTGCAGATATTTGACGAGGTTGATACGGGAGTTGATGTCGATGCACTGAAAACTATAGGTACTTTTCTAAATAAAAATAAAAAAAATAAGACGTACATCATCATTACGCACTACAACAGAATTCTAAAATATGTAAAGCCAGACGAGGTTCTCGTGTTAAACAATGGAAAGCTCGTAAGAACAGGTGGAGCGTCATTAGCTAAACAAATCGAAAGGACCGGATATAAGTCATAAGGTCCTTAAAGTTCTTAAGGTCCGAAAGGTCAATAATGGGCTCGACTTTATAGACTTTGAAACATTATGGACACAAAGCTAGATTTCGACTACAAATATGGTTTCTCCAAACCGGAGAAGAACTTCTTCAAGGCTAAAAAAGGTCTTTCAAAGAGCGTTGTTCTTGGGATGACCACAATGAAAAAAGAACCGAAGTGGATGACCGAGTACCGTCTCAAGGCGCTTGAAATCTTCAATAAAAAGAAAATGCCGAACTGGGGAGGTGACCTATCGAAAATCGACTTCAAGGATTATTACTATTACATTCGCCCCACCAAAGATCGAGCCACCGCATGGGCAGACCTACCAAAGGAGATCAAGGACACCTATGATGCGATTGGTATTCCAGAAGCGGAAAAGAAATATTTATCTGGAGTCTCCGCACAGTATGAGTCTGAGGTGGTCTATGAGAGCGTGCATAAGGAACTCACCAAACTTGGCGTAATTTTTATGGACTGCGATAGTGCTCTTAAGAAATACCCAAAAATTTTTAAGGAATATTTTGGAACATTGATCCCATCACAGGACAATAAGTTTGCGGCACTAAACTCGGCAGTCTGGTCAGGTGGATCTTTCGTATATGTTCCAAAAGGAGTTAAGGTTACCCTTCCATTGCAGGCCTATTTCAGAATAAATGCAGAGAATATTGGACAGTTTGAGAGAACCTTAATTATTGCAGAGGAGGGAAGTTACGTCCATTATGTTGAGGGATGCACAGCCCCGATCTATAAGACCAATTCTGACTCTTTGCACTCAGCTGTCGTTGAGATCTTTGTAAAAAAGAATGCACGTGTACGTTACACAACCGTTCAGAACTGGAGTAATAACGTTTATAACTTAGTAACGAAACGTGCTAGAGTTGAGGAGAATGGGTTTATGGAATGGATCGACTGCAACATCGGATCCAAACTTACGATGAAGTATCCGTCTTGTTATCTAATGGGAGATGGCGCAAGAGGAGAGGTTTTGTCGATTGCGTTTGCTGGAAAAAATCAACATCAAGATGCTGGAGCAAAAATGTTTCATTTCGCACCAAATACGAAGTCGAGAATTGTGTCCAAGTCCATCTCAAAGGATGGGGGAAGAACATCGTATCGTGGACTCGTAATGGTGAGACCTGGCGCAAAAAATTCCTCAGTATATGTATCCTGCGATGCATTAATTCTTGATGAGAAGTCCCGATCCGACACCTATCCCTATATGAAGATTAAAGAAAGCGATGTTGAGGTTCAACACGAAGCGACCGTTGAGAAACTGGGAGAAGAAAAATTATTTTATCTCATGTCTAGGGGTCTTAGCAAAGGCGACGCGGAGGGACTTTTAGTAAACGGATTTATTGAGCCAATAACTCGCGAGATACCGTTCGAGTACACCGTAGAACTGAACAGGCTTATAAATATGGAAATGACGGGATCTGTAGGGTAATTTTTATTTTGTATTTTGTAATTTGTATTAAATTTCAATTTTAAAAATAAATTAAAATTAAAAATTAAGAATTAAAAAATGTCTGCTAATTTTATAGATCTAAACAAAACAAAAAAATCGGTGATTAAGTTGAGTAGGCCTGGCAAATACATTGCTTTTGTGGAAAATACATCGGGCAATTTTGTGTTTGAGATTAATGCAGAGAATGTAGATCTGGAGATATACGGACTATTCCATGGAAAGAAATCTGAGGAATTTAAAGTTCACACGGTTCAGCATCACAAGTCGTCTAACTCAAAATCAAACCTCCTCATTAGGGGAGTATTTGACGATGATTCGAAGTTTCATTACACCGGCTTGGTGAAGATCGATAAAAAGGCACAGAAGTCACATGCGTATCAGAAAAACCAAAACCTTATTTTGTCTGAAGGGGTCTTTGTCGAGTCCGAACCCTTCTTAGAGATCGAAGCAAACGATGTGTTCTGTACTCACGGGTCAACAACCGGAAAATTAATGAGGATCAGCTTTATTACATGACCTCACGGGGAGTAATAGAGAAGAAGCGAAGAAGCTTATCGTACAGGGGTTTCTTGAGTTTGTTCGTCAGCAGTCTCACCAAGAATAGGTGATAGTTTTTCTCGAGCTGCCCGCAAAGCATCAGCCGAAGTTAATGGATTAGTATCGGTGACTAGTGCTCCATACCAATGCTCGGCAGTACCGGAAAGAAATCGATCCACGATACGATCAGTCGGATCGATATCATATGTAGACTCAAGGTTGAGACTGTCCCCACTTATGGTACGTCCATCAACTCGACGAAAGAAATTCACGACCATAAATCTACTTTTTTCATTGGGATCACGTGTTTGGTCAGGAGTCATAACGTTACATTGAATTTCTACCATTGCGTCGCCAATCCAAAATATTCCTCGTTCTTTACCCGATGGCATTACAGGAATCGGACTTCCGAAATTTGCACCATATTTTTTATCAAAATTCGGATCTTTTTGTCTGAGTCCATCGATCAAATCTTGTTGAAGTCTGAAGGCTTCTTCACTAAGTTGTTCTGGAGTGAGATCTTCATCTTGTTTCTTTTCTCCTAAAAGAGGCGCAAGTTTTTGTCTGACAGTCTGGAGCGAAGGTCGATCAGCTGCGCGATGTATCACACTGTCTTGATTTGCGAAATATGAGGTTTCACCTTCAACATATCGCTTTACAGTTCTTGGATAATTATCGTCGGTTTCGTACCAAGTTTCTAACATAAAGGTTTCCACCATTGCTATGGCATCACCCTCGTAGTGTCTTAGAACAACCGTCATGTCTCTACTTACCCCATTTTGTCCAACTTTACCTCTTCCTTCAATATCGTGATTGATTTCTACTCTGAGAGTATTAGAGAGTGGAAATATGATCCGATGAATGTCGCTATTCTCATATGTAGGAGATATATAGCCAACGAATCTGTCGTGGAGAGCGGCTTGATATGCTGGATTTCGAGACAAAGCGCTGAATATATCTTGTTGTAAGTCATAAACCGCTTTACCCGCTTCTACAGGTGACATAGGTGCTTCTGGTTTTGACTGTTCTGCTGGCATGGAGGTATTATAGTATTATTAATTAGACTGTCAATATGCCTTTATTCTAAGTCTTATAGAATTTTGTGAATAGTTACTCTAATTAACTTCTGTATAATGAACCATGCTAGACGCTAACAAAGTTAGAAAAGACTTCCCAATTTTTAATAAGAATTCTGATTTAATCTATTTAGATTCAGGAGCCACCTCTCTTAAGCCTCAGTCCGTAATTGATGCAATGACAGAGTACTACTCCGAGTACTCTGCAAACATTAAGCGGGGAATCTACACGATCTCTGAACGAGCAACTGAAGAATACGAAAAGGCACGTGAAATGGTAGCGAAGTTTATTGGCGCAGAGACAAATGAGGTCGTGTTCACACGCAATGCGTCTGAGTCGCTCAATCTTCTCATGTACTCACTCGGAACCAATGTTGTCGGAAAAAATGATGAGGTTGTGGTGACCATGATGGAGCATCACTCAAACTTTGTTACCTGGCAACAACTATGCTTGAATACCGGTGCAACTTTCAAAATAATTGAGATTGGGGATGATTATCATCTTGATATTTTTAATAAATCGAATATTAATCTTAAGCAAGTTATCACAAAGAAAACGAAGATATTAGCTCTGACTCATGTTTCGAATGTTTTGGGAACGGTAAATCCCATTAAAAATATTGTTGCCGCTGCAAAGAAAATAAATCCAGAAATAATAGTTATTGTAGATGGAGCTCAGGCAGTTCCACACCTCAAGATTAACGTAAAAGAACTCGGTTGCGACTTCTACGTTTTCTCTGGACATAAGATGATGGGTCCAACCGGAGTTGGTGTTCTGTGGGGTAAACATGAACTCCTTGAAAAGATGGAACCGTTTATGTTTGGTGGAGATATGATTCGAGAGGTGAAGCTTGAGAGTACCACCTTTGCTGAGGTTCCTGAAAAGTTTGAGGCTGGTACTCCGGCGATTGCTGAGGTGATAGGTCTGTCGTCAGCCGTCAGATATCTGTCGTCAGTTGGGCTGCAAAATATTCATGAGCATGAACTCAGACTTGCAAAACTTTATAAAGAAGAGCTGGAAAAAGAGCTAGGAGATAAAATAACATTCTATGGTCCTAAAATTCCTGAGGCAGGAATTCTCGCCTTCACAATCGAAGGGCTTCATCCGCACGATATCGCCTCGATTCTCAATGACAGAAACATGGCTGTACGTGCAGGACATCACTGCGCAATGCAGCTACACACATCACTTGGACTAACCGGAACCACTCGCATTAGTTTGTATGCGTACAATACCGAGGAAGAAATTGAAAAAGTGGCAACTACATTACTTCATGCCTATAAGATGTTAGGATCTATTAGCTAGCATTTAGCAATTAATGCACTAAATACTTCATACCAAACAACAAATTCTTTTCAGTTAAAGTTATCCTCTTGTATTTAGTTTAAGAGTTAGCTACATTTAAAGGGTAGAGTATCTACAACGATGAGTACAAGTAATTTCACTCCAATATCAGGTAATAAATCTAAAAAAAGTAAGAGCTCTATTTTTAGGGTACTGAGCCTCATAACACTTTTTGTTACTTTAGTCGGTGTAGGTGTAGGTTACGTAATGGTCCAACAAGGATTCAATTTCCGACCAAAAGCTACTTCTGCAAGTCGTTATTTGGAAACCTATGGTTGGAACGGCTCGTGTTTTACTGCGCTGAGTACGATTAAATATGCCGCGCGGTATCAATGCCCAGGTAAAATCGAAAACTACGCAAGTGGATGTCAGGATAGTACAACTGGTGCTTGGCAGTACAATAGCGTACTAAACCCTCTAACAAGTAATGGACAGTCAAACGTATGTATACTCCCTGATGGAAGTAATGGACCTAAGGACGGTAATGGATGTTTCACTCAACAGCTCGATCTCCAGAATGGTGTTCCCGGCTCACCTCAAGGTTTTTACTCATTTGATAGCTGTCCACCCTCTAATCCAAAGCCACCTGCAGTTACAACCTGTGATGGGGGATTCTACTGTGATGGTAGACCAGTACTAAACTCTACAATTGGTCAAGTTGTTTGTGGTAACGGCGACTCTAACTGGACTGGATATAATTGGAAGTGTGGAACCGATGGAAAATGGTTCCCTTTACATACGCAGTGTAATATGTGCGTTGTCGTACCAACCGCTACACCATTTCCAACGCCCACCCCAGGTCCAAATTCAACTCCAACACCATCTCCTAGACCGACGATTACTCCAACACCAATATCACCCACTCCAACACCTAAACCACCTACGCCTACTCCTACAATTCCGGCGTGTATTCAGCCATCAAGCCCTGCAAATGTTCGTATAAATTGTCCTCTATGCAGTCAAGTAAGTCCGGCACAATAATCTATGACAGCTAACTTAGTAGTCTCACCATCTCAGGAAGATAAGAAGAAACGAAATGTTTTTCTGATATTTCTTATTGCATTTCTATTACTTGCATCAATTGGACTTGGTCTTTATACGATCATAACGCAACAGATATCAACCAAATCACGAGCTAATGAGGTCGCTACAGGATCAGCTAACTTAGCGCTCAGCATAACACCTACTCAACAACCAGCAAATGCTTTGAGTTGTCCAGTAAATGGAGCTTCATGTGCGTGGGATGCGGTTGAAGGGGCAACATCGTACAGCTACGTAATTACGGACAAAACCACTAACTCAGTAGTTTCTTCTCAAGTAACATCTGCAAGGTCAGTAAACTTTACTGCAATTGTTGAACATACGTATGAGTGTTCGGTTAAGGCTGTTAATGACTGTGGTACGAGCGCTGCGGCAAAAGGAACAAATACCTGCAATGTAAATATTACTCCGACAGTAACCACCGCACCAACTCAAACTCCTACTCCTACAATCACGCCTATTCCAACCCTAACACTAACACCAACACCAACGCCTACAATCACCACAACGCCAATTCCAAGTCCAAGTCCAACTACTACGCCAACACCTGCACCAAGTGCGACGCTTACTCCGGGACCAACTGCGACTCCAACTCTAGGACCAAGTGCGACACCAACTCCAACAGGTACGGTCGTTGCGCAGTCCGCGACACTAGAACCAACAGCAGCTCCTGCTGAGCCAACTTTGCCAGCGGCAGGATCGGTTTCAAGCGTTTACTTCATGATCATAAGCACGATTTTGGTAGCCACTTTGTTCCTAGTCTTCTAGTTGTTATAATGACTTCGATCTTGAAACGTAGAGCCTAGAACTTGTCAACTTGATAGCTTTAAAATAATAATGTTATATACAGAAGAACTACTCGAACACTATCGCCATCCCCAAAACTTCGGGCCAATTGAGAGCCCAACGCACAATATCACGCTTCAAAATCCCCTTTGTGGAGATGTCATTACGCTTTTTTTAGAGGTCAAAAACGACGTGGTTAAACATGTGTCATTTGTCGGGAAAGGTTGCGCAATTTCCACTGCTGCGGCCTCATTGATGACAGAATATATAAAAGGAAAAAATGTAGATAAGTTGCGAAATCTGGACAGAAAAAGTACTATGGATATAGTTGGAATTGAGATAAGTCCCGGGAGAATAAAGTGTCTGTTATTACCATTTGAGGCATTGAAAAAACTGATAACTAAATGAGCGACAATCTAAAAGATCCCCATAACCCCTCGGGGCCAGTTTCGGTTCGAAATCTTCGTGTGAGAATTGATCGAGATCTTTGCATAGGAGCCGCAACCTGTTCTGCTGTTGCATCACTAACCTTCGCTTTGGACGAACACAATAAGGCAGTTATTCTTGACACAGTTGAGCAGGAAAGCGATCAGCAGATTATAGAGGCAGCGCAGTCCTGTCCTGTTTTAGCAATTATTGTTGAAAATGAAAAAGGGGAAAGAGTTTTTCCTAAGTAAAAACAACGAGCGGGCTTGTCCACAGTGTGATCAGAAAACACTGAAAGGAATGCCTGGAGGACGAGATGCAACCTGTACGAATTGCGGATACAAAGATCCGTGTTGTTACGATTAATACATTTATCGTTGAAAGTTTTTAAAGTTTGGAAGGTCGGAAAACTTAAAAAGTTTGTTTGAAAGTTTCTGGTTAAGTTGTTAGCCAGTTAACTAACAAAGCCAATAATAAACCTTTTAACTTTACAACATTAAAACTAATCAAAATATGAAATATCAATGGGTTATCGGTGGTGAGGCCGGCTTCGGTATCATGACAACCGGTCTTACTTTTTCAAAGATTGCGAGTAGGTCTGGATACCAGGTCCTTGACTATGTAGAGTACCCTTCATTAATACGTGGCGGCCATAATGCATATAAAGTAACCTTCAGCGATTCACCGGTGCATACACTTAAGGAAACAATTGACGTACTGGTTTGTCTCAACAAAGCAACCTTCGAGCTGCATAAACATGAGCTCTCCAAAGACTCCGTCATCGTACATGATAAGGAAGACTTTGAGATTGATGGAGAATATAAAACAGCTCATGTACCATTTAAAAAAATTCTTCGTGAAGGTCAAGGACAGTCAATAATGAAAAACACAATTGCACTCGGCGCCTCACTTGCTACGGTTGGAGGCGATTTAGCATTACTTGAGTCCATAATCGAGACACAGTTTCAGAAGAAAGGGGAGAAGGTCATAGCCTTTAATAAGTCGTTTGCAAAGCAAGGATTCGATAGTATTACCAAGAACTTTAAAGAGCATTGTCTCGATGCGCTCGTACCAAAACAAAATCCTCTGGATCAGCTTGTCATGACGGGTAATGACGCTTTTTCACTCGGAGCGATTATCGCTGACTGTAAGTTCTACTGCGCATATCCTATGACGCCATCGTCATCCGTTCTTACCAGTCTCGCAGCCTGGCAACAAAAGGCTCAAATCACTGTTCGTCATGCTGAGGATGAGATTGCAGTTATCAACTCAGCGATCGGGGCATCCCATGGAGGAGTACGATCGGCCGTTGGAACCTCCGGTGGCGGATTTGCTCTCATGGTCGAGGCAGTTTCATTAGCTGGTATAACCGAGACTCCTATTGTAATCTTCATTTCACAAAGACCGGGACCTGCTACTGGAATGCCAACATGGACAGAGCAGGGAGATCTTTTGTTTTCCGTTCATTCTGGACACGGTGAGTTTCCAAAAATTATTTTAACACCTGGAGATGTTGATGAGATGATTCGTCTTACCGCTGAAGCTTTCGATCTAGCTGATATATATCAGACACCGGTAATCGTTATGTCCGATATGTATCTCTCCGAGGCGCATGCTTCGATCTCAAGCTCACAGGTTCTAAGCTTCTTCTCATCTATGAAGATAAATAGAGGCAAGACAGTAAGTCAACCAACGGATCGGCCATATCTTAGATATAAGATAACCGAGGACGGTATCTCTGAACGACTAATTCCTGGGGCAAAAGACCATTTCTTTCAAGCAAATTCCTATGAACATAGTGAGGATGGTCACACTAGTGAAACTGCAGAGGATAGAATGGCGCAGGTTGGAAAAAGAGCAAGAAAGATCCAAACATATTTAAAAACACATTTTAAGTTGCCCACTGTGTTCGGAGATCTCAAAACAGCGAATACTGTGCTAGTCTGTTGTGGTAGTTTGAAAGGAGTTTGTTTGGATGTTTTGAATTCTCGAAGCAATACGGCGGTTATTCATTTTACCCACACTTATCCTCTTGATGAAATGCGAGTTAAAAATCTCTTGAGTGAACCAAATAAGTGCGTTCTTGTAGAGCAAAACTCAACCTCTCAGTTAGGATTATTACTCAGAGAACAGACGGGAATTAATATTGAAAAGCATATATTAAGATACGATGGAAGACCGATGACAGCGTCAGAAATTATAAAACAGTTATGATTACATCAAAAAGAAAGTTCTCAGGTCATACGCCGACTTGGTGTCCGGGATGTGGAGATTGGGCCATTGGAGGTGCGATAAAGGAAGCACTTGCAAAGCAAGATCTAGAGCCATCAACGGTTGGAGTTGTTTTTGGTATAGGCTGCTCTGGTAATATGAACGATTTCCTAAATGCATACGGCTTTCACGCATTGCATGGTCGAGCGATTCCAACTGCGGTAGGACTCAAACTCTCGAATCATACTATGCCAACGATTGTAGTTGCAGGCGACGGTGATACCTATGGAGAGGGAGGAAACCACTTTTTTCATGCTTGTCGAGGAAATCATGATCTCACCATCATTGTCCATGATAACGGTGTGTACGGTCTCACAACTGGGCAGGTGGCCCCGACTGCGAAGAAAGGAACGATATCAAAATCAACCCCTACAGGAATAATCGAACGATCAGTTTCGCCACTTGCATTCGCTATTTCACAGGGTGCAACCTTCGTAGCGCAGTCATTCGCCGGAGATATCCCTCATATTAGAGAGATGATTGTGCTTGGAATGAAGCATAAAGGCCTGTCTTTGGTTAATGTACTTCAGCCATGCGTTAGCTTTAACTGGGTAAATACCTATCAATACTATCAAAAAAATGCATATAAACTCGATTCCTCATATGACCCATCGTCCTACGAAGATGCTTTGATAAAGGCAGTTGAGATGGACAGTGAAAAGTTCCCATTGGGAGTTATATACCAGACAGAGTCGAAGCCATACCACGAGCAAGTACCTGCGTATTCCGAGTCTAAACCGCTTAACCAAATCCCAAGAATAGCTTCATTACAGCCACTTTTTGAGGAGTATAAATAGCGCTTGTAGACCGTAGTTTGTAGCTTGTAGCCTGTAGCATTAAACCTTTTCTAAGTTCTATTTTTTCAGCTTCGAGTTTGGAGTTGACAATTGGCAATTGCATATCTATACTGCTAATACAGCCTTAATTTTAGGAAATAATAATGAATAATAAATATCCACTCGTTCCAGTAAAGGAAGGAATCGTCTTTCCAAACACGGAGAACGTACTTACATTTGGTCGTGAAAAAGCGTTCTCGCAATTAACAAGGCGCTTGCTTCTGAGAGTAGGCAGGTAGTTCTGGTAATGCAACGAAATTCATCTGAAGATTCTCCAACTGCAGACACTCTTCATTCTGTTGGAACGCTTGCAACAATAAAAATGTCGTTAATGGAGAGAAGGGTGAGATAAATGCTCTTGTTAGAGGAATCGACCGAGTGAGAATTGTAAACTTTGATCAGGTTGAGCCACACTTTGAAGCTGAGGCAGTTGTACTTCAGGACATAATAGAAGAGAACGATGAGATTCAGGCCATGGTAAAGCATATCGCAGCTCAGATCAAGAAAGCTATTAATTATGGCAAAACGATTGACTTCATCTTTTTGATGAATATTTTAAAATGTAACCTCACCGAGCGATTTCTCCAATCAGGTAGCTATGGTTCTTGACCTTCGGGAATATGAACGGCAGGAGCTCCTTGAGGAGATGAACCTCGTTGAGAGACTGAAGAGAGAAGTGTTGTATACCAACAGAGAACTTCGCATCTTAGAGATCGAGCAGAATCTTTCTTCCAAAACACAACAGAAATTCGAACAGGGAATGAAGGAGTCGTTCCTTCGAGAAAAGATGAAGACGATTGAGGAAGAGTTGGGTGGAAAAGGTGAGGATAAGGATCTTGCTGAACTAAGAGACAAAATAAAAAAAGCAAAAATGCCTAAAAAAGTAGAAGAGAAGGCAGTAAAGGAGTTCAAGAGGCTTCTTCAGATGTCTCAGTTTAATCCAGAGTCTTCATATGTGAGAACCTATCTTGACTGGCTCACCGAACTGCCCTGGTCGGTTTCGTCCTCACAGGCAGTTGATGTAAAGCAGGCGGAGAAGATCTTAAACGAAGACCACTTTGGACTAAAAAAAATAAAGGAACGCATACTTGAGTACCTTGCGGTAATCGAGCTTAAAAAACTACACGAGAAGAAAGGATCAAAGAAAGAAAACCAACCCACCATTTTGTGTTTTGCTGGTCCCCCTGGTGTAGGAAAGACCTCGCTCGGAAAGTCTATTGCTCGCGCATTGGGAAGAAAGTTTGCCAAGATCTCGCTTGGAGGAATTCGCGATGAAGCCGAGATTCGAGGTCACAGAAGAACCTATGTAGGTGCACTTCCGGGAAGAATCATTCAAGGAATAAAACATGTAGGTACCAATAATCCCGTCTTCATGCTGGACGAAATCGATAAGATTGGTCGCGACTATCGGGGAGATCCATCATCGGCCCTCCTTGAGATTCTTGATCCTGAGCAGAATCACATGTTCTCAGACCACTACCTTGAGGTTCCGTTCGATCTTTCAGATGTCTTTTTTATTACCACAGCAAATATGCTCGACACTATCCCTGACGCCCTCAGAGATCGACTCGAGATAATTCACTTCCCTGGTTACACCGAGGACGAGAAATTCAATATCGCGAAAACCTATTTAATAAAAAAACAACTTGAGGCACATAGCTTGAGCAACGAAGAGGTAAAGGTCACTGATACTGCACTAAAAGCAATTATTCGCACCTACACTCGAGAGGCCGGTGTCCGCGAATTAGAGCGACAGATCGCAGGAATCTGTAGAAAGATAGCTCGTGAAATCGTTGAGAAAAAAACACAGTCAAAGGTCGTTGGCGCATCGGATCTGCAGAAGTATCTCGGGCCGACCAAGTACCAAGCACAGATGCTTGAGGAGCGCGACACCGTTGGGATCTCAACAGGTCTTGCCTGGACTCAGGCAGGAGGAGACATTCTCTTTATAGAGGTAGCCATCATGCCGGGGAAGGGACAGTTAACCTTAACCGGACAGTTGGGTGACGTGATGAAGGAGTCCTGTCAGGCGGCGCTATCGTATGTTCGTTCTAGATGGGAATTATTCAGTCTTCCTAAGGATTTTTTCACAAAGATAGATGTTCATGTTCACGTCCCAGAAGGTGCGGTTCCTAAGGACGGACCTTCAGCAGGAATCGCAATTACATCTGCTCTTATCTCAGCACTCACAAAATTACCAATCAGAAAAGATGTCGGTATGACCGGAGAGATTACGCTTCGAGGACGAGTGTTAGATATAGGTGGGGTTAAGGAGAAGGTGATTGCCGCACATAGAGCCCATATCAAGACGATAATCCTTCCAAAAGATAATAAAAAAGATCTTGAGGATATCCCAAGTTATGTACTAAAAGACCTTAATTTCGTCTTCGTAAGTCATATGGACGAGGTAATAAAGGTAGCGTTGGTCTTCCAGGATAAGGAGCAAACCTTCCCATCATTTTCACAAAACTTTGCAACGCTTCTCAAGCGCGATGAGAACGAACAGAAAGATCAAAAAGACATGAACTGATTTACCCTCCAATAAGCTTCTCTCTCATTTTCTGAGCAAGGATGAGCGGTCTATATAGTAGTGAATTAATTACAAGATCGTAGCTTCCAACCATCTGAACGAACTCCGATCCGTACCCACTCTTGAAACGAGTGAACCCAGCCCAGATATTAGAAGAATCGTAATCAGGATCAAGAGAGCCCCAGAGATCAAATGAGTTACAGTCACGCAGTCTCCCAAATCGAATTGCCTCCCACATAAGGATGTTCGCGCCCATCACCTCGCGGTATTGATCAGATGAGCCCCCATACGGGTAATAAAGAACATTATTGAATTCAAAGAGATGATAGGCAGCGACGGGTTTATTTTCAAAAAATGCGATAAGAATATGCGAGATACTGTCCTTCAAGGTCTGAAAAAGTGTATGGTGATAGTCATAGTTGTGACCTGCGTAATGTTGGCGCCTACAAGTCTCAAAATAAAGTTTAATGAAGATCTCAAAACCTTCGTCCGAACTCATCTCCTTCACCGTTACGCCCTTCTTTTGTGCAAGCTTTATGTTATAGCGAGTTTTTGGTTTCATGCTCTTAAGCAGCTCCTCCTCAGTATTCCGAAGATTTATCGACTGGGTCCACTTGGGAAACAGTGGAGCATCTGACTTGACCAAACGCTCAAGATTATGAGCATTACGATCTTCGCTCCTAATATTTGGTTCAAACTTGATATAGATCAGGTTGTTTTTTTTACCATAGTTTTTAAAAAAACCAATGACCTCTGCGGAAGGATTTCCTGATCGAGGTACGTAACCAATCTTAAAAGTAGTCTTTGGAATTGGGTGCACAGTCATCTGAAATATGCCTACTAACTCTTTATCGTTATAGTCGGCGACCCGCACAACCGTGAGACCCATCTGCTTTCTCGCCTCACCCCATTCCCAAGACTGCATAGGATGAAGTGCCTTGGCATTCCATTCTTTTTTTAAGTTTATGTCTTCAATGATTTTGATCATATCTATAATTCTAACTCGCAGACGAGTGGTAAATGATCCGATATTTCAACCTGAGGACAGCGAGAAGAAAGCACCCGAATATCATCGCTCAGATAAACCATATCTACTGCCGCAGTCGCGTAGCCACTATCCTTTTTACGTTTCATATTAAAGGTGGAGACGAGTCGTTGCTCGAAAACCGAGTTAAGATTCTTTTCGAGCATTTTGGCGGAATGAGTGGAGCTTTGAAAGTTAAAATCTCCGGCAACGATAGTCGATGTATGACCCTCAACATTTCTTAAAATAATTTCTACCATCTTTTCTCTGACAGGAGAGTCATTTCCATCCCTTCCCCATACTCCATGGACGTTTGTTAAAAAAACCTTCATATGAGGAAGTTGTAGTGTTGCTGTTTGCATGGCGTGAGGGAGTCGAGTAAAGTCATGAAGACGTTGTGCCTCAAAAAAATCCGCCTTCTCGTACTCTCCATTAAAGTAGAGTACCTCCCCTTTTTCTATAGGATAGCGGGAGAATATCGCATTTCCATGTAGAATAGTTATTCCATCGAAATCAAACTCTACGTACGGTGAAAAGACATGATAGGTAAATGTTGTTTGTGAAAGAATTGTTGAAACCGTTTTGTAATGGCTCTTGTCGGTCTGGAACTCGGTACTCTGTGCTTCTTGGAGAAATAGAAGGTCGGGTTGCTCATTGTTGATGAACTCAATGGCTTCTGTGAGGAGTTTGCCTCCATGCTCTATGTTGAGGGTGATGAACTTAAGCTTCATGCCACGGCAGACCGGATAACTGCCAATGTTTCGGCTCCACATTTTTCCCATGAGAATAGCTTTACTTGTTTTTGGGACTCCTTGATTAGATCGGTCCTTAGTTTCTTATCCTGAAGACGTTCTAACGAAGTCACGATTGACTGAGGATCGTTGGGATCGCAAAGAAGTGCTGCACTACCTGTGATCTCTGGCAGGCTGGAGTTATTCGAGGCGATGACCGGAGATCCATGTGACATAGCCTCAAGTACCGGTAATCCAAAACCTTCGTAGTAAGACGGTAGTACGGTCGCGTATGCATTTTTATATAGATCCGATAGTGCCAAGTCTTCAACAAAGCCGAGGTACGCAATCTTGTTTGCTACGGTCGAGCTTTCTATCTTGTTCATTGTCTCATTGAAAAGCCAACCCTGTTTTCCCACGATCTTGAGTTCATACTCAGGGTGGGATTGAGAAAAAATTTCGAATGCACTTATGAGGGAGACAACATTCTTTCTAGGCTGAATTGTTCCCACGAAGAGAATATATGGGTTCGTATTTTCCCGATTTACGATCGGGATCCGCGATTCTGAGGAATCGGGACTTATTTCTAATTTCTTATTTTTTATTTTTTGAGAACGGAAGCCGTTATATACGACATCTGTTTTAGTTTCTACACTCGGACATAATCGGACAAGATCTTTTTTGGTGTGTTTGGAAACACAGATAACCTTTGATGCCTTACGTATGCTGTACTCGGTCCATCGGTTAAGTTTGTAGAGATCCCCTTTCAGGAACTCTTTGGGAAAGAGTTTATATGCAAGGTCATGAATAGTGACAACGGTCGGAACAGGACTAAACCGTGGTGCGTAATGGGCAGGGCTAAAAAATACATCTGGTTTTTTGCCTAAATACAAATTAATGGGGAGTGAAAGTTGGGACCACATAAAGTCTGGTTTGACGATTTGGTAGGTAAAGAACTTTGACTGCTCGGGAAGTTCATTTGAAGGAGTATTTCTCAGATAAATTACAAACTGTTGGTCTCCGCTTGCCACAGAATTAAAATATCTCAATAGTTCATAGGCGTATGTCGATACTCCTACGCGGTTTATGACGTTCGCTTCATTTCCATCAATGCCAATTACCATAGATGTTATTTAGCGTCATCGAGAACTTGTATCATTCTGTCTAAGTACTTCTTCCATGAAAACTCCTTTGATTTTGAGATTCCTTTTTTTGATAGTGAAGTTCTGAGCACCTTCGAGTTTATGATTTTCTTGAGGCCTGCCGCAATTGACTCTTCTTGCATCGGGTCAAACAGGACGGCTGCATCATCCGCAATTTCTTGAAGAGAAGAGTTGCTTGATGTTGCAACAGGCGCGCCATAACTCATTGCCTCAATTACAGGATACCCGAAGCCCTCATAGAGCGAGGGGAACACGAAGCAGAGACAGTTACGATACAGTTCTGCAAGTTCCTCATCAGAAACAAAACCCAGAAGTTTGATCTGAGGATTCGTCTCAAGGGGTATATTTCCCCATCCTTCCATTCCCACAATCATGAGATCGATGTCGTCTCGATCTAGTAGGTTGAATGCTTTTACTAATCGTTCTAGATTTTTCCGAGGTTCTCTTTTTCCAACGCTTAAGATATAGGGTCTCGTCTTGGAGCTAGTTACGGTCCTTCCAATAGGTTGTACAACCCCAGGGTAATTCACAAAGATTTTATTTTTATCAAAAGAGAGTTCGGTCTCTAGATCGTGTTTGGTTGAGTCCGAGTCAGTGAATATGAGTGATGATTCTCTTTGGACCCACCTCAGTCTACGTTCCTGTGTTTTTCGAATTAGAGAGTCAACCGTATCCGGATACTTGAGATATACAAGGTCGTGCACAATTGTGGCCTTCCTATTTTTGGAGGGTGGTTCGGTCCAGTCTGAGGTTATAAGCCAATCCACCTTACCAATTAGTGAGTCTATGGAAAAAAAATGAAGATTGTTCCAGAGAAAGCTGAGAACTGTCGGAGGAAGCTTTGATTCTATAAGCGTATGTCGAGAAGTTTCAATTTTATTTCTGATAGAAGCATCCATTATTCTGCGAAAGGAAGAAAAGAAAAAAATCCAGTCATTGGTTGTGTCAAATTCACAAATAGTTTTGACTAACCCTTCGGTAAATCGACCAACCCCCGAGCCCTGATACACGATCTGAGAGATGTCTAAAGCAATGCGCATATTATGGTTTGATTTTTAAATAAGTGTTCTCGAGTTCCTTCGCAATCACCTTCCAACTATATTTTTTTAATATTAAGGTGTGTGCGCTTTCTCTCAGCGAGTTATAGAGATCTTTATCCTCGATTATTTTTCGAATCTGCGAAGCGAACTCATCAGGAGTATTTGCCAATAACACGTTTTCACCATCGGTAACGTCTAGACCAGAAACCCCTGTCTTTGTTGAGATTATGGGGAGACCGCATGCCATAGCCGCAAGAAGTTTCAGTCGAGTGCCACCAGGTCCAAATATTGGAGCTATAAAGAGATATGCTTCCTTGTAGAGTTTTATAACGGTTTGAGTGTCGTGAATAGGAATCTCAACAATGGAGATCTCAGGATGGCTTCGTTTTATTTTCTTAGCGTGTTGCCCTGCGATTATTAGCTGCATATGTGGAAAGTTTTTCCTCAGGGTAGGGTAGACAGAGTTAATGAGAAATTCTGCTGCCTCAACATTCTGAAGCCAGGAAAAGTTTCCTTGGAAAAGGAGTTTGAGCTGATTGAGGGGTTTCTTACCAAGTCTTTCGATGACCATGTCTTCACCGGCTCCGTTTGGAATAACGACGGGGTCAAGTTCTGGCGCGACCTTCATGACGGTATCTCTATCGGTGTTTGAAACGGTAGCCATAAGTGTCGCCCGTTTCCAGTAGAACTTCTCCCAGTACCTTAACTTCAGAATATCAATGTAAAGTATGGGGCGGAGTATAAATGGGAGCGAGTCGACGAAGTGTTGATATACCTCAAACTCAATAGTCTGTTCTACTAGGAAAACAGGAGTCTTTGTCGCAGGTAAGTGAGGCATCACATAAAAGGTTTCGCTATGAATTACGTCAAACTTTTCATCTTTAAGCAGTTGTTCAATAGTATGCTGTGCCTCGTGTGAAAAATTGCGAGCAATAAGAAATGGCTTAAGCGTAAAGAGGGCTTTTAAGATTGTTTTAAGTTGCCAAGGTTTTTCTGGTCGCTTGCAGAGATATACCTCATCGCAGTACTGTTTAAGTGCTGACAGGTACTCTTTCTCAGAGTCTTTTTTATAGAGAGCAACAAGAACTATGTAGTTTCTTTTACTCAAATACTTTAGTAGATTGAAAGTTCTTATCTGACCACCTGATGACGGAGGATATGGCACATATGGCGTAACCATCAAAATTTTCATACAGGTTACAGTTCGAATACTACAAACTTATCGCTTCTAAAAATTGGAGTATGCGTTTTATGCGATATAATTTCATCGGCAACATCAATCTTCTGAGTTACAAAATATTTATAACCATCATGCTTAAGCACTGTAAGATCTTTATATACAGCAGGTGCTCCCCTTCGTTCTGATAAATAGAGAAGAGTAGTATCTCCAAGAGTATCCGTCACAATGAGATCATTTCTTGAGGTTAGAGTTCGAACTATTTTTGAGATTTGTACAAGCTCACCGGAATAGTTATAGTAGTTACGAACGGTATAGTAGGAAATGAATACGGAAAAAATGTAAAGTGCCATAATAACCGGAATAAGTATGGTTGAAGATATGAACTGACGTGAATGAGTATGCAGATATGATATGCCAATACCAACAAACATTGCGAGAGCTGGAAATATCATAGTCTGGTAGTACTCATGCTGAACATTTCCTCCTTGAAAAATGAATAGGAAGGCTAAGGAACCAAGAAGAATAGAATGGGACAAATATCGTTTCTGCCTAGATAGTGCGCCAAGAATAAAAAAAGGAGTTAAAAAGCCTCCAAGAAGTAGGTTATTGATCCGTTCAAAAAAGATCCATCGAAAGAATGATGGTTTAAAGAAAATATTTTGGAGTCCACCGGCTGTGTTTACAGAGGTAAAGAGCCATTCGCTTGCTGGTATTCCTTCTGGGAACTGTAGAATATACTGTCTCCAAAGAAGTAATGGTACGAACGCTAGTATCCAGAATATATAGATTAATGGTTTTTTAAGAACATCCCAGGTGTAAGTGCGAATAAACAGGTACCCTAATGGAACAGCGTAAAAAATGGTAGTTGGCTTTACCAATACTGCTAACGCAAAGCATATGAGTGAAATAAAATACCACAGTAAAGAAAGCCTCCTATTTTTTTGATTTTCAGTGAACAAATAAAGGAAGAATATTGAACTCATCGCAAAAGCAACAGCGGTCGGATCAGGTAAAACAACACGAGTAAAGTAAACAAAGAAGGGAGAAACCGCGAAAGTTAGACTTCCCATGACGGCAGAGAGTAGGCCATGTTCTTTAAGAAGAAGATAGAATAGAATCATTGTAGTTGTTACTGCTGCAAGAATCGACAGTAACCTTCCGCAGACCTCAATATTACAAACATTGGTAGTGTTAAGTAAGGCTATTCCAGCATTGTAAACAGGAAACTCAACCATTCGGTATCCGTGAGGATTAACAATTCCAGACTGAATATTTGAAAGATCGTCATACCGAGGCTTTAGTAGATCGATTCCATCATCAACGAAGTTTCGAGCAACAGATGCCGTATCGGCCTGTCTCCAAGAGTGGAAGTCTGCAAGAGGAGTATCGAGTTTATAAAGTCGTAAGCCAACTGTTAAGATCGCAATTACAATAAATAAAAATATAGTAAATCCCTTTTTCTGGTTAGGCTTTGTTTTTATCATAAAGTGTTGTTATTCCAACAAATAGTCCTGATACCAACCAGAAATTATAGGCCATTTTCGATGCTTCAAAAACATCTACATACAAAGCGTTGATAAGTAATGCGAGCACACCACACACAAATCCGAAGGTGAGTATTTTAAATTCGGTACTCTTTCTTCCAAACCTTAAATTGATAAATATTATTCTGAAAATAATAAAGATAAAGAGCGATGTACCGACGAGACCTAACTCTCCAAGCCAACGGAGGTAGTCGTTGTCGGTGGCCTCGGTTATAGAGGAGGGACCTCGTCCAATAAAAGGATTGCTTTTGAAGGCTAAAATTGCACGTGGCCACTCTACTTGAAGACGAGTTGCACATGAAATATCGCACAAAAGCGTTTGTTCTGGCTTAATAAATCCCATGGTACGCGAAGCTTCATCTTCAATTTCTGCAGCTGTCAAAATCTTACCTGTTCGTTTCGCTTGCTCATAAGCGAGGCTACGAGCTACGTTTCGTTTAGCTACTTCATCGACATTTTTTGAGATTGGTTTCTTTAAAAATGGAAGATCAATTTCGTAGCTTCCAGCCGGCAGGTTCTTTACTGAAATTTGCTGTCCGATTTGTTGCTGCCCTGTAAGTTGATTAGTGTAGACGGTCTTTACTTGGAATGTTTGTAGGAGACGCTTTGTCATGTCTCCTGTCACGAGCATTAGTCCAGCAGTTACAACCATTGCCAATAAATAAAATTTGAATTTACGCATCGTAAGTAGCATAAAGGTAAGCGAAGTCACATAGGCAACAAACGATGATCTTGCCGAAGTGTAAAGAAGCGCTGTTAATGAAGCAAAAAAAGCTACTAAATACCATTTTTTTAGCTTTGTATAATACAGTCCGAGAACGAGAGGGATGCTAAAAGTAATGTACGCTGCAAGATCAAAATGACCACCGAATGTTGAGTTGATCCGATCGTCGGGATTAAGCCAGAGAAGTCTCCCATCCACATAGGCTGGATTCATTGATTGAATCGATGGTAGAAAGCCAAATTTTTGAATAAGGCCATATACTGACACGGCCAAAAATGTAGCCACATAGGTCTTGAGATATTGGAAGAAACGTTTTTCTGTGGTTATTAGCGATGTTGCAATGAAGAATACAATCATATACTCAACTCTTCTTAAGCTATGTAGTAGTCCAATGTTAAATACGGGAACTGTGTAAGAAACGTAGTAAGCATATAAAAATGAGCTGAAGACAGCGGTCCAAAACAGGACTACTGGAATAAGCAATGTTCGATTGAGAACTATCTTTCTCCGAAGCCACTGTATAGTAAACAACGAGACCATGATAGCTGGCAGTAGGTCATCGATTCGGATCTTAATATAGGTGTACTCAACGTGCTGAATCGGAAACTTTGGTATAGCGGCAATAGCTACTATAAAACCAAGAAAGGCCCAGTGGAGAATGTTTTGGTCTATCCAACCCCAAAAACCAGCTTTGGTCCTGAGCGAAGCTGAAGGATTATTGCTGCTTGGTGAGAGTTTTTGCTTCTTCATATGTTTTTATGAGATATGGATTGTGTGAAAGTTTCCCTAGTATTATGGCTATATCTGCCTTTAATTGTAGCATAACCGAGAGACAGGCACGTGCAACTTTACCATGATGCTTGCCGTATAGATATATAAATCCGCGGTAGACCTGTAGGATGGGATAGGTCCTGTTACCTGAGGATAGAGAACCATAGTGAATGAATTTTGCATCTGGGTAGAAGTAGGTATGATATCCGAGTTCCTTTGCTCGATGCAGAAGGTCAATTTCTTCCATATACATAAAAATACCCTCATCAAATCCCTCGAGCTTCTTGTAGTACTCCTTTTTGGTGAGAATACAAGCTCCTGAAACCCAATCAACTTGTTTCGTTTTATCGGGGGACTGTCTAGAGAGACCCCAGTAATCGCCCCTGAGAAACAATGCAGCAAAGATTACAAAAAGTGAGTAATAAGGGCCGGATGAGGGTTGGGAAGATTGGTCTTTGTTGAGTAGTTTACCTCCGACAAAGTCCGCATCTTTCGTGGACTTTGCGAAGGTTAGGAGCTTTTCAATAGCGCTATTCAGGACAACGGTATCTGAATTTAATAAAAGAATATAATTCCCTTTGGCACTCTTTACGGCAAGGTTGTTTGCGGGGCCGAAACCAAGATTCTTGTCATTTTCGATAAGTACAATCTGCTTATATTCTGATCTCAGAAGTTTCAGTTGCTCAACGCTGTCATCAGACGAGCTATTGTCCACG
Organism: Candidatus Roizmanbacteria bacterium; assembly: GCA_016699265.1. NCBI lineage: Bacteria > Candidatus Roizmaniibacteriota > Candidatus Roizmanbacteria bacterium. Next base: position 525,370 of record CP064967.1, on the reverse strand, counting down.
GCAACTATCTCATATTTAATTTTACTGTCTTTCAGAGAAACAATTACTGACTCAATGCACTCTCTCGTGATCTGTGAGGTGTTGTAGGAGACAATAATAATGGATAGATCCATAGTCTAAGTATAGAGTATGGAGAATGAAGTATTTAGTATAATGGTGTAGTAGCAGGCTCGGTAGCTCAGCGGTAGAGCACACGTTTCATAAGCGTTAGGTCGGCAGTTCAACTCTGCCCCGAGCCACAAAAATACTGCTATAATCGCTGCATGTGGTAGAGATTTCAAGGAGATCTTTCTTAAAAAATGCTGGATTGGCGTTGCTTGGTACAGCCGTATTTGGCATTGCTCTTCCCGAAAGTGAAGGAGTGAATCGCGAGGCCAATCGTAATGAGTTAAGAGAATTTTTAAAAGGACCAATATCTGGTCAAGAGGCACTGAGACCTGCAACTGCAGAATTTCTCAGCCACCTAAGACTTACTAAACCATCCGAAGTAGGCTGGGCACATAATGCAAATAATAGAAGGAGAGTGAATGCTTTCGCTAAAGACCAAAATCGTCACGTTGCTGAGCTAGATTGCAGATTTGATGAAAAAAGAGGTCTATACGTCTCTCACAATAGAGGTGGTAAATCCGATATCGATCCTACGTCGGCATACGAAATTGTCGTTTCATCCTCACTTCCGAAATCTCTAAAATACGACTTCAAAGAATCGGAGGCAATTGGAAAAATTCTTGAGTCCATTGAAGATCCAGCAAGGTCCTGCATTCTTAATGCAGATCTTTTTGACAATAATCGATTCGGGATTACTCCTCAACAGTTCGTAGAAATGAGCGAGAAATTTCCTAACGCTTTAATATCAATTGGAAGAAAAGTTGAGTCTGGTAATGTTGAGGATTTTGTTGCTAGTTTTATTAAACTAGCAACCGATAATCCAGGTCGAGATTTTATTATGCCAGCCCATATTTTTGATTTCTTGAGTAGTATTGATGAACTCAAAAAGGCTCTAGAGGTTCCAAACATTTCCTTAATGATCTATCGAACTTCAAACGTTCAATTAACCCAAGGACATCTCAGTTGGTTAATAGAGAATTTTGACGACGCTACTAGAGCTCGAACATTCTTCGATCTTTAGTTAATATTTCCTCGTTCGCCTAATCCTTTCTACATTCAATATTCTATATTCCGAATCTATGGTGCTGGGGTCGGGGACGGTTGAGGCTGATCGCCAGCGCAGTCTTGACAGTATCGAGAGTATGCATCTGATATTATCGTTTTTTCTTTGAGTTCTGTGTTTGTATCACCTTCTCGTGCCAGCTTATCGCTGTCTTTAGTAACCCAGACCATTTCACGCTTGGTGGTAAGCGCGACTGGCTCAGTTCCTTTAATAAGATACTCAAATCGTGTCTGACAAGAAGCGTTACTTCCATCAGGTTGCGAAGTAGCGGCACCGCTTGACCAGCATACCTGTCGTCCAACAACATTCGCCGGTTTTCTCGGAGGAAGATTTTGCTGATCTTTCAGAACATAACTCATAACCTCATTCCAGATAGGAGCTGCTCCGGTTATTCCAGATGTGAGGTACGGATTCATTGGTTTGTTATCGTTGTTTCCCACCCAGACTACAGTTAGAAAGTTTGGAGTATACCCGATGGTCCAATTGTCCTTCTTATCATCGGTAGTACCGGTTTTGACTGACACTGTTTGTTTGGGAATAACTAGTTCTGAGTTGGTACCGAAGGCTTGACTTCTAGCAAAGTTATCCAAAAGGATATGAGAGATAATAAAGGACGTTTCTGGTGAAATCACTCTTTTTCCAGGAATACTCAACATTTGAGGGTCGCGTAATGGCTTGCGAACGTCGGCCTTGAAGTTTGGATCCTTAAACTCGTACAGAACCTTCCCGTATTTATCAGTTACCTTAAGGACACTGTTTAGGGTTCTTGGTTTCCCGAGATTAGCAAAGGCAGAAAATGCTTGCGCCATCTCGGTCATTCTCACCTCACCACCTCCAAGGGTAAGGGAGAGTCCGTATCGTTCAGGATTTTTGAAGGACTTGATCGTGAAGGCAGAAGCAGACGCTATAAAATTATCTACTCCATTTAGAGCTAACATCTTAACAGCAGGGATGTTGAATGAGTTGCCGAGCGCGAGTCGTAGTGGAACTGCGCCATGGAATGTGCCGTCATAGTTGACAGGACAGTAGGGTTTCTCAGGTGCAGGAAAACAGGTTCGTACATCCAAAAACATTGATGCGGCGGTTACCAACTTTCTATCGATACCGATAGCGTAATTAATTGGTTTAATCGATGATCCGGGTTGTCGAAGCGCGGTAGTAACATTAAATGCTCCCGATCCAGTGGCGAAGTAGTCGACCGAGCCAATCATCGAAAGAATCTCACCCGTTGGAGGACGCGTTACCAGAACCGCTCCGTTACCAACATTTAAGGACGTAAGTTGCTCTATCTCGTCTTTGAGGATCTTCTCGGATTCCTCCTGAATATTCAGATCGAGTGTAGTCTGCACAGTAAGTCCACCTTCTTCTACCGTCTTAATTCCATACTCCTTCTCAAGTTGGCTTTTAACATAAAAAACAAAGTGAGGTGCTTTGATTGAAGTTTCGATAGTCTTTACTCGCACGGGTTTCTTTAGTCCAGATTGGTACTGCTGGTCAGTAATGTATCCCTGCTCCTTCATCTTGAGAAGAACGCTATCTCGTCTATTTTTTGCTAGATCAGGATTTGCGTTAGGTGAGTAAAGTGATGGTGCTTGTGGAAGTCCAGCAAGAAGGGCTGCCTCATCTATACTTAATTTACTCGCAGATTTACCATAAATTGTCTTCGCAGCCTCCTCGATACCATAGGCCGAACCTCCGTATGGAACCTGATTTAGATAAAACTCTAAAATCTGATCTTTTGTGAACAGCTTCTCGGTCCATGTCGCAAGAACTATTTCTCTGATTTTTCGCTGAATGGTTCTTTCTGGAGTGAGTAGGGCACTCTTCACTAACTGTTGCGTGATTGTTGAACCTCCCTGAAGTGAGCGAGTTACGACGATGTCCTTCATAGCTCGTATAATTCCACCGAAAATCGAAATACCACCATGGCGGTAAAAGTCTTTGTCCTCAATTGCTATCGAGGCCTGATACACATATTTAGGAAGAGTTGACAGCTTTACAGGTGTTCGTTTTTGGTCATTATAAATCTCATAAAGTCGCTTACCGTTTCTGTCGAGAATATGAGTAGCAAGCGGAACAACTTTGTAGTTGGCTAAATTAGCCGGATTGGGAAGATCCCTAAAAATAAAAAAATAGATTAGTATTGCTAGAACTGTTACGGCAATAAGGGCCGATGTCTTACGCCAACCAAATTTCTTTAAGAAGTCTTTGGGCTTAAAAACTTTGTTGTGCTGTGGTTGTTTGTGTTTCATAGTCGTGGAAAGAGCGCTTCGGGTTTAGATACGGTGCCTTGTAAAGTAATTAAAATTATATGTGAGGTTTTGGGTAAAAAGGGTATCAGATCTACACCGATCTGCAAAAGATGATTGATTGCGGTTTTCAGAAATTCATTCTTTTGTTCGTTGTCGGTCATTTTCCACGGTTCGGCTTTGTTGATCTCGGCGTCTATCTTGGCGATCTGAGTCCAGACAGATTGTAGTGCTCGGGCAAAATCGAATGATTCGATGAAATCGGAGACTTCAGTTGACATATGTTCTGGAGCTTTTGTCCCAAGATCGAGTCCCTCAGCAAGCTTCTTAAGTCGTGCGACCAAGTTGCCTAGTCCGTTTGCAAGATCTGCGTTGTACAGTTCCATAAATCTTTTTTCTGAGAAGTCCCCATCTCCTGAGGTTGGTATTTCACGCAGAAGGTAATAGCGGATCGGGTCGGTTCCATACTTTTCAATCAAACTGAATGGATCCACCACATTTCCAATTGTCTTTGACATTTTTTCTCCTTCAACCGTTACATATCCATGCACAAGAAGTTTCTTTGGTAACTCAAGGCCAGCTGAAAGTAAGAATGCGGGCCAGTAGATCGCGTGAAAACGTGTAATTCCTTTGCCAATAACATGAGCATTTGCCGGCCACCACTTTCTGTATAGTTCTTCATCCCATCCAAATCCAACCCCCGATTGGTAGATGTTAAGAGCGTCAAACCAGACATAGATTCTTTGAGTATCGTCATCGGGCACGGGGACTCCCCAGTTCTTTGCCCTATCATTTGAGCGAGAGATACTTAGGTCATGAAGCGGTTGATTAAGAAATGAAAGAACCTCATTCTTTCGAGACTCCGGAACAATTAATAGTTTGTCCGACGAGATAAGTTCTGTGAGTTGCTCGCGATACTTCGTAAGTTTGAAAAAATAATTTGATTCAGAAACTTCATCTAGTTTTTTTCCAGGGTGCTCGAAACACTCGCCATTCTCACTCAGTTCGTTGTTTGTATAGAATGTTTCACAACCAACGCAGTATAGCCCTCTATATTCTTTTTTAAAGATGTCTCCGTTTTTGTTGCAAAGATTCCATAGTTTCTGACTTGAGGTAAAGTGGCGATTAGTGTCACTTCCTTTTTGGAATACGTCAAACTCGACATTGAGTTTTTCAGCTAAATTTTGGAAAAGTATCGCATTTTTGTCCACAAAATCCTGAACTGGGACCCCTGCTTTTTCTGCCGCCTGAACATTTTTTAAAGCATTCTCGTCGCTTCCACAAAGGAGTAATGTCTCTTCCTTTAGAATCTCTTTGTGAAATCGTTTGATTACATCTGACTGAAGAAATTCAAGCGCATGACCGATGTGTGGAGAGGCATTCACATATGGAATTGAGTTTGTTACGTAGAATTTTTTCATATTCTTATTTAAGTAGAACGACTATCCCAATTATAAAACACGTGAGTAGGATTGTGTTGAGGAGGTTAAATCCTAGTAAATAACTAAGCGCTAATAATATACATATGTAGAGAGCTGCGCAAAACGACCACTTCTTGTTTTTGGTGATGGAAAGCGATACAAGGAACAAGGATAGAGAAAGAAGGGTAATCAGACCACTTACTATGTACCAGTTTAACGGGTTTAAAAGAAATATATAGGCAATTGTAAGGATAAGAACTACGGTGGTAAGGGTTATCATGTTGAAATAATAACAACTTCCCCGTATAATAGAGTCTAATTAATATGAAAGCAAAGAAAGTAGTAGCTAAAAAAGCAACTGTGAAAAAAGTCACCGCCTCCGCTAAAGCTTCGGCGGTCAAAGCAAAGAAAGAACCGGTCAAAAAAGTCGAAAAAGCAACGAAACCAACAAAAGAGGTAAAGACTGTTGCGATAAACGTATCTGACGAGGCTGTAGAAAAACAAAAGATTATTGAGAAGTTTGCGCAGAAAAACGGTGATACAGGATCACCTGAGGTTCAGATCGCGTTACTTTCCTATAAAATCGGTCGACTTTCAGAGCATCTTAATCAGAACAAAAAGGATAATCACTCACGAAGGGGATTGTTAAAGGTCGTTGCAAAAAGAAGAAGAATCCTGAACTACCTACAAAAACTTAGCGAAGACAGATATAAAGTGTTAATCGGTAGTTTGAATCTGAAGAAGTAAATAACATCTTCATTCCCTCAGATAAATTCTGATATACTATAACAATCACTCACATATCTCCTAATAAATAAAATTTATGAAATTTTTTGAAGAATCAATAGAGATTGCAGGGCAGAAACTAACCCTCCAGTTTGGAAAATTAGCACAAGCATCACATGTTTCGATCTACGCATCTCTTGGTGAGACCGTAATCTTAACAACCTTGAACATTGGAGAGGTAGCCGATCACATTGATTATCTTCCACTTCAGGTTGAGTATGTAGAGAAGCTATATGCAGGTGGACGAATTAAGGGATCACGATGGGTAAAAAGAGAAGGAAAGGCATCAGACGACGCTGCCCTCATTGGTCGCTTGATCGATCGAGGTGCTCGACCACTCTTTCCAAAAGACTTAAGAAAGAACATTCAGATCGTAAATACTTTGCTTTCTATTGATGGTGAAAACTCACCAGAAATCTTAGCGGCAATAGCAACCTCTGCGGCGATTCACATCTCATGTCTTCCATGGAATGGGCCACTTTCAACAATAAGAGTAGGATATGTCAAAAACAACGGACAAAGTTCATATGTCATGAACCCGACCATCGGAGAACAGCCACTGTCGGCAATGGATCTTTTAGTATCATCAACGAAGGAAAAGGTCATCATGGTCGAAAATCAGGCAGAGCAGCTTCCAGAGTCAGTGGTAATGGAGGGAATTAAGCTAGCTAAGGTTGAGAATAAAAAAATTATTGAGTTTATTGAAGGAATTCGATCGAAGATTGGAATTGAGAAACTGAGTCTTGCAATTACTGGCCTTGATGAAGAGATTAAAAAAACTGTAAAAACAGAGTTTGCAAAGCAACTAGAAGAGGTAAATAACCAAAAAGCTCAGAAAGAGTTTGATAACGGTGAGTTGGTAGGCGGACTTCAGAATGAAATCATTGCCAAATACCCAGACTTTGATCCAAAGGCTGTTGCAAAGGTCGTTGATTATCTCCTAAAGGAGTTAATGAGAGAAAAAATCTTAACCAAAAAAGTTCGAATTGATGGACGAAAACCCGATGAGATTCGAAAGATTTCGGTCGAGGTCTCAACTCTACCACGCACGCATGGATCTGCAGTCTTCCAAAGAGGAGATACGCAGGTTCTTTCAATTGTGACCTTGGGATCACCAAGTCTAGAGCAGCTAATAGAGAGTCCAGAGGGTGAATCATCCCGACATTATATGCATCATTACTTTATGCCTCCTTATTCTTTAGGTCAGACCGGAAGAATGGGATTCCCATCTCGACGAGAGATTGGTCATGGAGCGCTTGCAGAAAAAGCAATTCAACCAGTATTGCCAGATAAGAAACTCTTTCCATATGCAATCCGTGTAGTATCCGAGGTTCTTGCCTCAAATGGATCGACCTCAATGGCCTCAACCTGCGGATCAACCCTAGCTCTTATGGATGCAGGTGTGCCAATCAAGGCTCCTGTATCTGGAATTGCGATGGGATTGGTCTACAAATCCGATGATGAGTATGTTGTCCTCACCGACATCATGGGAATCGAGGACTTTGGTGGAGACATGGACTTTAAGGTCACTGGGTCTAAAGATGGAGTCACTGCTATGCAACTTGACGTCAAAAATAACGGTCTCACCGATAAAATGATCGAGGAGATTCTTGAGAAGGCCTTAACTGCACGACTATTTATCTTAGACAAGATGAATGCGGTGATTGATAAGCCACGCGGTGAGCTCTCAGAGTTTGCACCAAAGGTAAAGGTCTTTACACCACCTCAGGAGAAGATCGGAGAGATTATAGGACCTGGTGGAAAGAATATCAGAAATCTTATAGCAAAGTTTGGTGTTGATATTAATGTTGATAATGCCGGTGTTGTCTCTGTTTCAGGAGTAGATAAAACAAAGGTTGACGATGCAACTGCATATATCGAGAACATGGTTCGTGATATTCAAGAAGGAGAACAGTTCGAGGGAGAGGTAAAGAGAATGCTTCCATTTGGTGCATTCGTCGAAATGCTTCCAGGAAAAGAAGGAATGGTTCATGTTTCAAAGATGGGTAAGGGTTTCGTAAAAGATCCTTCAGAGGTACTTAATATCGGAGATATGGTGAAAGTAAGAGTCTATCAGATCGATCAGCAAGGAAGAGTGAATCTTGAGTTAGTCTCGGGAGGAACCGGAACCGGTACATCAACCATGGATTCCTCAGAAGGTGGACAGGGTGGAGGAAGACCACCTAGACGATTTGATCGAGGTGGTTCTAGAGGCGGATCTCGTGGCGGCTACGGTGGAGGATCGAGCTCAAGAGGCGGATCTTCTCATCACAGCAGACCCGTAGAACGACCACAGGAAAACGCCGATCCCAACTTTGCTCCAGCTCGTAAACCTCGCATTGAGATCGAGTAATCTCTACCCAATCTTCTTTGAAATGACTTATAGTATATGATATAATTCGGACATGTCTACCGAAAGATCTGAGAGGAGACCGAGTAATCAACTTTTTCCTGTATCTCCAAATGTCGCAACATCTTCCCGAGGCGCTATACGATACATGTATCGAGAGCGCTACGACAAGTTAAAAGGTCACTTACAGGATGTATACAGTTTAATAACTCATAGCGAGGCGCTTGAGCTTTCGCTTAATAATAGTTACGAATCGCTAATAAGTGGAAATCTGAAGACTTGGTATACAATTGGACTCACTGCGGCTTATGACTGTCTTGCAGCTCAGTTCAGGTCTCATAGGTCTAAAGGTCCAAAAGTCATCGATCAAGACCTGCGAAAATACTGGCCCCTTCATGATATGGTCATTCCAGAAGATTGGTTTTTGTTACCTCCGGAAGAGCTTGAGATATTGTCCGATCGGCTTCGTAATCTTCTTATCGGAACCGATGATCAACTTCATAATCTAACCAATGCGATGAGAGAGTTTTACATAGATAGATCTGGAGAGGTGTCTCCGCGATTTGATATGGCGTACCTAAGTGGAATTGCGGACGTCTATATTCCCAGTCTTTATGCATATGACCGAGAGCGAGCAATAAGAGAAGAGGACTGAACATTGATTGCACTTTTTGTGACTAGCAGTATACAATGAAAGCTATATGGGGCGCAGAAAAAAACTCTTCAAGGTAGGCAATAAATCGGTAGGCAGTATGTTCGGTTTATTTTTTATATTCGCCGGTCTAGCAATTTTACTTTCATTTTTTAGTAACCTGCTACCAGTTGATCAAGGCGGTCAGTATCTTGAGTTGATTCACGAATGGGTAGTTGGAAAAATTGGAATTCTGGGACTTTTGTCGCCTTTTGTTCTCTTCGCACTTGGTACGCATTTTTTCAACTCACGAAAAGTAAAACTAATCAAAGCGAATGTTTCTATTGGTCTTGTTCTTGTTTTCACTACTCTCCTCGGAGCATCTAGATCAGGCGAATGGGGAGTCTTTATTACCGATAGTTTGACGGGAGATTTTTCAGCTCTAGGAACCTTTATTATTCTTTTTGCTACTTTTCTTATTGGGTTAGTTCTTCTTCTGGACACTTCGCTTGATGCCTTCATTATCTTTCTTATTTCCATCGGCAAAGGACTGGTATCATTCATAAAAAATCATCTATTGAGAGAATTGCTAAACCCGAAGAAAGATAAGAAGATCGGCAAAGAAAAAGAAGAACCTCAAAAAGATATGTTTATAAAAAATATATCCGCACCGAAGATTTCGATACCTACATTGTTTGGTAAGCAGAATATGAACCAGAATCAGAAAAATAAGGCTAATGCTGTAATGACAGAAATGGCAAATAAGGAATTTACCGTACGACCGATGAATGTAAATAATCAAACATGGGTATATCCTCCGATGAGTTTACTTCGTGATGTTTCTCAACAAGGTGCAGATAGAGGCGATACTAAGCAGTACGCGCAGACTATTGAGGATACTCTTGGAAGTTTTGGTATCAGAGCAAGAGTCGATGAGGTAAATGGTGGTCCTTCTGTCACTCAGTACGCTCTGCAGATTACTCAAGGAACTAAGTTGGCAAAGATAACCGCACTGTCCAGCGATCTAGCGCTAGCTTTGGCTGCGCCAACAGGGCAGGTTCGTATAGAGGCTCCGATTCCAGGCAGGTCATTAGTTGGTATTGAGATTCCTAATAATCGCGCGGAGATTGTTACCTTGAAAAGATTATTAAATGACCCTGTTTTCAAAAATAATCCAGACCCATTATTGGTTCCTTTAGGTCTCGATGTATCGGGAGCTCCACAGGCAGCCAGTTTAGGGAAGATGCCTCATGCGCTCATTGCGGGTACCACTGGTTCAGGTAAGTCAGTGATGTTAAATGCTTGGATCTCGACTTTACTTTTCAGAACTAAACCTGAGGAAGTACGTCTTATAATGGTAGATCCTAAACAAGTTGAGCTCTCAATTTACAATGGAATTCCTCATCTACTTCAGGAGGTCATAGTTGATCCTGATAAAATTATCAACGCGCTCAAATGGACTGTAGGAGAGATGCAGACAAGATACGAAATTCTTGCCAAAGTTCATGCAAAAAATCTCGAATCATATAATGTAATTCCCAACATAGAGAAAAAGCCTTATATTATTTTTATAATTGATGAACTAGCTACATTAATGATGCATGCTCGAGGAGAAGCAGAGGATCTTATTACCAAAATAGCTCAGATGGCTCGTGCCGTAGGTATCCATTTAGTCTTGGCAACACAGCGACCATCTGTCGATGTTATTACAGGACTTATGAAGGCAAATATTCCAACGCGTGTTGCCTTTAATGTATCGTCTCTTGTTGATTCACGTGTTGTTATAGATACTCCAGGCGCAGAGAAACTTCTTGGAAAGGGAGACATGCTATACCTTCCTCCTGATCAGGCGAAACCACGTCGTATTCAAGGGCCTTATGTTACTGAAAGTGAGGTTCATGAGCTAGTTTCCTTTTTGAGAAATCAAAACCCAGTAGTTAACTATACCACTGAGGTTACCGAGCCGACAGATACGTACAAATCTGGTGGACTACCGACAGTAGGTGGCGGTAGCTCGAATCTAGACCCATATTTCAACCAAGCGCTCGATCTCGTTAATCAGAGCGACAAGGCGTCAGCCTCTCTGCTTCAGCGTAAGCTCAAAGTCGGGTATGCTCGTGCAGCACGAATTCTTGACGAACTTCAAGAAGCGGGATATGTGGGCGTTGCAGAAGGTTCCAAACCACGTGAAATTCTCCGACGCGGTGCGGTTAACACAGAAGAAGTACAACATTCCGAATAATAGCCTCATAACTTCATAAATCCTTTTCGACACACTTACTATAGATATATTTCTCACTTGATACGGCTAACTATCGAGCTACTATAGGCGCTTCAATTATTTAAATAATTGAAGTATGTTTTTGTTATATAGTATTTTAAATATTAGAACTAAGAACTAAGAACTATGTAGATATTATTTGAGGTACTTATCGATATTTCTCTGATGCTCGGTAAGGTTACGAGCGTAGTGAGTGCGACCAGTTGAGTCATGCAGATAGAAGAAATATTTGGTATCGGGAGTTGCATTAACGATTGCATCTAAAGATGCTTTGCTCGGATTACAGATGGGAGTCGGAGGTAATCCTGTATTTACATATGTGTTAAAAGGAGACTTAATTTTCAAATCCTCAAGTGTTACATATTTTTTCCACCAACGCTTCTCTTCAGGTTGATACCCCAATGCGTACTGAACAGATGCGTCAATCTCTAGAGGATATTTTTCTTTAAAGCGTCTCATCATAATATTTGCAATTTCACCACGGTCTGCATCATACAACGCTTCTCTTTCTAGTAATGACGCAAGAATAACAACTTCATTTTCTGTAAGCCCTATCTTAATGGCTTTTGCCTTCATCTCGGTAGTAAATTTCGTATTAAAATTATTTTTCATAATTGAGATTACTGTCTCCGAAGTGGCCTCTTTCGGAATTAAATATGTATCTGGAAAGAGATAGCCTTCTTGCGCAACCGCAAGGAAGTCTGCAGATGGAATGCCAAGCTTCTCAGTTACTAAGTCTGCAATCTCTTCTTTTCTTAATCCTTCAATAATGGTAAACCATTGGTCAAGACTGCCTTTTGTCAAACTTTTAGCGAGTTCAGTAGAGGAAAGTGATCTTTGCAGACGATAGTCTCCAGCCTGAATATTTTTCTCAATGCCAAGTTGTTTAACCACTAAAATAAAAACTATTTTATTTCGAATGAATCCTTCTTTCTCAAGATCCTGGGCAATTGCGTTTAGACCCTGACCTTGTTCAATGACGAACAATCGATTCTGGGTGTCATTTTTATCTACGGGAAGTGAACCTTCGGCATAATAGCCAAACCCAGCAAGGAGGAATAAAATTAAGACGGTGCTTATTATGAGACTTTTATTTTTCGATTTCATAGATTGGAAATGACTCTAACGTAACAACTGCCTCCTTGAGTCTGTGTAAATCTTTAGCATAAAGGGTCATAATAACTTCACTTGCGTCAATATGTTGGTCGATTTTCTTGTGCATATATATTCCTGATTGAATATCATGTGGTGCTCCTAAAATTCGGGCTACCGTATTGAGATTATAGTTCTCAATTGCCTTAATTTTACCTCTTTTTCCGGCTTTTACCTCATGTTTGTGATCGGTGAACTTGAGTGTGCCCGAGGTGACGTCAGAATCTCCTCCCTGTTCCTTTACAATTTCCCTAAACTTAGACAATGCTTTTCCAGACTGTAATAGAAGTCGGGCTTCGTCTTCACCGTTTTTTTGGACCTTAGCTGTTTTGTAACAACTATCTAGTAAACGTCCCGCAAGTCTTAATGCTTTTGCCTCAAGTCCGATCGGACGGTTTTTATTTTGTTCTAAGACATATAAAACATCACGTGCTTCGAGCATCGGCCCAACTCCATTTCCAAATGGTTGTAGAGACTCATTCACATCTGTGGTTACTTCAATGCCAAACCGTTTCCCAAGAGCTTTGAATTTATCTGCAATTTTCTCAGCATCGGGATAGTGACGAATTTTCATAGTCTTTCCAACAGGAATATCGAGTATAAGGTGATTTGCGCCAACAGCTACTTTTTTTGCCATTATTGAGATAATGACTTTGTCAAAAGACTCAAACGAAAGTTCCTCTTCCACGTCAATAATTACATCATCGGCTGGAGCCAGCCCAAGCTTTCCACCCCAAACTACGCACCCACCTATTTTTTCTACAATTCGCTTTAGATGAGCTGGGTTGAATGTGACAGGTGCAAGAACCTCCATCACATCAGCCGTTCCAGCCGGTGAAGTTATTGCTCGTGAAGATGTTTTTGGAATCTTAAATCCTGCAGCAGCAATGATGGGTACTATGATCATTGAGGTCCGCGTCCCAGCTATTCCTCCGGTTGAGTGTTTATCAGCAACTATTCCATCAAACTTCAGATGCGTACCAGTCTCAACCATGGCCTTTGTAAAGTAGTAAAGTTCGTCGGGCGAAAACCCTTCCTTAAAAGAAGAGGCGACAAAGTATGCGGTAAGAACGTCACTTAGACGGTGGTGGGCGATCTCATCCATCAGGGTATAGATTTCCTTGTAGGTCAGCTTTTTTCCTACAAGTTTTTTCTGAATAGTCTTTATTGCCGTTATCTGATTAGTGTTGTCGTTCATTACTCTACGTTAGCATAAATTTCGATAACTCGTTTTTTATAATGTTTTGCTTTTTGAATAAAATTCACGATCATTGCAGACTCTTTGATTCCAAAGCTCCATGCGAGAAAAAAATACAGTGAAATGAATGTAACTCCTACAATCGCAAGAAGAAAAATAACGTTTATTGTACGAGTCGTATCGAGGACTAGCCCGTCAAGGATTTTCATTAGCCAGTAGGAGAAGAAAGCGGCCAAGAACGTTACAAAAAATATTTTAAGGAGTTCGTGGATTAGTACTCGATACTCGAATCCCTGAATTCTTTTTGCAAGTTTATATAGCAGAATCCAAACATTGACAGTTATGGAAACGGTAAAGGCAATGGCCAATGCCCAAACGGGTAGATGGAAAATAAAAATAAAGCTTAAGCTGAGTAAGATGTTAATTCCGATCGAAAACACGCTCGCGTAAAAAGGTGTCTTACTGTCCAAAAATGCATAGAAACAACGTGTTAAAAAATAGTAGAGAGAGTGGAGAGGAATTGCTAGAGCAAAGTATGAAAGTGTAATGGCTGTTTGTACAGTAGCATTCCAGTCGAACTTATCCCCTCCAAAAAACATACGAACTAGCGGAGTTCGCGCTATGATGAAAAAGCTTGCCATAGGTATTGTAAGAAACAACAGGCTTAGTATGGACTCGGTAATTATTTTTCTAAATTCTTCGATTTTCTTCTCCTGATATACCTCAGTAATATATGGCAAGGATGCCTGTCCAAACGATATTCCAATTATAGAGACAGGTAATAGTTGAAGTCTCTGAGCAAGATAAAATACTGTGTATGACCCAGGTTGCATAAGAGTCGTTAGGGTAAGGTCGATCGTTGCGTCAATCTGAGCTGCAAGAACGGTTACGAGTCTAGGAACTACCAATCGATAGAACTCTCTCAGTCCCTTAGTAAACTTCACTATTCTTTGATAGGTGAAGTGTGAAGAGTAAAAAAGGGGAATTTGCATCAAGAACATAACGGCTGAGCCCGCAACTACACCTACCACCGGAGCAAGAAGATGAAACTGGGTTGAAAAGGCGATGGTTGCAATGATGATAATTATGTTATAAGCGATTGGTGCGATCGACGAGATTATAAAGGTCTTGTTCGCTTGACCTAGACCTGTCAGAACATTGCTCAGGACAAGAAACGGAAGTTGTCCTAGAAGGAGGATTTTGGAGTAGTAAATTACACTTTGAATCTTAGCTCCCGTAAAGCCTGGCGTTATGAGTGGAATTATCCAGTCAGCTGTAAAAAACAGAACTAGAATGAGTAAAAAAAGAATTAAGGTCGTGATATTTATAATGGACGAGATATTGACATCGAGCTCCTTTTTGTCCTTTTGGTATTTGATGAAAATAGGGACAAACGAGGTTGTTAATGCCCCAGAAATCAAAAGTTCAAATACTATATCTGGTATTCTGAAAGAGGCAAAGAAGATGTCAAGTTCCTCCTTACTAAAATAGCCCGCTAATACGCGGTATCTCATGAATCCAAAGAGACTTGAGAGGATGATCGTGGTTGCTACTATCAGGGTTGAAGAAATGATCGTTCGCTGTTTACTTAAGAAAAGGTTTTTGGTTCCTGTGAAGAGCCGATTCATACATTTATACGCTTGACAACTAACTTAAAATGGTTCAAAATGGTTATATATGGTTTTTATTGGTGAATTTCAAGTATCGTTTACTGGACTTGGAAGAATTGTTTTACCAAAAAAAATCAGAGAACTTTTAAAAGGAAACAGTTTTATTGTAACAAAAGGATTCGACAAATGTCTTGCCGGATTCGACAAACAAGACTGGGAAGATCGGGCAAATGAGTTGTTGCAGGTTTCCCTACTCGAGCAAGAAAATTTAGATAAAAGAAGATTTGTTTTTTCATCAGCGAGCAGTCTTGAGATTGATGAGCAGGGAAGATTCGTGATTCCGAAGAACTTGCTTGAGTTTGCAGGTTTGAGTAAGAAGGTTGTGATTATAGGAGTAGGAGATCACTTTGAGTTCTGGGACGAAGAGAAATGGGTAGAGAAATCTAAGAATTAATGACTAGAACTAAGAATTAAGAACTAAGAAATAAGATCATGACACATACACCAGTAATGCTCGATGAGGCCATAGAAGCATTACAGGTAAACAAAGGTAAAAGATATATAGATGCGACGATCGGACAGTTAGGGCACCTTAACAAAATTCGAGAGCTTGGAGGAGAGGTACTGGGACTTGATTATGATAAAGAGCAAATTAAGAGAGCTTCGAAGGAGCTTGAAGGCTCCGGCGTGATGCTTGCGCAGTGCAACTTTGCGGACATTGAGGCCATTGCAAAAGAGAAGAATTTTTACCCAGTAGACGGAGTTTTGTTTGATCTGGGGATCTCATACGGACAGATGACTAGTAATGGTATTGGACTATCGTTCAAAAACAGAGAAGAACCATTAGACATGAGGTTACTTGATCAGACAAGAGAAGATGCTTCGGACTTTCTCAATTCAGCAAATGAAGAAGAACTATATTTTATCTTGGCGCGATATGGTGAGGAGCCATTATCGGAAAAGATAGCAAAATCAATATTGCGTAGACGAAATGACCGAAAAATTAAGACCGTTGGTGATCTGTGCGATGCGATTGATGCCGTAGCACCTTCAAAAAATACGCGTATATATAGTCGAATCTTCCAAGCTCTGCGAATGTTAGTGAATGACGAAGTGGAAAATCTCCATAAAGGATTTATGGGCGGACTTTCACTTCTTAAGTCAGGTGGCGTACTCGTCGTAATAACCTTTAATTCAGGAGAAGACAGACAGGTCAAAAAGTTAATATCAAATAACAAAAAACTAATATCTAACGATTGGAAGGTAAAGAAGAAGATGGCCAAATCATTTGAGAGATCGGCCTTAATGAGGGTAGTTGTCAAAAATAACAATATGAAAATTTCAAAGATACAAAGCACAATTGGTGTATTATTTTCTGTTTTGATAGTTGCTAACATCTTCGCCTTTGTTATGAGTATGAAGCAGAGCCAAAGCATTCAGGAATATGAGACGAAAACCTATGCGCTCAAATTGGAGAATAGCGATTTAGAGGAGTCGATGTACAGCGTTAACTCACTCCAGTATGCAGCATCCAGAGCCGCAGATCTTACATTTACTGCAAAAGCTAAGCCATACTACCTACACACCATGGGTGTTGCAAGACGCAACTGATATGCCAAAGATTCGTGCTGTTTTTTCTTCTTTCTATTCATTTTTATTGCCATACTGTAAAGCTATTTTTTATTCAGGTTGCTCCATCATCAAACGTCTCACAGTCATACCTCAAGTACAAGCAGATCTATCCAGATCGGGGAACGATTTTGGACCGGAATCAACAACCTCTTGCCCTTAACAGAAAGACCTACTTAGTATTTGCCGAGCCTAAAATTATTAAGGATATTTCTACCGTTACCGAGAAGGTTGCTAAAGAGTTATCTGCTGACCAGGCTTCTATCGCGGCTCGACTTGATCCATCGCTAAGTTGGGTGAAGTTGGCAGAGGGAGTTTCACAGAAGACGAAGAAAACAATTGAAGCGCTCAAACTACGAGGAGTGGGGTTTGAGGAGCAATCACAACGGTATTACCCAGAAGCATCGTTATCTGCCCACCTTTTAGGCTTTGTAGGTAAAGGAAAAGCAGGAGAGCCGATTGGATACTTTGGAGTAGAAGGATTTTATGAGCAAGACCTAGCTGGATTATTGGGATTTGTCAAAAGCGAGCGCGATCTTATAGGTAGACCTATTTTGATCGGAGATCAAGAGAAGATCGACTCTGAGAACGGTAGAGATCTGATCTTAACGGTAGATAAAACGGTGCAGAATATTGCCAAAGCAAAGCTGAAGAGTGGATTAGAAAGCTATCAAGCTAAAGAAGGATGTGTGATTGTCGCGAATCCAAACACACTCGAAATTTTGGCACTTACGTGTCTACCCGACTACGATCCTAATTTGTATTACGACTCAAATGATCAAACCTTCAATAATCAATCTATCTCTTCACTCTATGAGCCAGGATCCACCTTCAAGCCGCTTATTACAGCAGCGGGTATTGAAGAGAAGGCGATTAAATCCGACTCCAAATTTGATGAAAAGGGACCAGTTACTATTGGTGAGTACACGATTAGAACTTGGAACAATAAGTACGAAGGTAAGATTTCGATGACCAGAATTTTAGAGAAATCGTCAAATGTTGGAATGGTGTACATAGGGTCTAAACTTGGAAAAAATAATGTCAAAAAATATGTTGAGGAATACGGATTTGGACAAAAAACAGGCATCGATCTACAAGGAGAAAGTGCCGGCTACATCCGAGATTACTGGGCCGATATTGATTATGCTACCGTTACCTTCGGTCAGGGAATTGTGGTAACACCAATCCAGATGGTTCGGGCATTTTCCGCGGTCATAAATGGTGGAAATCTCATGAGACCATACATCGTAAAGGCTATGAAAACAGGTCTGACTACTCAAGAGGTTAAACCTAAACTTGATAAAAAAATATTGAGTCAAAAAACATCTGATATTGTGAAAAAAATGCTGGTATCCACCGTTGAGCACGGAGAGTATAAGTGGGCAATTCCAGAAGGATATCATATTGGAGGTAAGACCGGAACGGCTCAGATTGCGATTGGGGGAAAGTATGATGCCTCAAAAACAATTGCTTCGTTTATTGGATTTGCTCCTGCAGATAAACCTAAGTTTATTGCTCTAGTTGTGTTGAAAGAACCAAAAAGTTCGATTTACGGATCGGAAACCGCAGCCCCGATTTTCTTTGAGATAGCAAAAGAGTTGTTATACTATTACAACATTCCACCGAGCAATTGATAGTATGTACGAAAAATTCAAACGGCACATCCAGCCCTTAATCAATATCTACCATCTTCTGCGAGCTGTGGCTGCTACTGTCTACTATGGGTATCCTAGCTCTAAATTGAGAGTGATTGGCGTAACGGGTACCGATGGTAAGACAACCACAACGCATGCGATATATCACATTCTGAAATCCGCAGGAAAAAAAGTTTCGATGCTCTCAACAGTGTATGCAAAGATCGGTGACAAAGAATATGAGACAGGACTTCATGTAACCACTCCCGATGCGGTGTTACTACAGAAGCTGTTAAGCGAATCGGTAAAACATGGAGATGAATATTTCGTTTTAGAAACTACCTCACATGGTCTCGATCAAAACCGTAACTTTGGTATTTTTTATGAAATTGGAGTAATCACAAATATCACTCATGAGCATCTAGACTACCATATTACCTATGAAAAATATCTCCTTACAAAAGCAAAACTCCTAAAGCGCTCAAAAATCGGAATTATCAATCGGGATGATACTTCGTTTGAAAAACTGAAAACAATATTGAAAAACAAGATTAAAACTTATGGACTCAAAAACGATGCGGATTACAAGGTGTACATAGAAAAGGAACTGAAAAAGAACATACCAGAATATAATCGATACAATTTTTTAGCAGCGTATTCTGTTTGCCTGGAATTGGGTATAGATAAAAAAGCAATCTTTACTGGGTTGAAGACCTACGAACTTCCGATAGGTCGATTTGATCTAGTGCACGATGGAGATTTCAAAGTTTACGTTGACTTCGCTCATACTCCAAACGCACTCGCAAGTGTTCTTCCTGAGCTGAAGAAAGAATCAACGAAAATGAAGGGAAGACTCATACACGTATTTGGTTCTGCTGGTTTACGAGATGCATCGAAGAGATCAATGATGGGAGCTGAGACCGGCAAATACGCTGATATCAGCATTGTTACGGAGGAGGACTACAGAACAGAAGACCCTGAGAAAATTTATCAGGAAATAATTCATGGAATTGATAATAAAGAATTAAGAATTAAAGAAGGCACTTTGTTATTTATTATGAATAGGCAGCAAGCTATTAATCATGCTATTAAGTTGGCTAAAAAAGGAGATGTGGTAGTGTGCACGGGAAAGGCGCATGAAAAAAGTCTTAATCGAAATGGGGTCGAGAATCAATGGGATGAATTCCTTGCTGTTGAAAATGCAATGAATCTTAAAAAATAAAGTGCTAACTTATAGTGACACTTCTAAGGTTATTAGTTCTTCATTACTATCAAAAAATATTGTCCACGGATTCGGAACTCGCATGAGCGGAAACGGGAGAGATGTTGAAGATATAAGGCACTATCTTACGACGCACAACGTTACGTACAAAACTATCGTTGATCCTGAACAGGTGCATGGCGATCACATCGTTCATGTTACTAGCGATAACTCTAAAGGTATTTTAGATATCGATGAATGCGACGGCTTGATTACGAGTGAAAAAGGAGTGGCGCTTACTGTTATTACCGCAGACTGCGCACCCATACTTTACCTTGATCTAGTTAAAAATATTGTAGGAATATCTCATAATGGTCGAAAAGGAACAGAGCTAAAACTTGCAATGAAGATGATTGATAAGTTATACGCTCTAGGTTCTAAGTCTCAAGACATCCGCGTGGCAATCGGTCCAGCAATCGGTGCTTGCTGTTATCCGATGAATCTTTTAGAAGATAATGTGAAACAACTTCTTGAATCGGGTTTGGGTAAGGAACAGATTGACACATTTCCTTTCTGCACAAAGTGCTACTCCAAGCGATTCTACTCTTACAGGAACTCAAGAGATTTACCCTTCGAATCACCTCAGGATAAGACAAAATTTCCCGAACAGTTCTCTTTTATAATGCTCAATAACGCCTAAATACTTCAATTATTTAAATAATTGAAGTACGATACGGACATCCTATTTTCGAAAGACGGTAATCCTCCCTTTTACCCCCCCTTGCATCGTGAAGGTATGAAACTTCCAAACTTTCCTGAGTAGTTCAGCTTTGTTGTACAATAAGCACTATGATCGATATAGAATCAGCGAAAAAAGTATTTATTTTGGGTATAAAGGGGGTAGGTATGGCGCAGCTTGCCATAATTCTTCATAAGATGGGAAAGGTTGTTGTGGGCGTAGACGTCCCTGAGAAATTCATTACCGATGACGAACTAAAAAGTTACCAGATTACCATAGTAGAGAACTTCGATATTTCATCACTTCCTTCTGATAGCGATCTTGTAGTTTACAGCGCAGCACACGGCGGAACGAATAACCCTATCATTAAAGAAGCGATAAAACGGGGATTTAAGACCGTCTCTCAGGCAGCGCTCTTAGGATTCCTCGTAATAATGTTTGAGAAGTCTATAGCAGTCTGCGGATCTCATGGCAAGACAACGACTTCTTCGCTATTGAGTTACGCGCTCATAAAGTTAGGAGTGAAGCCGTCGTACTTTACCGGATCCTCCGGATTCAACGATTATCCAGCAGGTGACTATGATTCAACCTCATACTTTGTTGTCGAGGCGGACGAGTACGGTGTAAATCCTCCACAGGATAAAACACCTAAGTTTTTGCAACTAAAACCATCCTTTAGTCTTTGCACGAACATTGATTTTGATCATCCCGACATTTTTGCAAACCTTGAGGAAGTGAAGTCGTCGTACGAAACATTTTTTAAACAAAGTGAGTATAACGTTGTCTGTGCCGACAGTGAACCAGCAATTGAGGTTATTATAAAATCTGGAGTTCAGTTTGTTAGTTTTGGATTTGCTGAAGATGCTACGTACAGAATTATCAATCATCAGGCTACTTCACTGGGTTCTAAATTTGATCTGATATCAGGGGATAAGGTCATCTCAGATATCCATCTCTCACTACACGGAGACCACAATATCGTGAATGCTGCTGGTGTCGTTGTAGTTCTTCTCAAGCTCGGATTCATCGAAAAAAATATAAAGAAAGCAGTTCGGGACTTTGTTGGTGCCAAACGAAGATTTGAGGTGGTTTATAACGAAAAAGGCATTACTATAGTCGATGATTACGCGCATCATCCAGAGGAAATTAAGGCGGTAATTAAGGCGGCAGCCGAGCGATGGGGAACTAAGCCCATTGTAATTTTCCAACCTCACACTTACTCACGAACTCAGGCACTTCTTGAAGAGTTTGCAGGTAGTTTCGTGGGCTCCAAACATGCGTATATTCTACCCATCTTTGCATCCGCTCGAGAAAATGTTTCCGACTTCATAGTTACCCATAAAGACATCGTCATTAAAGCGAAAGAACGAAGATTTGATTCGATCGAGTCGCTGTCAGGAACAGATGATTTATGCTCAAAACTAGCCTCAACTCCTATTCCCTGCGTTATCATGACTTTGGGTGCGGGCGATGTTTATAAACTCCATTCTGATATAATTAGAGCTCTAAATAGACCTTGAGCATAGAACTTGAAGTATAGAACTTTTTAGGATTTAAAAATGTTCTACGTTCTAAGCCACAAATTTCAAAAAGGCACAACATGAATATCCAAAAGAACGTTAATCTTAAGCAGTTTACCACCGTTAAGTCCAACACCGTAGCCTCCTTATTCACCACGGTTACTACTCGTGATGAGTTTATCGAAGCATTTAAATATGCGAAGGAGCACGGTCTTCAGACAATGATTATTGGAGGCGGCTCTAACACCGTTTTTGCAACTGAAAAAATCGATAAATTAGTGATTCGTAATCAGTTTTTTAATTTTAATGTTCTGAGTGAAACTGAGACTACGGCAGATATTGAGGTATCGGCCGGACTCCCGGTCTCGATGCTTGTCCAAAAAACAATTGAGAGAGGTTTTGAGGGTTTTGAGTATCATCAAGGACTGCCAGGCTCGGTCGGGGGCGCGCTCTATATGAATTCCAAATGGACAAAACCACTCATTTATTTTGGCGATAGTCTTATCTCTGCAACCCTCATAGATAAAGAAGGTAATGAAAAAAAGGTTGACCGAGCGTATTTTGAATTTGCGTATGACTATAGCACGCTGCAAAAAACACATGAAGTTCTTATTGAGGCAGCATTTAGACTAAACAAAACCGACAAGGATATCCTCAAGCATCGAGCGACTGAGGCGATCGAATACCGAAAAAAGACACAACCTTTTGGAGTTGCCTCAAGTGGTTGTGTATTCCAAAATATCAATGGGCAGTCTGCAGGAGAGCTTATCGATAAAGCAGGACTCAAGGGCACGAGAGTTGGTAAGTTTGTTGTCTCGGAAATTCATGCCAACTTCATTATTAATGAGGGTGACGACAATATGGAAAATCTAAAGAAGCTCATAGCTCTCGTAAAGGAAAAGGTTAAAGCAAAGTTTGGAGTAGAGTTAAAGGAAGAGGTTAGAATCATTGAGTAATTTGAAATTTTAAGTTTGAAGTTTGAAATCGGTATTCTATTTTGAATTTTAAAAACTAAACATTACAAATTGAATAAAAACTAAAAACTAAAAATTAAAAAATAAATCAATGGAAGACTCATATATAATTCAAGGAGGGGGTGTACTGAAAGGTGAGGTAACTCTATCTGGCGCTAAGAACCTTGCGCTTAAGACGGTGATTGCATCACTGCTATTTGAGTCACCGGTCATCTTGACAAACGTTCCGCAGATCAACGACATTCACGAACTTCTTCACCTTATCAAAAAGCTTGGAGCAACGGTGGAGCAAGATGGGGGAACGGTTACTATAGACCCAAGCACGCTTAGCAGCAGCAAACCAGATCTACTTCACGCATCAAAACTTCGTGCATCTTTTTTACTTTTTGCGCCATTACTTCACAAATTTAAAGAGTGCAGAATCCCAAATCCAGGTGGTTGTAGAATTGGCATGCGGCCGATCGATAGAATTGTTCAGGGTATGGAGGCATTAGGTGTAACTACTGAGTATCATTCTGAGGATGGATATTATGATGCTAAGCTTCCTACTGAACCAAACGGTTCGTACAAGTTTGCTAAACCAACACATACGGGCACCGAACTGCTCATTATGATTGCAGCCATCGGTTCACAGACGATCATGATTGAAAATGCAGCCCTTGAACCTTAGATAGACGAGCTGATCAAGTTTTTGAATGAGGCAGGAGCAAAGATAGAAAGAATGGGAACGTCCATTATTGTAACTGGAGTTAGATCGCTCAAACAGGCAAAACCATTTCATATTTTGTGATCGGAATGAGGCCGTTACCTTCGCGATCTTAGCCGTTGCCACGAAAGGTTGGGTAGAGATTCACGGCCTGAAAGCCGAGTATCTCACGACCTTCAATGAGGCAATGAAAAAGGTAGGAGTTTTAGTAGAGGAGTTGGAAGACTCGATCAAGTATTCCTACCGTGAAAATATTCTTCCGGTTTCAATAGTCACCGAACCTCATCCTGGGTTTATGACCGATTGGCAGCCAAACTGGGCTGTCTTGATGACACAGTCCAATGGAATTTCGACAATTCATGAGACGGTCTTTGAAAACAGATTTTCCTACGTCGATGAACTGCTTAAACTAGGTGCTCAAATAGAATATGTCGAGACCTCAGAATCTGATAAAAAGACAATCTATCACTTCAATGCCGATGACACAAAAACTCTAAAGCAAAAAATTAGTATTACTGGGGGAGCACCTCTTCATTCTGGTGCAATAAATATTTCAGATCTTCGTGCTGGCGCAACATTACTCATTGCCGCTCTGATAGCTAAGGGTGAGACGGTGGTTAGTAATGCAAGCATACTTGAAAGAGGCTATGAAAATATTGTCGAAAAAATATCTGGTATTGGTGGTAAATTGAAAAGAGTATAATTTTATTTATTTCTTAGTTTTTAGTTCTTAGTTCTTATTTCTCAGTTTATAAAAAATATAACTTACCAATGATTAAGAAACATACAATCTCAATACGGCATGCATACGAAGGAATGGTATGGGCTTTTAAGACACAGATCAACTACCGAATTCATTTTCTCTTTTCTGTTCTTGCCCTCCTCGCTTCATGGTTCCTTCATATCTCATATTTTGAGTTTCTCCTTATCCTGAGTCTGATTGTCATCGGCATAATGGTTGAGGCAATAAACACCGCAATTGAACTTACGACAGATGCTATCGATAAGGAATGGAGAGAGGATATCAAGTTTGCAAAAGATGTATCAGCAGCGGCCATGCTTATCTTTTCCCTAGGTGCTCTTGTGATAGCTGGTATAATCTTCGTTCCTAGAATTCTTTTATTACTCGGACTTTAATAAATGCCAATATATCTCTTTGCCACCTTCATATCCTTCATCGTCAACGTGATTCTTATCGTTCCGTTCATCAACTTTCTCTACAAGACCAAGATGCAACGAGCGGAGCAGAAGACCAAAGACGCATTCAATAAGCTTACGCCAATCTTTGATAAGTTCAATAAGCATAAAGCAGGAACACCGGTTGGAGGGGGACTTCTCGTTATTACCTCTACCGTTCTTTTATATCTTCTCTTCCTGTCGATGTTTAGTATCTTTAAGATCCCTCTTCAGTCGAACTTCCCATCTCTGTTCGCTGAGTCTAAGATACTTCTCTTTACCATTCTCAGCTTTGGTCTGTTGGGCGTGTACGATGATCTTGCGAAAATATTTTTCTGGAAGAAGTTCAATTTCTTTGGCGTGACGCTGAAGTTTAAACTTCTCATTGAGATATTGTTGGCTCTCGTGATTTCCTACTGGCTCTATGCAGATCTTCACATTCACTTCGTACATGTCCCATTCTTTGGAGTTTTTGACATTTCTTATTTTTATATTGCATTTGCAGCCTTTACCATTGTTGCTTTCTCCAACGCGGTCAATATTACGGACGGGCTGGACGGTCTGGCGACTGGAATTCTCATGATTTCTCTTGCGAGTTTCTGGATCATAGCGGCCTCTATCATTGATGTGCCCACGTCTTTGTTTATTGGGATTTGGCTTGGAGGATTGATGGCATTTCTGTACTTTAATATTCCGCCTGCTCGCATATTCCTAGGTGATGCCGGTTCGCTTTCATTTGGCGCTTTATTTGCAGTGATAGGTCTAATTCTTGGCAAGTCCTTCAGTCTGCCAATCATAGGTGGAATTTTTTTAGTAGAGATCGTTAGTTCGTTTTTGCAGTTGATGAGCAAAAAACTAAGAGGAAAAAAACTTTTTGCAGTTGCGCCTTTTCATCTCTATCTTCAACTAAAGGGATGGGAAGAGTCCAAGATTGTTATGCGATTTTGGCTCATATCTATACTCTTCTCCGTCTTCGGCCTCATGCTTGCATTCCTCAAGTAGAATTAAGTATGTCGGAAAGATTTGCGAGGCTGAGGAAAACCACAGTTCATAAGAAAAGTTCTATTATATATCTCCCAATAGTTCTATCGCTATTAGGTCTTCTTTTTGTTTTTGAGTCATCGTCGGTTAGAGCTTTGCAAGAATTTGGCGACAGCTTTCATTATTTTAAACTTCAGGCAGTTTGGATAGGTCTCGGTATTGTGGGAATGATGTTTTTCTCATTTTTTGATTACAAAAAACTATACTACCTTTCGTTCCCAGCAATGATGACCACGATAGGAATGTTGATGTTAGTACTTTTACCAGGTCTGGGAAGTACAGCGGGAGGTGCTCAAAGCTGGATCAACTTTGGCTTTTTCAATATTCAGCCTACTGAGCTGGCTAAGTTCAGTGTAATTATCTATCTTGCTTCATGGTTTATGAATCGAGAAAAAAAGCGATTTGTTCCTTTTATTTCACTGCTAGGTTTTTTAGTCTTCATCATAATTCTTCAACCAGATCTTGGAACCGCCACCATGATTTTTATACTCAGCATAGTTATGTACTACCTTGCAGGAACTCAGTTAGGATACCTAGTATTGCTCCTTCCAGCTTCATTAATAGGATTTTATGTACTAACTAAAATTTCTCCTTACCGCATGAGAAGGTTTAACGCGTTTCTTAATCCATCACTCGATCCGTTAGGAATCGGATACCATGTAAATCAAATAGCTATATCACTTCAGAACGGGGGATTATTCGGACTTGGGTTCGGAGCATCACGTCAAAAATTTCTTTATCTACCAGAAGCTCACACCGATTCGATATTCGCGATCATTGGAGAGGAATTTGGATTTGTTGGATCTGCGATGCTTATTTTTGCGTTAATTGTATTGATCTATAAAATCTACGAAATTGCCTATAAAGCCCCTGACCGCTTTGCAAGGCTACTGGCTGGAGGAATTTTTGTATATTTTAGTATTCAAATTGTCGTTAATCTCGGAGGTATGGTCGGTTTGATGCCATTAACAGGTGTGCCTCTACCGTTCATTTCTTATGGAGGCTCTAATCTCCTCATTTCTTTTGCGATGATTGGGATATTATTAAATATCCGCAAGAAAGGACACATTAAATAATATGAAAGTACTAATTACCGGTGGACATATAACGCCTGCTTTGGCAGTGGCTGATGAGCTTAAAAACGCTGAGGTTGTGTTCGTAGGCCGCAAATTTGCACTATCATCTGACTCTTCAGAATCGCTCGAGTTTAAGGAGATTAAGAAAAGAGGTTTTACGTTTTTAGATCTTCCAGCTGGTCGCCTTACAAGAACTCTTACACTACAGACAATAACCAATGTAATCAGAATATCGTTAGGGTTTTTAAAAGCGCTCTTGATCGTTCAAAGAGAGAAGCCGAATGTTGTCCTTACTTTTGGAGGTTATATTGCACTTCCCATAGCAGTGGCCGCATATCTCAATCATGTTCCGGTAATAACTCATGAGCAAACGATCCGCCCCGGTGCAGCAAACAGATTTATAGGAAGACTAGCTAGAAGAATTTTCATTTCATTTCCTGAAGCGAAAAAATATTTTCCCTTATCTAAAGTTATACTAAGCGGCAACCCAATTCGACATGAAGTCGGATTAATACAAAGGGAAATACCTAACTTTAAGAAAATAAAACCCATCTTGTACATAACCGGTGGGTCACTTGGATCGCACGACATAAATAAAATGGTGTTTGAGATATTGCCAGAGCTACTCAAAACGTATATAGTCATTCATCAAACAGGATCATCGACGGAGTTTAAAGATGACGAATATGCAAAATCGCTCAAATCACAGGATTATTTTTCCTATGATCATATTGAGTCCGATCTTGTCGGGTTTGTTTACGGACAAGCAGATCTCGTAATTGGGAGAGCAGGAGCAAACACTGTATTTGAGTTGCTCGCCTTAAAAAAACCTTCGATTTTAATACCATTACCATGGTCTGCTTTTGGCGAACAGCAACTACATGCCGAGTACATGAAGTCCTTAGGTGTGGCCGAAGTTTTTGATCAGACCAAAGGTTCAGACAAGCTCCTTCTGCACATTACGGAAATGTACAGATCGCTTGAAAAGTATAGGAAAAACTTTGATACTATTAACCTACCCTATGATTCAACGTCATCAGCGAAGCAGATTTCAAAAGAGGTTCTGGCGAACGCTTCGAATGCTACTTCTACTTAGTTTACTTGTTTGCGTTGTAGCTTTCGTGTGTATTTATATTCGGAGCGCCTTCTCGGTTAAAGAGATACTCATAAATTATCCTTCTCATACAGAATCGGTACGGGGCTATGAATCCTTCTATTCTACCTTCCTTCCTCTCGTATCTGAGAAAAATGTACAAGAATCTATAGTTGCCCAAAATCCAGGAGTTTCGACGGTGTACGTTGAGAAGATATATCCAAATAAACTGTTTATTAAAATTGTCGCAGAGGGGCCATCAGTATCCTTAAAGGTGGGTAATGAATACGTACTACTGACCTCGATCGGTAGAGTCTTACAGAAGGTCAAAACAAAGCCAACCAATATACCAGAGATAATATATTATCAAGAACTTTTTAAGGAAGATGTAAAAATAGGTGACGTTCTCTCATTTAAGGACCTGCAGATTGCGATTCAGTTTATCCGCATCTTACGTACTCTAGGATATAAAGTTATCCAAGTTGATATCGACAGTTTTTATATGATACGATTAGTGTTGGAGGACTCTAGAGAAGTCTTGGTTACAACTGAAAAGAATATTCAAAAACAAGAATACCAAATTTCGTCCATTCTAAGACAGTTCAAAGTGGATGGAACCAAATTCAAACGTCTTGATGTTCGTTTTGATAAGCCAGTAATGACTAAGTAGTCCATAAAGCAAAGTGCTTTAGAGACTTTACGAGCTTTATAGACTTTATAGACAAATAATAATAATGCCTGACCAATTTATTTGCGGAATCGACATTGGAAGTTCTAAAATTTCTACTCTAGTTGCTGTAAACTCTCCTGAAGAAAAAGAACCACGAATTATAGGTTTTCATACGGCGCCGTCTCGAGGAGTAAAGAAAGGATTAGTTGTTGACATAGATCAGGTTACCGCTGCGGTTGATCAAAGTGTTGAGAAGGCAGAGAGGATGGCTGGTCAAAAGATAACCAGAGCATTTTCGTCTGTTGGAGGACCCCATATTACATCCCTAAACTCGCATGGAGTAGTTGCAGTTTCAAATCCACAAGGTGAAATTAGCCAAGAAGATGTAGATCGTGTAGCAGAAGCAGCTCGCGCAATTTCTCTCTCAACGACAAGACAAATAATTGATGTTTCTCCCCGAGAGTATATTGTTGATGGCCAGTCAGGTATCAAAAACCCCGTTGGGATGAGTGGCATTCGTCTCGAGGTAGATTCTCACATAATTACAGCCTCATTAACAAACCTTAAAAATATTGATCGCTGCTTCTCGGACTTAGGAATTGAGAACTGTGGCTTTGTATTTGCTGGATACGCTTCAGCAGAAGCGGTGCTAACAGATACCGAAAAAGAGCTTGGAGTAGTTCTTGTAGATATCGGTGGAGGCAAAATAGATATCTGTCTTTATAGCGACGGAGCTATCTCTTATTCGTCGTCGATTCCAATAGGCGCAAGACATATAACAAATGACATTGCTGTTGGTTTGCGAGTTTCCTTAGAATCAGCAGAAAGAATAAAACTATTTTTAACAAAAGAATTTCAGGACTATGGAAAACGCGAGGTTCCTATTCAGAATGCAAAGAAAAAACACGATGTCATCGACTTTTCTGCTCTACATCTACCAGAGGTTGTGAATGATGTAACTCCAAAGTTGCTTCTTGACAGCATAATCGGTGCACGTGTTGAGGAAATATATAAACTCATTTCAACGGAAATTGAAAAAAGTGGATTTAGCTCAAATGTTCCGTCGGGACTTGTTATTACCGGAGGTGGAGCACATACTATCGGAATGATTGAGGTGGGACGTAAGGTGGTTGGTTTGCCAATTAGAATAGGGTATCCAACTGGTGTCTCCGGTCTAGTTGATGAGGTTCTAGATCCACAGTATGCTACGAACGTCGGGTTGATTTTATCTGGCGGAAAAAATATAATTGACCACGAATCCAGCATGGTGAAGTTTAATAAAATTTTTAAGGATCTTTCGATAGGCAGTTCAGTCTCAAAATTGAAGGACCTAATGAAACAGTTCATACCGTAAACAATGTTAATCAAACCCAAATCAGGACAACCAGCAAAAATTAAGGTAATCGGTGTAGGTGGTGGTGGCGGTAACGCAATTACCTCAATGATGGACGATGGAGGAATTCCAGGAGTTGAGTTCATGGTGGTGAACACGGATGCGCAGGCACTTCTTCATAATAAAGCGCCAATTAAGATACAGATTGGTGACGCAGTAACAAGAGGACTTGGTTCTGGTGGAAATCCGGAGACCGGTAGATTGGCTGCAGAGGAATCCAGAGAAAAACTTCGTGAAGAACTTACTGGCGCAGACATGGTCTTTATTACCTGTGGAGAAGGTGGAGGGACCGGAACGGGAGCCGCTCCGATAATTGCTGAGGTTGCAAAAGAAACTGGAGCACTTACTATCGCAGTAGTTACTAAGCCTTTCGATTTTGAGGGAGCTAAACGCCGGCATGCAGCAGACGATGGGATTCTTGCTCTTCGCGATAAGGTTGATACTCTCATCATTGTTCCTAATCAAAGAATTCTTCAGGTAGTAGATAAAAAAACCTCTATCGTAGATGCATTTAAAAGAATCGACTCAGTTCTTCACCAAGGAGTGAAGGGTATTGCAGAGTTAATTACCGTTGCTGGTCTTATTAACGTAGACTTTGCAGACGTGAGAACTGTGATGAGTAACGCTGGTACAGCCTTGATGGGAATGGGTATTGGTAGCGGTGAGAAACGAGCAATGGCAGCTATAAAGCAAGCGATCTCATCTCCTCTTCTTGATGTGTCAATCGAAGGCGCAAAGGGAATTCTATTTAACATTGTAGGAGGCCCAGATTTGACCATGACCGAGGTCGATGAAGCAGCTTCAATCATTGCGAAGACAGTTGATCCGAATGCAGACATTATCTTTGGAGCCGTGATCGATGAGAAAATGATGGACCAGATAAAGATCACCCTTATAGCAACCAAGTTTGATGAGGGTAAATTAAACATCTTCAACTTTAAGCCAACGCTGAAGGAGGAGACAACGTCGGTGAAGAGAGAGGAAGATCCTTTGTTAGTAAACACAAATGACTCACCGCTTAAGAAGGAGCTCGATCATCAACTCGATGATATGCCGGAAGATGAGTTCACCGATGAAAACGAAGGCTTCGATATCCCTGCATTTCTGAGAAAGAAATAACCCGCTTCTTCTACGTCTGATATAATTCCTTTTCTATGACGCCTACTAAAGAGTATGAACCTGGAAGGCCAAAGTTTCCTTTATTGATTAAAAATGGAGAACAGTGGAATGAACAAATCGGGACTGGGTTGCTCCAAGAACCGGTAAGACTACTATTCACACATCCTCACAATAGTCTGTATCCCTTCGGGGTTGGTGAGTACTTTTTTGACGATTACATAGCAGAATCTCCCGTTCTTGTATTTCCCTTTAATGCTGATGACACTGCAAATCAATGTAATCTATTCTATAGACACCACAAGGCGCAACGACTAAAAGACTTCAAACCTGCGCT
Organism: Candidatus Roizmanbacteria bacterium; assembly: GCA_016699265.1. Classification (NCBI taxonomy): domain Bacteria; phylum Candidatus Roizmaniibacteriota; species Candidatus Roizmanbacteria bacterium. The sequence continues at coordinate 494,216 of CP064967.1, read as the reverse complement.
CAGGATTGATAAGGTTGAGGGTGAAAATTTGTGGCAAGTTTGGATCGAAGATGAGGGCGAAGTTTTACCTCTCAGCCTTGATTTCGGTCATGGGGAGGGGAGTCACTTAAGTACAGATAAAATGCTAATGCCAGCGACCTACCATACCATCGTCATGGGCCCGAAGACTGAAGCGGGAGATCTATTCATTATTGAGGGTCTGACTATTTCAAATCCATATGAGTCTCATTTACCAAATGGGGAACATACAATCTTTACCCATATTGGAGTAGGAAATATTAGATTTAAATAAAATCGCGACTGCTGTGTGATATACTATAGGTTCACAAATTATGGCACATCCAGAAAGAACTCCGAATAATCTTGGGTTAGTTAGCAAAGCAATGGAGCGCTTGGCGAAAATTGCAGATGTTAAGTACCCACCCATAAGTGACAATGCACGTTGGGTTACTCAGATGCTTGAAAAAGAACTTTATACAATTGAAGTTATCGATCCAGTGAGGGAGCTAGTGCAACCATGGGTCATAGATTTTCAGGTAAAAGAAGATCCGATCTCTCATCAACCTGAAGGGGTGCTAGTCATTGATCCATACCGTATGTCTGCCGCGAAGATTGGGACTATCGATTCAGAGTTAGTACGTACCGTATCAGTTGCTGTGCAGTATCCAGGTCGTGGATTTAATCGACCTCTTCGTGAGGTTTATAACGAAGCAGTGGAAATTCAGAAAACTTGGCTTGAGGCCAATCATGCCACGGCAACTCTTCTTGACCCACGAATGTACGATCGTGAGGTTCTCATTAAAAATCTTATGGGACCTGAGGCATATTATTCTGATTTTAGCTTTGGAAACTGGATAGCTGCACTTGCGTCGATGCAGAAGGATAGGATAGGTGCGATGAGTGAAGATTCCGCCATTCAACTTAAAGCAATTAGTGAGCTCATGAATGACCATAACGCCTTTGTTTTATGGAGAACAAAAATGGTACCCGATCGAGATCTGAATCGTCCGATGGCCGAAATATTGGTGGAATCCTTCGAACGATACCCATTTGCCGTATTGGCTGAAAAAAATGCATTTCAAGCAGCGTCAACTGCTCTAAACGAAAGAATATAGCATAGCTTCCAAACCTGATATAATCTTCTGTATGAGTAGCTTCAAAGACGTCACTTCTATTCCAACCTTTCCAAAACTTGAGGAAGAAACCCTAAACTATTGGAAAAAAAATAAAATATTTGAGAAATCTGTTGAGTCACGTCCTGCGAATAAACCTTGGACATTTCTAGACGGACCTCCTTTTGTTACCGGAAACCCACATTATGGATCTTTGCTCTCTAGTATCGTGAAGGATCCTTACTGTCGTTACTGGACGATGAAGGGTTATCGCGTACGGCGTGTATGGGGATGGGACGGACATGGACTTCCAATCGAAAATAAGGTAGAGAATAAACTAAAAATAAAGAATAAACGAGAAATTGAGGAGAAAGTCGGAATAGATACATTTATCGAAGAGTGTAAAAAATATGTTGCAGAAACATCAGCAGAATGGGAGTGGTATGTAGATCGTGTTGGTCGTTGGGTAGACTTTAAAAATGCATATCGAACATGGGATATTAACTACATGGAGTCGGTGATGTGGGTATTTAAGCAGATGTATGAAAAGGGAAAAATCTATAAGGGTCTACGCGTTTCTCTATACTGCCCTCACTGCTCAACACCAATCTCAAACTTTGAGGTTGCCATGGACGCCGACAACTATAAAGATGTTACCGAACATGGCACAACCTACAAATATCGTGTTGAAGGAGAGAAGAATACCTTTTTCCTCGCATGGTCGACAACTCCATGGAATAAAATTGTCACTCCCGCACTCGCAGTTAACCCAACCTTAGAATACGTCACCATAGAAGTTGCGGATGAAAGATACATCCTCGCCAAGTCTACGCTCGACACAGTAATCGATAAGAAATACGAAATACGGGATACGGTTTACGGGAGGGACCTCATTGGTAAAAAATTTATTCCGCACTACGATTATTACAAACAAGATGACGGAAAGCGTTATTTTGAGATCGTTGGCGATGAGTTTGTCACGGCAGATGAAGGAACTGGAATTGTGACAATAGCAGTATACGGAGAAGAGGATCTGAAGGTGATGCAACGGGAAAATATCCCACTAGTGCAACACGTAGACGACGAAGGCCACATCTACAAGGATGTGCCATTATTCGGAGGGATGTTTTATAAAGCGGCAAATAAAGCAGTGAATGAGGATCTGTCTAAACGAAATCTCATCTTTAAAGATGAGCCTTATACTCACTCAGCGGCGCATTGCTGGCGCTGTGCAACTCAACTTTTTTATAATCCAATGAATGCATGGTATGTGGATGTGCAGTCGATGAAGAAAAAAATGAGGGATACTAACGAAAAGATTAACTGGTTTCCTTCACACTTTAAACATGGAAGATTCCTCAAGAGCATGGAAAATGCTCCCGACTGGAATATCTCCCGAAATCGCTACTGGGGGAGTCCGGTACCAGTATGGGAATGCGAATGTGGTGAACGCTTTGTCCCAGGGTCCATAAAAGAACTTGAGGATGCGAGCGGCATAGAGGTTAAGGATTTACACAAACCATTCATAGATGGGGTGACTGTGAACTGTAAAAAATGCCTAAAGAAGGCGAAAAGAACTCCTGAGGTTTTGGATAGCTGGATAGAGGCTGGATCAGCGTCTTTTGCAGAGAGGCATTTTCCTTTTGACTCGACGCATAAACTTGAAGATTTTTTCCCTCCAGATTTTATAACAGAGTACACCGGCCAGATTCGCGCATGGTTTTATGTCCTTCATGTCATTGGCGCTGTAATTTACGATGCTCCAGCATTTAAAAATGTTGTAGTTACAGGAGTGATACTTGGAACGGATGGAAGAAAGATGAGTAAGAATTTTAAGAATTATCCTGATCCAAAAGAAATGTTGGAGAAGTACGGGGGAGACGCACTCAGACTTTATTTGGCAGGTAGTTCTGTTATGAAGGCCGAAGACCTTCTAATCTCGGAAGGGGCTTACAGAGACCAGATCAGAGGAATACTTCTGATTCTATGGAATACCTACAAGTTTTTTATAATGAACGCGAAACAAGCAGAAAAAACTTCAGAAGATTTTAAGGTGGTTACTTCCAAAAATGTTCTAGATAAATGGGTACTAGCGCTCTTGCAGGACTGCGTAGAACAGGTGACAATGTCGATGGAGTCGTATGATTCGGTTACGACTATTCAACTTTATTACTCATTCATTCAGGATGTTTCAACATGGTATATTCGAAGAAGCCGAGATCGTTCATCCGATGTAGAGTTTCTATCTACGCTTTACCATGTGCTATTAACTCTGACAAAACTAATGGCGCCGATAGCTCCATTTGTCACTGAAGAAATGTATAGAAATCTCACTGGTGGAGAGTCTGTACATCTCGAAAACTGGCCTCAGGTAGACAATAAATTTATCGACAAAGACCTCTTGGCCCAGATGAAAAGTTTGAGAATTTTCGTCGAGTTGGGTCATGCTCAGAGAAAGGAGAAAAATTTTGCTGTGAAACAACCATTAGCAGGTCTTAAGGTTTTTGTTACCGATAGTACAGTTAAAATTAAGTCCGATTTAGACAATCTGATTATGGATGAGTTGAACGTAAAGAAAGTCGAGTTTATTAAAGGCGAAGCAGAGCGTGTTGAATTTGATTTCGAACTTAATGATGATCTAAGGCAAGAAGGGGAGATGAGGGTTATTATTCGAAAGATTCAGGCGGAACGAAAGAATCTAGGGACCGACAGATCTGAGCTCGTTGAGGTGACGCTTCCAAGTTGGCCAAAGAACTGGGAGGATGAAATAAAGAAGAAAGCACTTGTTGATACGCTTACCGAAGGTGAATTTAAGGTTACCAGAGTTACAACAGTTTAATGAGACTCAACTGGAGCATTTTATTTCCCGCGATACTTTTATTCTTGATTGGAATCTTTAATCTTATCGGCGTGAGAAGCGACCTGATTATTACGCAGGTAATAGCAGGTATATTAGCGGTTCTGTTTTTTATCTGTCTTAAGATACTTGGTATTAATTTTTTCAAGAATAACGCAACCTTACTCTACTGGGTGGGAATATCACTTCTTGTGCTTACCTATGTTATTGGTTTTGAAGCTCGAGGTTCTCGGCGGTGGATCGACCTTCATTTTTTTAGTATACAGACCTCAGAAATTTTCAAGCCATTTTTTGCAATATTTATTGCTCAGTACTTTGTGGTAAATAAAAACTGGCTATATAATTATAAGACGGTATTTACAGGGATAGCCTATTTCCTTCTTCCCACCGTTCTCATTTTAAAGCAACCTGATCTTGGAACCTCATTGGTCTATGTCGCGATGTTTTTACCTGTTTTAGTCTACTCTGGAGTGCCACGTAAAATTCTTGGAAAGCTAGCCTTAAGTGGAATGGTAATTGCACCGATTTACTGGATGATCTTAAAGGAATACCAAAAGGTTCGTCTACTAAGTTTTTTGAATCCACAAGCTGATATACACGGAAGTGGATATAATCTCGTACAATCGATCATTGCAATTGGCTCTGGTAAGGTGCTGGGTAGAGGACTTGGGTACGGAACTCAAGCTAAGCTTAATTTTCTTCCTGAGTTTCACACTGACTTTGCTTTTGCTTCTCTAGTAGAGCAGTTTGGTTTATTAGGAGGACTAATGGTTATAGGATTGTTTTTAATTCTTGCAAGAGCCTGTATAAATGAGCTTAGAAAAAAATATAACCAGAAGGATGACGATAGCAAATTTAAGTTTTTATTTCAGTTAAGCATTTTTTCATCGATTGTTTTTCAGGCGGGGATAAACATCGGAATGAATATGGGCTTATTTCCCATTACCGGAATTACACTACCGTTTATTTCTTACGGAGGCTCATCATTGATTGCGATCTTTGCTTCGTTGGCATTTTTGAACTAATCGTCTAGGCGTGAGTCCAGATTGAAGAATTGCGAAGTTTTGCTTGCCATGAGCCTGCCAAATGGAGTATAATAGGTGAATGTCAGTTAAAGCAGTCGTCACAACTGGAGGCAAGCAGTATCTTGTTGGAGAAAATGAAGAGATTACCGTCGAGCATCTTGAAGGTAATTTAAATGACCAGATTAAGCTCAAAACCCTTGCTATTTTTGATTCAGAAAAAGATACCGTGGAACTCGGCACTCCTGAGTTAAAAAAAGAAGCAGCTGCAACTATTGTTGAGCAAGGAAAAGGTGAAAAGATCAGAGTTGCTAAATTCAGAGCTAAGTCTCGATACCGAAAGGTTACAGGTTTTCGACCAGTGCTTACCAAACTAAAAATTAGCAAAATATCCTAACTTTAAACAAATCTCATGGCCCATACAAAGTCGCAAAAAGCTACAGCAGGAAATAGAGACTCACGTTCCAAACGTCGTGGAGTAAAGATCTATGGTGGTCAGGCAGTAGCTACAGGGAACATTATTGTCAGGCAGAAAGGTTCTAAGTTTAGAGCCGGAGAAGGTACGAAACTTTCAAACGATTTTACTATTATCGCAATGAGATCTGGAAAGGTTGAATTTAAGACAAAGCACGGAGTACAATACGTGCAAGTATGCGAGACGAAATAAAAGAAATCTTCACTCAATTCCTACAGGAAAAAGACATCTTCAAGAAAGCGCAGCTTCTTACATCTCTTACAAAAGATAAAGGTGTTCGTATTGTAGAGATAGCCAAGCATCTTAATATGAAGCCCTCGTATGTGAGTCATATTCTGAGACTTAACAAACTACCTGCGCTGGTCATTGATGGTTACTATAGTAACTCAATTATGCCTACACATCTTTACATACTCGCAAGACTACAAAATCACGAGCAGATGATTGCAGCATACGAACACGTTCTAGCAAATAATTTATCGGTATTTGATACAGAAATATTGGTTCGCTCTGTTCTATACGGTATCAAGAGCGTTGGAGAATATCTTTCGGTAGATGAGGTGAGAGCTTTCACAGTTCTAATGAGAAAATTAGGAATTACAGCAAAGATCATTCAGTCAAGAATACGCTCAAAATGTGTTCTTGAGTTAAAAGGAGATTTGATTACAACAAGTGTACGGCTTCGAGAAATTATAAAGCTGCTAGAAAATTTGGCAGTCGAAGAGCAGAAAGCGGATTTTTTATAACCCCCATAGTATCGAACGGAAAGTATCTATATACCACCTGCCCAATTAAGAGAGCTTCAGGAACAGGACCAAACTCACGAGAGTCGGACGACGCACCTCGATTATCTCCCATTACGAACATACTTCCCTCTGGTATTACTGTTGGCGATCCCTCGATTAAGACTCCACCAGGAATGAGATTTGTAGGCGTTTTAGTATAAGACTCCTTAATCTTTTCGTTGTTAACATAGACCTCTGCATTTTTGATTACTACCGAATCTCCGGGTAGCGCGATTACTCGCTTAATCAGCTCGATGTCATTATTTTTGGGTGACTTAAAGATAACGACGTCCCCTTTTCTGATAGGTGAGAACTTATACGCAATTTTACTGGTAAAGATATATTCACCTGAGTGAAACGTATCTTCCATTGATGCTCCTTTGACCTGATTAGGCTGAACTATAAAAAGGTAGAAAACAAGAAATATGGAAGCGATGAAGACGACAGTCTCCAAAATATCCATTACAAACTCAATTACAGACTTAATCATAGGATCTAACCATTGTAAGGAGTTTTGGCTCATAATTCAACCATGGAGGGTATAATGTACATGAAGAGTTAGGCCATTTAGCTCAGCTGGCTAGAGCGTTCGATTCACATTCGAAAGGTCAGGGGTTCGAGTCCCTTAATGGCCACTAAAACAGAACTGGTTTCCCGACGAATTTCATTCGCGCGGGATCCCGTATGAAAACTATCATCGGGACAAATCCAGCACTGTCCACAGTTTTTCACAGTTCGAGGAGAAGTGATCTCGAAATTACCCCTAATTAAAGGTACTTCAACTTAAGTTGTGCAAGAAAAGCTCCATCAATCGTATGTTCTGGGATAACCATGATAATGCCATTCTCTGAGTGTGAAGGTAAATAGCCTATAGTTGCAAAAAGCACCATTTTTTGATAAAATTGGTGCTTATGTTTGAAAGAAAAATTATTGGTATGTTCGGTTCTGATCCTCTCGCAGCCAGTGCTGGAAAAGGAGCAATCAAGCCATTAAAGCCTCTTAGCATGTTTGGACCGGGAAACAATGGACTACCTCCCTTTGAAAGCAGGAAAGGACTCTATAAATCTCCATTTAATCTGGATTTGATCGAATTTTCTAATTGGCAGGAAAAAGGCGTGCCATTTCTCAAAACTGCAGAGGATTTCGTAGATGGAAGGCCTCTTAGTCCAGAGTTTATGAGAGTAATTAGAATTGGGATGGAGTACCATAGACATGGCTTAGAAGGTATATTTTACGAACTAGCAGCATCAGGTCTGCAAACTGAGATTTTAGTACCTAAAATTACAGAAATAGGCAACGTAAGACGGGTTGAGCTACCGGCAAATGCCGAGAAGTTTAAGGGGTTTCTTCACGCGATTGTAAACAGTAAAATTTTACCAGATGGTCAAGTAATATTTGAAGGTTTAGCCAATCTTGAAGGTAAAGGTCAGGACTCAACTAAATTAAGACTCGTAGGGATAGCAGCTACAAATGGACAAGCTTTCTTCCATCCAGACTTCATTCCTTACTCAGACACAACGATAGCAATAAATCGTTTAGTGCCTCCTCAAAATAAATCATTACCGAAAAAAAAGTCGGTTTAATGAGCCACCTTTAACTTCTTTTTTTAATCTTACAATCATATCTGAAAAGTCTTTTCATTCGGTGTTTAATGAATTTAGAGCAATTTTTATGAGAAATTTGAGATTGGGCGCTAGATCTATCAAAACGAATTGTATATATATCTTCTTCATCGACATATTTTTCTGTAATTTGACCGGTAAACTGCTCCCAAACATCGTTTTTTTTCCGCAATTTGAGCTAATGTAATTGTGTAATCGCCTTCACTCAATTTTTTTCACATGAAGCTTGTAGGTCCCAGACTCTGCATTAGGTAGAAAATCATTCCTCCTTCAGACGAATATGTATTGTCGCCTAACTCCAGCTCTATTGCAATTGGAGACTGAGCAGTGATAAGTATGGAAGGTGATATTTTAGTCTCCTCTCCCTCCTCTATCTGATCATCGGAAAATGGTACATTTAAATTACTAAATATCTGCTTGATCCCTTCCGATTTATAAATTAGCTCACCGTGATCTAATGGTAGTTGTACTTGTGCAGATCCAAATTGGGAACTAATTAAAGGTACGAGGTAGTCACCTGCTCCATATATGTAACTCAAAGGTCTTCCATCAAGATAATCCCTAGTTAGAAGATCAAAGAGCGCTCTGTTGCCAACGACAATTTCCTTCGGTGTTTTATTGATCGTTTTGTTGCCATAGATTACAGTCATTTTATTGTCAATTGAGGTTGTATCACTGTATTCGTTTAATGCATTATTTTGTATTGATAAAGAATTTACTGAGATACGGTTCCCTTTTTTATTTTTCAAAAAATCATAGGTTGGAAACAGGTCATATAAAGAGGGGATTAAATTCCTTACAATCTCCCTGTCAGTTCTAAAGTTATATCTATTCAAATTTATCAACAGTTTTGTTCCTAACCAAAGAAATGAGTCATCCTTCTTGGTTTCCCCCGCTTCTAACGGTTGGTAAACCTGCACAACTCCTTTATGGGGTGATCCTACAGTGACCACCTGTGAGATTTTGTCGCTAGAGTACTTTTGAGCATATATCCTACTTAGCAATCCTCCCATTGAGTGCCCGACCAAGCTGACCGTATTGGAATCATCGAGGCTCCAGATATTTGTTTGTAAGAAATTATGAAGATTGTCGGCTGATTCGCTCAAAGATTTTCTCCAATCGTAAGGATAAACAAAGTAATCAATATTTTTTTTGTAACCTACATTTTCGAGAGATTGCATTAATCCATCGTATTCATGAACATATGTTGGAATTATCCAATCATTGGTTTCTGAATTGTGTAAAATAGCCTCTTGATTCCAAGAAGCAAAAAATCCGGGAATAATAATTATCTTTGACTTACTTGTGTTTTCAACAGCCCGGTTTAGTTTCCATTCCCCAGACGTAGCCGGTCCCTTTGCGGTGTAGAAGAGTTCTTTTGGAGAGGAGTCGTATAAAAGAGATGGTGCGATAATATACGTTTGATCATACGGTTTGTCTCTTGATATAAAAGTATGATAGTTTGTCCAAACAGAGTTACATGATAGAGGACCTACCGATGTAACCTCAGTTATTCCACTAGTTGAGTGATAAAGTAGATGTTTAACATTATGCTCATCAGTGTAGAGTTGAGTGTTACCCACATCACCACCACTGATGATTGGATTATTAGAGCAGGGTGTGAAGTTTATACCATCTATTGAACTAGCAAGTCCTAAGTTCCAACCTGATCCAGCAGTCCCACAGTAAAACAAAAAGTAGGTACCATTTTCAAAGTAACCGAAAGGACAAGACAGTTTTTGACTGTTCCATTGCTGCCTATTTAGATTGATTAAAACTGGAGTATCAAACTGAGCGCCTGTTGCCGTTGCTTTTTTGACCTTTATATCGGTGCCAGAACCTTCAGATGGCTCAGAAATATAATATATATAATTGTTTCCTTCATGCTTAAACAACGATGGGTCGTGATTATCACCGGTGTCATTTACCGTCACTAGTTCGGAGGTGGGCCAGTTAAGTCCATCTATTGAACTAGCATATCTTATCTTTAAATTAGTACCGTTAGAACCTGTGAACCACATTTTGTACTCTCCATTTTCTTTTGTTACGGTACTTTGAAGTATATAGAAGTTGGTATTAAAAGGATTGTTTTGATCCTTCTCTAAGTGCAGTGAAGCTGCATTTACGGTGCCTGACAGAAAGTTCGCAAGTACAAAAATCAATACAATAATCAAATTCATCTTCAACCGAATGGCTCTAAGGTTAAAAGTAAAAACATTTGCGAACATGTAACCATAAAATCACTTCGTTAGTTTCTTGTCAGTCGCATATATGCTACAAAAACACACCTTTAGCCTATCCAGACAGAATAAAAAACATCAATTACTACGAGTTTAAATATCCTTGCTTCAATTATTTAAATAATTGAAGCACTGGTCAGGATTTTATTTAGAAGGAAGCACCGTGTATAATATGAGCTTGGTAAATGGCCTAGGCTATAACGGGCCCGTAGCTCAACTGGTAGAGCAGTTCCCTCTTAAGGAATTGGTTCAGGGTTCGAGTCCCTGCGGGCTCACATTTTGCAAATCTGAGGCTAAGCGAAATTCTCAACTTTTGTGTATTTACATAACGATGCTAAAAGTGTTCCAATCCCTTTAGGTATCTCCCAAAAGGGGTAAACGTCTGATAAAATAAACCCGTGCTTGATATATGTTTTTATCCAGATCACAATAATCTAAAGCTTTCTAAAGCCACAGAAGAGTACGGTCTTATTTGGAAAGAGGAAAGAGGAAAAATTGGAAAAGCAATCAGTGATATAACTGGTTTAAATTTTAAGACAAAAAAAATTAATGCAATAGTATACGAAGGTTCTTCTTATTCTTATCCTCTAAAGCTCAGAGCTAGTCATTCTAAAACTCTAAAAAAAACAACTTTAGTTCACGAATTATTCCATAGAATATTTCTAGACAATAAGATTAAGTTCGAAGGCAGATTTTATTCAAAAGAGTGGGATTATAAAGTACATAAAATTATTTCACTTTTTCTCTACTTTACTTTAAAGCAGCTTTATGGGGACGAGGTACTTAATGCGAATGTTAAAAAGGAGTCAAAAGGAGAAAGAAAAAAAATATGGGTTGCAGTTCTTAAGTTAAGTGACAGTGAAAAAAGAGAATATATTAGATCATTTATGGCTTCACAACAATAAGAATAGGATATAATGTGACCGTATGTTGCCTGAATATCGAGTTCCGCTCAAATTACTGGGTACAGAGCAAGAAGATCTAGCGCCACAGGTATACGGGGCAGTGGCAAATCCATTTACTTCGAGCGTTGTGTTATTCGGAATTCATAGAGGAAAGCATATAGCGATAAAGTTTTCGCAATTATCCCATGGCGCGGAACACGAATGGGAAGGGCTAACCAAAGCAAGCGATGCTGGTATAAAGACAACTCCTCCGGTAGGACTTGCTATGACAGAAGAGGGGAAAACGGTGCTAATTACGTCTAAGATTGCTGGAACGAACCTCTACACCAATCCAGACTTATTATTGCGAAGGAGATTCGGAGAAATAGTTCGCACAATGCATGATGATGTTTACGTTGAGGGAACAAGCTGGAGGCAATCGGAATATTCTGATTTTGAGAGAATTGCATCCAAATTACAGCTACGTCTAGAAAGTGTAGGTACTGACACGCTTAGATCTGAGGCAGCTTCTCTTATTGGTAATAATTCCGAAGCATTGAGAGGGCGCTTAGTTGAGATGGAACCTTCATTCACACATAACGATCTTCACAATGACCAAGTATTAGTACTTAAAGATGGTACCATGGCTCTCATTGATTTCGAGTCATGGTCTGAAGGGGACCCTCTAAAAGACATTGCAAAGTACATATTTCATACGTTAAGAACTAGGCAGCCGATTACAGATATTACCGAGTTCGCACGAGGATATTCCAAAATAACTGGCGATCTTTCTACCGACGATGTAGCGTCGTTATCTTATTATGTTCTGGAAGTAGGAATAAATACTGTGAGTTTTTATAGAAGATTTAGACATTCTCACTATCACTGGGCTCTTGATTATTTGAACAGAATAGTAGAATATCTTGAATCAGGAGAGATTCTTAATAGTCTAAAGTACTAAGTATGTGTAATTACTTCTTTACAACACGTACACCTTTATTTTTTAGTTTGGCCGGAAAAATCTGACAGCTGTCACAAGCGCATCCTTGTGAACTTGCGGAACAACAACCGTCGCAGCCACAACTACCACCACAACTGCCTCCACCACAGCTACCTCCTCCACAACTTCCTGCTGATGTTGGAATGCCTTTAGTGACCGGTCTACTGGTTGGCCTGGCAATTGGTCTGGCTTCTAACAATAATTCTGATCTGCTCATAAAATCACCCCCTAACCCTTACGACCGTAAATATATATCAGAAAAAACTATTTGTCAATCTCACCGACCGCTATGACTCCTAATACGGACTCATCTTCACCATCTAAATCCAATAATGAGTTTAATTTATCGTCAATGAAACCTCCAATTGAAGCGCAGCCTAATTTTAGAACCGCTGAAAGAAGATATATGTTTTGTGTTAAAGCTCCTAATTCTGTTAAAGTATGTCTATAGCCTCTGTCTCGATACTTCATTTCATTCCTCCAAAAAACTGCTGAAATAACGATCAATGCTCCTGCGTTCGATATCCAATCTTGGTTGAAGTTTTTCATAAGCACTTCCTTAAAATGTTTCTTTGTCCAAAGAAACTCTAATTTGCCACTTCTTAGGTGGTAGTGATAAATTCCCTGTTTAAGCCCTTTAGTATTAAAACTTACTATGTATGTCTCAAGAGGATACCTTGCTCCAGCAGAAGGGTAGAATCTATTCCCAGCCTTACGATTTTTATTTCTTAATCCTGCTGAATAGTAAAGCAATGTACCTAGTTTTGAAAAATTTAACTCTTTTCCTGAGTATTCTCTCAGTGTCTTTCTTTTGCTTAAAGCATGTAGGAGTTTTACGTTATCCAAATTGATTTTTTTCGGTAATACGATTTTTTCGAATTTTGGATAGCCTTTATAGAAAATATGAAACCACTCTTTGGGACCATTATTTATAGAACCTTTTTTTTCTATAAATTTTGTAAGTTTTGTTGCATGATGGTACTGTTGCGATTCAGAATATGGCAGTAAATTAAATTTCTTTTTTAATTCGTTATTGATTTTCATAGAAAAGGATGTGGCACCTTATTTAAAGTGCGTGAAAATTGATAAGGTAGTTTTTTAGGTACTTCTGTTAATCTTTCGCCTCCTAAATATGGCAAAATCTCGTTCATGTAGAAAGGTTGTAATCCAGGAATTACTACCTTAACAATTTTATAACCGACCCTCTTTAATAGTGGTAGCGTTACATCAGCGTAGTATATTTCATATCCTTTCTTAAAAAGGGATTGCACAGTGGTGCTGAGAATTTTTTGTTGTGATAACTTAACATGGCTTAAGTTATAGGTTTTTTCATTTTGGTCTAGCCAAAAATCCAATTTATGTATCATTTCTTTTTGGTACCAATAAACCCCTCTCTGATCAGTGTTACTTATATTTCCACTCATGTTTTTCTTTTCTTTCTTAGGATTGTCCTCGTAATTTTGTCGAGTCCAGGTACGAACATTAAATGCTTCCTCTATAGAACCTGTTATCGCCTCGATTGGGTCAAGATGGCACTTAAGACCAGTAGATACAGCAGGACCAATACCTGTCTTATTGACTATTATTGACAGAAAGCAGGGTATCTTTAAGTCGTTAGTAATATCTATAACATGAATTGCAAGCCTATATCGTTTTAACATCTCAAGTAGGAATTGGACGTATTCATCTTTTACTGAGTCTAGACTTACTTTTGGGAAGCGTATCTTATTTAAATACGCAATAACAAATGAATCTCTTTCTACTATCTCAAATATTCCTCTCGTTAAAGCCGCGGTCAAGCTTCCTCCACCAGCAGCTCCTGTACTGATTGGTAAATAAAACATATTTTCCTGAGAGTCAAATTTATAATTATGGTAGATAAGTTGGGCGGGGATATAGGCTTTTTTGCCAGTACCAAGTGAGTAACCCTGTTTCCAACGTAAAACAGACTTTGGAGTGACGTTAAACATTTTATTTTGTTTTTTTTGTCTTTCTGTTAAGCCGACGATTTTAGTGACGTCGATACTACCTTCTAATTTCTCTGCAGACGAAGTTACAAGGTCCGTGTTTTTATAAGTTGAGCATGAGAATCTTTCAATTGCTTCCCCTAAGCATTTCAATAGTGCCAGTTGCTCCGATAAAAAAGATCCTCCACCAGCTTTTTTTTCATTTGACGTGTGGCCATCTGTGTTTTTGAGATCGTCTTCCATTCTAACCACATATTGGAAATATTTTGGTTCGTCGGAGTATTGCTTAATTTTATGCAGCTCTTTTATAAAGGACAGCTTTGGATAAATCTTTGAAATATTGTCTAAGGTTGCTAGGACTCTCGGTTCGTCTTTCTCATTTAGAGTATTGAACATGGCTTTATTATACTACAGACCTAGGATTTAGGTCTTCTTAACAATGAAAAACAGAAGATGTATGTTCATTAGAATTTTTCGTCGTATCTACTTCTTTTCATACTATTCTTGAGTTAGTAGAATGTCTTCTTTATTGAAATAGAGTCTTAAATTTGAGCTAAAAAGGTTCTAACGTTATACACTCGACTGGAGCTAAATAGCTGAGTTTTGGTAATGAGTAAAGGCGTGAGCAATCCTGTTAAAATAATCCTGCCAAGTGTTCCATTCTGGAATCCCTAGGCTCACATCGTTCAAAGCATATAGGCGACATCACTCACTATCTAGTTGCTGTAATAACCGCACCTCCAAGCTCTGTTGCGGGGGCAGTTACCATGAGGCGGCCACTCGCATCAAGAGCGACCTCATAGTTTGTGGTGTAAGCGCCGGCACAACTAGAAATAGCTGTTCCGTTATTTGTACCTGGATCTACAGGAAGGGCAGATAGGTAATTTGGTACCAACAGACCGCAGATATCGGCTCCTGTATTGCTTACTGTCTTGTTCGTTGTAGTTATTGTGGCGGGAAGTCTTCCCGAATTTTCGGCAGAGTATTGTCCGAGCGCATCGAGAAGAGCAGTAACGTCACTTTGCCTTTTGGTGTTATTTGCACGGGAGAACTGTCTTCCTGGATTTATAGCAACTATCGTAATCGCAACTAATACTCCAAAGATGCCTATTGCCACCAATAACTCTACAAGAGTAAAACCTGCTTTTTGTGAAGCTTTCCTCATAACTATCATAACTTTAGTGTAGATAATATTTTAACAATTGTCATTGAATAAGATTTCTAAACAAATATGTGTATAGTTTAGAGCCTATTATAAGGTATAATTAAGCTATGAGTATAGAACGGTCCCCAATAGCAAAACCCATAACTATCACTTTCCCGGACTCAGCAGATCCACATTCCGTGCTACTTAGTAGCAGCACAGTAGCTGTAATAAGCGGGAAAATTATACGAGTTGATCATAACGGAGCAGTGGAAATTATATCTCCCCATCGCGCTATTGCGAAGTACCCAAATCTTACGAGAAATAAGTAATGTTGAACTAAAAATCGAAATCTCGTTACGAACTTTTCAGAAATATTCTTATATAGAAATTCTAGATGTAGTATGTTATACTATAAGCTATGACAATTGAACGGAGACGTCAAATTAGGGTCCATTCGGGTATCGAGCGCGACTGGACGGTTCCCATACCATTTACAAAACGAAAAATTGAGGAGGGAAAAGTACTTGCTTTCCGAGAGGAAAGTCCAGCTGTAGCCAGTTTTTTTGGTGAAACGATAGATGTAGGAACAACTACCCATTTTTATGAAGTTGTTGTTCTAGACCCAGAATCACTTGGTATCAAAAAAACCGAGACACTCACTCCTACTGTTGCATTCCTAGATACTATGGAAGATCTAAGTACTGAAGGGTTAAAACCTAGGCAAGTTGTTGACTTGAGTGGAGTGATTGCAGGGCATAAAATTAACGGTATAGCTTTTCCTACAAATCGTCGATTACAGACAGTATTTCGTTATAAACCTAGCAAATAACTGTATTGATTTAGAGCCTATTTTCTGGTATACTATAAGTACTTCTTAAACCTTCACTTTTTACCATTTTAGGTAAGCAGATAGGAGTAATTTCAAGAAGCATATTTATGGGACAAAAAGAAGTAGGTAGAACGTACTTTCCTGGTGATGCAGAGAGAATATTTCTCATCAGTCACCCAGTGCATGTTGGGCTCGTAGTGCCTAAGGTAAAGAATCCACTAATCGCTGAGACCTTCGCACTATTGAATGAGGGTGATGGTCAACGACCTATTGACTTTGCCGTTTTGTACCCCCACTCTGATTTATATACTAAGCAAGTTGGAGTTCTAGTTGATAGTTCTCCGAAATCGGTAGTTGACGACTTTATAACTCACACATTTCATAAAAGAGGAAAAGAAAGTGGAAGGCTTGGTTTGCAAGACTTGGAAGGACTTCTTGGTATTGTTCTTATCGTTTCACCCTCTGACCGTGAAATAGTCAGAAACGGTTTGGTTAAAGGACTTTCATCTGATTTAAGCACTCTTAAAGGTCTTATAACGGTAATTGAGTTAGGTCCCAGAGATCAAAATGATGCTAGTGAAACCGAAGAATTACCATATAAACACGTCTTTATTACTGATCCACGCAAGGTAGAAGAACTGATTGATAATATGGCAGGGGTAATAGTTGCATGATGTAATCACCTAGTAAAGAACCCAATAGACGATCTAATTGCTATACTTTCTTATGGAACATAGAAATGTTGTGCTTATTAAAGCCGATATAAAAAAAAGTATTACGGTCGCCAAACCAAGTCGATTAGAGTTTCAACATGACAGACCAGACTCACTCGGCAGAGGAGAAGAGGGGCAGGTTGGACACGTCCGAGCATCAATTAGAGAACGATCTGTTGGAGGACTAGCGTTTAAGGAATATCACAGTGAAGGTAGAGCGGCGCACGCACTTAAATCTTACGTACAACTTAAAAAGGCAGGTCTTCCGGTTCCGAGCACTTTCCGCCTTGTCAAGGAAGGAGAAAGGTACTCTGGAATTCTCATGACAGACTTGACGAAAGATTGGAATGATGTCCTCATTACATCTAATCAGACAAAGAGATTTGTTATCGGTAACGTTTTTCGTAATAACTCGTCCACGGTGAAATCACTTGCGGAGTACGATATCGAAAACCCAGAAAGATTACAGGATTTGAAAGCCAGACTCTCAGTAATTGCAATTACTGCTGCCAAGCACGGGATTGAGTTTAATGCTCACGATGTATTATCTGCCATCTATCATGCAGATGGAAATCTTGAGTTCATTATTTCCGATATGGGTAATGTACATCTTAATAGTGAGTTACCTTTACAAGATCTTGAGAGTCGAAATACATCCTCAGCTAACGGAATTCTTTTAATGATTAGTGAGGCTAAAGCAATCGCTAAGGAGATGACAAACCAAGTTACTAGGTAGAATTGCATATCTACGAACCTCCATTTAGTACAATATGGTGTGGAGAATATAGAAGACTATTTAATTACGGACACACTGAACGACTCTCAAATCGACACTCTGATTCGATACTCGAACACAGATCCTGTTCTTGCAAAATGGACCTCAGATCGTAAGCGATTTAGTACACAGAAATCAACAAAAAATTGGCTTCAGTTGAATCCTGAATATATTGTTCTCACGGATATTCATGAGGAGCTTCTCGGGATTGCATGGCTTCAGACAAAATCTATTCCGGCAGATTTTATCCTCAAACTCGATTCAGAGAGCGAAAAGAAATTTACAAAGACTTGCGCAATTAGACTCTACAGTACTGCACGAGGTAAAGGACTTGGTGTTTGGTTTTATACTCAGTTATTCGATCGTTTTGAATCGCAGTATGTATGGGCAAAGGTCTCTGCCGATAATATTACCTCAATACAACTTCATGAGAAACTGGGATTCAAACAGACCTCTCAACCTGACGACCTCAACAAGATTATTCTCGTGCGTGATTCCCACAATAATTAAGTACAATTGATACCTATATGTGCGGAATTTTTGGCTACGTTGGTCACGAGCAAAACACAGCCCAGATGATTCTTGATGGACTCAAGACGCTCGAGTATAGAGGCTACGACTCCTGGGGGATAAGCATTAAACATGATAAGAAAATAACTTCGGAAAAGCACATTGGAAAGATCGGAGACGCAACCATATCCCTTTCAGCAAGCTCACTTGGAATTGGCCATACCCGTTGGGCAACTCATGGCGGAGTAACTGTAGCAAATGCGCATCCCCACACCAATAAAGCAAGAACGATAGCTGTGGTTCATAACGGAATCATCGAAAACTTCATTGAGATTAAAAAGAATCTCATAAAGCATGGTTATGATTTTGTTTCTGATACAGATTCTGAGGTCATTCCTCACCTTATCGATTTTGAACTCAGGAATGGGCAGGGATTTGCGACCTCAGTACGGAATGCCTTCAATCAACTCAAAGGACTGAATGCGATCGTGGTTATGTACACTCTTTCGAAGGAGATCGTATGCGTAAAGAATGGCTCACCACTTGTAATCGGAAAGAGTCTGTCTGCCGGTAGGCAGGGTAAAAAAGAATTCTATGTCGCTTCCGATGCAGTTGGTATCTTCAAATATACTAGAGATCTGTACTTTCTTGATGATAATGAAATGGCAATTCTTTCTGAATCGGAAATGCATGTTATTGAGTTACCTTCCGGAAAAAAGAAAAAATTTGAGTTTCAGAAGATTACATGGAAGGTAGAGTCGGCATCCTTAGGTAAATATCCCCACTTTCTCATTAAAGAGATTCATGAGCAACCCCAAGTAATCCTCAATATCGCGACAATGTACGGAAAACAGGTAGCGGCTCTAGCAAGCAAAATCAAGAAAGCCAAAGGAACCTTCTTCATTGGATGTGGCACAGCTTCATACGCTGCGCTAGCAGGAACATATCTCTTTTCTCGAATTGCAAAAAGCCATGTAAATAATGCAATTGGGTCGGAATTCGGATATTTAGAGGACTATCTCACAAAGGACTCACTCATCGTTCCAATAACTCAAAGCGGTGAGACGATCGATGTTGTGCAACCTGTCCAACATGCTAAAAAACGAGGAGCTCAGACTGCAGTGGTCACCAATGTACTTGGGTCAACCCTCTACCGTATCACCGACTTTCGTTTATTGCTTGGAGCGGGTCCCGAGAAAGCGGTAATATCGACCAAGGCATTCACTGCGATGATCTCTGTTCTCCTTTACACCGCATCTACGCTTGCCGGTAAAGCAGAGGAGGGAAGAAGATCTCTTGAGAAAACAGCTCTGGGTATTAAGAAGTTATTGTTACCTGCATACATATCGAAGATAAAGAAACTCGCAAAGAATCTATCAAAAAAAGAGCATATGTATGTTCTCGGAAGAGGTTTGTCTTACCCTGCAGCTCTGGAGTTCGCCCTGAAGTTAAAAGAAACTAGCTACCTTCATGCTGAGGGATTCGCTGGTGGCGAGCTGAAACACGGTGTAATCGCCCTCGTGGAGAAAGGGGACGCCGGTCTTTGTTCTGCCCCTTGATGAAACCTATGATGAGATCATCTCAAATGCTCAGGAAGTAAGCGCACGTGGTGGCTATATCATCGGTTTGAGCCCAAAACCTCATCCGGTTTTTTGACTTTTACTTTAATGTCGATGATGCAGGCGACTCGACCTTAATTTTAGAGATTGTTGTTTCGCAACTACTCGCTTACTACACTGCTCTCGCAAAAAGGCTTGAAGGATCCAGATAAACCAAGGAACTTAGCAAAATCAGTTACGGTAAAATAGAGATGAAAAAGAAAACATTGTTGTTTTAGGAGGAGGGACCGGAAGTTTGTAATTCTCAAAGGACTTACACGATATCCAGTACATCTCACTGCGATCGTTTCGATGAGTGATTCGGGAGGGAGCAATAAGCGTATCAGAGATGAGTTTGGATTGCTGCCAACTTCGGATATTCGTTCCTGTCTTGTTGCGCTCGCAGCAGAAGACGGAGAATCGGAACTGATGCGCAAACTCTTCATGTATCGTTTTGAAAAGGGAGAAGGAATTTCTGGAATGACCTTTGAAATCTCTTTATGGCAGCTCTTTCTGACATCCTAGGATCTCAAAAAGATGCAATTGCCAAAACAGGGCAGATCTTACGAATTAATGGAACCGTGGTTCCGGTGACCTATACGAATACACATCTCTTTGCTGAATACGAGAATGGACTCATTCTCAATGAGGAGCATTTCATTGATGAGCCGAAGCATGACGGGACACTCAAAATTAATAAATTATATTTAGAACCGAACGGAGTAGCTAATCCTGACGCACTACAAGCAATAAAGGAAGCTGACTATATTCTCATAGGGCCAGGAGATTTATATACAAGTATTCTCCCGAACGTTCTCGTACAAGGGATTGCAGAAGCGATCAAAAACTCCTCAGCTAAAAAGATCTATACGCTGAACTTAATGACCAAGTACGGTCAGACCTACGGTTTCTCAGCACAGGACCATTTACGGGTTCTTGAGAAGTATTTACTACATGCTCCCATAGATTATGTAATCGTGAACGATGGGCTCCTTCCCGCAGAAGTTCTCAAGCTCTATGAAGAGCAGCATGAGTTTCCGGTGAAGAACGATCTCGAGGACAGTGAAAATCTCAAGGTTATTCGGGAGGACTTTTTAGGATCCGAACAGAGCACTCAATCGAAGAGTGATGCCCTAAAACGAAGTCTCATTCGTCATAATCCAGAAAAACTTGCTCGTGCAATTATGAAGATCGTTGAGCCTTCACCTAATCAAGTGGTCGGGGAGTAATTCCACCAAGATTCTTCGGTTTCTTCTCTGTCTTAATGATTCCTTTCTGAACCAGAACTGCGTATGTTGTCCAAACGACGAGTACGGCAGCTGCCGTTAGAAAAATAAGAGTTCCAAGTAGATCTTTATCACCTGCGTTATTTACATCCAAAGTTGCGCTTCCTAAGGTTTGTCCGTTTGAGAGACCTCCTTGGTTTGGAGTATCCTTATCCTCAACAAGACCATCACTACCAAATCCACCCGACTGTTGAGTGGTTGCTGATTGTTTTTTCGTAGGCAAGGTCACTTGTTTAGATATTACTGCGGGTACTGGTGTACTTGTTGGGCTTGATGGTTCTGTCGTGCTTGTTGGTACAGGAGTTGCGGTAGGTTCAGAAGTTGGTGTTAGAGTTGGAGTTGGGGTGATGGAGTCAGTAACAGTTGGCGTAAGGGAGTCGGCGGGAGTGGTTTCTTGTGCAATTGCAGATAACGGAAAAAAGAGAAGCCACAAAATTAACAGAAAGTTTAGCATTTCATCATTATAGCAACCGATGCCTCGACTTCAATTCATTTTTTGAATATATATCTGAAGTATGCTTCCCCTATTTCCAATGTTCAAGAGGGGAGTAAGTGCTGGGGCCACTACCCTATCAAAAAATGGAAGATCGGAGACCGTATCGTTATTCTTCGTATTTGTTTTCTGAGTGCTTCCAATGGTTGAAACATGGTTGTGAAACAGCTTTGATTTCGATGATCTCAAAATACCTACGAAATGCTCAGGATAACTGTAGGTGGAATAACTTGCTTTCAAAGGTAGGTCTAAGGAATTAAGTAATGTTTTGAAAGATCTAGAAGAAAACAAATTAAGATGATCTGGTGGAGTGAGAAATGTGTAGTTGGATTTTTCTGCATCGGAGAGGAAGCTATCGATATTAGGAGTTTCGACATAGAGGACACCATTTAGCTTGAGTAACTGATATAAAGTGGAAAGAGTAATGGCCGGATTTTCCACATGTTCAACCACATGTATTAATGAAATGAAATCAAAGAGTTTATTATTCCTTTTTACAAATTCATTTAGATCTGTGTGAATTATCTTATCTCCCAGCCTAGTTTTTGCTTGCCGATATAGATTACGCGCAGGTTCTATCCCAACCGCCTTCAGTTGATTTCTGAGTCCCATCTCCACGAAGGTGCCATAACCTGCTCCCACATCAAGGAGAGTCTTACCTTGAGGGTTGAGCCGCCTCATATTCTTCAGGATGGTATCGGCTTGTTTTTCGAATCTATTTCTTGCGGTAGCATTTACTCGAAACTCATAATCTCCCGAGTACAGATCTAGAAGCGATGATGAAGAGGGTATCGGAAAAAGGAATACATGATTACATTTTATGCAGTGACGATATGAATAGTTATCTCTCTTTGCATAGTTTCTCGTTGTGACACTTTGGCAAATCGGACATCGTGTAATTTTCATTCCGAAAGTTTATCGGTTGCTCAGGTTGAGTCCATTGACTATAATCTACAAAAATTTAATATCGGGTTATATTAGCAACATATTTATGAATCAATGCATACTTTGTAAACGTTCTGATTTGATACACCTGGCGTGGGTAAAGAAGACTTTAATCTATGAATGTCCTCGTTGTCAGCTCGGAATCAGCTCTAAACTAATAACCACGAAAAAGATACTTTATGGTACTTCGCGGTTTTACTCACCTGTTGCAGTGCGTAAAAATATTGATAATTATGTAGAAAAGTTTGAACGAGTAATAGAGAGAATGAGTATGTTTGTGAGCGAAGGAAATATTCTCGACGTTGGAGGTGGTTTCGGTCTTTTTTCAGATCTTATTTCCCGTGAGAAACATCTGAAGGTTACGATGATAGAGCCACACTTGAAACCATTTTTCCTGGAAGGGAATAAGCGAGTTACTTGGGTAAAGAAACAGTTCATGAACTTTAGGGGAAGAAGAGGTACGTACTCAGCAATTACTTTCTTGGATGTGCTTGAACACTTTAAAGATCCTTTGGAGGTTCTACAGAAGACTCGAATTCTCTTGAAGGAAAAGGGGTATGTTGTAGTACTCCTACCAAACTATCAAAGCACTATGCGACTCCTCTCAAATAACTGGCCTTGGTGGATGCTAGAGGATCACTACTTTCATTTCTCAAGGCAATCACTGAAGAAAATCTTTGACATTTCAGGTTTCCGTTTGGTGTACCTAGAATCCTTTGAAAATAGAAATGATTTCTGGCTTAGTCTACAAGGCAACTATAAATGGATACAAAATATATATTTTCGAAAACTGCTAAAAATATTAACGATACCTGCTCTATTTATTGGATATCTCATTCTTAGACCTCTGTTATGGAGGTTGTATAATGGTGGATTACTTCTAGCAATTGCACAAAAAAAGTGAAACATAGATTAAGCGTTATCATGGTGACGCGCAATGCGGACGAGCTCCTTTTTCAGTCCATAAAAAGTGTCAAAGACATTGCCGATGAGATAGTTGTGGTGGATGCGGGTTCGACCGACCGCACTTTATCGATTCTCAAATCTTTCAATATAAATCCCATCGCAACTCGATTAAATCACCTCGGAAAAAATAAATCGAAAGCCTTGTCTCGAGCCACAGGAGATCTGGTTCTGGCACTTGACTCGGATGAAATTGTTTCTCCTTCATTAATTCGTACCATTAAAAGTCTAAAAAGACGAAAGATTCTTGCAGATGGTTACATCATTCCATTCCGGAATCATTTCCTTGGTAGACGACTGCGCTATGGCGGTGAAAATTATCGTATGCTACGACTTGCGAAACGTCGTAAAGTTAACATAAAAAACGTGTCGGTACATGAGTCGCTTGTTTTAAACTCAAAACACTTCGTAAATCTTGGTTCGCCTATAATGCACTACTCGTATCGGACGCTACATCAGATGTATGGAAAATTCACCACGTATGCACTTAACGAAGCAACTGAGAGGTATAAGAAAGGAGAGCAATCCTCATTTAAGAAGGTGACTTTTTACCCTGTACATATGTTTTGGGCAAGATTAATTCAGGATAAAGGTTATAAAGATGGATTTTTTAGGTTACCGCTAGATCTCGGTTTTGCCTATATGGAGTTTCTAACTTACTCGTCCTTAGCAATTAAGAACCTGAAGAAATGAAAATTGCGTTGATTATTGTTGCGATACCTGAGTCCAGTAAACTAGCGCAAAAACTCGCTCGCCTTATTGCTAAAAAACGATTAGGGAAACTTTCTACGCATATTGTAGTAAACAGGAAGGGTACCGAAGGCTATTCGCACGGTGTAAACAAAGGGCTTAATTTAGCAAAACTTGATAATCCCGACCTCTACATTGTGGCAAATCCTGATTTGGTGAATGTTAGGCTGAGTAAGAAATTAATATCCCAAGCAGTGAAACATTTTGATCTTTGGGGATATGCTTTCAAACAAGATGGAGATATATTTTATGGCGGTGAGATTGATCGGAACAGATTAACTGCAGGATTGTCTCGTGATAAAAAGGGAAATTTTTCAAAAACTGATTTCGTATCAGGGTCTTTAATGCTTTTCACAAGAAAGACATTTAAAAAGCTTGGTTTCTGGTCCGAGCAATACCATATGTATTATGAAGATGTTGACTATTCTCAACGAGCGATAAATGCTGGACTCAGGGTTGGAGTAGTTAGCTCGGTTATCTATGAACATCTCGAGATGTCAAAAGCGAATGTCGATAAAGATGGGCAGTTAATGGCAAGTTGGATACGGTTTTTTATAA
Organism: Candidatus Roizmanbacteria bacterium; assembly: GCA_016699265.1. Classification (NCBI taxonomy): domain Bacteria; phylum Candidatus Roizmaniibacteriota; species Candidatus Roizmanbacteria bacterium. The sequence goes on along the minus strand of CP064967.1, from coordinate 469,685 downwards.
AAAACGCAGAACTGAGGAATTGGCTATACGAATTGATTCGCTTACCAAAGACGCTTTATGAGCACTATCCCCTTATCTTTCATCAACTTAAGAGAAGGCCGTTTGTATACAATTTTATGACACTTAACTTCTCGTCACTTGCAATAAAGATTCTTAACTTCATCTTATTTCTTTTCTTAGTACGATTTTTCACCGCCAATCAGTTTGGTCTCTACAACTTAGTATGGGCACAAATTGGACTATTCATGCCACTGGCAGATATGGGGACAACCAACTATGAAATCTTTCATCTCAAAAAAGGTAGTACCACTGAGTTCTCAAAATTATTTTCAGTTCGGCTGGTACTAAGCATCTTCATTGCAATAGTTACGCTGATCTACACCTACGGTGTATTTAGACAACCAGAACTATTACTCCTTACAGCACTTAGCACTCCGGTTGTCCTCGCAAATGCAGTTTCGGGAAGTTTCCTCATATATACCACGCTAATTGCGCGAACATATCTTGCCTCATTGTACTCACTGTTCTTCAACACATTCCTTATCGCTGTTCTAATAGGTCTGATGGTTGGCCGATTTGGAATGCGCTCTCTCTTCCTAGCAGAGGGGATACTGTTTGGTCTCTATGGACTATATCTCTGGCTTAAAACAAAACAGATGATGCGTCTGAAGATAGGAATACCTAAGATGAGCTACCTAAAAAATATCACAAGGAAATCATATATGTATATTCTTCTCAGTTTTTTTGCAGGGCTATACTTCAAAGTTGATCTTCTCATTCTTCAGTATTTTAAGGGAGTACATGAGGTTGGCGTATATGCTTCAGGTTATAAATTTTTCGAGGCACTTATTTTCGTTGGGTCAAGCTATACCATTGCCGCAACTCCAATATACAAACAACACCTTGAAGAAGACAGACCGGCAGTTAAAAAAAAGATTATACGAGACTCAACGCTCTTGTTCATTTTAGGTATGGGCATCGCCATTTTTTCTTGGTTCAGCGCTCCTATTATTCTCCCTTTTGCCTTAGGTAAGGAATTTGTACAGGGAATCTGGGCCTTCAGAGTAGTAATCTTCGCACTCCCATTTCTGTTGGTATCGGCAGTTTGCATGAACGTACTCTATCTTCTTAAGAAGGTAAAGTGGGTAGTAGCAATTTTTCTTTTCCAGATTTTCGTCAACATAGTTGGAAATGTTATTTTTGTTCCTTTGTTTTCATATCATGCAAGTGCGATAATTACTGTACTGTGTGAAATGTTGAACACAGCTATTACGATTCCGCTCGTCATAAAAGCTTATGAAAATATCGGTTGATGCAGGAGCTCTCTGTGGGGCACATAAATTTGGCACTTATGTTGTAACGCATAACATACTGGAAGCCCTCGGACGATTCGATCAGAGCAATTTATATACGGGATATTTGTATAAGAAAACTTCTCATCTTCCAGTGTTTGATAACCTAAAGTTTAAAGTACTTCGACCTTCGTTTGCATGGATGTCGGTTCGGGTAAGCATCGAAGAGATGATGCATTCAAAAAATATCTACTTAGGCCTGAGCCAGGCCATTCCTTGGTTCAGTAAGGCGAAAATTGTTTCATTCATGCATGGTCTTTCATTTCATTATCACAAAGAACTATACCCCGATTCGTATGAGGCGCTAAAAGATCAGGTGTTGTTCGCAACGTCACGAGCAAGCAACATCATCGTTTCATCAATAAAAGTTCAGCATGAACTAAGCGAACAGTTTGGCTTCCAGACTTCAGTAGTTCTTCCGTTTGGAGTGCCGTTTGACATGATTGAGTTAGAAAAGATGACTACGTCTAGTAGGCCATACTTCCTGTTTGTGGGAATGGATCACCCGGTAAAGAACATTGAGTATCTTGTTCAGGCATTTACTATTTTTAAAGAGCAAAAGGCATATGAAGACTTCGAGCTCATTCTTGTAGGAAATCATGAGAGATATGTCGATCCAAAGTTAAGGATTCGATCGGTAAGGGCAGATCGTGCAAAGCTTCGAGAATTATATCGAAACTCCACTGCGTATCTCACAGCTTCTTTATACGAAAGCTATAACCTTCCTGTGCTTGAAGCGCTATCACAGAACTGCAAGGTCATTGGCAAAACCTCCGCGATCATTCCTGAGTTTAAGAGTTTTGTAAATATTGCCGATAAGATCGAAGATTTTGTAGATAACATGAAAAATGCGTCAACAGCAAAGAAGATTGGTAATCGAGATAAAGTATTAGACATATTCCGTTGGGACAAGTATGTTACAAGACTATCAAGCTTTTATTAACCATGAAAGTCGCCTTGGTAAGGGGAGCATATCTTAATAATTTTGAAGGACAGAATTATTCAGAGCTATCAAATACAGTACAGGTTACCGGCATAGCATCGAAAAAGCCTATTCATTCAGAATTTTCATTTCCGGTTGATAAGCTCCTATCTCTTACTGATTTCGGATTTCCGAGTTGGATCGCAAACAGAACTATCGGTGACAAGCACTATCTATTTGGTCTCGAGAAGGCGGTTAAAGGCTTCGATATTGTACATACGGCCGACCCACATTATTACTACACCTATCAACTTGCGATGTTAAGAAAGCAGGGAAAGATCAAGAAGTTAATTGCAACCAGCTGGGACACAATTCCATTTAATAACGAATCGGTTGAAGCTAAAAAACGAATTAAGTATTTCAGCATGAAGTATATCGATCATTTTATCTGTTATACAAACCGCGCAAAGAAGTGCTTAAAAGCCGAGGGAGTAAATCCAAATAAAATTACAGTTATCCCTCTTGGGGTAGACCTCAACAAATTTAAACCAACTCCTAAAGTAAATTCTAGATCGAAAAGTGGAAAACTACGAATACTTTTTACGGGACGCGATGTAGTTGAGAAAGGACTTTCAGATTTGAGAACTTCGATTAATCAATTAATCGAAGAGGGAGATGTTGAGTTGTTGGTTGCAGGAAATGTACAGTATGATCGAATGCCTGAGGTGTATCGACTGGCTGATATTTTTGTCATCCCATCCAAGACGACAAAAACATGGGAGGAACAGTACGGGATGAGTTTAGTAGAGGCAATGGCATCAGGATTACCCATCGTTGCATATTCCTCTGGATCCATCCCAGAAATCCTAGGATCGGTAGGAATACTAGTGCCAGAAGGTAGTACGAGAGCGCTCAAGAAAGAATTAACTAATCTCGTAGCCTCATCTTCAAAAAGACTACGGCTTGGTAATGTTGCTCGGAAACGCGCAGAGAACGTATACGACTCGGCAGCTTTTGGTCGAAGGATCAAATCATTTTACGTCTCTGTCCTGAAATAAGTAAATGGCAAGCAATTTGGGTATACTTTAGATATGAAACTTTCAGCAATCGTTCTTTCAAAAGGAGAAGAATCAACACAAAAAGCTATCGATTCTGTGCAGTTTGCAGATGAAGTCATTTTGGTTGTGGACCCATCTGCTACATTGAAAGTACAAACAGCAAAAAAGGTTACACTCGTTAAACATGAACTAGCCGGTGATTTTTCACAACAACGAAACTTCGGTTCAACACTTGCCTCTGGAGCATGGCTTCTATTTCTTGACAGCGATGAAATCGTCACCAAAGAGTTAGCCGAAGAAATCTCAAAGACGATCTCCGACGACCATGCCAAAACCGCGTACTACATAAAACGTCACGACTATTTCTGGAGTAAAGAAATAAAATATGGAGAAACAGCAAAGGCACGTTCGATTGGATTTATAAGGCTTTTGAAAAAAAACTCAGGTACATGGAAAGGAACTGTTCATGAACAGTTCATTACGAACGAGCCTACCGGAATCTTAAAAGGCGTTGTAAATCACTATCCGCATCCAACTATCTCTGATTTTCTCAATTCTATTAACGAGTACTCTACGCTGAGAGCAAAGGAGTTGAAAATTAATAATATTCGATTTTCGCTAATAAAGATGATCGTCTATCCTTTTGGAAAATTTATCTATACCTATTTTGTGAGAGGAGGAATATTAGACGGTGCTGCAGGGTTCGTGTACTCATTTATGATGAGCTTCCACTCGTTTCTTGTGAGGGCTAAGCTTTTAAATCTATGACTCTACTACGCGACCAGAATATGTCCATAGGTACGAGGAGTACCCTACAGAAAAAAGAGTTTGTAGGAAATAGGTCGAAGCTTGCTTGCGGCATTAATTTTACAGGCGAAGTCCTATGATATTGTTGAGTCTGTCAGTTATTTGTTTTTTGCTTGGTCAGGTAGGGCGACTTTCATTCAACCAACAAGAAATAAATCTTTATCTATACGAAATTCCGTATTTTGCGTGGGTGGCTTACCAGCTTTTTATCAAGCGGTATATTTATAGACTAAGAAAGGAAACTACAACGCTAGTAGGAATACTACTTGTCACATTTCTTCTTGGAATAGCTAGGGTCCAAGCCTTTCCTAATTTTGTCAGTTTTCTCTACTTGGTTAGATTGGTGGGATACTTGTTGGGTTTTGACATAATCACAGATTGTGTTAAAAATGGTTTTATTTCCAAAAAGTTAGTTCAGATATCTATTTTTTTACTCGGATTCTTCGGGATGATTCAGTACTTTCTTTATGGTAATCTACGAAATCTACAGTACCTTGGTTGGGATCCACATCAAAGTAGAGTATTCGGTCAATTTTTCGACACCTCTGTTGCCGGTGCGGTGTACGGACTCATACTGATATATTTGGTGATTAGAAAAAATTTATTCAGTTCGTTGGTTAAGAACTTTATCTATCCCTCTGCATACCTCATCTTGGGACTTTTTACCTACTCTCGAGGATACCTCGTCTCGATTGCGAGCGCTGTAGTTGTGCAGACTCTGATTATCAAAAAAAACCTAAAGCTTTTGGGCTTTGCTGTAAGTGTATTGATTGGATTTATAGTTCTGGCCCCTAAACCGTTTGGTGAGGGAGTGAAATTGCTCAGAACGTCTACTGTAGAGTCGCGCCTTACTGACTACCAAACAGGACTCAAACTTTTCCTAAAAAATCAGTTTATTGGGATCGGCTATAACCGCATCAGATACTTTAAGCCAAGTGATTCTGTGCTAAATCGTGGCCTAAGTCATGCAGGAGCATCGTTTCACTCGTCATATCTCATCGTTGCTGTCACAAGTGGCGTAGTCGGATTGGGAGCATTTTTGTACTGGTTTTGGTTGACTGGAAGAATGAGCGATTTCGCTTTGGTATCAGGAGTATTTATCTCGGTTTATTCACTGTTTGATAATATTATTCTTCATCCCTTCGTACTGTTCCTTTGGCCGATACTTATAGGACTTACTTCTCGTAAGAAACGGTGATTTCTTTTTCTTCGGAATTACCAGCTGTGTCATTAACCGTAATCTTTATCTTATTTTCTCCCTCCTTTAGCCGTACGAAGGACTGAAAATTTCCATTTGAGTCAACCGTAGATAAAAGTCCCTGAATTCTAACGGTCACATCCTCGCCCGAATTAGTTTTTCCGGAAACCTTAATCTCGTCACGTGGAGTTTTAGATCCATCGGTTGGTTCCGAGATTTCGATTATTGGTTTAGTAGTTATATATAAAAACGAAACAGTATCTGTTTTTTTTGTTTCACTGGTTTTATTGTTTGCTCCAATTGCATACAGACTATTATTTCCTTGATCGTAATTACTAAGAATGGTGGAAAACTTACCATCAGAATCAACCCTAATTTTTTTAGTAAGTTTTCCATTAAGGTAGAATTTTATTTCATCCAAATTGTCAGCCACTCCAGAGACCGTGAGTCCTGCGCTGTTTGTCGCGGCTGGAATTTCATCAAACTGAACACTGTAGAACTTAGGAGCTGTTCCGAAGTCGTACTCACTCTTCCCTCCACCAAACAGGTTTCCTACATAGACAGAGCTATTAATAAGAAACGAGAAACCAGACGTAAGAACAAACCATCCCGCAACCACCCCAATAACAACCAAAACAATGGTTTGCTGTTTAGATCTCTTTGATTTGATTCTATCTAGTCTTGTCATGAGCCCTTTGTCAGAATCGAACTGACGTTAACGGTTTACGATACCGCTGTTCTGCCACTGAACTAAAAGGGCATTGCTCTTAGTTATCAGTTTTCAGATGTCAGGTGTCAGTTATTAATTTAAATCTGACTATTGATTACTGCCTACTGAAAGCACAATGTAGATATTATACTCGATTTAAAACTAAGGTATATCGTTCGATAAAAATGAATGAAATATATGGTGTCCAAAAATTAAATCAAGCCTATAGTGCGACATATTTGATATAATGGAGCATGATCGAAGCATATTTTGGTGCAGGTAAACGAGTGGGAGAGATGCTATCTAGAGGTATACCATTTGCCGATGATCGTCAGAGAAATAGGGAAATTGGTATAAAGGAGAAATGGTCTCAACCAGGTCGTTTGTGGCGAGGTACATGGGCCACGCATGATAGCGGTCTTAATGATTATAGCGACACATTTAGCGACGTATTAAAGACTTCACTAAGTCTTCATTTGAAGGCTTCGGTAGAAAATAATCCAAATGCAAGTATTCTTGATATTGCCGCGGCGGAAACGGCTGTACGAGAGGCTACCGATCTTGGGTTTAAGTACGGGCTTGCGGTCTCGCTGGGATTTGGGTTGGGCAGTCTTCCTCCTGCAGAAGCTTCGGTTATAGAGATTGTTAACGGAGATATTGTCGAACAATCAACTTGGCAAACAATAGATGAACATATGCGTGCAAATGCAGTGCCAACTTTTGATGTGATTCTGTCAAGGCCCCTCCGAGGCTTGCACCACTTTACTAATTCAGTCGCAATGCATTTTGAGCTACTTCAACGAGCATGGAGGATTTTAAGTCCTCAAAACGGGCAATTGTTATTTCAGATACCACATATGACTTTTGGCATAGGAGTAGACTACTTAGAAAAACTAAACGCAACTTCTGGTATAACGGTTGCAATCGGATCGAGTTTTCAGAACATATACGGAGTGTCTGTACATTTACAAAGAAATCCAGAAGCACCAAAACTTCTCCCTACCCCAAAAATGTTAGGTATTTCATTGCATAAATTATGAAAGCCGAAAGACCTACCAAACCGCAGTTTCTTGATCCTCGTATCTTGACTCACGTGAGGAAGCATAATAAGTTTATTGGAAAACGTGAGAGAGAAGATGGGATAGATGATTTTAATAATTGGACAATACGTCATTCATCACTAGAAGATTATGGGACAACATTCAATTCAATTTTAGCACCAGAAAACCTTGACAATCTTTTATCTATAATTGCCTCGAGACCTAATAAAACCACAATATTAGACCTAATGGCAAGCGACGCAGCTGTTTTACAATCTGTGCGTGACTATGGCATCAATTTTGGTCTTGCAGTATCTCTAGGATACAGACCTAGAAAAAATAGTGGCCCTTATCGAGAGTTTTGTAGTAATTTAAATGGTGATTTAACAATAAAGAAAACATGGTCAAAAATTCGAAAAGTAGCGGAAAGTAAAGGATTTGAATATTTTGACATCATAATTTGTCGTCCCGAAGGAGGGATACTGGATTCTAGACTGACAACCTCAACTCTCTTTTTCATGCTTTAAGAGTCTTGGAGGTTGCTCAGTTATGACGATGGAGTATTCTTATTTCAAATTCCTCAATGTCAATATTTTGAGGCTGAAAAGTATTTTTCTAAGCTTAAACAAAAAGGTTTTAGCATCGATTGGTCAGAGTCTGTAAATGGTTTTATGACCCATGCCGTTGTTCTTAGTAAGAGAAAAGAATCCCCATCCGTATTACCATCTCCTCTCATGTTGGGAATGAAATAAACATATGTTAAAAGTACACCGGTCAGATAGGAATCCACAAACACAACTATTTTTGGGGAAATCAACTCTCCTAGATAACAAAAATGTGCTCGAGGTTTTTCGTCTAAAAGTGAACGTTGGATTTCGGTCTGGTTTATATATAGCAGTGCGATTCAAAAATGATCTTAAGAAATTAAATAATAGTAAAATTAATATTTCACTTTTTAACTAAAATTATGAGCGGAGAAAGATATTTTTCAAATCGAAGTCTCACACGTCATCTAAGTCCAGCAGAGCTCCCTGATATGAGAATTCAAGCAACGAGGGAAAAATGGTCCGCCCCTTCTAAAGGGAGAAGAGCGGGTTGGGGAATTCATGGCAGTTCGATCTCTGAGTATGGTAGAACATTTCAATCTGTAAATAACTCTGCAATGTTAGGGGTATTTTTACATGAACGTGCGAAAAAAAAAGGCTACACAAGCATAATCGACTTAATGGCAACAGAGTCTGTAGTTGGTGAAGCAGCTTCACTTGGATATGACAAAGGAGTTGCAGTATCTTTAGGTTTTCCTCACGATCCCAAATGGGATCAAAAACTTGGTCCGGGAGTGATTCATACCATTAATGGAAACATTGCATCTGTGGAATGTTGGACTCAAATCAGAGGTAAGCAGGTTGAAATAGCCTCTACAGGATTTGATGTTGTGATATCTCGTCCAGAAGGAGGTCTGAATCCTGATTATATTCCTTCAGATCCAATTCTATACTATTTAATGTTGCAGAATATGTGGCAGATTACCGCTTTGGGAGGAGTCATGTTATTTCAGGTACCTTATAGGCTTGCTGAAGTCTCACATGAATATTTTAAACAACTTATCGGATCGGGTATTGATGTAAAACTTCCTCCTTTATCAAATAAACCCAACACATCGAATCCATTTCGAGTAAGAGGATTCTTTGGATTTCCGGTACGAATTGAAAAAGCAATTAATGCGCCTACAAGACTTCCTCGTCCCGAGAGTGAGCAAAAAATTCGACCGGATCTCAGGCCATACCTAAACTTAGTAGGTATTGGTAAGGTACCTCGCTCCGATTTACTTTGACAAACTGAGCGGGATACCATCTTTCGCCAAGGCTTCAGATGGCAAAGCGGGAACCGATGAGCGAGGTACGAGAATCGGACTCGTGGCTCCTGCTTGGGAAGCAGGCGTATTACCACTATACTAACCTCGCATAAAGGTTCATTATATCAGGCTACTTTTTCGTATATACTTCTATCGAATATGCAAAAGAGTAACAAGGAAATAGTGGAACTGCTCAGGAAAGTGGTTGTCGTCTATAAAATTGAGAAAAAAGAGTTGTTTAGAACAGCTGCCTATGAGAATGCAGCTGATGCGATCGAACTCCTCGACAAAGAGCTATTTGAGATCTGGAAGAGGGGAGAGTTGAGCTCAGTAGAGGGGCTCGGGGAGACAATTAGGGGTCACATCATTGAGCTCTTTGAGAAAGGGAGTTCAGAATTCATTGATCGTCAGTTGAGTAAGGTTCCCGAAACGGTATTTATCCTCACCAGAGTACCTAAAGTAGGCCCTATAAAGGCGTTTAAGCTCGTCAATGCGTTTAATTTAATGGATACTAATACAGTTATTAAAAAGCTAAAATATCTCTGTGAAAAGCATAAAATATCCGAACTACCAGGCTTCGGTGCACAGTCAGAGAAGGTACTTACCGAATCATTGAAGCAGTTTGAAGCAGCGGATAAATCGCCAGATAGGATTCCTTATGACTATGCCAAAACAGTCGCAGATGATCTAGTGAAGTATCTTCAGCGCTTCAAAGGAGTTGAGCAGGTGGACATATTAGGATCCTTACGGCGCAAAGCACAAACGATAGGAGATATTGACATAGCAGTTGTTGCGCAGGAAAAAGATGCGATGGAAATTGTGAAACATTTCGTTTCCTACCCTAAAAAAATTTCCGTAGATAACGCTGGAGACTCTAAAGCATCAATCATTCTTCCTCCCAAGCTGAGAATAGACCTCAGAGTACACCCAAGAACTGCGTACGGCGCCCTCCTGCAGTACTTTACAGGAAGTAAGGCACATAATATCAAGTTAAGAGAGTATGCGCTAGGAAAAGGATATTCCCTAAACGAGTATGGTCTTAAAAACATGCGTAATCTAAACGAACCGATTAAGACTTTCGACACCGAGGAGAAGCTTTATAACTTTCTTGGTCTCAGATATATCGAACCTGAAGAACGTACCGGAGGAGATGAGGTAGAACGAGCGATAATTAGAACTAAGAACTAAGAACTAAGAACTAAGAACTAATGTCATTACTTTATATTTAGCGTGTTTCCTGCATAGATTAAGTCAGGATTCTCAATAGTTGGGTTAGCTCTCCATAGTTCGGTCCATCGGTAAGGATTGCCGTAGACCTTCATAGAAATTGACCAAAGTGAGTCCCCTGTTACGATTTTATAGCTAGATGATTTAGTTTTATCTACCTGCGTGGTTTCTTGAACTGTTGTGTAACCTCCTCCTGCGATCTCGCCGCGAGTTGGATTCTTTGACTCTAGAGCTGGAAGTGAAATAACGGCTCCTTCGTTGAGCTCATCTGCATTCTGAATATTATTTAGCTTGGCTAGGTCAAATGCATTATAGCCCGATCCGTACGCTTCTTCGGCAATGCTCCAAAGAGTGTCACCTTTTAACTGTATAGGATTTAGGTGTCGTTTGTTCTACCTCATTCGTCTTACCTCCAAAAGCTTAGTTATTGACTGCGGAATTTTAAGCGTTGATAGTTCTTGGTTTTGAAAGAAGAGAGATCCGACAAGAATAGCTAGAACAAAGACCGTAAGCCCGAGTAAGAAATTGGGAAACCGATCATTAACTCTGTTAAGAAGTTGTGTTAGATTGTATTTTGGAAGGGTCTTTGGACCGCTAGTTGGCTTTGATTTCTGCTTAGCTTGTGACATATCGGCAAACTATAGCATATTTGCAAATCCTGTCAAGAGAATCTATAATGATTCTATGAAGGCAGGTGATAACACATGAATACAACGTACATAATAGTAGGAGCTATTGTTTTACTCGCAGTTTACGTAATTGGGAGCTATAACTCTTTTGTAGTTTTAGTTGCGCGACTCAAGGAAGCACTATCGGGAATAGATGTTCAACTTAAAAGAAGAGCAGACCTCATTCCAAATCTTGTTGAAACAGTCAAAGGATATGCCAAACATGAAAAATCCGTATTTGAGAATGTAACGAAGGCCCGATCTGCTTTAGTCAAAGCTGACAGCCTTGCAGATAAAGCTCAGGCAGACAACATGCTTACCTCTGCTCTGAAATCGGTATTTGCGGTAGCAGAAGCTTATCCACAATTACAAGCAAGTGAGAACTTTAAGGATCTCCAGAGACAGCTCGAAGACACTGAAGACAAGGTAGCATACTCACGACAGTTTTATAACAGCAACGCACTTGATCTAAACACGAAGGTTAAGACGTTCCCAACGAATGTAATTGCTAACATCTTTAGTTTTAAGGAGGTTGAGTTTTTTCAGGCTACGGCCGAGGAAAGAAAGAGCGTGAAGGTTAACTTTGCCTAATTTCTAATTGCTAATTTCTAAGTGCTCTAAACAAACCACAATATGACATGTATTGTGTGGTATTTGAGTATGGGTATTAACTGAGAATAATTAGATTAATTAGAGTACTTAGATTAATTAGTACGTTTTACTTGTATGACTATTTATTCTCAGATTCTTAACAATAAAGTAAAGAGCTTCGTTCTTGTTGCTTTTTTTATGGTTTTCTTTGTCTTTGTTTTCTATATTCTCGGAAAATCTATGGGAAGCTCAAACCAATATTTGGTTTTTGGTTTACTGTTTTCAGTCTTCTCCGGATTTGGAAGCTACTTCTATTCAGATAAACTCGTCTTAATGACAACTGGTGCAAAACCAGCTTTAAAAAAGGATTATTTCGATCTGTACACCGTCGCAGAAAATGTTTCGATAGCTGCCGGTCTTCCTACACCGAGACTGTACGTAATCCAGTCCGAAGCCATGAACGCATTTGCTACAGGCCGAGATCCCAAGCATGCAGTAGTCGCAGCAACAACTGGAATCTTGAAGGTCTTGAGTCGATCCGAACTTGAGGCTGTTATTGCGCACGAACTCGGTCACGTAAAGAACTACGACATTCTTTTTTCATCGATTGTTTCAGTTCTTGTTGGGACCTTAGTATTGGTTACCGACTGGTTGCAGAGAAGTTTCTTTTGGTTTGGAATTAGAAGCGATGACAATGACAGATCACTTGGTCCGGTACAGTTAGCGATGTTTCTGCTTACCATAATTGTTGCACCGATCGTTGCCACTTTAATTCAACTAGCTGTATCTCGAAAAAGAGAGTACCTTGCAGACGCAACCGGCGCTCTGATCACTCGTAATCCAGATGCTCTTGCCAATGCCCTCATAAAGATTAGTAGTAGTCCGATACCATTAAAAACAGCTTCTGGTGCCAACGCCCATCTTTTCATTACTAATCCCTTCAAGAAGAAGGGTGGAGTTTCCAAATTTGCCTCACTTTTTAGTACTCATCCTCCAGTTGAGGATCGAGTAAGAATACTTCGAGAGATGTGACCTGCATAAAACTTGTAGCATAGAGCGTAGAGCTTGAGTACAATAGTAGCTACATGGTAAAAGTTCTAAGTTGTAAGTTCTAAATCTAATATGTGTGGCATAGCAGGTTTCTACGGTTTTGAAAACAAAAAACTTATTAAGCAATTTTCTAAAGATCTTTCACATCGAGGTCCGGACGGTGAAGGGATCTTTTCAAATGAAAAAGTATCTCTATTAAATAGAAGACTTGCAATTATCGACCTAAAGACCGGCGACCAGCCTATTTATAATGAAGATAAGAATATCGTAACTGTTTATAACGGAGAAATATACAACTATAAACAACTAAGAAAGGAGCTCGAGGGCAACGGACATCGCTTCAAAACACTATCAGATTCCGAGGTAATTGTTCACGCCTATGAAGAGTGGGGAGATAGCTGTTTTGATAGATTTAATGGAATGTTTGCCGTTGCTTTATTCGATAAAGAGAAAGAGAGGCTTATTCTAGCTCGAGATCACTTTGGCATCAAACCTCTTTACTTCTCAATTTTACCCAATAAAAGTTTAATCTTTGCTTCCGAGATTAAGCCTCTTCTTAACTCTAGACTTGTAAAAACAAGACCGAACGATAAGGTGATTTATCGATATTTAAAGTATCGCGTACATGATGACACTCCTGAGACTTTCTTTGAGAATATTTACCGTCTGATGCCGGGTCAGTACCTCAGTCTAAGAGGAACAAATCTTAAAAATGGATATTTTTCAAATCTCGAAGAAGATCTTAAGGAATTAAGTCTAAAGTCAAATGTATCCAACCTAAAGAAAGAACAGGTGGGGGAATTTAAATTAGCGCTTGAGGAGGCTATTAAATTAAGACTTATTTCAGATGTACCTGTCGGAACCTGTTTATCGGGAGGCCTCGACTCATCAACGGTTGTGAGTGTTGTGAATAAACTCCAAAAAAATAGAACCGATGAAGCAAAGTCAGTTGGCGCCGTACAGAACACCTTTTCTGCGGTCTTCCCAAAGTCAGCAAATGACGAAGAACATTACATCGACGAACTTATCAATATTTTAAAAGAGGCAGGTGGGCAAATAAAAAGTTTTAAAGTTCATCCCTTACCTGAGGATTTTTTTTCAGAGATTGAAGATTTTATACGTACCCAAGAAGAGCCGACAATTAGCACCGGTCCATATGCTCAGTTTGCTGTGATGAGAGAGGCGAGTAAGCATGTGAAGGTATTATTGGACGGCCAAGGAGCTGATGAGATGATGGCAGGTTACTTACCTTATTATTTTATTTTCTTAAAACAACTACGTAAGGAAAAGAAGAATTGGACGCTTTTTAAGGAGATGTTCAGTTCTTTGGATGTAGTCTTAAAGTTCTCTTTGTTAAAGCTTAAACTTCCATTTGGAAGATTTAGGCCAGACTCAATCTTTAATAAGAAGTTCTTTAACAAATACTCGGGGAATGGTTTCCGTGTCGTGAAAGATAACTTGAAATTTCGTCTTATCCAAGACGTATTTTACAACAGTCTGCCATCACTCCTCCGTTATGAGGACAAAAATAGTATGAGGTTTTCCATCGAAGGACGAGTACCTTTTCTAGATATTAATCTTATTAAGTTAATTTTTAGTTTACCCGATGAGGCTATCATAAAGTCAGGTTGGAACAAGAAGATACTAAGAGACAGCGTTAAGGATTTGCTGCCTCCTCTTATACACAAACGAAGAAATAAAATTGGCTTCACGACCCCAGAGGAAGAGTGGTTCATGAGAATGAAGAATAAAATATACTCTGTTTTCCTGTCTCCGTCTTTTGCAACCAGAACATATTTCAACCAAGCTCAGGTGCTGAAGGGATTTCAAAAGTTTATAGAAGGGAAAACCACGGACACGCTCCTGTTCTGGAGAGTTCTCAATGTGGAGTTGTGGCTGAGGGAGTTTTTTCCCAATCTTGACCAGTCCATGCAGTCTATAAAGTCCATAAAGTCAACGACATTAGAAAAGCCAGCTGAAATAAAGGTGGGCGAAAAGACGTATGCCAGAAATTTAATTAAGACTGAGGTATTTCAGAAGGGCGACGACTATGTGCGGAAGATATCAGACTATGTTCTAAGTTCTAAGATCTACGGTACAAGGTCAAAGTGGTTCGTGGTTGTTTCTGAAAAAATTATAGCAATTTCACAGGGGCGCTCCTATTTTATCTGGGACATCAAGACTGGACTATGGGCAAAGCTACTGTCAAAATATGTAACCCGTACCCCATATGGCATTGGTCTAGGAAGTCCTTGGACTATGCAATTAGCTATTCAAGAGGTTGGCCTGCCGAAGATATTTATAGCCTCACTTCTCTCAGCAATTACTAAGCCGTTCGGATTAAAAGGTATTTTCTACAAAGTAGCTGGTGAATCAGCGAGATCGATAGACGGTCCTACTGAGTACTCGCTCTATCCATCAAACGTTTCAGCTAAATTGGGTCCAGAAAATCCCAAAAAGTTACCGAAGTTATTGCCGAGTATCTTCATGACAATCTTGCACTATCTGCAGAGAAACTTTTTAATGGTGGCGTAATAGTTATCGATGCAAACGACATAGGACAAAATATTCTTGGGAACTCAACCGATATTCCTGATGAGACGATTGCTCAGATTTTCAAAGATAATCCGATGGGTCAAGGATCAGAACAAACTCAATAACCATTGTGACAATGTAAATAGTTAGCTCATGTTAAAATTATCAGATGAAGGAAGTTATCGGAGCTAAAGTTGCCACAAGGTTTTTTGGCGTACCAGTTAGAAGATCAACTGTAATTGGCGATGGAGATGTCACTAGACTCAGGAGTGGAAGCGCGAACAATAGTTTTGTCGAGGCACGTTTTGACAAAACGCCTACTAGTTGTGATGGTCACCCAACTTTAACAATAGTAAGATCGTACCATGGAAACTTTTCCCATAGACCAAAAGAGGTAGCCACTTTTGCGCTGGGCGATATGAAAAAAGAAAAGGTAAAGGTGCCTACTCTTCTACCGGGACTTACAAGAGTCTTCACAAGCGTATTAAAAAAAAATGAAGAAACTAAGTAGTCTAATTACGCAGTGCAAAGGCCCATACTCTTGATTTATCGACTACAAAGACTATAATACTCTCATGACATTTGAAAGAAGAGAGACATTTCTAGGCGTACCTTTTTCAAAATGGACGAATGTTCCTGAAGGAATAAGAGAAGAACGTTTTACTGGTGCTGAGCATTTTTTTGGAATTCGACAACAACGAATATTAGGAGTAAAGGTTGTGACAAATTTGGCAGAAGATGGTTCGCAATTAGCGGTAGATACAACAACCCAAATTGCTGATTCATGGACAACATTCAGTGAAACTCCTTCCAAACACATCCTTCCAAAGGGATCGTCAGAAAAGGTAAGAGTATTTGCTGCGACACCAGGCCATCAAGTTATTTACAGATGGAACGGAAAGAAATAATTTCATGAGAGGTAGAGAATCACTTAGACTTGGAACGATAAACCACAGCCTCCCACTGAGAAAACCGCGCTACGTTGAGGTAGGTCATTCCAAAACTTTCTATACGGGTTCCGTTCACTTCGAGTTACAAGCTCGCCCTCTCACACGCTTTAATGGATTAAAAACAGAAGTAGTAGACGTATCATATGCTAATAACTTCTCTAATTCGAGTCATAGTTTACGAATAGAAGAAAAAACTAAGCGACTAATAGGAAAAACGCGATTACCTGGAGTGTTCCACCTGTTCTCCCGTGATGATTAAAATTTCTTAAGGTAAATTGCTAAGATCGATCTCCAAGCTTCGTATATAATGAGTTGGTATGAAAAAAACTCTCACAAGGGAAGAAATCGACAAACTTGCAAAACTATCTAATCTCACACTCTCTGAAGCTGAGATGACAAAGATAGGATCGCAGTTTGAGGAAACGATCAAGTACGTAGAAAATCTCAACGACCTTGATACGTCCCAAGTTAGCAACATCACGAATGTAACAGGACAAGAAAACAAGTTCTTTGAGGATGGAACCGAAAACAAACGCCTCTTCACTCAAGAACAAGCTACTGCAAACTCAAACTGCAAGAAGAACGGGTTATTTGTTGTGCCTAAAGTATTTAAATAATGAACTTAATCGGTAAGTCACTTTTGGAGTTAAAAGGGATGGTCGAAAAAAAACAGATTTCTCATGCTGAGCTATGGAAGTTCTTCTCAGACAGAGTGGAGAAGTATGACAAAGCTCTTAACTGCTTCGTGACTCCCCCATCCAAAGAGGGAACCGGACTTGCCCAGAACGGAGCTGAAGGTTTCCCCATAGCCTTTAAGGACAACTTCAACACTAAAGGGATTCGAACGACCGCTTCTTCAAAGGTTCTTGATACCTACATCCCGCCGTACAACGCTACCGTTGTCGAAAAATTACTAGGAATGCAGTTTGCGGTTTTTGGCAAGACTAATATGGATGCCTGGGCACACGGTTCATCAACCGAAACTTCAGACTATGGTCCAACGAATAACCCATGGGATGTATCACGTGCCGCCGGAGGTTCTTCGGGTGGATCAGCTGCTGCAACAGCGGCATATTTAGTACCCGCAGCGATTGGTTCGGAGACCGCAGGGTCTATACGACAACCAGCTGCTTGGTGCGGATTAGTCGGCTTAAAACCTACCTATGGACGAGTCTCGCGTTACGGAGTTATTGCCATGGGCTCATCATGGGACTGCCCCGGGCCAATAACTAGAACCGTTGAAGATGCCGCTTATTTATTGGAAATAATTCAGGGCGAAGATCCATACGATGCCACTACTCTGCCCGCAGGAAATTCGAAATACGAAATACGAAAAACGAAAAAAATGAGAATTGGCGTTTGTAAAGACTATTTAGAAAATATTGATCCCGATATTCAGAAACGGTTTGATGAAACAGTCGAGATACTTAAAAAATTAGGGCATGAGATTATTCCCGTAACCTTAATATCTCCCAAGTACTCAATATCCGTTTATACAATCCTGCAAAGATCCGAAGTTTCATCCAATCTTAATAGATACGACGGAGTTCGTTATGGAAAAGACAGAACATTTTTTGGAGAGGAAGCAAAAAGAAGAATAATGTTGGGAACTTACAGTCTTTCCCATGGTTACTACGACGCATTTTATAAAAAGGCTGAGAAGGTGAGACAACTTATAATTCAAGACTTTGAGTCTGCTTTCCAAACAGTTGACCTGATAATAGCTCCGACAACTCCCCTTACCGCCATCAAAAAGGTGAGTTCGAGAAGTACCCGTTCTTTGGAGAGGTAATGGATGTTTTGAATGAACCGGCCGCTGCAGCAGGAATCCCAGCAATTAATGTCCCAATGGGCCTTGATTCCCAAAATCTCCCTATCGGACTCCAATTTATGGCAGGTAGATTACAAGAGGAAAAGATATTATCTATTGCATACCAACTAGAACAGGAAACAAACTTTATGGGCGTTCGAGAAGCATTACTGAAAAGGTATGAGTAATTCTTAGTTCTTAGTTTCAAGTTCTTAATCAATTACAAATTGAATAAAAATAAATAACTAAAAAATATAAATTAATTATGACGCAATCATACTCACCGGTCATCGGCCTGGAAATACATGTCGAACTGAGTACAAAGTCCAAAATGTTCTGTCAGTGCTCTGCGGAGTACTTTGGAAAAGAGCCGAACAGTAACACCTGCCCTGTGTGCCTAGGTCTTCCAGGCGCTCTTCCCGCACCAAACAGAGTTGCCCTCGACTGGTGCATTAAAATCGGTAAAGCGCTAAACTGCACGATTAATGTGAGTACCAAGTTTGATCGGAAGCACTACTCATATCCAGATCTTCCAAAAGGCTATCAAATAAGTCAGTATGACGAACCAGTAGCTATAAATGGCTCTTTGAAAGTCGGCGAAAAAACATTTGGTATTACCAGAGTTCACATGGAAGAGGATACCGGAAAGTTACTCCATGTCGGAGAGGACTCGCTAGTTGATTTCAACCGATCAGGTGTGCCACTTGTCGAGATTGTGACCGAACCAGACTTTACCAACTCGGATGAGGTTAAAGAATTTTTACAGGAGCTTCATACGATAATCCGTTATCTTGAGGTTTCCGATGCGGATATGGAGAAAGGTTCAATGAGGATGGAACCAAATATATCGCTGCGAGTTGTCGGTGATCAGAAGTCGGATGTTAGAGAACTACCAAACTATAAAGTTGAGGTTAAGAATATTAATTCTTTCAACTTTGTCAAAAAGGCTATTGACTATGAATTGACTCGGCAGGCTGAAATTTTGGATCAAAGCAAAACGCCTGAGCAGGAAACTAGAGGTTATGACGAAAAGACAATGAAAACCGTGAGTCAAAGATCGAAAGAGGAGGCTCATGACTATCGATATTTTCCAGAACCGGACATTCCTCCATTTGTTTTTGAGCAGAAGTTCATTGACTCTATTGCATTACCGGAGTTGCCAACCGCAAAAATAGATCGTTATGTTAAGGAACTAAAAATTAAGGAAATAGATGCTAGGATCTTAACGAAAGACTTCGAGTTAGTTAAGTACTTTGAAAAAGTCGTTGAGTTAAGCGACCTTGAACCTCAGAAAATTGCCAACTTAGTAATTAATAGCAAACTGGCAACTAACGTCTCGATCGAAGAGTTTATCTCACAGGCGACGAAACTATTAAGTACGAAGAAAACCGATATGCCTACTCTAATGCTGGCAATTAAGAAGGTGATCGCAGAAAATAGTGACGTAGTGACCAACTATAAGGCGGGGAAACTTTCATCTCTTATGTTTTTAGTTGGGCAAGTCATGAGGGAGATGAAGGGTCAAGCAGAGGCGAACCTAATTAAAGATAAACTAGTAGAGGCAATTTCTAATTCCTAATTATTCTAATTGCTCTAATCAATAAAACAATCTACAATAACCCAATTCTTTAGGTTAATTAGAAATTAGATTAATTAGGGTAATTACATATGTCTTTTGTCCATCTTCACTGTCACACAGAATACTCACTACTTGATGGAATGGCCAGAATGGACGAGATTATCGCTAAGGCCAAACTGCATAATATGCCCGCAGTAGCAATTACTGATCATGGCGCGCTGTATGGAGCTTTTCAGTTTTATATCAAAGCGAAAGACGCAGGAATTAAACCGATTATTGGTGTAGAAACTTATAAAGCAAAGCGTTCGCGTCATGACAAAGAATCTGGACTTGATCGCGACCAAAACCACTTAGTATTACTCGCCAAAAACTACACCGGATACCAGAATCTCCTGAAACTCATAACAACTGCACATCTTGAAGGTTTCTATTACAAACCAAGGGTAGATTTTGAGCTGCTCGAAAAATATAGCGAAGGTTTGATTTGCTTGTCAGGATGTCTCAATGGAGAGCTTCCCGAACTTATTTTACAAAATGAAGTGAAAAAGGCAGATGAGATACTTCAAAAGTATCTCAGCATTTTCAAAGATAACTTCTATCTCGAGATGCAAAGACACCCTAATGTCCCCGAAAACGATACAGTCAATAAGGAGCTACTGCGAATGTCCAGAGAGTTTAGTGTTCCACTAGTCGCAACCAATGTCGTTCACTATCTCGAGAAAGACGATGCCTATGCTCAGGAAGTCTTGCTATGTATTCGAACAGCACGGTCCATTCATGAGCAAAATAGACCACTGAGTATGCTTAGTACTCCAGACTACTACTTCAAAACTCCAGAGGAGATGATGGCAGACTTTGTAGATTTACCCGAAGCTATTGAAAATTCCGTTAAGATTGCTAATCAGTGCAACCTTGAGATACCCCACGGAAAACTAATTATTCCAAACTACCCAATAACGACTGGTGAAACTCCAGAGGAATTTCTTAAGCAAAAAACCCTAAATAGTATTGACCGAGTAAAAGCGAATGACCAAATTGAGGTTGTTAAAAGAATTAATTATGAACTTGGTGTAATAAATCAAAAGGGGTATGCTAATTACTTTTTAGTAGTGGCTGATTTTGTTAACTGGGCAAAAGCACAAGGAATTGCGGTTGGACCAGGACGAGGATCTGCGGCGGGTTCTTTGGTATCTTACGGTCTAAAAATAACGGATATCAATCCACTCGAATACAATCTTCCATTCGAACGTTTTTTAAATCCGGACAGACCTTCCCCTCCAGATATTGATATTGATTTCGCAGATCGAAGAAGGGATGAGGTAATTCAGTATGTGCGAAAACGATACGGTGAAGATAGGGTTGCACAGATAATCACTTTTGGAACTATGGAATCCAGAATGGCAATTCGCGACGTTGCAAGAGCTCTAGGGATGTCCTACGGTCAAGCCGATCGTATCGCAAAGATGGTACCACCACCCAAACAAGGTTTTCACCTCAAACTAAAACAAGCTATTGAGGAAACCGCTGAACTTAAACTGGCCTATACCACTGAACCAGAAACCAAAAAAATTCTTGATATTGCACAGCGACTGGAGAGTTTGCCGCGACATGCATCGGTTCATGCCGCCGGAGTTATTATCTCAGATAAGCCGTTAGTTGAGTATGTTCCACTACAAAGAGAACCCAAGGACGAAAAAATAATAACTCAGTTCGACATGTATGATCTCGATCTTAATGCAGTGTCCGATAACAAAGCACTTGGTCTTATGAAGATGGACTTCCTCGGTCTTCGTAACTTAACTATTCTTGAAGATGCGCTTCGGTTTGTTCAGGACTCAACAGGAACGCTGATAGATATACATGAGGTACCTATAACCGATACTAAAGCATTCGAACTAATTAGTCGAGGTGATACTATTGGCGTATTTCAACTTGAGTCAGCAGGCATGCGAAGGCTCGCTAAAGATCTCAAACCAGAAAGAATAAATGATATTATCGCGATGGTTGCACTGTTTAGACCAGGACCAATGGACCTTATCCCATCCTTCATACAAGGAAAAGCAAACCCTAAATCAGTAAGGTACCCTCATAAAGATCTCAAGCCGGTACTTGAGGAGACATATGGAATTCTAGTTTATCAGGAGCAGGTAATGAACATTGCGACAACCTTAGCTGGATTCTCAATGAGCGAGGCAGATCTTCTAAGAATGGCTGTAGGAAAAAAGAAGAAAGCCTTAATGGAAAAGGGTAAAAAAAACTTTATAGATGGCTGTGTAAAAAAAGGATACTCTAAAAAACTTGCTGAACAGATCTTTGGCTTTATTGAGAAGTTTGCAGCTTACGGATTTAATAAAGCACATGCCGCCTCTTATGCCTTGATTGCATACTGGACCGCATATATGAAGGCGAACTACCCAGTTGAGTTCATGACCTCACTTCTTACAGCGGAACTTCAGGGAGTAGCCGGACCAATGAGGGAAATCAAGATGTCCCAGACTTTAGAGGAATGTAAAAGAATGGAGATAGTAGTACTTCCTCCAGACATTACAAAATCAGACTCTAGCTTCAAGATTGAGGATGGAGGAATTAGATTTGGACTATCAGCTATTAAAAATGTAGGTAGATCTGCTATAGAGGCAATCGTTGAGGAACGAACTAAGAAACAGTTTGAAAGTTTTACAGATTTTTTACGACGTGTTGACCTCAGACGCGTGAACAAGAAGACCGTTGAGAGCTTGGTAAAAGCTGGAGCGTTTCATTTATTTTCAAACAGAGGTACTCTTCTTGCCAACTATCCAACTCTTGTTCGGGATATTCAAAGTTCTAGAGAGACTCAGGACAAAGGTCAGTTTGATCTTTTTACCGAAGCAAATGAAGCATCGGTAACTCATGATACTTTTCCACAGCTACCTGAGGTATCTGAAGATGAGATATATGCAATGGAAAAGGAAGTTATAGGCTTTTTAATCAATAAGAATCCGCTAGAAAAATTTGCAGAAATTATTGAAAAGAAAGCAACAAAAAAAATCGGACTTCTCAATCTTGACGACCAGAACTCAAAGGTTGTCCTTGTCGGAATAATAAGTGGTCGAAAGGTAATAAAGACAAAAAAGGACAATCTTGAGATGGCCTTCCTTTCGGTATTTGATGAGACGGGCACCGTAGAAGTAGTTGTCTTCCCGAAATTATTTAAAAAATTCGAGAGCATACTTCACATCAATCAGGTGATTATTTTTAAGGGAACCGTCTCGGAAAAAGATGATCAGGTAAATGTTCTTCTTGATGTTGCGATGAAGCTAGGATAGCTTGATTTTAGCTGCTAGAGTAGTATAATCCTAACTATGACTATAGAAAAAGGAGCTACAAGATCGGAGATAGTGTGGAAAACCCACAAAGCTGTTGCAGAGCAAATACGACAACAGGATAGAGCAATTTCTCTCAGTCAGTTGCGCAAACTAAGAGCGGAGTTCCAGTTACCTTGGTACGTCAAACAAAAAGAACAGGCCTGGCCAGATGCTTCCATATCTCCGCATGAACCCATCGATCGAGCTGTTTTACAGGACTTGGTAGGCACTGACGAAACAAGGTGGATAGATGGTCTATTTTCTCAAAGTGGTGAGAACGGTATTGATGCGGGGTTGGGTTGGGGGTTTCATTTACTTCCTAATGGTTTCGAAGTTATTTTCACCGGAGTACTGTTAAGAAGCACGCCTGGTCATGTTGTAATATCTGGGGACAATTCTTTTCACATTGATGCTTCACGAATAGATGGACAGACCGAAGAGGTTTTTAGAAATGCCTTAGCACATGCGGTTAATGTCAGACCTGGATTCCACAGAATTTCTTCTCTTAAACTGAACCCAAAAATCAAATTACGTTCCGGATTTCCTACTGGTCACACATTTGAGTAAGATCTAAATATCTCACTGTGCTAAGATTAATTTAACCCTACGACAAGCTAAGGGCTGTGGCCACCACGATTCGCCTAGTGCAATGGCAGTAATTAAAAAATTGGTTTTGACATAAATTGAGATTCACTGTTACAATATATGCGTAAAATAAATCCATCATTGCTTAATGCTGGAATGTATCTGGCAACGCCGTTATTGTTGGGAGTTTTTCTAGGCTACCAACTAGATAGATATTTTCATACGGCTCCGTTCTGGATGATCGCATTTATTTTATTCGGTACAGTAAGTTCGTTTTACAATCTCTGGAAATTATCAAAAGAAACATTAAATGACCGTAGCTAACACAACTATAAACGAAACCAAGACAACCTCAGTTGAAGGGGAAGTGAGAACAACCGAGGAACATAAAGCTGGACCACATATTAGTATAAAGGCAGAAGAGGTGTTCATGGTTCAGAAGTTTCCGGTAACTAACTCTCTACTTCTTTCATCATTCGCTCTCTTATTTTTTATTGGGTTAGTAATAAAGTACAACCTCGACTCAAAAAAGAAAGATAGATCCACCTTTTTTTACTTTATAAACTTCTGTTTACGTGGACTCTTTAACTTTCTTGAATCTGCGATGAAGGAAAAGACCGCTAAGTACTTTGGACTACTTGGCTCTTTCTTTTTCTTTATTCTACTTCAAAACTGGTCTGGTTTACTCCCTGGAGTTGGAAGCGTTCTACTTCACAAAGTTCCTCTACTTCGAGCTAATACGGCTGATTTAAACACAACGCTCGCCTTAGGTTTAATTTCAGTTAGTTCTATTCAGGTGTTTGGTGTAAGGGAAGTCGGATTTTTCAATTATCTTGGTAAATTTTTTAACTTCTCAAGTCCGATGTCTTTTTTTGTAGGAATTTTGGAAGTTATTTCAGAATTTTCGCGCATACTATCGTTCGCATTCAGGTTATTTGGAAACATTTTTGCGGGAGAGGTTCTTTTATCTGTAGTTGCGTTCCTCGTACCTGTTTTAGTATCATTTCCTTTTCTACTCCTCGAAACATTCGCAGGAATTATTCAGGCAGTAGTGTTCGCAATGTTGAGTGCAGTTCTTATCAATTTAGCCACAACGAAGGCACATCACTAATAATTTTTAATTTGTATTTTGTAGTTTTTATTTAAAATATAAATTATTCAATTAATTAAAATTAGTAATTAAAAAATAAAAATTTAAAATATCTAAGGGGGTGAATTCACGATGGACGCAGAAGCAGCAAAAATGATCGGAGCAGCCCTAGCAATTGGACTTGGTGCTCTAGGACCGGGTATTGGTATTGGACTTATCGGAGGACGCGCATTAGAGGCAATTGGACGAAATCCAGAGGCTGAAGCATCGGTGCGTGCTACGATGATTCTTGCAATCGCTCTTACAGAGGGACTTGCAATTTTCGCACTTGTTATAGCTCTTATTATTAAGTTCGTGTAATTATTACTAAAAAAAGCGCCTTTGGCGAAGGAGATTATGGAAAATCTAGGAATCGATTCAAAATTACTGATCGCACAGCTCATTAACTTTGGGTTGTTCTTTTTTGTTTTCAAAAAATACCTTTCTAAGCCGTTTCTGAAGTTCATAAAGTCAGAAAAGGAAGGATCCGAAGAGCGCGAGAAACTACTTCTCAAAGCAAAGTCAATGGATGAGAAGATGGTAGAAAAAGAAAAGGCACTATTAGCAACTATGAAAAAGCAGTCAGATGCGCAAATTCAAGAAGCGAAAAATGCAGCAGCAAAGATTAAGGTCCAGCTTCTAGAAGAGGCTGAAAAAGAGATCAACGAGCTTAAAGTTCGAGCAAAGAAACAACTCGTTCAAGAACAGACCGAGATGCAGAAAGATGCTAAGCAGAAGATCAATGAGCTGAGCTTTATGATTGTTAATAGCGTACTAAAAGAAGTATTAACCACCGAAATGAAAAAAAAGATCTCGGACTCAATAATTAGCAATTCAGCCAAATCGGTAACCTTTGATGAAAATTAGTTCTCTAATGAAGGAGGAGCTTAAGAAGCATTTTCTTGCCAAACTTAAGCAACGGAACGATGAGGTTACCATAGTCTCAGCATATCCGCTTTCATCTTCTGAGATCGAAGGAATCAAAAAAATAGTTCCGGACCTGAAGTTGTCTAAAATAAATAACGAGGTTGATGAGAAATTAATCGCAGGTTACATTATAAGAAAAGGAAGCAAGATGATTGACCTATCCTTGCAACAAAGATTAGCTAAGTTACAGCAACTATCACATGAAGCTCTTTGATCAATATTTAAAAGAAGTCGAGAAGGAACTCGGATCTAAGAAGACGCAGGTTAAGACTGCCGAGGTCGGTACGCTCGTCGAGATTAAGGACGGTGTCGCGATCGCGATGGGTCTTGATAATAGCTTCTATGGAGAGCTAGTCGAGTTTACCAGTGGAGTTCAGGGGTTTGTGATTGAGCTTATGGAGGATAGCGTTGGTATTGTAGTTCTCGGTGACTACCTCACACTTGAGGCAGGGTCGCGCGTGACCGCAACAGGAAAAATTCTTTCACTTCCAGTTGGAGAAGAACTGCTTGGCCATGTCGTGGACCCACTTTCTGCGTCACTTGAAAATCTTAAGTTAAAAACAAAAAAGCGATATCCAATTGAAAGAATCGCTTCAGGAGTTGTGTACCGCAAGTCTGTCACAGTTCCTTTACAGACCGGTATAAAGGCTATCGATGCCCTTATTCCAATCGGAAGAGGCCAACGAGAGCTTATAATTGGAGACAGAACTACCGGCAAGACAACGGTAGCCATAGACACCATCATCAATCAAAAGGGTAAAGACGTTATCTGTATTTACTGCGCAATCGGTCAGAAGAATGCAAAAGTTGCACAGGTTATCGAGACATTGCGATCTCATGGAGCAATGGACTATACAATAGTGGTCTCTTCATCGGCCTCAGACTCAGCGGCGCTTCAGTATCTTTCACCTTACTCAGCAACAGCAATCGGTGAGTATTTCTTAGATCAAGGAAAAGATGTTTTGGTGGTCTATGATGATTTGACGAAGCATGCATGGGCATATCGACAGATCTCCTAATTTTACGAAGACCGGCAGGACGAGAGGCTTATCCAGGAGATGTTTTCTATCTACATTCAAGACTTCTCGAAAGAGCCTGTAGAATCACCGATGAGTTTGGTGGAGGATCGTTAACGGCGCTTCCAATCATAGAGACCTTAGATAATGATATCGCAGCTATATTCCAACAAATGTGATCTCGATCACAGATGGTCAACTTTTCTTGGAGACAGATCTCTTTAATAATGGAGTGAGACCCGCTATTAATGTTGGAAACTCAGTCTCGCGTGTCGGAGGATCCGCTCAGACAAAGGCTATGAAGAGTGTATCTGGTCGACTTAAGCTCGATCTTGCTCAGTATCGCTCACTTGCAGCATTCTCACAGTTTGAGTCCGATCTTGATGCCGAGACCAAGCAGTTCCTCAATCAGGGGGCAAAGACAACGCAGGTTCTTAAACAGAACAAACATGATGTTTATTCGTTAGCCGAGGAAGTTGCTATTTTTTGGGCAGCTGCAAAAGGCCACCTCGACTCGCTTGAGACAGACAAAATCGTAGAGTTTGAGTCAAAATTCATCGATTCACTTTACGAACAAAGGGTAAGGACTGGATGAAGAGAGTGAACGCTAACAAGATTATGGACGAAAAAGATGAGAAGGAGTTGGAAAAATTAGTTAAATCAACACTTTAATTATAGAGTACTAAAATGTCATCCCGAGCTTGTCGAGGGATCTAATAAAAGCGCAAATAAATTTTATAGATTTCTCGCTGTCGCTCGAAATGACGAGTGAATTATTATGAATACAAAACAGGTAACTAAAAAGATTAAATCGGTATCGAATGTAAAGAAAATCACAAAGGCAATGCAACTCGTCTCAGCCGTTAAAATGAGAAAGGCTCAGCAGGTAGCTCTTGAAGGAAGCCATACCAAGAGTTTCTCCGACAAGCTGTTGAACGATTAGCATCGGGTCTTTCGAATAAGGATAGTGCTTTGTTGAATGAATCTAAGACAAGCAAAAGAAGTCTCGTTATCGTATTTACTGCTCAAAAAGGTCTCTGCGGATCCTTTAATATGAATGTGATGCGTTTTCTTACAAAGCAGGTAGCACTGGGCGAAACGGACTTTATCACGATTGGAAAGAAGGGTGCAGAAATTCTTACCCAACTCCACGCAAAGATCCTCGCAGACTTTTCTGGACTCGGAGATTCAGACTCGATATCTGCAGTTTTTGATCTCGCTCTCGCAGAGTACACCAAAGGAACATATAAAAGCGTCTATGTCGCTTACAATAAGTTTGTGAACACATTGAGATCGGATCCAACCTTTGAAAAAGTGTTACCCTTTTCAGCTGATCAAATGGGTAAACGGCAAGGTGAATTAAAAGCCGAAGAAGAGAACTACACCGTAGAACCAAACTCATCAGAAATAGTTGACGCACTACTCACAAGCTATATAGAAAGCTCTCTTCGTTTTGCATTGCTACAAAGCTACGCAGGTGAGCACTCAGCACGAATGATCGCGATGAAAAATGCCACGGACAACGCTACGGATGTAATTCTCAATCTCACCTCATTGAAAAATAAGCTAAGACAGCAGAGTATTACTAATGAATTATTAGACATGGTTACGGCCACGATTTCCGTAGAAGTAAATTAATAGTTATAAAGTTTAGAAAGTTAAAGGTTTAAAAAGTTTATACGAACCAGCTAACTAGTTAACTGGTTAACCAAGAAGCAAACCTTAAATTTTAAAAACCTGACAAACCAAAACCAAAAATATGAAAGAAGGAAAAATCGCCACAATCAGAGGAGTCGTAATTGACGTTTCGTTCGCAGAGAATGAAACCCCAAAAATTTATGATGCCTTGGAGGTAACGGTAAAGGATACAGAAAAAAATGAGTCAAGAACACTTGTTCTTGAGGTTCAGTCAGTTTTGAGCGAGGGAATGGTTCGAACCGTAGCGATGGGAGACTCTTTCGGTCTAGCACGAGGTCTTAAAGTGGTGAACACCGGTAAATCTATCGAGGTTCCTGTTGGAGATGAAACATTAGGTCGCATCTTCAATGTGCTCGGTGAGGTTATTGATAATGGTCCTAAGTTGAAAACTAAACAAACGAGATCAATTCACTCAAAGGCGCCAACTCTCGCCCAACAAAAAGTAGAAAATAAAGTATTCGAGACCGGAATTAAGGTAATTGATCTCCTTGCACCGTTTATCAAGGGAGGAAAGGTAGCTGTCTTCGGAGGTGCGGGTGTCGGTAAAACAGTTCTTATTCAGGAACTCATCAATAATGTAGCTAATGCACATAAAGGAGTCTCAGTTTTCGCCGGAGTCGGAGAGAGAACTAGAGAAGGAAACGATCTTTGGACCGAGATGAAGGAGTCTGGTGTCATTAATCAAACAGCCCTTGTCTTTGGACAGATGAATGAACCCCCAGGTAATCGGCTTCGCGTTGCATTAACCGGAGTAACTATGGCAGAGTATTTCAGAGATGTGAAGAAGATGGATACATTGCTCTTCATCGATAATATCTTTAGATTTGCTCAGGCTGGATCTGAGGTGTCAGCACTGTTAGGTCGAATTCCATCAGCAGTAGGTTATCAGCCAACGCTCGCATCCGAAATGGCGTTACTTCAGGAAAGAATTACCTCAACCGACAAAGGATCTATTACCTCTATTCAGGCAGTGTACGTCCCAGCGGACGATTACACAGATCCCGCACCTGTTGCAACATTCTCACATCTCGATGCATCCTTAGCTCTTGAAAGGTCTCTTGCCGAGCAGGCACTATTCCCTGCAATCGACCCACTAGCATCATCATCCCAGGCACTTGATCCTGAGATTGTGGGACAGGAACACTATGAGGTTGCTCGAAATGTTGTTAAGACGCTGCAAAGATATAAGGATCTACAGGATATTATTGCAATTCTTGGAATGGAAGAGTTATCTGAAGAAGACAAGCTTGTGGTATCGAGAGCGAGGAAGATTCAACGATTCTTAACTCAGCCATTTTTTGTCGGAGAACAGTTTACCGGTCAGAAGGGTAGATACGTTCCAGTTAAGGATACCGTCGCAGGATTCAAACAGATCCTTGACGGAAAGTACGATTCCAAGAACGAAATGTCCTTTTACATGATTGGAAAGATTGATGAAGTAAAGTAATCGTATCTCGTATACCGTATCCGGTATAACGTATACCTGCGATACGAAATACGTTATACGAAATACCAAATACGAATTATGTTGCACGTACGAGTTATCACTCCAAAAAAAATCATTAAAGAAATAGATGCAGAGTCCGTAACGGCGCCTGGATCTGAAGGTGAAATGACGATTCTTACCCACCACTCTAATCTTTTTTCAATGCTTCAGGATGGATTAGTTACTATAAGGACGAAGTCAGGAGAAGAAAGCTTTGCAATTGGTCGTGGTTACCTTGAAACAAATGGGGAAGATCTTAATATCCTTGTTTCACGCGCTCACGGTCAGGACGAGCTAGATCAAAAGGAAACAGAAAAAGCTATGGAGCAGGCAAAGCAGGCTTTAGCCAAGGCAAAGGACCATAAAGAACGCGTTGATGCCACAATGTTACTTCGAAGATCTATCGTTGACTCAAAGCTTCTTAAGAAAAGAAGAACCAGAGTTTAAACAGAGGAACATGGTCTTTCGACAGCTTCAGTACCAGATTTTACATTTTACCTGTGTGGTGCTTTACCGAAGTAATAAACAAGAGGATATTTTCAGAGTTTGGGCACACGATGCTTTGCGACAGACCGAACTTTACTTCCCAGGAATCGTAGTGGTGGATGTCCAAAATCATTTAAATGATCCCTCAGCGCTTGACGACCTCCACGATCAGAGTTGAACACCCTTTCATGAGACTGTGCACTGTTGGTTTCAAGAATAATATATGGGTCAACATAATGTCTATGGTCACCACTTTTTGAGGTAATCGTTAATCTACTACCTTTATCATCTTTGAATAATCTCGTATCAGTTCCTCTTGTGCTTGCACGTTTTATGGCTCTTGATAATGGCGTTTCAGTCCATCGATGTCTTTCTTGAGGTTTCGATTTTTCCATATTCGAATATTAGCATATTAACCCCCTTTGTCAACAGATTTCTATACCAGCCTAAACCCATCATCAGAATAGAAATGGGTAATCGTAAGCTATAATTAAGAACTAAGTCCCGATTCCGCAGAATCGAGGATCCCGATCGTAAATCGGGAAAATTGAGAGCTAAAATATGACATTGATTATAGTTGAGTCTCCAACCAAAGCACGTACCTTCAACCGAATTCTAAAGATCGAGAACAAAACCGACTATTTTGTTTTTGCTACCCTTGGTCACTTTCGCGACCTCCCAAGCGCAACAATGAGCATCGACCTGTCTCATGACTTCAAACCTTCATACGAGATTATGTCCTCAAAACAAAAGGTAGTCACCGAACTTAAACGACTTGCTACCGAACATGATGAGATCATTCTGGCTACAGACGCGGACCGAGAAGGAGAGTCGATCTCTTATCATGCCGCCTATATACTCGGCTTTATCAACGAAAGCTGGCCCGACATAGAGGTTAAGTCCCCCAAAGGGGGATCTCGACCAAAGGGCGATGGCCCTCTGGGTCAGCCCTCTGGGCGAAAGACCTTAAAACGTATTGTCTTCCACGAAATCACCGCAAAGGCACTTAACGAGGCTCTGACCCATGACGAGGAACTTAGACTTGATTTAGTAAAAGCCCAGCAAGCAAGGCGCGTTATTGATCGTATCGTAGGATACGAACTCTCGCCGCTCCTCTGGAAGAAATTGTCTAAAAACTGGCTGTCCGCGGGTAGAGTACAGACGGTAGCATTACGGCTCGTGGTAGAACGCGAGAAGGAGGTTCTCGGATTTAATCTTGAGAAATTTTCAGTGCTCGGAGGAACCTTCCAGATTCTCAAGGATGAGTTGGTTGCAAAATTAGTCTCCAAAAATGGTGAGTCTTTTGAAGAAAAAAAGACGCTGAAGTTGTTCTCGGGTGAGTACACCTACACCAAAGGACTCATAAGTAAAGAAAAGGCTGTTGAAATCGAAAACGATCTGAAGGAAGACTCCTACAAAGTTTCGGACGTTAATGAATCAGAGACTGTTCGTTATCCACCGCCTCCTTACACAACTTCTCAGCTACAGCAGGATGCTATTAACCGATACGGTCTAAGCTCCAAGATGGTAATGAGAATTGCACAGGATCTCTATGAGCGAGGTTTGATCACATACCACAGAACCGATTCATTCAATTTGTCAGCTAGCTATGTTTTTAAGGCGAAGGACTTTATTACCGAAAATTACGGAAAGGAATATGCTTTAGAAAAGCCAAGAGGTTACAAAACTAAATCATCCTCTGCGCAAGAAGCGCACGAGGCAATAAGACCAACCAAGGTCGATAGAACTCCACAGTTACTTGCGAAGGATAAGAAACTAAACAGAAGCCAACTCATGATCTATGAACTCATCTTTAATCGCGCCTTAGCAACTCAGATGAAGGAAGCGAGTCTCATCTCCTATAAAGTAACGGTAAAGGGAACTAAAGGATACGAGTTCCTTACCGAAGCTCAGAAAATCGTATTTGATGGCTTCCTCCGAGTACAGGCACCCGAGTTCGTCAAGAAGCATACCGAAGGAATTTCAATCAAGGTAGATAGTCCCGCAGAACTTAAAAATCTCACTATAGAAGAGAAGGAATCAAAGGCTCCTTATCGTTACTCAGAGGCTTCATTGATTAAGGCACTCGAAGAGCATGGTATTGGAAGACCTTCTACCTATGCACCGATCATGTCCCTCATTATCGAAAAGGGGTATGTCGACAAAGACGGTAGATATCTCAAGCCTACCAGTTTGGGAACCGCTATCAGTGACTATCTATCGAAGGCCTTTGGCAAACTCTTTAATATTGACTTCACAGCAAAACTTGAACAAGAACTTGACGATATCGCTGAGGGAAAGTTGAAAATGCTAGAAGTGCTGAAAGGTTTTTATACTCCATTTAATGAAGACCTGAAGGAGCAACAAAAAGACGACACCAAGGTTGAGTTGAAGGAAGAAGTTACTGAACCGTGTCCGACCTGTGGCAGTCCTCTACAGATCAGATTTTCCAAGTTTGGTAAGTTTTACGCATGTACTGCGTATCCAAAATGTAAATTTACGAAATCATTCCTCAAACTGGTTTCGGGTAAAAAATGCCCGAAAGATGGGGGAGATGTTGTGGTAAGATATTCTAAAGCAAAACGTAAGTTTTACGGTTGTTCAAACTATCCGAAATGTGACTATGTTGAGTTTGGATGGTCGAAATTAGTTAAGTCTGATGAAAATAAGGCAGACTCAAATGCAAAAGATAAAGAGTTAACTAAAAAAAAACAATAGTTCTTAACAAATGAAGTACATCTTTGTCTCAGGTGGAGTAATTTCGGGCATAGGAAAAGGCCTCACTTCTGCATCGGTCGGACTTCTTCTTCAAAACGCAGGCTACACAGTCACCCCAATAAAATGTGAGAATTATCTAAATATTGATGCTGGTACCATCAACCCGATAGAGCACGGAGACCCATTTTTATGTGAGGACGGAACTGAAGCAGATATGGATCTCGGGAGTTACGAAAAGATTCTTGGAATTAACATGGGGAAGGACAACTTCATGACCGTTGGGCAGATATACAAAACAGTGATCGACAGAGAAAGAAGATTTGAGTATCACGGAGAGGACGTGGAAGCGATACCTCATATAACTAACGAGATCATACACCGAATTCAAGCAGCAGGAAAAAAACACAACTCAGATATAATACTGGTAGAACTAGGAGGAACTGCGGGCGAATACCAAAATGTTTTTTACTATGAAGCTTCACGTATTTTAACTTTAAAACATCCAGGAGACGTCGTTCATATTCACGTAAGCTATGTGCCTCGTCCAAGTCATCTTGGCGAACCAAAAACAAAACCTACACAACTATCTGTTAGAACGCTCAACTCAATGGGAATTCAGCCCGACTTTATTATTGCGCGATCAGAACAGACTCTCGATCAAAGAAGAAAAGATCGATTTGCACTATTTTGCAACATGCATCCTGAAGACATCATCTCAAATCCTGATGTGAAGCATGTCTATGAAATCCCTCTCATACTGTCAGAGCAGCATATCGAAAAAAGAATCATGGAGAAACTTGGCCTAGAGGTAAAAAAATCAAATCTCACTGATTGGAAGAAATTGGTAGATACCATCAAGGCACCAAAGAAGAAGAAGGTACAGATTGCCATCGTTGGTAAATATTTTGGGACAGGTAACTACCAACTGAAGGATGCATACGCTGCACTCTTTGATTCCATTGATCATGCATCATGGCATGCCGGTGCTGAGATCGACCTCAAGATTGTGAGCGCTGAAAAGGTAGAAAAGGAAGGTATTGAAATTATCGGGCATCCTGATGGAATTATCGTACCAATCGGATGGGGTGATAGAGGAGCAGAGGGAATGATTCAGGCTGCAAGTTATGCCAGAAAAAATAAAATACCTTATCTTGGACTTTGCTACGGCATGCAGCTTGCTGCAGTAGCATTTGCACGGGATGTATTAAAAATGAATGATGCAAATACAACGGAAAATGATCCGGAGACTAAAAATCCGGTAATTCACATCATTGAGAATCAAAATCATTAATTGCAAAAGAGGGCATATGGTGGAACGATGAGATTAGGAGGTTGGGAGGAGAAGATTAAGAAGGGGACTCTTGCTTACTCAATTTATGGCAAGGACTCGGTTGTCATTCGTCACAGACACAGATATGAGTTCAACAACGACTATGCAGATCAGTTTGAGAAAAATGGAATGATTATAAGTGGAAGATCGAAGTCAGAAAACTTAGTTGAGGTAATCGAGCTAGACCAAAAACTCCATCCATTTTTATATCGGGACTCAAGGTCATCCTGAATACAGTAGTAGTCCTCTTCAGCCACATCCTATCTTTAGTGCCTTTGTAGAAGCATGTTGGACGAATAAAAAAGAATTCTAATATCAAAATCTAGACGTTTCACTTTGGATCTTGTTTGATATTTGAAGTTTGAAATTTAAATATAATATACACATGGCAAACTCAATTAAGTACAAGGAACAGACTTTCAACATCGGCGACATGCTTGATATCTTCTACCGAATTAAAGAAGGAGAGAAGGAAAGAATCCAGAAATTCAGCGGAATGTTCATTAAGTTCCGTGGTGTCAATGACGCTCTTCGAATGATCACGGCACGAAGAATTACCCGATCTGGAATTGGTGTTGGAAAGAATTATTCCTTTAGCATCGCCGTTCATTTCAGATATAAAGATTGCTAAAAAAGGGTAGATATACTAAAGCTAAAGCATATTTTGTACGAGGACTTTCTGATCAGAATCTTAGAAAGAAAATCTTCAAACACGTCAAGTAACCTGATACATTTTGCCAATTATTAATATTTTCTGTTTCAAACTAGTTATAATACTTGATACATTAAAATTTGGCGAAAACGCAAACTCAGTCTTATCTGCATCTTATCTCGAAATCAAGGTTTCAAAATAGTTAAAACGCAATATACGAGTCAATATTGGTGAAATCGATATCATAGCTTATAAACAATTCTGTTATCTATATTTTTGAGGTTAAGACGAAGAAACACTACGGTTTTGGACAACCATACGAAGCCGTTACGCCTACAAAGGCAAAAAGACTTATTCTGATGGGGGAGAAAGTTCGCCTTGCAAAATAATTTAAAGAACTCTAAACTGTCCTCGGAGTTATTGCAGTCTTAGTTGATGATAAAGAGAAAAGTATCTTCAATAAAGATTTACGATTACTTTTTGTAATTCTGTCTTAATGAAATATGAGCGCAGAAAGATTTACCCCGACAATTACCTCTTCCCAGCAGATTACAGATTCTACATTGTCTCAAAATCGGATAGACACAAACCCAAAGGAAGGGGTATTAATTGGGTTCGGACTGGCTGCTGCTGCAATGATATTTACTTTTAAAGGCGCGTACATTGTTGCTGGCACAGGAGCTGGGCTTTCGACTGATTTACTTAGAAAAGATTTTACTGAATATAAAAGACAAAGAAGAAATAGAAAAGCAAACAAACCTGAGGAGGTGAAATCATAATGTTTGAAGGAGTAAATCAAATAGTACTAAAATTTTGGACGAGTATCGTAAATGGGCTTCCCGGATTTTTTACCGGACTACTCATCATAGTGGTAGGACTCATTTTATCCAATCTGTTGAAGAAACTTCTCTTATCCGTTTTTGCGGTAGCAAAGTTAGACAATGCGCTTCAGAGTGCAAAGTTAATGGATAAATCAGAGGTAAAACTTTGGGAAGAGGTCTTAGCGGAAATTCTTCGATGGAGCCTCGTTGTTCTCTTTCTTGTACCCGCGCTTGAGGTATGGGGGTTGTCGAGAGCAACAGGAGTCATTAATCAATTCCTATTCTTCTTACCGAACGTAATCGTTGCGGTGGTGATAGGTTTTGTAGGATTGGTCGTTGCTAATTTAGTGGCCGACCTAGTCCGAAGAAGCGTCAAAACTGCAGGATCAACATCTGCAAATGCGCTCTCAGTCTTTGCGAAGGCAGCACTCTTGTTCTTCACCGGACTTGTCGTGCTGAATCAGCTTGGTGTGGCGCAGGACTTGGTAAGAATATTATTTACCGGTATAGTCGGAATGTTATCCCTCGCAGGAGGACTCGCATTTGGACTTGGAGGTAAAGAAGCTGCCAAAGAGGCACTTGAGGATCTCAAAAAGAAGCTCAAGTAATCCTAAGTTAGTACAAAGGACAGCCTCGTACGGAGGCTGTCTTTTTTTTAGACTAGATTGAATTGAGGCTTACTATAGGGTATAATTCTCAGATGGAAAGACCTCGACCGACCAGAACAGAAGGCTCCGATGGTAGTCCGCGTGAGCGAGTTCAAAGATGGATAGTTACCTACGCTGAAGACTTCCAGCATGACCTTCGAGAAATCATTGCTAAATCACACGCAAAGTTGGTTGACGGAACCAAAGATGCTGGATTGAATATTCCTGCACACTTATTCGATCTTTATGCTAGAGAAACTCATGAGATGCCTGTTTGCGCATTTTGGACTACATGGGCACTGCGAAGACCTATTCCACTTGGCTTTACGATCGTAAAGGGTTCGGTTCTTGTCAAGGACCCAGATTATATCGATAATCAGGCACAAACAAGAAGAGTTGACCATATTTATCTCGAGGACCAGGTAACTGGGACTGTTGTCGATCATTGCCCAGGACAATTTGTTAATCGAAGACGAACTGATATACCAAGGGGAGAGCGTTGGAGAACTCTTACAGAGCGTGCTCCTGAATTATTTACCATATTCCTTGTACCAAAAGTAGATCTACATCTTCTTATTGGTGATAGAAAAGCCATCGAAGATAAGCTAGGCTTAAGGTACGATAATCAGCCTCGAACTGAAGCTTAAAGTGTGACCCCGAGGGGATTCGAACCCCTGATTCTTTGGATGAAAACCAAATGTCCTGGGCCGCTAGACGACGGGGCCGGCCTTTATCAGTTTCTCTATGGCAATTCGACTCTTTAAGGATTTGAGATGAAACTCCCTCTTCCTTGCTTCTGACAGAGTTAAATATATTTCGCTATAAGCCAAATTCCATGGTCTTCGAGCTTTAGTATACTTCGACCGACCTGAATTATGCCTATTTAATCGTTCTTTTAAGTTGCTCGTGCTTCCAATGTAAAAACTTCCGTCTTTCGTACTTCTCAATATATACATGTAGTACATATAAGACTTCTGGCCGCTAGCCCCGATATCTCAATATCGGGATGCCGTATCCTGAGGGATCGGCAACGACGGGGCCATTCCAGAAACAGACACTCTATTATACCAAAGGACTGTTGAGCTATAAGACATATCTCAAGTAGGGGAATGAGTTGTCTACTCACCATTGAAGTTAGCTTGAGTAGAGCTTGCTTAAACTACAGGTTCGAATCGAGTCAAAGCTTCCTTCCTCGGCGTCAAAACGATTCCGTTTTCCTCGCGTCTCGCAATACGGATGACTGAAAATGAAGGCACCCCTGTCTCAGCTGTAAATCGTTTCAATCCTCCTTGCCAATCCTTATTGAAGTACACACCAAGACCAACAACATCTGCACCCATTTCTTTTAGCGCATTAACCAATGCAACGCTAATACTTCCCTGGGCGCTCACATCGTCGATAACCAAAACGCGTTTTCCTGTGGGTATTTGAGGAAGATAGTAACTCACTTCAGCATTTCTCGAGTAAGAATGTGCGGTAAATATCTTACCAGTTCGAGCTCCCATCTTCGTTATTTCACCTAGATTCTTGATTTCTCCATGTGCGATAGTCTTACGTCCGACATTCTTTACGCGTAGTTGTTTGTGGACCTCTTTAGCGAATGCGAGTCCTGAATTCCCCACTCCTAAAACAATATCAGGATCCTTGTCTTTAAATGCTTCTAAAATAACTTCAGCAGCCATTTTTTGAAATTCAGGACTAAACTCGCCAGACTCAGGTTTATTTACCCAAGGGAGAGATACGAAATCTGGAATATCGGGTCTTAGAACGGCGGTAAATCTGGCATGATCTCTCAATGTTCCAAAGGAACGTTTGCTCGCGCGGTTTAGCTCAACTTTTCTCATTTCTACTCTGGCATGCTCAACGGGCTGTCTTTCGGAAATTGACATAAGCAGTTATTATATCAAAAACTATTGAAATCCGATTCTACCTTTGAAATTCGCCTTTATTTTGATAAACTACTGTTTTCAACGTACAATATGTCAAGACCCGAAGAAATGTTACCCACACCCGAACCATATCGGCCTTTTCGGCCAATTCCTAATCCTGACAATCCAGTATTGGTTACTGAAGCGGAAATTCGAGCACAACTTCCATTGCTTGCCAAACAATTAGCCCCTCTCATTCGCGCTAAGAATTACCCTATACTCATGAAGATCGCAAATGGCGGACTCATGTTTGGTGACGATCTTGCTGTTGAGCTTCGTAAAGTTGATCCAGAATTAGAGTTCGAGGAAGCTACGATCAGATATCGATCCAGAAGAGGAGTTGGAGATGAAAGCGACCAACGACCAATTCTTGACGAAACAGATTGCGTGTATCCAGACGTTGATGGCAGAAATGTCATGTTTATCGATGACGTACTCGATTCTCAGTATACCCTCGTTGTTGCAGAAGAAGAAGCTCGAGCAAGAGGCGGTAAGGTAACAGACGTCATCGTTGCGGTAGAGAAAGAATCACCAGATGAGTTTAAAGGACATATCCGCAAACATCATCTCCCAGAAGGAGTAAGAACACATGCCCTCGTTAGAACGATGGCGTTATGGCTTTACAAGTATGGAATGGACAACGGAAATGATAAGACTGAAGCGGAAGATCGAGCTGGTCGCGAGATACGAGTAAACTGGGATTTTGAAAACGAAGATCACCCAGGAATGGTAGTCGAACTGAGAAGAAGATTTCAGCAAAAACTTAGTCGAGTGAACCAACCACAAGCGTAATTTCTCCCTTATACTCTCTTTTTTTTAGCTCAGCTGGCGTACCACGCACAATCTCTTCAAATTTCTTAGTAAGCTCTCTGCAGACAACTACCTGAGCCTTTGGCGAGATCTCTTCAAGAATCACAAGTGTTTCTACTATTCGAAAGGGCGACTCGTAGAAAACAAGTGGCATGGTTACATGGGTAGATTGTTTCATGGCTTCAAATAATTTTTTTCGTTCAGAGGTCTTCTTTGGCAGAAATCCAAGAAACGTAAACTGAGATGGATTGAAACCGGAGTATATGACAGCTGCATCGACAGCAGTAGGACCTGGAACCACCTCGAAAGCAATATCTTTTTTAATCAACTGTTTAACCAGCGTGTACCCCGGATCAGAGACAAGAGGCATTCCGGCTTCCGAGATCATAACTATGTTTTTCTCGGTCTCAATTAGACTCAACACCTCAGACAACTGCTGAAATTCGTTGTCCTTATGGTATCCCATTACTCTCAGTTCTGGATTCTTTAGATCTGCAAGGTCGGGAAATAAAAGAGGAATCTGTTGAAGAAGAATGCCGGCGCTTCCAGTATTTTCTGCTAGAACGATGTCTGCATATAGGATTGACTCTGCCTGGCGAAGCGATAAGTCTTTCAGATTTCCAATTGGAGTACCAACTATTTTTAGCATTTGATTAATTTCTAAGTGCTCTAATTTCTAATTAAACTAAATAAATCCCAAGTTCCAAATACTTTGCGCATTGAAGTTTGTTTAGAGCAATTAGTGCAATTAGGAATTAGAAATTACTCAGTCATTAAGATGCTCCTTCTTAAAGGTTTTCTCAACCTCTATGAATGTTGCCGACTTAGGCTTTTCTCGCCCAGAGGGAGATCCCCCTTTGGTGGCCATTTTATGTTTCACATACTCAAAAACTACCGGGAGTATAGAAACCAGAACGATCACAACCACCGCATATTCAAAATTATTTTTGATCAAAGGAATTCCACCAAAAAAATATCCTGCAAAGGTAAAGAAGGTTACCCATACAAATGCTCCCACTATGTTATATAGCACAAATGTTCCATAATGCATCTTTCCGATACCAGCAACAAACGGCGCAAAGGTACGAATGATTGGCAGAAATCGGGCTAAAATAATTGTTTTACCTCCGTACTTAGCATAGAAAGTTCTCGTTTTTTCAAGGTATTCAGGATTAAATAGCTTTGAGTTCTTCTTAGAAAATACTTTTGGACCGAAGTGATGACCGATCCAGTAGTTTGCGGTATCTCCAGCAAACGCAGCCACGAGTAAGACCACGTACGACACCCAGATGTTAAGGAATCCTCCACCACTTAGAGTACCTACGATGAATAGCAAGGAGTCTCCGGGAAGAAAAGGAGTAACAACCAATCCTGTCTCTGCAAATATAATTAAGAACAAAATTACGTATGTAAGTGGGCCGAAGGCGGAAATAATACTTTCGAGATAGGTATCAAGATGTAGTAAAAACTTTAAAGAATCCATATTAAATTATATCAAGGCCAAAGCTCAATTGCTGCATAGTTATGCCGCTTCAAGCTCTATGTTTCAAGTTCTATGTTTCAAGCCTTATTCGTGCTATACTTATAGGTTGCGACGTATGTAACAAAATAATAAATAAAAAAATAAAAATAACGTCATGTTTATACTTAAATCCAACTTTAAACCAACTGGAGACCAACCTCAGGCTATTGATCAATTAGTGAAAGGTCTTAAGCAGAATCGAAAAAATCAGGTACTTCTTGGGGTAACAGGATCGGGTAAAACATTCACCATAGCAAACGTAATCCAGAAGTTACAACTTCCAACATTGATTATTTCCCATAACAAAACACTCGCGGGACAGCTCTATCAGGAGATGAGAGATTTTTTCCCTGACAACGCAGTTTCTTACTTTGTCTCATACTACGACTATTACCAACCAGAGGCCTACATGCCTGCAACCGACACATATATCGAGAAAGAGGCGGAGGTGAACGAAATGATTGATAAATTGAGACTAAAGGCAACAACAAATATCATAACTAGAGATGATGTTATTGTTGTATCCTCGGTTTCCTGCATATACAACATTGGATCTGCTCAGGAATATCGAAACTTTACCATGCAGATATCGGTAGGAGCACCCGCTGACTGGCATACTCTAGCTAAAAGATTGATTGAGCTTATGTACTCTCGATCTGAGTTCGATTTTAAACGAGGCTCATTTAGAATTCGAGGGAACTACATGGATATCTACCCCGCCTACGAAGAAACAGGACTTAGGATTTCACAAAAAAATGGACTAATAGATTCGATAGAACTATTTGAGCCGTTATCCGGTGTGACCGTTGCTTCCGAAATAATTAAGTCAACAGTTATATATCCTGCGAAACATTATCTAGCTGACCCAGAAGTTGTTAAATCTGTAGAACCTCAGATCAGAGCAGACCTTAAGAAGGAGTATGAAGAGCTTAAGGCTAAAAATAAAATCGTTGAGGCGGAGCGGCTTCTTCGACGCGTGAGCTACGACCTTGAGATGATTAAGGAGGTAGGGTATGTGAACGGCATCGAGAACTACTCAAGGTACTTTGACAAACGAAAACCAGGAGAGAAACCGTACAGTCTTCTCGACTTCTTTAAGTTTAAGTACGGCGATAACTTTCTTGTAGTAATTGATGAATCCCACATGACCGTGTCTCAAATCCGCGGGATGTACAACGGAGACTATGCTCGAAAAAAGGTTCTCACTGATTTTGGATTTAGACTGAAGTCTGCCTTTGATAATCGTCCGCTCAAATTCGAAGAGTTCTATAATATTCCTTCAAAGTTTATTTACGTATCTGCAACTCCTGCAGAATGGGAGGTTGAACTGTCCAAACAGGAAGCAATGCAGAGGACCGATCCATACAATGGAGTAACCGAACAACTCGTACGACCAACCGGAATCACAGATCCAGAGATTGAGATCCGTCCAGCAAAAGATGAGATACCAGACTTAATTAAGGAGCTTGAGCGGCGTGCTGAAAAGAAACAAAAAACACTCGTAACGACACTGACCAAAAAAAATGCTGAGGAACTCGCCTCATATCTAAAGGATAAGAAAGTTAGAGCAGAATATCTTCATTCAGATATAATTACTCTTGAGCGCTCTACCATTCTTGAAAATCTGAGAAAAGGGGATTATGACGTGCTAATCGGTGTAAATCTTCTGAGAGAAGGGCTCGATCTTCCCGAGGTTTTTCTCGTAGCAATTTTGGACGCAGACAAAGAGGGTTTCTTACGTTCTCGAACATCACTTATACAAACAATGGGTAGAGCAGCAAGAAATACATCTGGATCGGTAATTTTATATGCAGATACAATTACCAACTCAATGAAACTTGCAATCGATGAAATAAATCGAAGAAGAATCTATCAAAAAGAATACAACATAAAGCATAACATTACGCCGGTAACTATTTATAAACCTATTAGAGAAAAGATTGTTGAAGCTACCGAGACTGACATCCTTAACGATAAGCGATTAATAGCATATGACGAATCTATTGTCGCAGAAATTGATCCAGATAGTTATACTGCGATAGATAAAAAGAAACTAATAAAAAAACTGGAACGTGAGATGAAGACTCAGGCAGAACAAATGAACTTTGAGCTAGCAATTGCAATCAGAGATAAAATTAAGCAAATCAAAAGTTAACAGTTTAAAGGTTTAGAAAGTTTAAAAAGTTTAGAATGTTTGTTTAAAAGTTATATCGGTTTATTAGTTAACCAATTAACCTCAGAACAAACTTTTCAACCTGAAACCTTACAACCCTAAAACCAGTCAATGAAAATATGTTAGACAAAATAATAGTAAAAGGAGCACGAGAGCATAACCTTAAAAATGTTAGCCTTGAATTTCCTAAAAATAAACTGGTCGTGTTCACAGGTGTTTCTGGCTCGGGAAAGTCATCCCTAGCCTTCGACACGATCTATGCAGAAGGTCAAAGAAGGTATGTTGAGTCTCTTTCTGCGTATGCGAGACAGTTTTTGGGAATCATGAGTAAACCTGATGTTGATTCAATAGACGGCCTATCACCTGCGATTTCCATTGATCAGAAAACAACCTCGCATAACCCTCGTTCCACAGTGGGAACCATAACCGAAATCTACGACTATCTCCGTTTACTTTTTGCTCGAGTTGGTCACCCTCACTGCCCAACCTGTGGGCGAGAGATCAGCAAATTATCTTTAGATGAAATAGTAAACAAAATGCTTCTTGAGTTGAGTAACGAACTTCAGAAGAATAAATTAAAACCACAAAACTTTATTATTTATTCTCCAGTTATCAGATCTAAGAAAGGAGAGTTTAAAGATCTCTTTGCAAATATTTTGAGTAAGGGATATAAAAACTTATTGCTTGATGGAAAGAAGTTTATGATAGGAGATGACCTAACCCTAATAAAAACAAACAAGCATGATATTTCCGTTGAAATCGATACATTGACACTTGCATATTCCCAGCTAAAATCTCCAGACTTTCTCAAGTCGATTAAAGTAAGAATAACATCTGCAACAGAGCAAAGTATGGCCCTATCAGGAGGTCTAGTAATTTTGCACGGTCATAATGAGCATCTTTTCTCCGAAAAATTTTCTTGCCCAAACTGCAATATCTCACTACCAGAACTCGAACCAAGAATGTTCTCTTTCAATTCCCCACACGGTGCCTGTGAACAGTGTAAAGGCATCGGGACAATTTATAAAGTTGATCCAGAATCTATACTTAATAAGAAGTTGACCATCGGAGAAGGTGGTATTCTTCCTTTCAATAGAATGTTCTTCCAAGATACTTGGTACATTCGTCTACTTAAAACGGCAGCTGACGAAGAAGGATTGGACATTAACAAGCCTTTAGAGCAGTTTACTAAACCCCAGATTCAAATTCTCCTTTACGGGACCGATAAGAAATACAGCGTAAAAGGAACAAACCGACAAGGAAAGCAGACAGAGATTCACGAAACCTTCGATGGTGTTATTGGAGAACTTGAGAGAAGATATTTTGGACCTGATAGCTCGCTCGAAAACTGGGATATGCAGCGATATATCCGTGAAGAGATCTGTCCGTCGTGTAAAGGAAAAAGATTGAAGAAAGAAATACTTGCGGTAACAATCGACTCAAAAAACATTGCAGATTTCGGTGAAGAATCTATATCGGAGTACGTGAAGTATATAAGTACAACTCTTAAAGACTCGTTTAGTAACTTCGAAACAAAAATTGCGTCCACAATTCTTAAGGAAATTGAGATTCGACTTACATTCTTGGTAAACGTTGGACTTGGTTATCTTACATTGTCTAGATCTGCCAAGACATTATCGGGAGGAGAGTTACAGAGAATAAGGTTAGCATCCCAAATTGGTACCGGCCTTACCGGAGTGCTTTATGTACTAGACGAGCCCTCAATCGGACTTCACCCTCGTGATGTTTCGGCACTAATCAGCACACTTCATTCACTAAAAGATCTTGGAAATACACTTGTCGTCGTTGAGCATGATCAGGAAACGATTGAGTCAGGTGACTATATTGTTGAGCTTGGTCCAAAAGCAGGAAAGCATGGTGGTAAGATTGTGTCGAAGGGTACGATCGATCATATTAAGGCAGATAAGAATAGTTTAACTGGAGCGTATATCTCTGGAAGAAGGAAGATTCAGTTAGACAGTCGTAAATTAGAGAGTACACGAGGACAACTTGTTCTTAAAGGAGCCAAGCAATTTAATCTTAAAAATGTAAACATAACTATTCCACTTGGGAATCTCATTGCAATCACAGGAGTATCCGGTTCTGGAAAGTCT
This sequence comes from Candidatus Roizmanbacteria bacterium, assembly GCA_016699265.1. Classification (NCBI taxonomy): domain Bacteria; phylum Candidatus Roizmaniibacteriota; species Candidatus Roizmanbacteria bacterium. Next base: position 424,948 of record CP064967.1, on the reverse strand, counting down.
ACACTCATTGGCGAAACATTATACCCCGCTCTTAAATATCATATAGAAGGACACTTCAATGAATCGGTGGGGGAGTATGATCGATTGGAAGGATTTCAGTATCTTGATCGAGTCTACCTTGTAGACCAGTCACCCATTGGACGAACACCTCGCTCAAATCCCGCAACTTATGTTGGTTTTTTTGATGACATAAGAGACTTATTCGCCTCAACATCTGATGCAAAAATGCGAGGATTTAATAAAGGAAGATTCTCATTCAATTTAAAGGGTGGGAGATGTGAAAAGTGCCAAGGTGGTGGATCTATAAAGATTGAAATGCAGTTTTTACCAGATGTGTATATAACCTGTGATGTCTGTCAGGGACAACGATATAATGCAGAGACACTTGAGGTCAGGTTTAAAGATAAAACGATCTACGATATTTTAAAAATGACTGTGGAAGAAGCTACTGATTTTTTTAAGGCACATTTCCAAATACATCAAAAGTTATCATTTTTAAACAAAGTAGGACTCGGTTACATTGAGCTTGGGCAACCTGCTCCAACCCTATCAGGAGGGGAGGCGCAGAGAATTAAACTATCCAATGAACTATCACGAAGAGACTCCGGAAGAACAATCTATATTCTCGATGAACCAACTACAGGACTACATTTCTATGATGTCGAACAACTACTCTCAAGTCTTGAAGAGCTTGTCGCAAAAGGAAATACAGTTGTTGTAATCGAGCACAATATGGATGTTATAAAAAATTGTCAGTACATTATCGACCTTGGTCCAGAGGGTGGAAATGGTGGTGGTCAAGTGATTTATCAGGGGGAGCTTGAAGGATTAAAGTCGGTAAAGGAATCTTACACCAGCGCATACCTTAAGAAAGCTTTATAAGTCATGTTTAAGAAACTATTTTTTGTATTTGCTGCAGTTCTTCTCAGTTTTCCTGTTCACGCCCAGAGTCCAAAGAACATGTACAAGGCAGAGTATTTTTTATCCTCACCAAATACATCAACTCAGGCAGACGTAAGATACAGTATTCAACTTCAGAATCCTACCGGTAAACAATCTTCGGAGCAGTTTCTTATTTCTTTACCTTCAGGATTTCGTGCTACCGATATTGAGGGGATGGTAAATGACCATCTCGTCTCGATACAAACCGCACTCGAGCAAAATCAGTTGAACATTATTGTTCCGTTAATCACCACCGAAGACCTAAAGGATATACTCAACATCTCTCTTCATTTCAAACAAGAAAACGTGCTTACGAAACAAGGAAACGTTTACGAGCTACTTATCCCGACCCTCTTACCATCCTCCACCGCTAATTCTTCCGTAACTGTTAATCTTCCGAACGAATTACAGAACTTGGTTCTTTTAAGTAAACCAATGTTCTCGTCCAGAACTCGGGAAACCCTTTCCTGGAATCAGGTGAATGGAAAAACCATACAAGTATTTTTTGGAAAAAATCAACAATATGACCTAGGTCTAACCTACCAAATTGAAAACACTTCACCTATACCGGGTTACGTAACCTTAACATTCCCACCAGACACCATAGATCAACAGGTTGTTCTCGACTCAATATCCGAGAAACCAAACGACGTAACGATCGACTCAGATGGAAATGTTCTTGGTCACTACTTACTTCGCCCCTCAGAAAAGAAAGAAGTAAAGTATAAAGCAAAGGTTATCTTAGGTACGGTTCCTCGAGAGGACATCCTTAACTATCAGAGAAACCTGTTTAGATCCCAGAAGCACTACTTGCTCAAGCCTTTTCTTACAAAAATGCAGAATCCACCACGGTTTTCATCAATAAAATCCGTATACTCATATGTACTCGCCACCTTATCCTACGACTACTCTCAGTTAAGCAACGACTCTCCTCGGTACAACCATAAAACTTTTTCTGAAATTATTCGGTCTCCATCAAACTCGGTCTGTCTTGACTATAGCTCACTTATCGTCTCTCTTGCACGACAAAATGCTCTCTATGCTCGAGAGGTTGTGGGATATGGTTTCTCCCCGAACGAACAGATTAGACCTCAGTCAGGGGATATGCTTCACTCATGGGCTGAGTACTACGACACTACTCAGAATCGATGGTATGCGGTGGATCCTACCTGGGAAGACACCTCAAAGGTAGATTATTTTTCTGCTCTGGATCTAAACCACATAGCCTTAGTAATCAGAGGAGCATCGAGCTCCGAACCATACCCAGCCGGATTTTATAGATTTAGCTCTTCTAACCAGTCCAAACTTGTTTCTGTATCATATGCCGAGACTGTTCCAAACATTAAGAGTAGTCTCGTTATTAAACGTATGGGTGGTAAAAATTCCGTAACCGCAGGGGACGGAAATACCTTTACCTACTCTGTATTAAACACCGGAAACGTTACCTTGTACGCAGTACCGCTTTCTGCCACGGGGGAGGGTCTACGGCTTAACCTCTCCCAAAAGACCATCGAGGCCATTGCTCCCTTACAGAGCGTCGATATTCAGATTAAGTTGCAGACAGATCGCTTCACGAAAAAAACAAATACTCAAGTAGTTTTCCATGTTGGCGATAATATATCAGAACAAGACATTAAGATCTTGCCGACGGGCTATAATATAGCCTTCGTATCTTCATTTGGAGTACTGTTAATCTTAATATTGACTTTATTAGTTCTTAGACAACTAAAACATGGATAACTCAAACTGGAAAATCCCAAATACAAAAATCGACATCGTAAAGCTCAAAGGTTTTGCAGGAGTGTATAGTTACAACCTTAAAGGCAAGCCACTCTACATTGGTAAATCTAACCTGGTAAAGGCTCGACTACTGAGCCATCTTGAAAACTCTTTAGTAGATAGAAAAGAAGCGCTATACGTTAATACCGCAGATGAGATTGAACTGTTCCAAACAGATTCAGAACTCAATGCATTGTTATACGAATCTAAACTCATTCAAATTCATCGGCCAAAATATAACGTACGGTGGATGGATGATAAGAGTTATCTTTATATTAAGATAACGATAAAAGAGGAGTATCCAAAGATATTTGCAGTCAGGCAAGAACGCGATAGAAAAGCATTATATTTTGGACCCTTCGCTTCTCAAGATGTGGTCGATACAATCTTGAGCTCTCTGAGAAAGGTCTTCCCTTTCTGTACTCAGAAGAAAATCTCGAAACATGCATGCTTCCATTCGAAAATTGGACTTTGTAATCCATGCCCAAACATAATCAAATCGACTGAAGAAAAACGAAGGTACCGTAAGAACATACGAAATGTAGTTAAAGTACTCTCAGGTAACTCGGACGTTCTTGAGAATCAAATCTCTAAATTAATAAAAGAAGAAACTAAGACTCAAAACTATGAGCTGGCCATGAAGCACCGAAACGTTCTTAATCATCTCAAGCATATCTATTCCCACAGACTATTTGAAACCCATGAAAATCACTCCTTTAATCGTTCTGAAATAATGATATCAGGATTGAAAGATATTCTTTCTCAGTACTTTCCTAAACTAATCAGCTTGGAGCGAATAGAATGCTATGATGTCAGTAATTTAAGTCAACAAAACTCAACAGCATCTATGGTGGTATTTACCGACGGACAGATGAACAAATCTGAGTATAGAAAATTTAAGATTGGAAAATCAAATCCTAAGGGAGATTTTGAAATGCTAAAGGAGGCGGTTGAACGTCGTCTCAAAAATAAGTGGCCACTACCCAATCTTATGGTTATCGACGGCGGCAAACCACAGATCAGAACAATGCTCAGGTTACAGGCTCTAAGCTCAACGCTTAAAGAGATCCCAATCATCGGTATTGCAAAGAATCCAGATCGTCTCATAATCGGAATAAAGGATCTTCCAACGGTGCGTCTCAAACTTAATAATCTAGCGCTAAATTTACTTCAACAGATGCGAGACGAGGCTCATAGATTTGCAAAAAAATACCACACGGTCTTAAGGAATAAAGCTTTTATTACTCCCGAGTCTTCAAATAGACCGGACGATCAAGTTAATTAAAACGATTACGCGTTACACACGCTAAACCCGTAATATATGGTTAATTTGATATAATAACAATATGAGAAACGTACTCCTTCTTATTAACATAGTTCTATCAATAACTATTACAGTACTTATTCTTGTCCAAGGTCGTGGCGGAGGACTTGGAGGTGCTTGGGGTGGTGGTGGTGAGACATTTCATACTCGAAGAGGAATAGACAAAATAACTCTTCGTCTTACGATAATACTAATCGTTGTGTTATTTTTAGTCTCAGCAATCAATCTATTCTTACGAACTTAACAATCTAGAATGACCCAGCAAGGAAACACCTTCCGATACTATTACTGGTTAATACGTGAGTTTGGAAAAAAACATAACAAGATGATTTTCTTGAGTTTTTTTTTAAGCTTATTGTTCATTTTGAGCTTGCTCTCTTTTTCATCCCAGCTTGACGCATTATTTCTCACCGATACAAGGGTCGTTGGAATGGTTGGATCTTACGAACCACTCTCATTACCTTCTGAGATTCTGAACAATATTTCTTATGGTCTTGTTTATATAGATAACCAGGGAGTTGTGAAGCCTGCAGTCGCACAGCGATGGGAAGGAAGTGCAGATGGCAAAAAATTCAATATATATCTTAAAAAAAATCTAATTTGGGATGATAATAAATCTTTAACTGCAGAAGATCTTGAGTTTAATTTTCAGGATGTTGAGGTTAAAAAAATTGACGATTTTCAAATTGAATTTAATCTTAAGAGGCCATTGACTATTTTCCCCACATATTTAACAAAGCCTTTAATCCGCTATCCTCTGCATGGCGTAGTAGGAAACTATAAAGTTAAAAAAATGAAGCTAGGACAGGAAAATAATGTAATTGAATTAGTTTTAACACCAAATAAAAAAGATCTAAAACCTCTAACCTATAGATTCTACGACAGCGAAACAAAGATGATCAATGCCTACAAACTCGGAAATATTACTGAGATGAAGATCTATCGAAAAAGCGTTGCCGACGGCTTTAAGAGCTGGAAAAATACGAAAGTGGAACGCGAGATTGACTACTCTACCGTACTGACCTTATTCTTTAATGAATCAAGACAGTCACTTGCCGATAAAGACTTTCGAAAAAGCATCTCATTAGCGATTCCCAGACCAACACTTTCTGCATTCGGCGAACTTGCAGAAGGACCAATATCACCCACGTCTTGGGCATACAACACGCAGTTAAAGAAAAGTTTGTACGATCCGGTAGAAGCAAGAAAGCAACTCAAGCCTGCAACTGCATCGGTATCGGCTGAACTTACGATCCGATCATACTTTGACTATGAAGATCAAGCTAATATTATCGAGAATGCACTGAAAGATGCAGGTTTGAACGCGAGCATAGTCTATGGAACACCGGATAATCAGAATGATTTCGATATGTTTTTGGCATTTTGGAAAATCCCAACAGACCCCGATCAGTATTTTTTTTGGCACTCAACCCAAGCTGGCAGAGGCAACATAGTAAATATTAAAAATGTTCGAATTGATAAATTACTTGAGGATGGAAGAAAATATATTGAGCCTGCAAACCGTAAGAAGGAATATCTCGACTTTCAAAAAATACTAGTCGATGAGCTACCAGCAGCATTTTTATACTATCCTTACAGCTACACAGTAACAAGAAAGTAGAGTAGTGTCGGGAAGAGGACTTGAACCTCCACGCCCTTTCGGGCACCCCGATGACAATCGGGACGCATCGGGTGGGCAAGAGAGGACTTGAACCTCCACGCCTTTCGGCACAGCCTCCTCAAGACTGCGTGTATACCAGTTTCACCACTTGCCCAATTTATCAATTATAACATTCAAGAAGAGTGACCCCACCGCGAATCGAACGCGGATCTAATCCTTAGAAGGGACTTATTCTATCCGTTGAACTACAGGGTCTATATTCAAAAAAAACCTTTGTCCTTCCTGACAACAGGTAGGAATACAAGATATAAAGAATTATACCAAATTTAAATATTTATATTATATATCCTGTAGTATAATTAGTTATGTCGGGAAACATTGAGAGCCGCAGTAGATTAACAAATCAACCAGAATCTGGTAAAAAATTGGGAAGATCACTTCTTCAATTTACTACCAATCCATTTACTATATTTGTCCTAACTCATGCCATAGAAGGTTCTCACAGATTACCAGTTTTTTCTGGTGGCGTTTTATCAATTCCTTATGGCGCCTCAGCATCTCTAAAAGCTATTGATCCAAATTTCTGTGCTACTCCTATACTCATTGAGTATATGAGGAAACAGCCCGATATCGATTCTTTGATTTCCGTACGAATCGGCGGTACTATAACTCTCAATAAGGATATAAGGCACCCTGAGGGTGTATTAAGGATGGAGGGAGGAGGCGTTTGCAGTTTAAGTCCTTACGAAGATAGTATTATTCGAGTCGAAGGTCTTGTTATCGCTAATAGGACGAACACTTTCTAAGTCTGGAGCCCTTCTGCAGAACCCCGACTGAGGTCGGGACTGTTTACAAAACAGCTTTATCTTTAGATATAAGCTGGAGCCCTTCTGCAGAACCCCGACTGAGGTCGGGACTGTTTACAAAACAGCTTTATCTTTAGATATAAGCTGGAGCCCTTCTGCAGAATCGAACTGCAGTCGACTGTTTACAAAACAGCTGCTCTGCCATTGAGCTAGAAGGGCTGGGACAGTTATCAGTGGTCAGTGATTAGTTGTCAGATCATAATGACTGAAAACTGAAAACCGAAATCTGATTACTGGATGTGCCGCGAGAGCGAGTCGAACGCTCACGACCTTGCGGTCACAGGATTTTAAGTCCTGCGTGTCTGCCATTCCACCACCGCGGCTACAAAATCACGAATCGCAAATCGTGTAACGTGTATCTCAAGGCATGATAATTCTTGCGATAAACGATGCGCGCTACACGCTCTACGATTATTATACCAGCTGTGGTTGATCGGGATCACCCTTTACACCGAGGTGTAGCAAGGCTTTTGGAGTAAGCTGTCGTCCTCTTGAGGTTCTTTTCAAAAAGCCAATCTGTAAGAGATATGGTTCAATGAAGTCCTCAATCGTCTGAATATCTTCCGACATGGCAGAAGCGATCGTATTTACACCAATTGGCACATTCTGAAACTTAACTCCTATAGTCTTTAGGTATTTTCTATCAACATCGGTAAGTCCAAAGTTATCAAGCTCCAACAAAGAAAACAATTCGGTCAATACTGTCTCTGAAATCTCAGCATGCTTATTCACAACTAACATGTCATGAGCGCGCTTAATAATTCTGTTTGCGAGTCGGGGAGTACGGCGAGACCTTTTTGCTATTTCCTTTGCCACATTTTTTGCAATCTTCATATTAAGGAGGTTGGCCGATCTATCTACAATCTTCTCCATTTCTGAATCTGTGTAGTAGTCTAGTCTCATCAGAAGTCCAAACCTGTCACGAAGTGGCGCAGATAATAAAGCGAGTCGAGTCGTGGCACCTACTATCGTAATCCGTGGAATCGGTAGTCGAACGGTACGGGCAGAAGGACCTTTGCCGATAATTATGTCTAGAAAGTAGTCCTCCATAACGGGGTAGAGCATCTCTTCAACCGTTTTAGGTAGTCGATGAATTTCATCAATAAATAAGATGTCATTGTCCTTAAGATTGGTAAGTATCGCTGCAAGATCTCCAGACTTTTGCATTGCGGCACCCGATGTGACCTTCATCTCTCCATCGAGTTCATGAGCTATGATGTTTGCTAACGTAGTTTTTCCAATTCCTGGAGGTCCATAGAGCAGAATGTGCTCTGTTGGCAAACCCTTTTTCTTAACCGCTTCTATAAATACTTTTAGAGTTCGTACCGCCGCACTCTGCCCGATATACTCAGTAATCTTTAAAGGTCTAAGCGTTGTAATCTCATTTCCTGACATGCTTCCAATTATACTCCAAAGCCAAATAAATCCCCATTCTTCGAATTTCTTTCATATTTGGATACGTGGTAATCTGGAAAAGAATTTATGAGCGTGAGCAGTTAAAAGTTATTTTTGTAGCAGTGTTTTTGAGGGCTTCTTTTATTTTTTCTTCAATCGATAATCCTTTTGAAATTTTACTGAGAGCTTGTTTTTTGCTTCTTGAGATTTGTAACCAAGAGCCATAAGTGCATAACTACCGTTTTGTCTTCATCGCTTAGATTCATTTTTGCATATCGAACTCGACTTCAGTTTCTGGAAAGTTCAAGAATAATTTTCTTTGAGTCTTTCCGAGTCCTGGAATTTTTGAAAATAGCAACGTCATTCGTCTGAACTGCCGAGATCAGTTCATCGCTACCAGTATAAGTGACCTGAAATGCAGTTTTTGGTCCAACTCGAAACTGAAAGTAGAAGCTTAAATAACTCTTTATCTTTTTATCCTAAGCCAAACAGAATGTGAGCGTCGTCACGGACCTAAGATGTGTCTCAATCTTACTGCGGTGTTTAGACGGATGAGCATAAAGCTGGTGGAAGAAAAACTTCGTACGAAAGCCCTGATGAAGTTTCAACAAGACCAATGTTCCCATTGATCTCAACTAGTTTGCCTTTTATTCTACCTATCATGATTCGTATATCGTATTTGGTATAACGTATCTAGTATAGAGCAAAATATAGCACAGAATACGAAATACGCGATACGATATACGGAATACGAAGTTACTTAGAGAGTTTTTCTCGTTCAATCTGCCAGAGACGATTGTACTTTGCGACGCGCTCACCTCGTGAAGGTGCTCCAAACTTAACGAAGTCTGCCTGAACTCCAACAGCAAAGTCTGCAATAAAGTCATCATTTGTTTCTCCCGATCTATGGGATACCAGCACGGCAAGATCATTTGCCTTAGCTATCTGAACAACCTCCATGATTTCTGAGATAGTTCCAATTTGATTTGGTTTCACGAGCACCATGCTACATGCTTTATCCTTAATAGCTCTGAGAAGTCTTTCTTTATTAGTTGCAAGAAGATCGTCCCCAATAAGATAAATGTCACGGGCCATAGTTTTTAATAGTTTTGACCAACCTTCAAAGTCATCTTGATTTAGAGGATCCTCAAGACATAATAAAGAATAGTTTTTTGTGAGGCTGACAATAAACTCAAGGTACTCATCTTTTGTTAAAGGATGGGGCTTATCCTTTACATAATATCTATCATCCTTGAAAAAATGTGAAGAAGCCACATCGAGTCCAAGAAATATATCGAGTCCCATCTTAAGATTTTTTTGAAGTACTGTTTCATTAATTACCTCAATTGCGTCTATGTTCGTTGTGAAGTTTGGTGCAAATCCTCCCTCTTCTCCAACCGAGACATTTGCATTTCTATAAAGCAAGACTCTTTTAAGTTCGTGAAAAATCTCGACTCCGATCTGATAAGCCTTGGTGTAGGGGAGTGATGATGAAGGAATTACCTGGAACTCTTGGAACTCGAGATTATTATTCGCATGTTTTCCACCGTTAATAATATTAAAGATTGGTGTAGGTATTTTCTGTAACGGCATCTCTGACTTAAACCTATTTTTATACTCTCTATTAACAAAACTGTATGTAGACATTCCTTCTTCCTGAGCGGCGGACTTAATAAAAAGCTGAGACATAGCAAGAGTGGTATTGCCACCTAGCTTGCTCTTATTCTTAGTTCCATCTGCCTTAATCATCCATTCGTCAATTTCTCTGAATTTACTGGGAGAAACTCCAACTAATTTAGGTGCAAGTACATCATTGATGATACTTACGGACTTTGTAACTCCCATTCCATCAAATCTCTTGTCATCTTTATCACGTAGTTCTAGAGCTTCATACTTCCCGACAGAAGTTCCAGATGGTACGCTTGTCCTAATAGTACGCCCGTTACTCATTAATGCAGCTGCTTCAACAGTAGGATAACCTCTTGAGTCAATTATTTCGTAGGCGGTAATTTGTTTAATAGTTAACATGGCTGGATGGCTGCATAGCTTTAAGCATGTCAACCATTTAGCTTTGTAGCTATTTTCGCTAGTTTTTAAAATGTGCTCGCTCAATGTCATAGATCAATCTTCTTGTTCGCTCAATCGCATCTGGATTTACCGATACGCTCGTAATCCCTATGACCAATTTCTCTACTAGCTCTGAGTAGTCGGACGCTGCCTGACCACAGATTGAACAACTTACTTTATATTTTACGCAGGTCTTTACGATATGTTCAAGTACTCGACAACGGCGTCCGATCTTTCGTCATAAACCGAAGCTACATGTTCATTGTCCGGTCAACCCAAGAAGCATCATTGTTAAATCATTCGTTCCAATCGAGACACCATCGACCCCAATCTTCAGAAAGTTCTCAAGTTCGAGTGCAGCCGCTGGAACCTCAACCATAATGAGCAATCTAAATCCAGGAAGATTGAAAAGGCCAGCTTTGTGATCATTGCTTTGATCTGAATAAGTTCCCATGGTCTTCTGATGAACGGTATCATCAAATGAAGATTACTGTACCCCATTTTCCAGATATTTGCGATTGCCTCGAGCTCCAACATAAACTCTTCCGGATCTGCAATGTAACGTGAAGCACTCGGAAACCAAGCATTGGGTTTTCTTCCTGTTTTCGAACTCCGCACCATTTGAGGTTTTTATATTCGTTTGTCTTAAAATCAGTTGCTCGATAGATAACTGGTCGGGGATTAAATGGTTTTACGAACTTAATGAGATCGTTTGTTAATTTCGAACAAACTCATGTTGTCTCCCAGTGATTAGATACTTTGGATGTGTTCCAATACCCGCTATCATAAACTCAGCACGCAAAGGCGATTCCATCGATATGACGTTTGGCGAGTTTTTCCGCTTGCTCTGGTTCAGCCAAGTTAATATATACCTTAGTTAAAGTTTTCAGATTTCGGTCTTCGGCGATAAGTTTTGCCTGCTCTTTCGCTGAAGCTTTAGCGGAGGTGGAACCACTGATCGCACCTTTGAAAACCTCACCGGTACTTCCATTAACAGTAACTATCTCCCCGTTTTTTAGTTTCGTTGTGGCAGACTCTGCTCCAACAACCGCAGGTATTCCAAGCTCTCGTGAAACTATTGCCGCATGCGACGTTCTTCCTCCCTTTTCCGTTACAATTGCAGCGGCTTTCTTCATTGCAGGAACGTAGTCTGGATTTGTCTGTGGCGCAACCAGAATATCTCCCTTGGATATTTTATCTATTTCACTGGGTGAGTGAATAATCCTGACCGGCCCCGTTACCATTCCTGGTGAAGCTGGTGCTCCAACAACAATTGGCATCACCAATTTAGCTTGCGTTGAAACAATATCTGAGTTTTTGTTTTTATCTTCGTTTCCTTTATTCTTGATACTAGATTCTTCATTCTTAATTGTAGTAATCGGTCGTGACTGAACTATAGAAGTCTTATCTCCTTCAATTGCCCACTCAATATCTTGAGGGAAAAAGTAATGGTCCTCAATTTGTTTGACCAATAGCGCTACAGTTACGATTTCCTGATCAGAAAGTTTAAGTTTAGAGCCCTGTGATTTGCTAAGCTTGACCTCTCTATTACCATGCCCCGCCCTAACGTATTTGAGATTTTGATACTTTACCTCTTTTTTGGTTATGACAAAGGATCTCTTATCTATTTCGTAATGATCAGGAGTCACCTTGCCTTGCACAATGTACTCACCGAGTCCTACTATTGCCTCGACTACAATCTTCGATTTATCATTGGTAACCGGATCGATACTAAAAGCGATACCGGATTTATCAGACTGGACCATACGCTGAACTACCGCAGCAAGTCCAACCTTAAAATGATCAAATCCTTGGTGATGTCGATAATAGATAGCTCTCTCAGTAAAAAGAGATGCCCAACACTCCTGAACCTTCTTAAGTAGCTCTGTTTCACCGAAAACGTTTAGATATGTCTCTTGCTGTCCTGCAAAAGACGCCCCTGGAAGGTCTTCTGCTGTGGCCGATGATCTCACAGCGACAGCGACTGGCCGATAGGCATGTTTTAAAGCCTTGGTAAATTTTGAGGCAACTGAAGACGAGTTAGTATAGTACTCCTCTTCCTTTAAAGTAAGATTTTTGTAGTATTCGACAACCTGTTTCGATATTGAGCTAGGAACATCTGCGTCAAGAATCATTTTTTGAATCTCCTTCGATACCTGCTGAAGCTCGTGAGGATTGTCTGTATTTACTGAGTCAAGAAATTTCTTTATCTTAGGCGCAAGAGCATTGTGTTCAATAAACTCGAAGTAGGCATGAGAGGTAAGCACAAATCCGTATGGTATGGGAAGACGCGCATTCGTCATCTCACCTAGATTGGCACCCTTTCCCCCAACAAGCCCAACATCCTCTTTTCCAACCTCCTCAAACCAAACGATGTTCTTTTTCACCATACATTTAATATACATATAAACGACTGTAGAAAGCAAATATCTTTCTTAGATCTGTTAGAATACTCACTTATGAATCTTGAAAGAGTTCGGAGCCATCCTGCGCGATACCTGGTACCGTGGAGTATGACTGTAGCGAGACCGGTACTAGGTTGGAAGGCCATGAAAGCGGCGCAGTCAGGAAATTGGGCACAAGTTCAAAAGCATATTGTTCCTGCGCTCGCAAGCGACCTTGAGGGCAATCCAGCAAGATTTTTACGAGCTGTGTCCGTTGCTGGTGCAGTAGCCGATCCTGTCGCAGACGCTATGCTTCGTGCCGAGAGCGTTGTAGCATTCGCTCCTCATATGAGTAAGATTGCCACGGTGTCAGTAGTTGCTGGAGAGTTCATTAACTTTGGTATTAATGCCAAGATTCAGAAGGGTCTAGAAAAACCGCGGATACCAAAAGGAGCGAAAATAGGAGCAGTTGTTCAGGCTGCAGGTGCCGGCCTTTTTACTGAAGGAATGAAGCAAAGCAATGAGAAGAAAAAGAAATCTGGTGAGTCGATTATTGTCGCGGGAACACTATTACGAGTGAGCAGCTACGTTAATCTCTATCGCCGAACTCGGAAAGAAACTTCCTAACAATATATCTATGGTACCACTCGAATTACCTCGAAGCTCTTTTCCTGAGATGAGAGATCGACTTAACCCAAAAGAAGCCTTTTTGAAAATCTGCACGCCTGACTTTGCGGGAACAAATATTATGGGAATTACCGCGGACTTCATAATGCAAAATAATATTCATGCAGTTTTTCTTGATGCCGAAGGTACCTTTATAAAAACATGGGGAACGCTCCCACATCCACAGCTTGCAGAGCACATGCGTTCATTAAAGGAACGGCTTGATGCGGAAGGTTACGATTTCAAAACAGCGATTGTAACGAATCGAAAATGGGAAACCTCGCTACCTTCACTGCGGCGCAGTACTGGATACGAGATCTCAACGCTGATCTGCTCCTTTCTCCGCTTTTCCCTGAATGGAGAAAGCCGAAACCATTCATGGTTGAGTTGACGGCGCAGCAACGGAATGCCCGTAGAGCAAGGTGCTGTATGGTCGGGGATAAACTTACCGGTGATATTGCGGCGGGAAACAGAGCCGGTGCGAAAACGTATTACGTCGAAGAGATGGTAGGGAGGTCGATCTTCTAGGTGATCAAATATTCCGTAGACCACTGGAGCGAGAAATGTACAAGCAAATGGCAGATCGAGTGAAGCATGTTGATGCTCCTTCCTTAGCTCCTATATGGATATACCATCTCTGATTCAGCTCCCTACCGAAAGTGTCTCATGATATCGACTGGTGGAATCCCCAGTGGAAGAAACCGAACTTGGAAAGAAGCTCCTCGAACTTCCGAATAAGGTATATGGATATGGCATACCCTTTGATGATAGTAGTCAAAAAACATGGGGAAGCAGAACTCTCTACGTGCATGGTGGTGAAATTGCCGACATTGTAACCGATATGAGGGTTCCCTTAACCTTTACCGCTTTGCTTCTAAGACATCTCGGATATAAAAAATCTGCGAACACGGTACAGATTGTTGCTGAGGCATCTGATTTTATCGATGGTCAACTCGCCAGACGAAGTAAACGTGGCCCAACCCAAAAGGGCGCGGATGCGGACAGAGGTAAAGACAAACAAGCGGCAGCACTTCGCAGAGGGAGTTTGTTTGTTGCGGGAAAATTACCCGCACAGGATCTCGCAGCAAGAGTGGGAGCTGATTTTGCCATGACAAAAATTGCACACAAACTGAGAAATGAACGCGGTATTCAAGACGTGAGTGCTGTCTGGCCAGGTAAATTAGCAACTGCTGGTGAGTCTGCAGCAGACACCTTAGCAGAACGAATTGCCGATTCGCACCCCCACATCTCTGAATTGGTAAGCACTATAGCTACAATAGCAAAGATCGGAAGAATTCCCTCAAATACGCATCTATGGAACCAAAGACATCGATTGAGAGAAGTAGAGCGGCCGATTTTGCTACAGGTCGCGATCGACCTTCTCAGAGGATAAGTGCGATATATCGTTTGACTTATCGCCCTAGCTTTGTGTAAAATACCTTTACACATGGTTTTTGACCTTAACTGAGGCATTGGTTAGCAACTACAATTTCTGCTATCCTATCCGCCTTCTTTAACTAACCACAACATAGAATATAGAACTTGAAACATAGAGCTTTTTTTATGCTCTACGTTACGCGTTTTACGGTCTATTGGGGATTGGGCCTGAAGTTTACCTGGCTGAACGCTTCATTTGCAATGAAGAGGTAGGCGGTTCGACTCCGCCCAGGTCCACCAAGTCAAACTTGGCTTTGCCGAGGTTGACGCAGGTAGTCGAGTTTGACTCGACACCAAAGAATATATTTATTTTAAGTGCAAAACGTCTGACGTTTTGTTTTCAGAAATAAAGATATTCACGAAAGTGTTGCACATTAACAATTTGGGTCTTTTTAACATGTATCCCGATGACTAGTCGGGATAACAAAGCGTGTTAGGTATCCCCCGAAGAAACGGGGGATTCAATTTCAAAAAATAATTATTAGACCGTATAAAGACATGTCAGTGTCTTTAGCGGAAAACGAATGAGAGAGATGGAAGAATTAACGCCATTGGTGGATGCCTTGGCAATTTGAGACGAAGAAGGACGCTTGCTCGAGAGCGATAACAACGATGAGTCCTTAAGCAGACGCTATTAATCGTTGGTTTCCGAATGGAGCAATCCCCTTAGTAGTAATACTGAGGATCCTGCTGATTTATCAGTAGGAGGACAACCTGGGGAACTGAAACATCTAAGTACCCGGAGGAAAAGAAAACAATATGTGATTCTGTCAGTAGCGGCGAGCGAAAGCAGAGCAGCCTAAACCAAGACGCAAGTCGAGGTGTTGCGGGACGCAGTAGGGAGTAACAATCGGTAAAAAAATGTTCTGGAAAGAACAACCAAAGTGCGTGATAGTCGCGTATTTCAAACTGAATGTTACCTCGAGCGAATCTCCCAAGTACTACGAGGCACGGCAAACCTTGTAGGAAACTGGGTCGGTCACGATCCAAGGCTAAATACTCAAATTGACCGATAGTGAACAAGTACCGTGAGGGAAAGGTGAAAAGTACCCCGAGAGGGGAGTGAAATAGTTACTGAAACCATTGGCTAACAAACAGACAGAGTCCCGATTTATCGGGATAATGTCGTGCCTATTGAAGAATGAGTCAGCGAGTGCTTGATAATTGCAAGTTTAACCCCATCATTTGGGGGAAGGCGGAGCGAAAGCGAGTCTGAATAGGGCTATTAGCAATTGTCAAACGACCCGAAACTAGGTGAGCTAACCATGAGCAGGGTGAAGCGTCGCGAAAGCGAAGTGGAGGCCCGTACCCGTTGTAGGTGAAATTACATGGGACGACTTGTGGTTAGGGGTAATATGCCTATCGAACCTAGAGATAGCTGGTTCTCCCCGAAATATATTTTGGTATAGCCTCTGTAGTTTAAGTCGAGGGGTAGAGCACTGGATGAGTCTTGGAGTCTTCGGATTACTAGACCCAACCAAACTCCGAATACTCGACGGATATACAGGGAGTCAGTCCTGCCCGGATAAGCGGGTGAGGTCGAGAGGGAAACATCCCAGATTCTCATCTAAGGTTCCTAAGTAATTGTTAAGTGGTTAAGGCCGTTTATTTTCCAATACAGCAGGAAGGTTGGCTCAGAAGCAGCCATCCTTTAAAGAGTGCGTAACAGCTCACCTGAATATTATTGCCTTCGGGCAGTATGGAAGATAGGCGCCAAACATGATCGGAGCTAAACAATTCACCGAAGATAGAAATTTTGCCGCAAGGCAATCTGGTAGGGGAGCGTACTACATACTGCGAAGCAGTACTGTAAGGTATTGTGGAGTGTGTAGTAGTGAGAATGCTGACATGAGTAGTGTATCTGCCGATGAAATATCGGCATGCCGAATTTCCAAGGTTTCCTCAGCAATGTCAATCAACTGAGGGTTAGTCGGATCTAAGGAGCTGCCGTCTGGTAGTTCCGATGTACAAGTCGTTAATATTCGACTACTGTTTGTAACGCGTTATCAAGTATGAAATGACGAAGTGTGATATAAGTGGCCTTCTACATGAGGGTTTAAGCACTGAGCGCAAGTGAAGTGTCAATACAATCGTTCGCGAGAATGAGAGCGCTATAAGTTGCGTTTCCCGGAAAAGTTTTATACTGAGTTTTACAAATATCCGTACCGCAAACCGACACAGGTGGAATGGTCGAGTAGACCAAGGCAAATGGGTAATGGTGGTTCAAGGAACTCGGCAAAAAAGCTGAGCGTAAGTTTTTCGATAAGCTCTGTCCCCCTTTGGGGGATTACAACAAACGTTTATCAACCGACTGTTTAGCAAAAACATAGGTCTCTGCAAACCAGAAATGGAACGTATAGAGGCTGAAACCTGTCCAGTACTGGTAAGTTAATCACTGTGGCTGACGTCCCCCTTTGGGGGAAACAGGTCGCGGTGCAAGCTCCAGTGAACGACAGCTCTAACCCTGAGAGTTCTAAGGTAGCGTAACCCCTTGCCGGGTAAGTTCCGGCCCGCATGAAAGGTTTAACGAGTTGATAACTGTCTTGAACTGCTGCCCGACGAAATTGAAATGGCTGTGAAGATGCGGCCTACCTGCACCCGGACAAAAAGACCCCGGGAGCTTTACTGAAACTTGACATTGATAAGAAGCTTTGAACTGTTTAGTGTAGGAGGGAGACTTCGGTCGCCAATGAAACACCTCTCTTTCAATTCTTTGAGTCTTACCACCGCAAGGCGGGATAGTGTTAGGCGGTCAGTTTGGCTGGGGCGGCCTACTCCAAAAAGGTAACGGAGTTGTGCAAAGGTTGGCTTACTGCGTATAGAAATCGCAGTTTACGTGCAAACGCAAAAGCCAGCTTAACTGTGAGAATGACTATTCGAGCAGATACGAAAGTAGGCGTTAGTGATCCTCGAATCCGCAGTGATTGCGGATCGGGCTTAACGAATAAAAGCTACCCCGGGGATAACAGGCTAGTCGCGTCCGAGCGTTCACAGCGACGACGCGGTTCGGCACCTCGATGTCGGCTCATCGTATCCTGGAGGTGTAGTAGCTTCCAAGGGTTGGGCTGTTCGCCCATTAAAACGGTACGCGAGCTGGGTTCAGAACGTCGTGAGACAGTAGACTTATAATGCTTAAACATTATTAACGTGCTGTGCTCTTTCCATCGACTTCTAGAATCTTCGAGATTAGTGTTATATGGTCTTTTTGTAAATTAAATGTGGAAATGTAAATCTGACTATTTGCTGGGAACTCCGAGTATCTTGAACTACTCCGATTAACATCGTGAGTGAAAATGTTGCAAGTGCGGAAAATCAGCAGGAAAGGATGGTTCAAACCATCCGTCCTCAGAGACTATACGTCAGAGTCCAGATATTTATTATCAGGATAAGATATAGTCCGAACTGTATGGCGACATACAGAGCACTCATAGAAATATGATGCCTTGTAATTTATTACAAGTAACATGTTTGTCGGTCTCTATCCGGTGCAGGCGCTTTGATTTTTGAGGGGACACTCTTCTAGTACGAGAGGACCGAAGATGTGGAAATCCCTGGTGTACCAGTTGTCCCAAAAGGGCATCGCTGGGTAGCTATATTTCCTTTTGATAAGCACTGAATGCATCTCAAGTGCGAAGCATTCCCCAAGATTAGAAATCTTAAGTTTCCTCGAAGAATACGAGGTTGATAGGCGTCAAGTGTAAGCTCTGCAAGGAGTATAGCTGAGACGTACTAAGTAACGTCTTCCGTCTCTTTGATTCGTTTTCAAAGAGTATATGGAATTGACTATAGCGCAAATAAAAGACCCAAATTGATACTGTGAAATAAATATCTTGCTCAAATTGACAAGACTTATTCGTTAGCATATTATTGAAATATGGCTAGAATACCTTCAAAATCAGTAAAGTGGATTAAAATAATTCTTAAAATTCAGATCTACACTGTAATTTTTTTGGTGCTAAGCATTTCCTTACTTGCAGCATTTCAGCCAGCAGTAGGCTATACACCTGGAAATGGTTTTATTGGGGACTTTTACTATGGCTTCCTAGCTAGATTGCAGGGCCAATCTTATAACTCAACTTATCCCATATTTCTAGATAATCCAGGACGTATTATTGGCTATTTTACTTACTTTGCCATTTTTCCAAGCATAACTTTGTTCGCTTTGAATAAGAAAATGAGAAAGCTGTTTCTCTTCGGTGCCATATTTAGCTTATTAATGTCATTAGGAAATTCGGCACCTCTGGGTATAGTCATGTTTATTACGATACTTGTTCTTGCATTTAAAAAATCTGCTAAACATTACTTCACGACCTAGATACTAGATACCAGATAATTTATAATTGGCTCTATGGTAATTTTAGCTATCGACTCTGGTTTTGAACGCACTGGGTGGGCGATAATTAGCTATCAAAAATCGGTTGTCAGTTATAAGACATCTGGATTAATAAAAACCTCAGCCAAGAAAACGATGGCCAAGCGCCTTGAAGAAATCTACAACGAACTAGAGTTGATTATTACAAAAGAGAAACCAACCGAAATGGCAATAGAACAGCTTTTCTTTTTTAAGAATCAAAAAACGGTTATCCCTGTGGCTCAAGCTCAGGGGATAGCTCAACTACTCGCGGCTCAACACAACATTTCTCTGTCACTACTCACACCACTTCAGATCAAGCAAATTGTCACTGGCTATGGTCACTCAGACAAAGAATCAGTAAAAAAAATGATCGGATTAACTCTTCCAAAACTTGACTTAACCGGCAAAATTGACGATGAAATTGACGCAATTGCGTGTGGTCTGGCTTATTGTTATCTCAATAAGAAGCTACTATAATGAATTAATGAATTCAGTCGTTCTTATAGTCCTTGATGGTTTTGGAATTGCCCCTCCAGGTCCTGGAAATCCTATCTACCTAGCCAACCCCACCAACATTAATAGCTACCTTTATACCTATCCAAACACACAACTTAAGGCGTCAGGTGAGGCAGTTGGTCTTCCTGCGGTTGAGGTCGGAAATACCGAGGTCGGGCATATTAATCTTGGTGCTGGGAAAATCGTCTATCAGGATCTTCCTCGTATTAATATGTCGATAGCAGACGGATCTTATTACAAAACAGAAGCATTTTTAAAAGCCGTTGAGCATGTAAAAAAAACAAAAGGCAATCTTCATTTTATAGGTCTCGTCGGTCAGGGTAGTGTACACGCAAGCGTTGACCATCTCCACGCACTCTTATTTTTTGCCAAAGAAAATAATCTTTCAAATGTATTCGTACATGCAATCACGGATGGAAGAGACTCTCCCCCAAAATCAGCTATGGAAATTATCAAGCCACTGGAGGACAAACTTAAGCAACTTGGTGTAGGTAAAATTGCAACGATACTAGGACGATACTTCGCGATGGATCGAGATAGAAGGTGGGAACGAATTGAAAAAGCGTATGTTTGTCTCACTAAAGGAATCGGTGCAACTGCAGAGACTGCAGAGCAAGCTATTCAGAATGCGTATGTGAAAAATCTTACAGATGAGTTTATTGAGCCCACAAACATAACAACTCTCGGTCAACCTCCAGTAATTATTAAAGAAGGTGATGCCGTAATATATTTTAACTATCGTATTGATCGACCAAGAGAACTTACAAAAGCCTTCGTTCTTGAAGATTTTCAAAAAGAGGCGAATAAAACACTATCCTTTGATCCATATGCAATTAAGTACGAAAAGACCCATCTTGAAAAAAAATCTCCAGAAGCTTTTAACCCCCCTTTTCAACGTGGCGATAAGATAAAGAATCTCCTTTTTGTTACTATGACGGAATATGAAAAAGAACTTCCTGTTGAGATCGCGTTTCCACCGAATGTCGTTAGCGTACCAATAGGAAGACTCATATCTGAAAAGGGAATACCTCAGCTACGTATGTCTGAGACCGAAAAGGAAAGGTTTGTTGGTTTTTATTTCAATGGACATCGTGAAGCGGCTTTTCCCAACGAAGACCGCGTTATAATTCCTTCTCCTAAAGTTCCTACCTATGATCAAAAACCAGAAATGTCTGCTTATGAACTAACCGATGTGTTGACTCAAAAGATGAAAGAACAGAAGTATCCTTTCATTCTAGTCAACTTTGCGAACGCTGATATGGTTGGCCATACCGGTAGCATCGAGGCTACAATCAAGGCTATTAAGGTACTTGACGAGTGTCTTGGTAAGGTTGTACAGACAGCACTTTCATTCGGTCATTACGTTCTTATCACCGCAGATCATGGTAATGCAGAGGAGAAGATAAACCCATCAACTGGTCAGATCTCAACCGAGCACACTGATAATCCTGTTCCGTTTATTGCCATTCATAGTTCACTACAAGGCCGTTTGGTAAAGTTACCCTCCGGCATTTTAGCAGACATTGCTCCAACTATTCTTGCCCTTCTAGACATTCTCAAACCAGGAGAGATGACAGGTCGGAATCTTCTCGAAGAACTTGCAAGTTAGTATGATAAATTTTCTTCTTTTATTGCTGAACAATCGTTTTTCTTGGCTCACTAAATAGTATTGGAATAAAGATTGGGCTTACTTTTTCTCACCTATTATTTTTACTTTCTCAGATTCCTAATTTCATTTCTAATCTTATCGCCTTTTGTCAAGAAAAAACAATATTCAGACTTTAATTAAATACAAAGAAGGTTTATCTTGTATCAATTTTGCAGTTTCTAATGTGATTTTATTTTGCTTTTGGAATTCATCTCAGTACAGTTATTATTTCTAGTGTTATTTCGACAACAATCCCAGTTCTCATTGGTGTAATTTCTCATTTATTTTTACATCAACTGTTTTAGGAAAAATGAGATTATGGGCGCTGTTGTTGGATTAATTGGAACCTCTCGATTGTTCTTATTCCTATTCTTGAAAAATCAAACATTAAAGCGGGACATTTTTAGGTAACATATTTCTTCTTGCCGCTTATGGTGTCATTTGCTATTTATACTGCAATTGTTAAATCCTTTTCAAAAAATTTTTCAAAAAAGGAGCTTAATTTACCGTAATTTTTTTTTTCTTGCTTTGACTCCAATTTATTTCCTAATTATAGACTTTACTCGGTACAATCCTTACTTATTTCCGGACCTTCTTTGCCAGCAATTGCTGGACTTACATTTTCTGGCAACTTTTGGAACAGTTGGTTTTTTTTATTTTTATATCAAAAACTTATTTCAAAAAGGAGGTCCGATGTATGCGAGTCTTTCCTTTTATCTTAATCCAATAGCTGCCTCAATTTTCGGATCCATTTTCTTACATGAGAGACTTACACCATTTATCTTGTTAGGCGCAAGTGTCACTTTTCTTGGAGTGTGGATCTATGGGAGAAAATAAACATTAATTTGCTCCGATTTTCTTGACTATTTTAGAGGCGTATCGTGTGCCGGCTTTCATCGCTCGCTCAACATCAGAGTACCGAAGAAAGGAAGTTATAAAACCCGCCGTATACCCGTCTCCAACACCGGTAGTGTCAACAACAAGATCTTGTTTTTTTACAGCACAGTAAAAAACTTTTTCACCTTCATACCCATAGCTTCCACTCTCTCCATCAGTAACAATGACTATCGCATCCTTCATATTCGGAAGATAAGATAAAATAGACTCTTTAAAATCGATCTTCTCTACATCCTTCTTCACAATGTCGGCAAACTCATGCGTATTTACAATTAAAACATCTGCATACTCTAGTAGATCGGAGATGAACTGCTTGGGCTTACAGCATTCCAAAGGTCCCACATTTACAAAAATTTGAACGTCATTATTCTTCAAGGATTTCATTAGAGCCTTTCGTTCCTTAACTGAAACATGTGAAAGATTCCCAAAATACACCGCTCTTGTATTTAGATTCCTGCGCGAAATATGCGTTTCTTCAAGTATATGCTCGTGTGACGACTGGTGGGTAATCACGGTTCGCTCACCGCTTTCATCAAGTAAAATTACAGAAACGCTTATTGCGGTCTGATTAAATAAAACATGCGATGTGTTTACCTTCGCGATCTGCAATCTCTGCATTATTCCTTTTCGGAAGACATTATTACCAATCATACCCACAACAGCTGTTTTCAAACCATTTTTTCTACCTCCGATCGCAACATTTGCGGCACCGCCACCAACACTCATACTAAAGTCCTCACTTCGATACTTCCCGCCGATAGCAAGAAAGAGCCTCTTGTCTTTTTTAGTGAGCTCATCGGCGCTAAAGTAGAGATCTGCAGAGATAGTACCTATGGAAACAAGATCAAACATATTTTCAGTATACCGTATTTGGTATCTCGTATTCCGTATTCAAACATTATGATTTATACTTGATACGTTATACGCTATACGTTATACGAAATACGATGATCACGATTATTTGCGGTGAGGACTCAGTCGCCTCAAGAAACTACCTGAATGAAGTGCTTAAGCTACATGTCGAAAAACATGGCTCAACTGTAAAAACGATAACAGCTGCAGAATGTATAGATCTTAGTCTGCAAGATACTCAACCTATGTCACTTTTCGAGATACCAATATACCTCCTCGAAAATGCCTCAAAAAAAATAACAAGGAAAGGAAGCGGCGATTTATATAAGTCGTTATTAACGATCTCAAAATCATCTGAGATTTCTGTTTTTATCTGGGAAGCAAATATGGGAAAAGGGAGATCAAAACTGCCGATTTGGGAGTTGTTAAGGACTTCAAACTGAGTTCATCGGTATTTACGCTTCTCGATCAATGTTACCCTTCAAACCTCAAAAATTCCTCGCCGAGTTTTACAGTCTTGTAACTCCAACAACCGAACTTTTTATGCAGATCATGCTCACCCGTCACATTCGATCACTACTAGCTATTCGACTTGGTGAGGTTCCTACGCGAATGCAGTCGTGGCAGGTAGGTAAACTAAAAGCTCAGGCTTTCAAATGGGATACCAAAAATCTTCTTGATTTTTATGAAAAATTGCTTAGTATTGAAGTACGTTTAAAGACGGGGAAATCGGTTTATACCGTTGGAGAATCACTGTCTCTGTTATCTTGTTATTATCTGTAAACGATCTATGAATCAATCACTTTTCAAAGCCTACGACATTCGAGGTGTTTATCCAACGGATCTTAATGAGAAAGCGATGGAGTCAATAATTAGAAGCATCTATAGTTTCTTCAAACAAAATCTGAAGAAGGACAGTATATCTGTAGTTATTGGAAGAGATATGCGAACCTCCGGACCTGCGCTCTTTGAGGTAGCCAAAAAGACACTTATTGCCTGTGGAGCTGAGGTTATTGATATCGGACTGGTCTCAACGCCGACTTTCTACTATTCGGTACTAAAGTACAGCTATGACGCCGGAATCGATATTACCGCATCACACAATCCGAAAGAGTGGGCTGGTATCAAATTTGTAAAACGCGATGGAAACAAAATCATAAAGATAGGTAAGTCGACCGGAATGAACGAGATCAAAGAAATGGCCCTAAAGGGAGAGTTTCCTGAATACACAAACGACGGAACCGTAACTGAACGAACCGATGTTCTAGACGAAGAGATAGCCGATGCATTAGAGACTGTTGATATCTCACTTCTTAAAAAATTTAAAGTAGCCTGTGATCCGGCGAATGGTATGGGCTCTCTCTACGTAGCGAAACTTTTTGAAAAGGTTGGAGGAGAACTTATAAAAATGAACTTTGATTTAGACGGCACCTTCCCTGCGCACCAAGCAGATCCCCTAGACTTTAATAATTTAATTCCTCTTCAGGACAAGGTTAAGGAAGTTAAGGCAGATTTTGGCATTGAGCCGGATGGCGATGGAGATCGTGTTTTCTTTATCGATGAAAAAGGTCAGGTCGTTCCGGCAACCTTTATCTCATCTCTCATCGCTCAAGAAATACTTAAAGAACATCCTAACGAAACCATAGTCGTCGATATACGCTACACCAGAAATGTTACCGAGGTTGTGAAGAAAAATGGAGGAAAGATTTTTGTAAGTAAGGTTGGCCATGCCTTTATCACCGAGGACGTGAATCGAGAAGGAGCTTACTTTGCAGGGGAGTCCTCAGGTCATTTTTACTTTGGTGAAACAGGAGGGGCAGAGAGCGCAGTACGAGTGATAATCTATATTCTTAAAGCGCTTAGCGAAACAGGAAAACCACTATCGGAACTTCTTTCTGGACTAGTAAGTTCATTTGAGTCAGGAGAACGTAACTTTATTCTCCCTGAAGGAGGGGATTCAAAATCCCTCATGGAAGAAATTGTAAAGGAGAATAGTGAGGGTGAACTATCTCGACTTGATGGAATCTCAATTGACTTTCCTGACTGGCGTCTCAGTATTCGAAGCTCAAATACCGAACCTCTTCTTAGATTGAATGTGGAGGCGAAGACCGAGGAGCTGATGAAACAAAGATTTCAGCAGCTCACCGATCGAATCCTTAAATCAGGCGCCAAAGAAAAATCCTCAGACCACTAACGTAGACCTCGCAGGTCTACGTGGCCAACGTGCAAGATGAATACTTCGAGTTATTAATTGATTATAGAGCCTCAAAAAGCTATAATATACCTTTCTGTTCTTCAGATATTTTTATGGCAATACACGAAAGGGAAACGAGATTAACGACTGAAACTCGACCGAGATCTTTGCAGGAAGTAATGGCAGTGTCATCCTTTGCGGAGTATAAGCGGGCCATTGGCAGCGTTCCGGTATACACTCATAACGAACATGCACAAAGATTTCGTCTGCTTGACGAGGCTCGGCAGCATGGAAACGGTCCAGCTATTCAATATCTTACCGACGACCTTACACTTCACAATCTCAGATACGTGGTTTGCCTCGCCAATCGATACCAAGGGAAAGGTGTCGCTCTGGAGGACTTGGTTCAGGAAGGAAATATAGGCCTGATGCGTGCAGTTGAGCGATTTGAGGTTGAGCGAGGATTTAGATTCACTACCTTTTCATCGAGGGAGATTCGCAGTAGGATATCAAAGCTGGTGGGGCAAATGGGGAATCCAGTCAGGCTTCCCGAAGACCTCAATCGTCTGTCGAAAGCAGTTGATACAACTGTAGCTGATCTTGTTCAGAAATTTGGCACAGAACAAATTTCTCCTGAGCAAATCGCAGATCGTATGCAAATTCCTATCGTAGAAGTTGACGAGGTACTGAAAGCAAAGATAGCGCAACATTTCAGATCAATCCAGGAACCCGTTGCAACGGTTAAAGGTCCTCAGAAGGACTATACTCTGGAGGAGTTTCTCGAGGATAGAGGCACTACGCCTGCGTATGAGGTTGCGCTCCAAAATCACGCTTCAGATGAGGCAATGCGTTTGCTTGCTGAGTTACCTCGAGTTGTAGGTGAGGTCATTCGACGTAGGACCGGAATATTTGACGGTAGGGAACAAACTTGGTCCGAAATAGCGGAGGCAACAGGCAGATCCATAGATTTTGCAAAAAGTATCTACACTGACGGGCTTGCATTACTTCGAGATAATTTTACTGCAGATGAGCATGGAAGAAACGCCCCTTTGGTAACCCCTTCTTCAGATGCTGAAATTGGCAACCTTGGCCTCACCAGAAAACAATGGACCATACTCTCGATGCTTGACTCAGGAAAGTGTCCTCCAACTACACGTGAGTTCGCAGCGCAACTCGGGATGGATCGAAAAGAGCTGATCGCAGAACTGACCAGAATTAATGATTTATATCCTCTTCGAGCTTAGAGTGAGGTTTCGTCTTTAAGAAGATGCCGCAAACTGAGCGGCTCGGATAGATTGAATAATCTCAACGCCTTCATGTGGCATGTCGGGTCGTTTCTCTCCTTCCTTCAGATCGAATCCATTTCCGGGCTTTATAAATCCGAAGTTCTTGTTGTGAGCCAAGTACGATGTGAAACTACCCCATGGCGCATCAATAATAGCGTCTCGACCGGTTCTACTCGTATATGCTATCTTGTCTGGAAATTTATGGTGCTCGTCCTGTCCTCCTACCTCGTCGTATGTAATCCAGCTTAAAATCCTACCAATAAATCCTGTATAAACCGTGTTGGTTGAGATCGATCCATCAGAGTTTATTTTGATCTGATAATCTTTTTTGGATAATGCACGTAATAAATCTCTTGCAGTAAGAGGTCCGTCGTGTCCCAGTCCATTCGTAATATTTCCACCAGATAAGCCAGCTAACATCTTTACACCATTCGCTGCGCTACCGGCAACAATGGCAAGACCAATATCCTTCGGCTGATATTTGCCTTTTATCACAAGAGCAGCAACTTTCGGCGAAAGACGAATCCAGCTAAGATATCTGCTACTACATGATGAGCTCTTGATCATCGGTTTCCCTTAAGGTCATCTGGCTTCGATGCCGGCTCTGCTTTAAATAAATTTCCTGCAACTTTATAGTCCCTTACATTGTTGAGAATTTCTGCTCTTACACCATTTAGTCTGCCATTTTAGGACGTTGTAAAGCGGGGAGTGAGGATCGGTCAGAAGAATTCTAGCCATCTCTTCAGTTGAGTATTTTCCTGCCTGCCGTCTTCCGGCATCGACCCAATATAGAGGCTCAGTAGGATTAAATAAATCACTTAGCTCTTTTTCCGAGTACCAGTCGGGCTCCTTATACTCCGACTCAAGTCTTGTTTTATCTCCTCATCGGCTAGCATCCCAATTGAAGCACCTGATCTCTCGTAAATATGTCTACAAAAGGATCTAGATGTTTAAATTCATTAGGAACCTAACTTTGTCTTCATCTCAGGATTATCTTCCAACCATCGGGCCGCTCTAGATATCTGGTAGAAGGGAACAGAGACGCATCTGCCATTTACGTGATGAATTCTGTGTAGAAATGCCGAAATATCGTGGGTCCATTCTCTATCGATCAGACACTCTCCTCCAAATCGACCATTTTTTAAAATAAGGATCAAGTTCGAGACTTTTGTAAAGAAGCTCTCTGTGATGTCTCCACGTTATGACTCCCACACTTGCAAGACCAAGAAGACCTATGCCAACTGGAATAGCTTTGAGCTTGGCTGACAGTCGATACAAATTCTTTCGCAAAGAGCGTTGTCTGATCTACCAGTTGCTGCACCGCGTAATCGTTCTTTCATAAAATCAATATTGATTCTAACCCTGCTCAATCAAACATAGACACCTTCTTCCTAAATATGAGGAGGGCTTATAGTATACTATGGACTGTTATGGCAGATCAAATTGTACTTTCTAAGTATACAACGGCGCTTCTTGAGCAGTTCAAGAAAATAAAGTCTCCCACAGCTCCCGATGATCTTTCTAAGATTTCAGTTTCTCAAACTGTTACCTTTTTTGCGCTTGCTTACGAACGTCTTCGAAATGCGGTTGAGTACCGTGACGCACACCTAATTCGACGAGCTGCCATAGAACGAATACTACGCCGCAGAATGTCGATGAATCCAATGGGAACTAACGAAGGTGAGAATATTATTCGAGAGCTCCTTTGGGCTCGATACTTTCCCAATGAATCACTTGGCGCACCCCACGCCATTCAGATCCAGCATATCATCGATATCTATAAAAGAATTTTAGACCAACTACTCATCGGTCAGAAAACCGCAAATCGCATCTTTATACGCCAGTTTCTCGTCCACATGATGTCCAGTGAGATAGAGGAAACCTTGCAGCCAGTTGAGGCCAAACAACACTCCCTGTTTACTTTTTTTATGTTTCAGGTTCTTAAGAAAAAAATTAAGATCGAAAAGGTAACTGAGGAAGAAAAGAATGCCTCATTTTTTGTCGCGATAGAAAAAGGATACAATCAAAGTGACATTGCCTATCTTCGTTACCATCTATTTACTCTTTCTGAGAAACCTTTGTCGCAACAAACCGAACAACAGATAGATGTGCTCATTCCAAAACTTCCAAATCTTTTTCACAAAATTGACAGTATTATAAACAACCCAAACACCGATCGTCTCAGAAGGTTTGTTAACTTTCACAAACCACCTTTCCTCATTCTTGCCGACCTTGTACAGCGACGTGGAATAGAAGCTAAAGACATTTTGGCAAACCCAGAACTTCTACTGAACGATGTGGATCAGATCTGTCGAGAGAAGTACTCAGCCTCACAATCACGTCTTCAGACCCTAGCACTGAAAGCAATCGTTTACATCTTTATAACTAAGATGCTTTTGGCTATTATTCTTGAGTATCCTATATCGCTTTTGATCTATGGTGAGGTTAACTATTTTTCGCTAATAGTAAATACGGTTATCCCACCACTTCTTATGTTTCTAATTGCTACCTTTACTAAGATTCCAGATGCAAAAAATACAAAGAGAATATACCAGCGGATTGTCGAGATTCTAGACAGCGACAATGAGTTTGAGACAACGCTTTCACTGGTCACTAAGGAGAACAAAGTGCAAAATCCATCCAGAATCTTTGTCTTTACCATCTTCTATTCCATCACGTTTTTTATAACCTTCGGGCTAATTAATGCCCTGCTCAGCATATTTGGATTTAATGCTATTAGCAAACTTTTGTTTATGTTCTTCGTATCGGTTGTGACCTTCTTTGCATATAGAATTCGCCAAACTGCAAAACAGTACCAACTACCGGAAGGAGAGGCTGTCTTCAGACCGTTTACTGACTTTTTCTTTATGCCAATACTATCGGTCGGGAAGTTCCTGAGCAGAAGCTTATCCCACCTTAACTTCATTACCTTCATCTTCGATTTCATAATCGAAGCACCGTTCAAGATGATCATAGAGGTCATCGAAGAATGGATCTCCTTTGTTCGCCAAAAACGTGACGAGATTGTCTAGTCGCTCCAAAGACTTGATTTAGACCGATAGTATTGATATACTATCGGCTTAAAGAATTATGCGTCAGATTGTAAGGGGTTTGACCAGCGTCGTTTTGGCAATGTTCGTATTTTATGCGATGCCATTTTCTACATTCGCAATTACTGCTCCAAACTTCCCATCATGTCTTAATCACGAAGGTAATCCAAGAGCATATTACTCTTATGGGACTCATGGTATCGTAGGAGATCCACGAGAGTTTAAAGGATCAGATGGTGTGTACTCAATTGATGATGATCGTGTGATTCAGTGTTTCTGCCCAGACACCGGCGACGGTATCCAGACTATATGGTGGAAGGTATCGAGTCTTACTCAGTTTCAGATCGACGACTTAGTACGTCAGGGATGGCACTATGTTCCGTTTGGAGACAAGTGGGGACTCCATTCTGCTCCATACGTGGCTAAAAACTCATCTTTTTCATGCATTGGTGGAAAGGGAGGAGGTTCGTCAGAGGATGGTCAGGTTCTTGGACTAGCAACAACCGGAAACCTTCAGGAGATCGTAGCTCTTGCCTTTATTGGAATTACACTTCTTGTAGCCGGTCGCTCTCTCAAAAAACAGTCTTAATTCGAATACGTAATACTGAATACGGTATACGAAATACGATATACGAAATATATGAAACGATTACTAGGTAAATTTTTCACAATCCTCGGCGCCGCATTTCTTGGCTTCAGCACTATCCTGATCGTTCAGCGCTTTAATCCCTCACGAATCACCTTCAATAATTACGAGCCTCTCTCTATTAACGCGTGCCGCAACGTCACCTACCTCCCTCGTATAATTCGAATCCCAAGTTTACATAAAACTCTTCCAATCATTCCCGCAACAATTAATGATGGAAAATGGACGCTCACTGACAAAGGAATCTCATATCTAACCTCAAGTAAAATTCCTGGTGAGGAGGGAAAT
Organism: Candidatus Roizmanbacteria bacterium; assembly: GCA_016699265.1. NCBI lineage: Bacteria > Candidatus Roizmaniibacteriota > Candidatus Roizmanbacteria bacterium. Next base: position 394,736 of record CP064967.1, on the reverse strand, counting down.
GGCATAATGTACGGACACAACTGGGAATCTCTCCTTGGAGGTCTTGAAAAAATTAAGCCTGGATCAAAAATTGAGATCGAGTATACCAACGGAATGAAACGGACCTTTATTGTTCAGGTTACCGCAAATGTCTCTCCCGATCAAACTAATGTATTAAAACAATCCCACGACAAGCGTCTTACTCTCTACACCTGCTCTGGTTTCTGGACACCCAACGATTTGTAGTCGTTGCAACTCTTGAAAATGAGATTGTCGCAATGCGCTAAATACTAGATACTAAATACTACATACTAGATACTAACTCAGTCTTATAGTATAATCATTGTTTGGAGTATTAAAACATGCAAAAAATATCTATCATAGTTCCTGTATGGAACGAGGAAGGATCCGTTACGGATCTCGTTAATCGGGTCCACTCGAGCTTTACAAAAGTAAGCTTGAATACGAACTCATCTTCGTGGACGATAACTCTACCGATAAAACGGTGTCTCTACTTGAAGCTTTAGCTAAGTTGTATCCGATAGAAATTCATGAGAAGGTGGGAAAACGAGGAAAGGCTCGTTCTCTTATTCAGGATTCAGCTACGCCAATAACGACATCATCGCGATGATTGACGCAGATCTCCAGTATCCGCCGGAAGAACTTCCCCATATGGTTGGACTACTCGATGACCAGACAGATATTGTGGTCGCAAACCGCAAGCAGTACAAAGCCTCATTTTTGCGCCGATTTTTAAGCAAGGCTTTCATCTCATCTTTACCAAAACACTCCACAACCTCAATCATGATGCGCAGTCCGGAATGAAGGTGTTTAAGCGGGAAATTCTTGATAAACTGGTACTGTCACCTTCACAGTGGTCTTTTGACCTAGAGTTTCTTTTGCGTAGCCGCGACGCTGGATATAAAATAAAATCACACAATATTATGTTTCAAAAAAGTGAATTGGGAACTCCTAAAATCAATCTTTTAAGGCCATTCTTGAGATAGGATCCTCATCTATTAGACTAAAATACCGCAAACAATACCCCGTCCCTTTTTCAGATGGAGACATCAAGCGTAAAGGTCATGGTTTTCATTACAAAGGTAAAGAATACATTCATCACAGCACATTATCACATCATGAAACTGCCTTTAATAGACTTAGCGCTGATCAAATCATTTTTGTTTTCGCCCTCATTACTTTGCTAACGATTGCTTTTATAGCTTCGTGGAACATTACCCTTATTGTCCTGATAGCGCTATTGACCTCTCTTTATTTCCTTATGCTATTTTTCGATTTCTATATGTTGCAAAAAGGCTACTTTCAACAGCCTGAAATCAAAATTTCTCCGGATCAGATGGATAAGGCCCGAAAGCGTACATGGCCCAAATATACAATTCTTTGTCCTTTGTATAAAGAGTGGCAGGTGATTCCACAGTTCGTTTCGGCAATGAGCCGACTTGATTACCCAAAGAACAAGTTGCAGGTACTTCTTCTTCTTGAGGAAGATGATAAGGAGACCCTTGAACATATCTCAAAGTACGAAAAGAAACTTCCAAGCTTTGTAAAGATTATTGTTGTCCCTCACTCGCTCCCAAAAACAAAGCCAAAGGCCTGTAACTATGGTCTGAAGTTCGCGACAGGGGAGTACGTTGTCATATATGATGCTGAGGATGTGCCCGATCCCAAGCAGCTCAAGAAAGCAGTTCTTGCATTCGAACAGTCGGACAAAAACATTGTCTGTCTGCAGGCCAAACTGAATTTTTATAATCCTCATCAGAATCTTCTCACCAGAATCTTTACGGCAGAATACTCATTATGGTTTGACCTAGTTCTGACCGGTATGCAGTCAACCGATGTGCCAATTCCCCTTGGAGGCACCTCGAATCATTTCCGAGTTAATGAGCTGCGAAGGCTCGATGTCTGGGACGCATTTAATGTCACCGAGGATGCTGACCTTGGTATGCGACTTATTAAAAAGGGGTACAGAACTGCAATCCTTGAATCAGTAACGCTTGAGGAAGCTAACAGTCACTTCATTGGCTGGATTAAACAGCGATCACGTTGGATCAAAGGATACATGCAGACATATCTCGTACATACACGCGATCTGTCTCTCTTTAAAAGAAGTAGAAAAAGACATCATAAATACACTTTCCAGTTGGTGATGGGCGCTAAGATTTTATCTACACTTATTAACCCAATTATGTGGGGTACGACCATTCTTTACTTTACATGGAGAAGTGGTGCAGCGCCAGTTATCGAACGATTCTTCCCTGCGCCTGTCTTATATATGGGTATTGTCTGTTTTATCTTCGGGAACTTCTTATATATGTACTATTACATGATAGGATCGGTGAAGCGGGGACACTATGAGCTGGTAAAGTTTGCATACTTAGTTCCCTTTTACTGGCTTACCATGAGTTATGCAGGGTGGTTGGCCGTCGTCGGTCTTATTCGAGACCCACATTACTGGGAAAAGACTACGCATGGCTTCCACTATGATAATGAAGCTGCTCTCGCACAGTCCGAGCAAACAATTGGTCACGAACTCGTGAACCAAAAGATCGCAGACAAGGGTGTTTCTGCCTAAATCAGTTGCTTCTATAGGTCTTTATTGATATAATTTGATCCTGACAGAATACCCATGGTTAAACTTAAATCACTCGTTGCGAAATACATATTAGGTCAAAATAGCTTTCTCATCGGAAGCATGGTCTTCTCCAACCTCATTAACCTTGTTTTTAATGCCTATCTAGGTCGAACCTTAAGTTTTGAAAACTTTGGACTTATAGCCTTAGTAAACACTTTTCTCTATATCTTTAGTATTGGATTTGGTGCATTAGGAGCAACAATTAATCACCGTACCGCCTTTATCACGGCAAGATCAGGCATTGCAGCTGGAACAGCTTTTTATAAGCAGATCATGCGAAAGTGCATTAAATATGCAATTATGATTTCACTGATCTGGTCTGTGTCGATGCCATTTCTTCTTGGGTACTTTCATGTCAATTCTTATCTACCGCTCATTTCCCTCATTCCGGTGATAATGTTTGGGATATTCGCTTCTGTAGCAAGGGGATTTGTTCATGGACGTTTTCTCTTTGTATGGACCGCGGTATTTTTTCTTGTTGAAGCAATCTCAAAATTAGGATTTGCTTTCACTTCAGTGTCATTAGGCAATGCAGAACTTGCCTATCTTTCAATTCCATTCTCTGTCTTGTTGGCGTCAGCACTTAGCTTAATAGTTGCATCGGTCGTAACTCGCAAACAACCCAAATCAGAGCATAAATACTCGTTTATGAAGACATTCTTCTTCGCATCAATGTTTACAGGTCTATCAACCAATGCCTTTTTAACCTTTGATATTCTCTTGGTCAAACATTATCTGTCCGCAACTCAGGCAGGGATATACGCATTTCTATCACTAATAGGAAAGATTATTTTCTTTTTCGGTTCCCTCTTTCATATCTTTCTGGTTCCGATTGTCAGCCGAGATGAAGGAGCGCACCGAAATCCCAATACGAACTTCTATATGATTTTTTCACTCACAGTAGCGCTAACTACAGTTGCATTTGTGGGGATAGGACCGCTCGGCTCAGTTCTTTTACCCTTCGTCTTTGCCGATAAGATGGCTTCTGTAGCTGATTATCGTACCTTGTATGCAATGAGCATAGCCTTATTCACCGTTGCCAACACAATCACGGTATACCATTTAATTTGTCATCACTACCTTTTCTCCTTCGTAGCACTGGTAACCACTATTGGAATGATTACAGGTATTTCATACAACCACGCTTCAATTGGAGACATTGTTAATGTTGTTTTTTTTACCAGCTTCACCACCTTTGTAGCAAATGTTCTGTTGCACTTACTCCAGCGTAATGGTGGGTTTGTTCTTGCTAATTTACTTGATTTCGCTGAACTGTTTAGACCACTGCCAAAATTGAACTATACACCATTTGGCAAAAGAATCTTAATCGTAAACTGGTATGACATCCGCCATGTTTGGTCAGGTGGTGCGGAGTATTACTTACATAATCTTGCCAAAGAGTTCGTTAGAAACGGCAATAAAGTAACATTATTTTGTGGAAACGATGGACATAGTAAGAGATATGAAATAATCGACGGAGTTCGCATCATCCGAAGAGGTGGTCTATTTACAGTTCCGATATGGGCGTTCTTGTACTACGTTCTAAAATTAAGAAACCAGTACGATCTTGTTATAGATACCGCAAAAGGAGTTCCATTCTTCACTCCTCTATATATTAAGAAGCCTATTGTTGGTCTCATAAATCATATTCACCAAGAAATGTTTAGGGTAGGATTACCTTTTCCTCTTTCTAAAATTGCTATGTTTTTGGAGGAAAAAGCAATGCCATATATCTACAAAGATCAGCAGATGATGACTATTTCCAAATCGACAAAGGAGTCGATGGAGAAGATGGGTTATGGTAAGAAAAAACCAATTTTTATTGTTGAACCCGGTGTAAGTATTAAGAAAGCTAAAGTAAAAAAAACTACCAATCCAAGCTTGGTATATATAGGAAGACTTCGCGACTACAAGAACATAGACGTTGGTATTAAAGCTGTACATGGATTGAAAAAGAAATACCCGACACTTCAGTTAAACATCGCTGGAGATGGAGAAAATAGAATGAAACTCGAAAGTCTCGTTGCAAGACTCCAAATTCAGAATAATGTACATTTTATGGGTAAGGTAACAGAAGAAGAAAAAGCCAAAATTTTAACCCAATCTTGGATAGCTATTCATCCATCTGAGGTTGAAGGCTGGGGAATTACGAATATCGAGGCAAATATCTGCGGTACTCCAGTAGTAGCCTCTAACGTAGATGGATTAAAGGACTCGGTAATCAATAACAAAACTGGTCTTCTCGTAAAAGTGAGAGATGTAGAGGCATTTACAATGGGAATAGATCGACTCTTATCTAATAAGAAATATAGAACTAAGTTATCAAGAGAAAGTGAGCAGTGGGGTAATAATTTTAGCTGGAAATCCTGCGCAGAAAAAAAGCTTCACGCTTAATTATGGCTAATATTTTCACAGAAAGGAAGAGAGCTCAAAACTACCATTTTAATGAAAAACTAATATGAAAAAGCTACAGTAACTATAGGAATACCTGCCTTCAACGAAGGAAGAAATATACAGAATCTACTTCGATCTATTCTTATACAGACTGAGCGCTCTTATCGTATTGATAAAATTGTACTTATATCTGACGGAAGTAATGATGATACAGTCTGGAAGGCTCGTCAAGTAAAGAATAAACGTTTGCAAATTATTGATATAAAAAAAACGAATTGGTAAATCCACTCATCTTAATTCGCTTTTTCATCTCTTAAGTCAGATATTATTGTACTTTTTGACGCAGATGTAGTTCTCAAAGGACCAAAACTATCGAATACCTCATACAACCACTGTTAAAAAATAGCAAAGTTGGTCTTGTTGGTGGAAATCCGATTCAAATTGAAGAAACAAACGTAATTGAGAGGGCGGCGATGACTGGTCATGAAATGTACCAAAGGCTTCGCTTAGATTATAAACAAGGAAATAACATACTAGGATGTATAGGTCAAATACTTGCACTTTCAAATTCGTTTGCGAAGCAAGTGAAGGTACCATCCACGATAATGTGCAACGATAGCTTTCTATATCTTAGTTGTAAATCTCTTGGATTTGGATTTGTACACGTTCCTAAAGCTACAGTGCTTTATCGTGCGCCCAAAACGGCCAGTGATCATTTTAAACAGATCGAACGATTTATAGTAGCAAAAAAAAACGATTAGTACAACTTTTTGGACCATTAGCGAAAAAGGAATACATAATTCCAATTCACTTATATTTCAAACATGCAGTTATTACTGCAGTTACAAAACCAATACCTTTTCTTAGTCTCGCATTATTCAATAGTTACTCAAGATATCTTGCAATAAAGAATGCTGGTCAGTTGAACGCGGTATGGCCAATAGCCTGGAGCACTAAGAAAGGTATTAAGACGCATATATGAAAAATAAACAGACAATAACAATTGGAATTCCCGCATACAATGAAGCCAGTAATATCACACGGCTAATTGCAGATCTAGTAGCGCAGGTTCAGCGAGATTTCTTGATGGAGAAAATTATTGTAGTTTCCGACGCCTCTACCGACGGGACAGCCGATGTTGTGGAGAAAATACGAAAAACTAGGGTTGAGGTCATAGAAAATCGTGAGCGCCGAGGCAAAGCACACTCTCTAAATTTAATTAAAGACAAATCTACTTCAGATATCCTGCTCCTACTGGATGCCGATATACGAATACCGGATACACAGTTTATTAACAATCTCATTACCCCGATCGTAAAGGGTCAGGCAGCCATTACCTATGCCAAGATTAGAGAAGATAGGCCTACCAATTTTCTATCAAATATATTGTTTGCAAGCATGATATTTAAGCACGGTATTTTGAAAGTTGGAACAATGGCGACAATATTTATACAGCAGTAGGAAGAGCGAGAGCGTATCAAAACCTCTTTACAAACAGTTTGATTTTAAGTTAAGCAATTCCGAAGATTCATATACATATTTATTTGCTAAGACTCATGGTTTTGGGTATAGGTATGTTAAAAATGCCATTGTTCTATACCAGCTGCCAAAATCAATAAAAGATCACTCACTTCAAGGCGTGCGATTTGAACACTCAAAAAAATGAATATTAAAGAATTTGGGTTCAATTTAGTAAATCAATCTTATGCAATTCCAACTAGTCTAATAATCAAATCATTTATTAAAACTATACTTCAGTCACCTCTTATAGTGTTTTACTTCCTACTGCAAATATCGGTATATATTGAAAGCAAATTGGTGGAAACCGATAGTAATATCTGGCACATTGCAAAAGTTCTAAATAATATGAAAAGAAAATCGGGATTACAATACTTATTCCAGTATTTCAAGCACGTGAAAATATTGGCAATATAATCAAAGCCCTTCTTCAACAAAAGGTAAGGGCATCGTGATTGAGAAAATTCATATTCATTCTGATGGCTCGACGGATGGATCTGATGAGATCATAAAAATGATGCAAAAATGAAAGACTCAAAGATAGAATTTTCTTCAAGCACTAAAAATAAGGGTCATCTAAAAACAATGACTCAGCTTTTAAAAGAGGGATAAGTGATGTCACAGTTATACTTAACGACGATATTAGGATTATTTCGGACAGAACTATTTATAATTTAGTGTCTCCATTAATAAAAGATAGGAGAATAAATCTTGTGAATGGCAATCCGATTGCAATGCGACCCAAGTCCTTTGTTGGAAAAAGTGTATATTCTAGTTATCTTGTTTTCAACACTCTGAGGCATAAATACAAAGAAGGGAAAAGTAAGCTTACTGTTGAAGGCAAAATTATGGCACTTCGTAAAAACTTAGCTAAAAAATTAATCTTAAAAACTCACCAACTGGAAACGTAGACATATTCATATATTTTGAAAATATTCGACTAGGAGGTCACTATGCTTTTGCAAAAAAATGCGAGGGTCGATTATAGACTTCCTGAAACAATTAGAGACTATTGGAATCAGGAAAATAGAACTCAGAGCGCCCGCGCACTACTCAGGCGTAGCTATGGAAGTATAGTTGATGATGAATGGAGAATACCATTAAGGGATTATGTAAGAGCAATTCTGCCAGTATTCATGAAGTACCCGATCGAGGCACTATATTTTAAGTTTGTCATAAAGCTATATCATAAACTAAAAATAAGAAATCGTAAAAACTGGGTACTGGCGCTTTCAACCAAAAATTATGAATACCGCTTCAAGCATAAAACCACTCACTGTTGCATATATTGGAGCCTACGATCCTACGCATTCTAACAACACACTTATTATTAAAGCACTTCGAAAAAAACAACATCACTGTACATGAAATCAATGCTTCAAATAAGGTAACCTTGATGGAGGATAGCGACTCAACCTCGCCTTTAAAATTAGTACAGCGAATATTAAGGAGATTCAATTTGATTCCGGTTACCCTTGCAAATCTAGATAAAATTAGGCAATCAGATGCTTTATACATTGGTTATCCAGGGCACTTAGATGTTGTTTGGTGTTGGCTTGTGGCGCAGGTTCTTGGAAAAAAATTATTTTTTTACCCGTTAGTTACGCTTTCCGTTGGCTTCACCGAAGAAAAAAAACTTCTTAATCGCGGTGGTGTTCTTTTGACATAATTAAAAACTTTGAAAAGTTTGTCTACAAGCTACCAGATGTTTTGATTGCCGACACACCTTTCCAGAAGGAATTTTTAAGTTCCCATTTTCATGTTCCCAATAAAAATATCGAGGTTTTGCCAATTGGAGCGGATGATGAAGTGTACAAATTTACTGGCTACACACCTTACAAAAAGGTGATGAGCTCGTCGTGGTTTATTACGGACTCTATAGCCAACTACACGGAGTTGAAACAATTATAAAAGCAGCTGAAAAACTGAAAAATATATCAGTAACATTCTTGTTGGTAGGAAAAGGCTACACTTTAGCCGATAATCAAACACTCATGAAGAAACTAAACCTCACAAACATCAAGTTTCTTACAGCCTTAACCGAAGCAAACTCATTAGCAACGCTCTCAAAAGGACATATTTTCTTAGGATTTTTCAGAAACACCCAATAGTGGATAGGGTAGTAGGGAATAAAGTCTACCAAGGTATGTCTCTTGGGAAGGCGGTTGTCACTGCTGAATCTAAGGCTGTGAGATCCCTTTTTAACGATCGGGAGGATGTATTATTTACTAAACCTTCAGATTCTTCAGACTTGGCAGAAAAGATCGGACAACTGTACAAAAAATCCAAATCTTTTAGCGAGCATAAGTAAAAATAGCCACGAAAAATTTATTAAGCAGTACAGCACACAAACCATCGGACAGAAATTGCAAACTATTATTAGCTCACATCTTCACTAAGACTTATAGTATAATATACTCATGGTAACACTGATAGAAAAATAGCACTGCTAAGATTTAAACTCAGAATGTATTTGAGCACTTTAAAGTGGCGTCTATTAATAGGAAACATGGGAAAGGATGTTTCAATAGCAAAGCGATGTTCTTTCACTCATCCTAGTAAAGTAAAGATGGGTAATCATGTATTTATTAACTCAGACTGTAAGTTCATACTTCATGATGAAGACATTACGATTGGAAACTTTGTAGCAATCGCTCCCGACTGTACTTTCATTACCGCTAATACCGATTACTCTGACTGGAGATTACCAATGGCTGTTAGAAATAAAAAATATCTAAACCAATTGTAATAGAGGATGATGTCTGGATTGGAACAAAATCAGTCATATTGCCAGGTGTTACAATTGGAAGAGGCTCTATAGTCGCAGCTGGAGCTGTTGTCACTAAAAATGTTGCGCCTTACTCAATTGTTGGATGGGTACCTGCAAAAGTAATTGGTTGGAGATTTGATAAAAAACTATAGAAAAAAGCTAAAAAGTTCCATTTACAAAGGAAGTTACAAAATCAAAACTATCCGATAATTTTTCGATGAAGAAAATGAAAATGTTAAGTTTTAATAAATAAATATATGAAAGCAGTAATTTTAGCAGGAGGGTTCGGAACCAGAATTAGCGAGGAAACCGGTATTAGACCTAAACCAATGGTCGAGATCGGTGGTAAGCCAGTTCTATGGCATGTGATGAAAATCTATGCCTCATATGGCATCACAGAGTTCATTGTTCTTTGTGGTTACAAAGGTCACATGATCAAGGAGTACTTTCAAAATGAGTGGCTCAGAACAGCAGATGTTACCTTTGATCTTAAGAATCACACAAAAGATGTCCACTCTAATGGAGCTGAAAACTGGAAGGTTACTCTTGTAGAGACCGGTGAAAAAGCAATGACCGGAGGTCGCGTAAAGATGGCAGAAAAATATATTGGGAATGAACCATTCTGTCTTACCTACGGTGACGGTCTTAGTGATGTAAACATTAAGGATCTCGTCGCATTTCATGATAAAAATAAAAAAGAAAAGGGTGCTCTAGCAACCGTTACGGTAGTCCAGCCCCCCGGACGTTTTGGACTCTTCCAACTCAATGATGGAGACGACATCGTTGAGAGTTTTAAGGAAAAACCGAAAGGAGATGGTGGAGGTTGGATTAACGGAGGATTTTTTGTCTGCGAACCTGAGGTTCTGAACTACATTAAAGATGAATTCACAACCTGGGAGCAGGAACCAATGATTAACCTCGCCCATGAAGGAAAATTAGCGGCGTTCCGTCATGAGGGGTTCTGGCATCCTATGGATACCTTACATGACAGAAATGTATTAGAAGAAAAATGGAAAAGTGGTACGGCTCCATGGAAGGTATGGAAATAACATATGAAAGTACTAGTTACGGGCTCAGAAGGCTACATCGGCACCATTCTCGTACAAGAGCTTCTTAAAAAAAGTTTTGATGTCGTAGGACTGGACACTAATTTCTATGCAGATGGACATCTGTATCCGGTATCCGGTATTGAGTATGAGCTCATCAATAAGGATGTTCGCAATGTTACGGTTGAAGATTTGAAAGGATTTGAGGCGGTTGTTCACTTAGCTGAGCTCTCAAATGATCCTCTTGGGCAAAATGATCCAGAGCTTACCTTTGAGATTAACCAAGGTGGAACAAAGATCTTAGCAGAGGCAGCAAAACAGGCAGGAGTTAAGCGCTTTGTTTATTTTTCTTCATGTAGCATCTACGGCGCTTCAGAGAACATTAGCGATGAGAGTACTAAACCAAATCCTCTTACCGCCTACGCAATCTCAAAGGTCAAGAACGAAGAGATGCTCATGAAGATGAATGAAGAGTCATTTACCATTACCATCTTTAGAAATGCAACCGTCTTTGGTGCATCGCCACGAATGAGATTTGATTTGGTGGTAAATGATCTCTGTGCCTTAGCTCACACCGAAAAAATAATTCGTATGACCAGTGATGGTTCTCCTTGGAGACCATTGGTCCATGTGCTTGATGTCTGTGAAGCAGTACGATTAACGCTTAACGCTCCACGCTCTACGATTGGTGGCCAGCTATTCAATGTCGGAAGTAATGACAATAACTATCAGGTGCGACAGTTGGCTGAGATTATTGCTGAGGTCTTTCCCGGCTGTACCACAGAATTTGGCGACAGCACCGGAGACAAACGAAACTATCGTGTGAACTTTGACAGGATCCAAAGGTTCTTCCTGAGTTTAAAACTCAATGTAATGTAAAAAGGTGCAGAGGAACTCCAGAAAATCTTTGCTGAAATACACCTCACTACAGAACTGCATAAGTCTCGTCTTTATACTCGCCTTAAACAACTTGAGTATTTAAAGTCAGAACATAAAGTAGATAATAAATTATTCTGGAGTAAATAATATGATCTTTACCAAAACACCACTAAAAGATAAAAACGTTGTTGCGGTTGAAAAACGGGAGACGACCGTGGTTTTTGGTCGATCATTTTGTCTTGATGAATTCGATAAAGCCGGGATTCCATTTGTAGTAAAGCAGGGAAATGTTTCTCTCAGTGCAAAGAAAGGAACGTTGCGTGGTCTTCATTTTCAAAAAACTCCTCATCAAGAAGATAAATTAATCAGATGTACAAAAGGTGCAATCTTTGATGTCATCCTGGATCTTCGACCTGAATCGCCCACCTATAAACAGTGGTTTGGAGTAGAACTCTCAGAAGACAATCATAGAGCAATGCTCTGTCCAAAGGATTCGCACATGGTCAAATCTCACTTACCGATAATGCAGAGATTACCTATTTAGTTTCTGAGTTCTATTCCCTGAATCTGAGTCCGGAATTAGATGGAACGATCCGATGTTTAAGATTGAGTGGCCATCAGAGCCAACCGAGATGAGCGATAAAGATAAAAATTGGCCTGATTATAAATCCTAAATACTAAATCCTAACATCCAAATAAATTCTAAATCATAAATCTGAAAAGTTTATTATTAGAACTTAGAAATTATTTGAGCGTTAGAGCTTAGAACTTATAACTTTTTTATGATAATAATCGATAAGGAACTCGAACAACTAGAGAAAAAGGCACTCCCATCAGAGTTGGTCTGATTGGAGCTGGTTTCATGGCGCGTGGTATAGCCATTCAGATCCTCAACTACACTAAAGGAATGAAGTTGGTCGGAATAGCCAACAGAACTACAGATAAAGCGCATGCAATTCTCAAGGAAGCAAAAGCTGAAGATCGGGGAGTAGTAGTGACCGACAACTACAAAGATCTCACACAAAGCGAAGATATCGATGTCATAGTTGAGGTAACGGGAGCCATAGAGTATGGAACCAATGTTATTGTCGATGCAATTGCACACAAGAAGCATGTTGTCTCCATGAACGCTGAAGTCGATGGTACCATCGGGTATGCGCTTAGAGATCTCGCACAAAAGCTGGAGTTGTCTACACATTGTCAGATGGCGATCAACCTGGTGTACAGATGAATCTTTACCGCTATGTTAAAGGACTTGGTCTTAAACCAGTTCTTTGTGGAAACATCAAAGGTCTTCAAGATCCATACAGAAACCCAACCACTCAGGAATCATTTGCAAAAAAATGGGGACAAAATCCTTATATGGTGACCTCCTTCGCCGATGGAACTAAAATCTCTTTTGAGCAAGCCTGCGTTGCCAATGGTACCGGTATGACCGTAGCCAAGCGTGGTATGCATGGACTCACCGTTGAGTCAGGAACTCCCCTAGAAAAAGCAGTGAAAGAATATAGCGCTGATGAGTTGGTAAATAGCAAAACAGGTATTGTTGATTACTTAGTTGGTCCGGTTCCTAACGGAGGAATTTTTGTACTTGCTACTCATGATGATCCTATTCAAAAACATTATCTAAACTTGTATAAGGTTGGGGAAGGACCGATCTATCCTTTTTATGCACCGTATCATCTTTGCCATTTTGAAACTCCAACTTCAATTGCTCGAGCATTTTTGCATAAAGACGACACTCTTGTCGCAGTAGGAGATAAACCATTGGTTGAGGTAATAACAGCAATGAAGAAAGACATGAAAAAAGGGGAAAAGCTTGATGTCATGGGTGGGTACACAATGTATGGAGTCTGTGAGAATAGTCCAGTCGCAAGAAAAGAAAATCTTCTTCCCATAGGTCTTGCAGAAAACCTCATTCTTAAGCGAGATGTTGCTAAGGACGACTTCCTGACATTTGATGATGTGGTACTCCCTTTAGATTCAGTTACACTCAAACTGTGGACAAAACAGTTTGGCTCATAAAACCTCTCTGTTTCGTGGTATAATTGATATAGATTGATATAGTTATGAAAAAGATATTATCCATTATATTCCTCATAGTACTTAGCGCTGTTTTACTTACCGCAACGCTTCGTGGAGAATATGGGAATCATGAATCAATACCTGAACTAAGTAGACTGAATGCTGAAACTCTACCGTTCGAGTCTTCACATGAGCGTGCGCCCTATGCGGAAATGCTCGCAATCAAAGATAGAGGAACTATCGAATTGGGTAAAGAACTAGGTTTATTTGCCTCACCTGACGCAGGTTACGACGGAGATAAAATTTACAGTTTTTTCCCCTCAGGTGTTTCGTACCTAATTCTAGGCGGATACATCATAGGTCAGAATTACAATCTAGGATCACTGTCAGCATTTGCAGTAATGGGTCTGCTAACCGTCGGCACCATCATACTCATTTTCTTAATTTCTCGAAATATCTTCAAACTTCCTATTTGGGCATCAATTCTTGCTCCACTTACCTTTGCATTCGCTACCACAGCGTGGAGTTACTCAATAACTATCTACCAACATGCCCCAACTGCATTTATCGCCATGTTAATGTTTTATCTTACTTGGAAGTATAAAAATGCCAAGAATAGTCTTGTTTATCTATACGCAATACTGGTCGGATCACTCTACGCATTGGCTCTATTCATAGATTATCCAAATGCGCTAACTCTCTCGCCTTTAGGTGTTTATTTCTTTGCTTCGTCATTCAGTACCGAGTCATTAAAAAATAAAGTAAAGATTAATTTTAAGCCTGCTTTTTTGTAATGCTTGTCATTTTCATGACTTTTAACATACTGCATCTTTATCGAAATCAAACTATCTTTGGACATTGGACAAAGCTCGCAAATGAGCTTCCTCGATACGCTTTTATTAATGGAAAGCTTACTAACCAATTGACGGTTTCCAAAAAAACTGAACCAATTAAGTATAGTCGGCCACCAATTCTCAACTCATTATCTGAAGAAGAAACTCCTGAAGGTTTCAAAACACTAGCGGTGGGTAATGATAAGGGACTCTTTTTCTTTTCACCTATACTGATCTTATTTCTTCTTTCATTCTGGCAGTATAATAAAAAGCAAAATTAGAGTTTTTCTATTTGTTTTCATTCATTCTTTCAAGCATGTTCGTATATTCCAGCTGGAGTGATCCGTGGGGTGGTTGGGCTTATGGACCAAGGTATCTTGTTCCGGCAATGGCAGCGTTCTCTATTTTAGTTACAATAGGTATTAGTAAAGGGTCGTACTCTATGCTTAAGCGACTTGGATTTTACCTCCTTTTTGTTTTTTTCATCAGCGGTAGCGCTCGGAGGAGCATTGACAACAAACGCGATTCCTCCAAAATTGAGGCTGACTTCCTAAAATTCCATATTACAACTTCATGCGCGCCTTTGAGCTCATGGGCATAGATAAAACCGGTAATTTTATCTATAACACTTATTTACGATCTACGTTTACCCTCTATGAATATTTCTACATAATTTGGGGTCGCTGCTGTTTATTGTCTTAATATTGTTATTTGTTTTCCTCTTTTTTGAAAAAATCATGAATCTAACATTTAGTATTCCGACAAAAACAATTCAGGATTGGCTGAGCGATGTATATCGTAATACGAGATGGCAGATTGTTATTGCTGTAATGGCATTTGTGTTTAGCTGGACCGCAATTGCTTGGTCTTATTTTTCACGACTACATCGTATCCTATGGTGATGCTGAGTCGCACCTAAATATTGCTAAGCGTGTTGTGAGTAGCATAACGCCAGGATTTGCTCAATTAGGTGGAATATGGCTCCTATTTCCACACCTCTTAATGATTCCGTTCATCTGGTTCGATCCTTTATGGCGGACGGGACTTGCTGGATCTATCGTCTCATCTTTCGCATATATTGTGAGTTCTGTATTTATTTTTAAAACAACAGGGCTCCTGACGCGCAATCGGTGGGCAGGACTTTTTGCATCTCTCGTTTTCATGCTTAATCCCAACATTCTCTACATGCAGACCACTCCGATGACCGAGATGACCTTAATAATGTTCTTCGTTTTGTCTATCTACTTCTTTATCAGATTTATCAGAAACGATAGCTTTATCTTCTCGCTTGTTGCGGCGGCTTTCTTTGGATTCTGCGCAACTCTTACGCGCTACGATGGTTGGTTCTTAGTTGCCTTTCAAGGAGCTACTGTCTTTGGAATGTATATTACGCGAGTCTTCAAAGAAGGGAAACCTCTATGGCAAAAGCTTGAGGGTAAGGTCTTACTATATGCAACGCCTGCATTTTTTGGTATTGCCCTATGGTTTTTGTGGGATTTCCTCATCCTTGGCGATGCACTCTACTTCTCTAACAGTGAATTCTCGGCCAAGACTCAGCAAGCCAACTGGCTGTCAAGAGGTGAGTTACCCAGCTTTCATAACATTGGTTCCGCAGTCGCATACTACCTCGTAACCGCAATGAGTAATATTGGCATTATTGTATTTTTTATGGCAGTAGTTGGATTTATTTCGTACCTTCTGCATAAAGAGGCGAAGAAGAGATTCCTAATTTCATTTGTTTTACTTACGCCGTTTATCTTTTACATCTTTACTCTTTTTGTCGGTCAGTCGGTCATATTTATTCCTCATCTTACACCGGTAGATTTTGAGTGGCGTTTATTTAATGTTCGATATGGACTGATGGCAGTACCGTTTGCTGCAATTTTTTCTGGGTGGTTGTGGAATCGCTCAAAATCTGGCGGACGTGCTTTGATTGTGGCGTTGTTTATTCTTCAGTTTGGTCTGTATTTTGTCGGATACTCGAAGGTCATTACCTGGGAAGATGGCGTAGTCGGACTATCCCACGCAAAAAGACCAATTGCTGAACGTTGGCTTAAAGATAATTACGATAATGGACTTGTCTTGATGGATGACTATGCTCGTACAGTAAGTCTTGTCCGTACCGGTATTCCTATGCAAAGCAGCATCTATATTGGTAATAAACCGTACTGGGCCGAATCACTCGTAGCTCCTGAGCGCTATGCAAGATGGATTGTGATGCAAAAAAATGATACGGTCTGGAAGGCTGTCTATGACGACACAAAGGTAAGAGGACGATTGTATAAGTACTTTCAAAAGGTCTATACCTCACCTGAGATTCTGATTTTTCGAAGAATCAGTAATTAATTTTTATTTCTTATTTTTTAATTTTTATTGAATTTTAAATGAAACAGTTTTTAATTTTGATTTTTATTTTTGCACTTTACGTTCTAAGTTCTATGTTTAATGGTAATGTTCATGCGAGCGACCGGCTATTTGAGGTCCAGTCGGTAGACACGATGAAGTACTCACGAGACGCGGCACGCAATCCAGATGTGACCGATCAAATCCCGCTTCTTGTAGACAAGGTAGCCGAGATTCATCCAAGCCATATTGCAATATCAACACCGTACGATGAGGAGTTCTATCCCGTTCTTGCGACATGGGTAGTGGAGGCCCGTAAACACGGCTTAAATGTCTGGTTTAGAGGCAATTTCAGTGCTTGGGAGGGGTGGTTCGGATATGAAAAGTTTAAGGATCCAAACGAGCATAATGATAAGACCTATGCTTTTATAACGAAACATCCAGATCTCTTTAAAGAGGGAGATATTTTTACCCCTGCACCAGAACCAGAGAACGGAGGATTTGGTGATCCTCGACAGGGAGAGGATATAAAAAAGAAATTTTTTGAGTTTCTTCCCGCATCCTATGCAAACTGCATGAATGCATTCGCAGCAATTAGTAGAACTGTAAGTTGTGGCTATTTTTCAACTAATGGTGATGTGGCTAAAATGATTCCGAAGTATGTACTTGAGCAATCAGGTGGAGTTCAGGTTATTGATCACTATGTAAAAACACCGGAAGAACTTATCCGAGACATAGAAGAACTCTATGCTCAAAATCATCTCCCAATCGTCTTGGGAGAGTACGGCGCACCCATCCCAGATATTCACGGTGATCTGAGCGACTGGGAACAAGATCGTCTTATCCGAGCCAATCTGAAAGAACTGGCGAAACACCGAGATATTGTAAAAGGAATCAACTACTGGACGGCATTTGGAGGATCGACCAAGATATTTGACGATAAGTTTAAACCGAAATCTGCAGTAAATACTCTACGCGAGTACTTTGATCCAATTAAAACTACGGGTCAGGTAGTTGACGAGTGGGACAATCCTATTTCCGGCGCAATGGTGGGTATACAAGATATAGATATGGTAGTTTCAGACACTCAAGGAATCTACAGCTTCGTCTCAACAAAAGATTTTAATAATGCTACAGTTGTCAAAGAAGGATATTTTTCTTCACAGTTTCGTACCCCATCACGAGATAAACAAAATATTCACAGTCTGAAAATTCGACTAACAAAGAAAAATCGCACATGGATGGAGCGCTTCCAGATTATTCTCTACCAGCTCGGCTTTTATAAGCGAGGAGAGTCTTAATACTTCCCACTACCGTAAAACAACTATAATTGCATGCAATGAAACTGTTTGTAAAGGTTGGAATTTTTCTCGTGTTTACGATTGCTATCTCATGTCTACCGCTTTCCATTTCAGAAAATAAACTAGGAAACGGAGAAACCGAAACCAATCTTCCGGTAATACTCAAGAACAAGAGCTATGACTTTGTACTGCTTGGTTCTTCTCATGCGAGAATCTTCTCACGGGCTGAGAATCATAACGAGTTCGAGAAGCTACTTCAAAGATCATTTATAAACCTGTCTCAAGGAGGGAATCGTGAATCTCTTAAAAATCAGAAAACATACCTCAGTTACTTTTACCAACGAGGGAATACAAACAGAGTTACGGTCTATTTTTTAGATCCATTTATTTTCTATCGCAGAGAACTTCTTAGTAATCCCCATATCTTCGATCACGAACCTTTCAGACTCGACTTCTTATACACGCTCCTCACCAGCGGTGATTACAACTGGAAGACCACAACTTCCTATCTGTTTGCAATGAATCAATACAAGACGATGTCACCAACGCAGATCAAGCAGAGTACTGCCTCTGCCCAGATTATTCAATCTCGTATGAAAAGTCTCTACCTTAACCCTATCGATACGGATAACTTTAGGTTCATAAATGAAGTAAATGAGCTGTCTCTTAATCATGGGGCAAAACTTGTGGTAATCATTCCACCTACCTTATTCCCCAAACACAAACAGACAGAGGAGGTAAAGAAGGAACTCGTCAAACTTCAGAAAACCGAACACTTTGCGTTATTCGATTTTAGTGAGGTAATGAAAGATCCAAAGTATTTCTTAGATTCAGATCATCTGAATAATAACGGCATAGAAAATTTCGTACAACGATATCTTCGCCCTATCCTTCACTAGTCCAACATGAGCGTGTCGGCAATCTGCTCTCCAATGAATTTTTGGCCTGCATCCGATGGATGAACTCCATCTTGCGTACTTACATACTCGCGTTTGCCATCACCTCTAACCGTAACCGTAGATTTCTCAAAAGCATTGATAAGAATTACATTTAGATTTTTGGAGATTCCAACCGTGTTCTCAAGAAGCTGAATTACCTGACCGGACTTCTCATACGCAGTTACCGAGTCCCAATTAACACCTTTTGGTCCACGGCCGTACTCAGCTCTCACCGGAGCTATGTCTGCCAGTAAATATACCTCTGCATTGGTCTCCTTAGCCTTTTCGACAAGTTTAGAAAGATTGATCCAGTGTTTATCTCGATCAAACGGACTGAACGGATTATATGCATATGATCCAACGACAATAATATCGGCTCCAAGTGTACTAAAAGGTGGGTAGTTTCGGTCACTCGTTAATAATGGTTTATCAAATCTACTGAGTCCCTGTTCCACATTTTCCGCCCCTACTCCATAGTTATAGAAAGTGAATACGGTTTTTGGATACTTCTTTTTAAGTGCATCTTGAAGAACCTGAATCTTGGTGCCAAGAGTATCGATCATGGAGTCACCATAAAGAGCAACCTTATACGAAGTTTTTCTTGGTGAACGGGTGGTATTTTTAACTATATCCTCTTGCTCTTCAACATCCACAGAGGATACTTTAGGTGTTACTTTGGTCATATCCGAAACTACACCCTGTACCTCTCCGTTTTGGATTAGCTTTTCCTGTGGCTTCGCTGATGCAAGTTCTCGGGTACCCAGTCTATTACTAAAATAGCTCAGCGAAAGATTTAGTGCTAAAGCAAACATCATGAAGCTCCACGCAATTGTAACTACTGCCTTAATGTATGATTTGCTTGATAGGTGATGGATAAAACCAGTTTTTTCCTGATCGTATCTCACGTACTGTTTTACAGCCATACTATAACAATATAGAAAAAATAAACTAATGTCAAATTAGCTTGATAAAACAGTGTGAAACGCTGATTAAGTCTGTATCTAGCGTGTTCCAACAATCCAGACACAACCCCTTCTTCCGGAATCAGACAATTCGTAAGGCTGCTAACTGAGTTTGGAGCGTACAGATTTGCTAAACTATGTTCGTCTTGGATTGACCCCGATTTTCATCGCGATCTGCGCCCGACAAAATGTCGGACTTGACATGTGAACTATTGTTCACTAAGATAATCGTATGATAGTTTTTAGTTTGATCTGCCTGCCGGCAGACAGGAGTTTTTAATTTTTATTCAATTTTTAATGTTTTAATTTTTAAAGATATAAATTTAATATTGATTTCAAATTTCTAACTTCAAATTTCAAATTAATCGTATGGAGCAACGTCTAAACAAGCTAAAAACATTCTACAAAAAAAACCATCGTCTCCCGACGTATCAGGAGATGCTTACAATCTTTGGATTGTCCTCTAAGAACGCCGTGTTCCGAATAGTGTCTAAATTTGTTGAGGACGGATTCATACAGAAAAAACTAGGTAAGCTTGCGCCAACCAGTAGATTTTTTAGCCTTCCACTCCTTGGTTTGGTCAAGGCTGGTTTTCCAATTCTTGCCGAAGAGGATAAGAAATATCTTACCTTAGACGAGTACCTTATCGAGGATCCCATTTCTTCTTTTTTACTGACAGTAAGCGGAGACTCACTTATAGGTTTGGGCATCTTTGAAGGGGATATTGTTATTATAGAGCGTCGTCAAAATGCCACTACGGGCTCAATTATTTTGGCCGAGATAGATCGTCAGTGGACGCTCAAAATATTGCGTAAGGACCATGTTCGTCAAAAAATGTATCTTGAGTCCGCAAATGCCAAATATCCACCTTTTTATCCTAAAGAAGAGCTGAAAATTCATGGAATAGTGAAGGCGGTAGTAAGAAAGATGTCTTAGTTCAGATAAGCGCTTGCCTCACACACGATTGAGAGAAGATCCATAGAAGACTCTGGATCACCGTCATACATCTTCTGAATTATCTGTGTTTCGGGTACATCTCGCGCTTCAACACGACTCCCAAGCTTTAAAACATCGTGGGCTGAAGGACCCGTATCCTGAAAACGATAAATACCAGCTAAACGTTTTTTAAGGTTTTTACCTCTTCCAGTGGTGCTGTATACATTGAAGTAATAGCACTCTCTACCGGAATCAAGAATGACATCGTGAATTGGTTCGCGTACTGGATAACCCACAAACCGTTTTCCTTCATACTCGATATTCATTGGTTCACTATATTCATCGGCCATATTGAAACGGGTCTTAATTTGGGCCAGAACATTCGGATTTAATACTGTGATACGATACTGAAGTACGGATCTAAATTCTTCAGCTTTCGTTGGACCTGGTGTACTAATTTCGTCTGGAGTAAGAATTGGTATCTGCAAAGCATCAACCTTAAGCGGTTCTCCGTCAATCATGAAGGTTGGACGATGTCGTTCTTTCTCAAACTGTCCATAAAGTCGCACTGTTTCCTTGCCTTCTAAGAGATTTCGCTCATGATCTCCCATACCCCAGAACATATCAAACTGATTACTCACAATCAGATGAGCCGCAATACGTGACGCAACGGGTAGTCCGTATAAACGCGCGAAAGAAGCGAGAATATGAGCTCTTACCAACTTGTCATCTCGTACTTTTCTATCCTCAAGATTGTGCTCAACGTCATGACATTTGATCGCTAATGCGCTAAAGAAATTTTGAAAACTTTGTTCATCAAAATGAATATCGTCACCCATACCAAAACAAGTAGTTATCATCTTGTGAATATCTGACAAAGAGCGACCCACTTCTTTATGAATCTCTTCCGAACTCTTTGTGCGCGCCATATGCGTCTCTATTAACTGAATGGTAGCGACATATGCGGGGGACTGCTCTATTATGCGTAGTAGTCCGGTTGGAATGGTTTCATATTTGGTTACTGCCTTAATAATGGTGATTGTCGCATCTACCAATTCAGGGCGAACTTCGGAAAAATAGTCCCTCATAAGCGTCGTCCATGCCTTCTCACCACGGAGAATACCACCGTCTTTTAATCGTAATTTCGAATCTTCCATTACGTCATGGAGCAAAGCAGCGACAACATCTTCTGCCCGATACGGATCCTGTCTCACAATAATCTCGATCGCATCTTTGTCCTGTGTATCCGTGCTATGTAACTTAATAGTTCTTGGTTCACCCATCATTGCCGCGGCTACTGAGAGTGGATGTTCGACATAGGGAATATTGACGTCTTTACCACCATACTGCACAGTCTGTTTTCGCTGCCTCAGTCTAGTGTCGTCATTATCTTGATAGGCGACAATTGATAAATCAAGTGCTCTAAGGATGAAGTCTTTATCTTCGTTTGTATAGTCACTTCCCGCTATGCGGTGTTTAAACTCTAGTATGTGATCGCGAGTGTACTGAAGAAATGAGGGGTTTTGAATTATCTCGATTGCACGACGAGGCACAGCATGAATAAAGGCCTTTCGCTCTGTAGTTTTGGTTGATTCAGATCTTGCAGATCGAGATAGCTCTGCCATATGTATATTATACCAGAGAAAGACCTATAATAATGTAGCTTTTGAGTGGGTCTAGAGAGTGGATTGGCCTTTCAGTGTAAACCCTTCGGCAGGCTCAGTGTAAACCAAACTGCTTGAGCAGTTTCTCATTTCCCTGTATCTGATAAGTGAGAAGATCCTTATATACTCCCGGCTTGGTAGATAGCTCCTTCGGATTACCCTGCTGGGAGATTTTGCCGTCCTCTATGACCAGAATCGTATCTACATTTTGTATAGTTGAAAATCGGTGAGCTATAATGATGGTGAGTCTATCTTTCATAAGGTTTTCCAGTCCTTTTTGCACCTCCATCTCTGACTTAGAGTCTAAGCTTGAGGTTGCCTCATCAAGAATTAAAATGGGGGAGTTCTTGAGAATAGCACGCGCAATCTGAATGCGCTGCTTTTGACCTCCAGATAAACGTACTCCACGCTCTCCAACCTCGGTCTCTATTCCTTTTTCGAAACCGCTCACAAAGTCCCATGCATTGGCGAGCTTTAATGCTTCGATTACCTGCTTATCAGTTGTTGTTGGATTTCCGTAAGCAACATTTTCTTTTACTGTTGTCGAAAAAAGTTCGTTCTCCTGAAACACAAGAGAAATATTATTTCTTATTACTTGGTGGCTCATCTTCTTATATGACTCGTTATTGAGTTTGATCTCTCCCTTTGTAACGTTGTAAAACTTAAGAATAAGATTCACAATGGTTGATTTACCGGCTCCACTGTGGCCTACAAGCGCTGCTTTTTCTTTGTTGTGAAGTGTAAACGTAACATTCTTCAAAACTGGATGAGATTTTTCATAGGTAAAGGCGACATTTTTAAACTCAAGATTAGTTTTGGTGAATTTTTTTGAAGAGTACTTTTCCTTCGTCTCAAACGATTCGGAGCCTTGCGTATCCATAATCTCAAAAAATTCCTTCGTTCCGGCCTCTGCTTCTTGAATTCTCGCCAGTATAAAGGACATACCAAAGAGCGGCCATCTTGCCTGATTTAGTAGCTGAAGTAAAAGAACCATTTCGCCAAGCGTATAACGCTTCTCAAAGGTTCCTTTAAAAATGAGTAAGGTAACTACCGCAATAACTATTGTCAGACTAAGTTCGCGTACAAAGTCGATAATGTGAAACTGCTTACTTCTTTTTGCATAATATCCATTTATTTGCTTTAGGCTCCCTTTCACGAAATTGAACTCGATTGGTTCGGTAATAAAGCTTTTCACTAACTTGATATTGCTTATGACCTCACTCATTCGGGATCTCAATTTATCCTCAATTGGATTCTCTAGTTGAATTATTTTTCCCCATTGTTTTGTAGAGTAGTAACTAATTAGTATATAAATCGGAAAGATAGCAAAAACGATTAGACCAATTTGCCAACTATAGTACGATAGAAATATGATCGTTACGAGTCCTTGGAGCATTGCCGGGATGATGAAGTTGGTCGCGGTGTTTATGAAGGCCTGCATTGTAAATAAACCTCGTGTAAGCTGATTAATAATCTTTCCGGACATCTCGCTGTCGTAGTAGCTTTGTGGGAGCGTCAGTATCTTGTAATAAAAAGTCTCTGTCCAGTAAGCCCTAAGCTTTCCCGAGATATGATCTCCAACACGATTACTTATAGATGTAGATAGATTTATGACGACTCCAGTAACGAAAAAAAGCGCGGTATAGAGAAGTAAGGTATTTATTTGACCACCTTTACCACTAACCTGAAGAGAGATCTGATCAACGATCAGTTTGAAAAAAATTGGAAGAGCAAGGTTCAGAAGTACTCCAAACATAATAAGAATGCTTGAGAGTAAGAACCACGAGTTAAACTGCTTCGACAGAGTAATAATTCGACCTATGTTTTTCATCTAGCTAATTAGATTATATCAGTAAGTTCCGACGCGAACCTTCTAAAGAAACAGATTGGATTAAAATCTCCTTTTCCTGATTATTACGCTCGTTTCAAACGGATAACGTTAGCCGTTGCATCTTTTGATCAGCTTTATTACAATGTCGTTCAATCAATCATATGGGAAATAAATTTTTTGAAGTTTTTGGAAAGGTAGCCCTTGTCATAGTGATTCTTGGTGTTATAGCGGGTGGCGCCTACTATCTTGGGCAGAAAAATGTGGCTACTCCAAAAATAGAGAAAGAGTTCGTTGTCGCTACTAGTGACAATCAGGTTTCTCCAACTCGGGCTATGGTTTTGCCAACATCTACACAGGCAGCAACATTGAAAATAAAGGCAGGTTCAGCGGAGCATGCTCAGTACACAGTTGATGTACCGGAGGACTGGAAATCTGATCACAGCATCGCAGAGAAGGACATGGACAAACTCATTATTTCCAAAAACGGATATATCGTTACAATCTATCAGGCAAATATGGGAGGGTCCATGTATTCGTTTGAAGATGCAAAGGTTGAGGGACCTATGGCTCAGGAGTATACCGGCAAATTTACCGACTTTGTTGGAGTTGCAGGGGAGAAGTACAGAAGAATTGATTCGTCAGCACAGAATAAGCCTGGTGAGAAAAACTACTCAGTTCTCGTCTACGGTACAGATAGTTATCAAACACCTACAGTATTTGGAGCTATTTCATATACTACGCCTATCGGACCGGATACTAAAATACTTGAAGAAATGGACTCCATAATCTCGTCATTAAAAAAATAGTGTTCTTTTCAAAGATTCTTTAAGTTGTTTCCACCAAATCCACTTTTTAAAAATTTTTCTCGCGCTTTTGCATCTGACATATTTACAAAATATTCATAGTGTATAAGCTTAAATGGCGCACGTAATCTGGTTGATTTAACTCTGCCAGCTACATGTTCCGCTAGTCTATTCTTCAAGTCATTAGTATAACCAGAGTAAAACTTGCCATCTTTTAAACTTAAGAGAGTGTAAACGTAGAATTTTTCATGCAAAACGTCAGACGTTTTGTTCATGAATAAAAGTATATACCTTTTGGTGTCGAGTCAAACTCGATCACCTCATCTAATCGTCTTCTTAGCGAAGCCGAGTTAGACTCGGTGCACCCAGAGAGGAATCGAACTCTCATCATCCTGATCGAAATCGGGATACTCTATCGCACGTGCACCCAGAGGGAATCGAACTCTCATCATCCCGATCGAAATCGGGATACTCTATCGCACGTGCACCCAGAGGGAATCGAACTCTCATCACTGGTTCCGAAGACCAGTACTCTATCCGTTGAGCTATGGGTGCTATGAGCGCTCAATTTGAACTTTGAACTTTGAAATTTGAGCTTAGCTAATTATACTATACCTATGGCCCCTGTAATATATATCTCCCTTTTGCTTTTAGAGCTGTTTTTTTTAGTAAGCATAACTATCTATTTAGCTTTTCTGATTTATTCTTCACTGATGGGTTCTCCGTATGTTCCCACCAGTAGAAAACAAACCAAAGATCTGCTTGCGCTTATCAAACCAAATCGTAAAACAAAAATCTTAGAGCTTGGATGTGGCGACGGGAGATTCCTTCGTATAGCGGCAGAAAAGTATAAGAGTACCGGACTTGGCATCGACATCAATCCCATTGTTCTTGCGAAGGCGCGTATTCTTGCAAACTTAAAAAAATTAAAAAACATTAACTTTGAAAATCGAAACATCTTTAAACAATCATTTGTGGGATATAACGTTCTTTATATATTTCTCATGCCCAAACTTTTGGCTAAGATAGCGCCACAACTTAAAAAAGAGATGAATTCCTCAACCCTCGTTATTTCTCATGGATTCAAAATCCCTACCTGCGACAAATACATCACACGCGTTGTACAAAGTCACCCATTTGACTCCTATTTTTATCGCTTTCCAAAGGGTAAACGGGCTTAACCCTGAGCCTGCCGAACGGTTGAATCAGCGTGTCTTTTTAGCTATAGTAAGAGCATGAGAAAGCGGTCTATTTTTTGGATTGGGTTGTTTACTATACTCGTAGTCGCAAACCTAATAATCGCCTTACGTTACGTGCAAAAAGTAAAACGAGTATCGGCCGCAAATACTATTCTGAATGAGATTGATGCGTCGTACGAATTTGATCAATCCTTTGCTAACGAAGGCGTAACTGCTGAGGTAAAACTAGGGGACGCAAGAGTGGCAAATCTTAAACGCTTTTTTAGGAAATATAACTCACCACTTTATGATGATGCAGAATTTATTGTAACTACGGCTGACAAGTATGAGTTTGATTATAGACTGCTTCCGGCCATTGCAATGCAGGAATCTGGACTCTGTAGAGTAATACCAAACAACTCGTATAACTGTTGGGGTTGGGGAATTTACGGAACAACCGTTACGCGATTTGACTCATACCAAGACGCTATTATGGCGGTTTCAAAGGGTATTAAAACCTATTACATAGACAAAGGGCTAACCACGACAGAGCAAATTATGGCAAAGTACACACCATCATCAAACGGTAGCTGGGCAAATGGAGTAAATACGTTTATACGAGCGCTTGAATAGACTCGTATCTCGAATTTGGTATCTGGTATTTCGTATGAACGAAATGCGCAATCGATATACGAAATACGTTATACGGTATACGAAGGGTCATTGTACGTTTCTGGTGACCTGAAGTTCTTGGGAGAGGGAGTACTGCGTACCCATAGACTTTGTACGTACTGCAAATGCCGACCCTCTTTTTTTACGTTTAGAGACCATTGCCTGCAACCACGTATTTGATTCACCGATCTTAAGTCTAATAGTTTTCAACAGCGATAATATTACCTCAAGAAAAGAAGCGTCATAAGGTTTAGTACTTTCCCGAGATGAGCTAAGTGTTAGTTTCTCTACGTCCTTAACCTCAGCAAGCATCGACTGATTCTGTTGCTTAATCATCTTAATCTCTTGCTTCACCTGTTGAATAAGCTGCTGGATCTCTACAATCTCTTGTTTTACCGTATGGTTCTCGTGATGTTCGTGAAATCTAAAAACAGGTTTCGTTTCCTTCTTTTCGCCCAGAGGGCGATCGCCCTTTGGGCGATTTGTGGTTTTCTCACTGTGATTAAACTGCAAATCTTGTTCATAATCGATGTAGTCGGCATCGCCCATAAACTGATCGAAAACTCCACTGGCAATACCACCAAGCTCACGTGCTGTATTTTTCACAGAGGAGCTACCCAGATCGGCTATTGTCTCGAGTGGGTTCTTTTCAAGGAGATTCGGATTGTGCTTTTTGGCCTTCGTGGCCTGTTGCGAACTCATGGCTGAATTTTACTATAAGCCTAAGAGAAAATCAAGTGTTTTCTGTTTGCGTAATAGAGCGGCGTAGTAGTATGCATTTTGCATCGCTGCAACGCGCTCTTTGTTATCTTTAATTGAAACAAAAAGTTTTTCAAGCTCATCATTTTCTACCGAAATATTTTCTTTTTCAGCAATCTCGTTTAGAGCAAACTCAAGACTATGTGTCTCAACAATCTCCTTGAGGAACTGCTCTCGTAGCTGCTCCATGGTGATATTTTTGGACTGTAGATAGGTCTCTGTGTTCATTCCTAGCTTCTGAATATCGTCAACAAGGCGTGACAGTCTGCTGTTCAGTTCTTCTTCAAGAATAAACTCAGAAATCTCGACAGTTGACAATTGTAGCAATGCGGTTAGCATCTCGTTTAAGAGTTCCTGCTGCTTTCGCGCCTTTTCCTTGTCATCATCCACAGGTTTGGCCTCAGTACCCGGAACCCATATATCTGCCTTGCCTCTTTTTACCTTAATGTCTGCAAGCGTCTTTTTGTAGTCTCCCAATTTTACAGATGGTTTTTCTGCAAGTGTAAAGACCAGTTCCCAGTCCTCGTTTTCTTTCGCTTGCTTAAGATCAACACGGGGAGAGATTGCCGGCTTCAATTCTTCCTTCTTGATTATCTCGGCATATATGTCCGGAAAGAGCGTTCGAATGATCTGCTGATAGATCGCTTCTTTCTTTATCTGCTTTTTAGCAAGTTCCTTGGGTGCTTTTCCTTTTCGGTATCCTTCAACCTCGAGCATCTCTGCTAGGGTCTGAAAAGCTTTTTCAGTTTCCTTCTCGATCATCGCCCACGGCATCTTGACCGTTATCTCAAATGTTCCTTTGGGAAGTTTTTTTAGTGTATGGGTGTACATATATTCTAAGTCCTGCCTGCCGGCAGGCAGGTCTAAGTTCGTCCATTATAGCGAAATGTTACTCGCCTGTAAACTCTCTTCGCTTTCAACACGCTTAAAGTCATTCATAAAGCGCTCTACGCGCACCGCCCATGTAGGACTCGCAGCATAGATCTTACCAATATCGTAAACGTCAGCCGCTCCCTTATCTATATAGTTGGTTCTCAAACCCTTACCTACAGCATCAATAGAATCACCCCATGTATTAAACATTATGTAACCACCACCCCAACCAAAGGGATTATGTGAGTTTGGATGCGTAAACTGGCCAAAACTAGACTCAAGCCTAGTAATTGACGGCAATAGATAACAGTCGATCTGATAGTTGGCACAAGTGCTAATAAATGAATCTACCGAGTCCACAAGGGGAGAGTTGTTCTCCTGTAGGACCTTTGTAATAACTCGTCTTTTTAACATATAGTCCTGTGCAATATCTCTATGGGATATTCTATTGGCGATCTCGTTCTTTGGACTAGCCACAAGAATGGCCGATGAACCAGCCTGCTGATCTGAGGCTAGAACATTTGTGCCCGAGAATAATAAAACAACAAATACGCTTAAAAACAATTTGAGTATCTTCATAAGTATTGGCCTTTAGACAATCTTTAACTATGTCTCTTGGGCTATAAAAAAAGATCTTAAAGCTTTTCAGCGCTTGGCGAAAAACCTTAAGATCTAGGTGCAGTATAGCAACTTACTACAGGCCTGTCAAGGGGTATTTTATGTATCTTATAGCTAACGAGGCTGGAGCCTCAAATTGGCATTAAATAGCTTCAATTTGCCTTATATCAGCATATTCTGTAGCATATGATATATGGCAAGTAATAAGGACTCGGCAATCCTTCCAGGTTGGTGGAACCTCTTTCCGTGGATACTTGCAATGGTCGTGATTGGAGTGGGATTTACCGTATGGTTTGAAACCATGAGCTTTACATTTAAAGTCGTTTCCCTCTATCAGGTTTTTCCAATTATTGGAATCTTGGCATGGAGCATAATGTGGACCCACTTTATCGTAGGCGAGATACGAAGACTAATTCCATCACTTCCAAAACACAAACCTTATCATAGAACCTCTACAGCCATCGTAATTTGGCTTGTCCTCCTTCATCCGATGATATTGGCGATAGAACAGCTCAGGCAGGGTTTCGGGCTTCCACCACTCAGCTACTTTGCATACGCTGGAGAGGCGAGTATCCCCTATGTTATTTTGGGAATGCTTGGCCTCACAGGCTTTCTATTTTTCGAGGTGATAGCGCGATTTAAAGAAAATCCTAAGGTAGTGAGACTCTGGTGGCTTGTGAACTTTACACAAACAATTGCAATGGCAAGCATATTTTATCATGCATTAGTACTTGGTTCGGATATGCACAGTGGCTGGTTTCGAAGCTATTGGATTGTATTAGGACTTCTCCTAACCCCATGTCTAGTTCACCAACACTGGGAGGACTTGAAGAACTTTAAGAAATAAGCACGCTCTAGTGCATTACCTCAGCGAAGTGGGGGGTCAAGGTAGGAACTATGTGGGAACTCATTATTTAGCAACTAACTTTTCTAAAGCTTTCCCATTAATCGCACATTACAATTGATTGAAGAGTGAATATGCTACTGTAAAAATTACCACTAATCCAAGTAGTTTACGAGCCCAATTAATCCCTGAAGTTATTTCTTCATATGCCCATAAGATGATTGCTATCGTATATGTTGTTGCTCCTAGCTTATGAAGAAGAACGTTAGGCACTTTGCTGATTATTAATCCACTTATGGCAATAATAAGTGGCGCATTTGGCACTTGCAGGAGCTTCATTGTACAAGAGTACTCTTCTGAAGATCAAAATCAACCTTAAACTAACTGCGCGAACGACGGGACTCGAACCCGCAACCCCTTCCGTGACAGGGAAGTGCTCTGCCAATTGAGCTACGTCCGCTATTTAGATCGTAGCGAAATTGGAAGCTATAAGCTTTACCAATTGCCCCGATGGTCGCTGCCATCGGGATCCCGATCGAAATCGGGAAGCTACGTCCGCTAACCTTATTATACTTCTTGTGTGGACCCGACAGGGCTCGAACCTGTGACCTCTGCAATGTCAATGCAACGCTCTAACCAACTGAGCTACGAGTCCAAGCTCTAATTTTACCACGCCTTTGGAAAGGAACGTAGTACATCACTCTTTTTAAAGCCACCAATCAATCTAAACCCTTCACTTTGTAGCATATAATCTATTGACCGATACTATTATTTAAATAATAGTATCTATATGGTAAGAGTATCTCGCTTTAAACTTCCCGAGGAAACT
The DNA here is from genome assembly GCA_016699265.1 of Candidatus Roizmanbacteria bacterium. Classification (NCBI taxonomy): domain Bacteria; phylum Candidatus Roizmaniibacteriota; species Candidatus Roizmanbacteria bacterium. The sequence goes on along the minus strand of CP064967.1, from coordinate 364,088 downwards.
TTAAACAAATTGTTGGATCTTTTTTTTGAAGTAGTTGGCAAAAAAAATTCAAAAATTGCATTTAACGAAACTGTCATAGATCTCTTATCGCCTATAGAACGCCTTATGGTCGCGAAAAGAATAGCCATTATGTATCTAATTTTAAAGGACATTGATCATAGGACAATTTGTTTTGTGCTGAAAGTTTCCATGGCGACTGTCTCAAAATACAGAATCATTATGGAGCGTAGTAATGGAATCGTTCCGACACTGCGTCAGATGATAAAGCATGATCAAATGAAATTAATGCTTGAAGAATTATATTCTCTGCTATTTCCACCTGGCAAATCGGGAGTTGATTGGAAAGTTGCATGGGAGAGGAAACGGAAGATCGAGAGATTGAAACAGCAGGGCATTTAGTTGATACTATTATTTAAATAATAGTATCAGGGTTAAAAATATTTCCTCAACGTACTATTTAAGCAAATCTTTATATAATTTACATATGAGGTGGATTGTGTATCTGGCAATTATTTTAGGAATGATGGGTTTTGCATATTATTATCCACTTCCAAATATCTGCGACAAGACTGTGAGCTATACAATTGGAAGCATTGATTCCAGATTCAATCTTACAAGAATGCAGGTTCTTGAGAACATTAAGGAGGCGGAGCGGTACTGGGAGACGGCAACGGGACAAGATTTGTTCACCTACAATCCAACAGCAGAGAAACCAATTACCATTCAGATGGTTTACGACGAAAGACAGGCAATAGCCTCGGAGGTCAACACTGAAAAAAGCGCAGTGAATCAAGACAAGTCGACGCTTCAGTCGAGAATTGACGACTTTAAAAAACGTTCAGATGAGCTGGATAAAAAAGTACAGTCATTTAATGATAAGGTAAGTAACTGGAATAAAAGCTCAACACAAACAGAGGAGGAGTATGGCAAGCTCGTAGCCGAACAGACAGAGCTTGAACAGTTGACTAAGCAGATTAGTGCTGAGGCCCGTACCCTACAGCTTACCACTAACGATATAAACACAAAAATAGAACAACTGAATGGCAACATAACTACTCTTCAAACCGTGGTGAAGTCTAAACCAGAAGAAGGATTATTCGAATCTGCCTCTAAAACGATATCAATATACTATAACAACAGTCAACAAGAACTCATTCATACCATCGAACATGAACTGGGTCACGGTCTCGGACTCGATCATCTGTCAAATCCTCTTTCAATAATGTATGTTCAGTCGAATGATACGTTGATACCAACCACGGACGATGTCCATGCGGTAAGTCTTATATGTAAAAAGGAAACATTCATTGATCGCATAAAAACGAAAAGGTGGAAGCAGACCGTCAGAACAGTCCTTAATGATATAATGTATAAATGAGTAAACATGAAAAGATAGTGAGAGGATCTGTTCGAGGAGACTTTGACTATAATGATCGTCACCCTCTGTTATACCCATCATTGACGATTGTTGGTTGCGTTGCTACCGCAGTTATAGCCTATATACTTAAACATCCTCACACTCACATTGCATCAAATATTAATAGACACAAACCGATCACCTCCTTTGGATCGGTGACCGGTAATCGTAAATATAAACTAAGATAATTTTCTATATTATGGCAGGAGTTGAAGACAGAATTCTCGGAAAGCATCCCCAAGATAAAGCTAAAGGATTAATACATAGGAAGTTTGAAGTCGTAGCTGAAAATCCGGTCAACAACTGGGTTGAAGGACTACCGCGTGTATTCCCAGTTGAAGATGGGGTCAGATATTCTCCATTTGATGGTCATCTATGGTTGGCTAGCTATCGCACAGCTAGAGATCCTGAGGTAGCCTTAAAAAGGTGGTCACCTCATAGCTCAATTGAAAGTTTGACCGGCTCAACAGTCGAAGTTTTGGGAAAGCATGATAAAACGGGGGTTATTGCAAATAGGATACAGGAATTGGACGAGTTTATTCGAGGCAAACTTCGACATTTTAGAACCACTGAGATATCTGAATCTCAGTTAGAAGAGTTTCAACGCGAAACTGAAAACATGCTTGTAAAAGCAGGTTTCGATAAGCCAAATAAGACTATCAAAAAAAAGATAGCCGATCAGGTGCGCCTAGCTATGGGCACGGATAGACTTGGCCGAAGAAATCCACTAATATCTAGAACTCGGCTTTCTTCAGCGCTGCTTACTTTGCTAACGGAGTCTGCAATACGTGACAAAGTGGTGGAAAAATATTCAAGACTTTTTGTAGCACTTCTGGGCGAACAGCAACTTGAAGAGTCTATAGTTGTATCTATTATAGAGTCGCTAAAAGATGGAGACTTCAATCCTCAGCTACTTAGGGAAGCAGGTAATATCTCTACGGTTAAGTCAGCTCCGTATAGAATTCCGGTCATGCAAGCTTTTGGGATACTTTTTGGAGTTCCTCCGCATAGACGGGCTGAGTTTACAAAATATTTTGAAATTGAAAATGTATTTTCTGGGATACTCAACGATCCTAACGCACCGATTGCGCACCGACTTCCATTTATTATTTCAAATCTTAAGGAGGCGGTTGAGGACGGCGCCAGTATTTACTCACCTTCTGTATAATAAAGTTTATGGCAGACATGAAAGATCACAGACAGATTGGTCGAGAGATGGATTTATTTACTTTTTCCGATCTCGTTGGCTCAGGCCTTCCACTTTTTACTCCAAAAGGAACCATTCTACGAGATCTTCTTGCGGGACTCTCTGAAAAACTTCAGCGAGAAGCTGGGTATAAAAAGGTCTGGATCCCTCATATTGCAAAAGAAGAGCTCTATAAAAACTCTGGACACTGGGATAAATTTGGGAAGGAATTGTTTTTGGTTACAAGTCAGGAGACCGATGATAAGTTCATTCTAAAACCAATGAGCTGCCCTCATCATATCCAGATTTATGCCTCAAACCCAAGAAGCTACCGAGATCTCCCAATTCGCTACTACGAAACAACAACTGTCTACAGAGATGAAAAAAGTGGGGAACTGGGAGGACTCAACAGAGTTCGTTCGGCCACGCAGGATGATGCTCATGTTTTTTGTACCATGGATCAGGTAGAGGAGGAACTTGAAAAAATCGTTGAGATGGTAAAGACGATGTACAGACTGCTCGATCTTCAGTTCAAACTTCGACTTTCATTTAGGGACTCAAAAGACACATCTCATTACTTAGGGACCAATGAGCAGTGGAAACAGTCCCAGGAAATTATGGAAAAAGTGGCTAAAAAGTCAGGTCTTGAGTACTTTGTAGCAGAGGGAGAAGCGGCTTTTTATGCACCCAAGATCGATATTATGGCAACTGATTCTCAAGGACGTGAGTGGCAGGTGGCAACTGAGCAACTAGACTTCGTACAGCCAGCTAGATTTAAAATCTCCTATGTTGCTCCCGACGGGACAGAAAAGACTCCGATCATGATACATAAAGCACTTTTGGGATCAATCGAGCGCTTTTTATCAGTCTATATTGAGCACACGCAAGGTTTTTTCCCTTTCTGGTTGGCTCCGGTTCAGGTTGCGGTTCTTCCTGTGTCGGAGAAACACAATGAAAAGGCACAGGAAGTCTTTCAAGAACTGTTGAAGGTCGATATGAGAGTCGAGATTAATGGAGACGATAAGCCACTAGGCGCTAAAATACGCGAGACCACGTTGCAAAAAGTCCCATTTATGATTATAATTGGGGATAAAGAAATGCAGGAATCGGAACTAAGTGTTGCGGTTCGAAGCAGAGAAGGCAAAGATCTGGGTCTTATGAAGGTTAAAGAATTTATTAAGACTCATTTACAATCTATTTGAGAAATTACCCAGCACCTCGACCCCAAAAGAAACACTATACGATTAATCACAACATTAACGTATCACCGTTACGGGTTGTAGATCACGAAAGTAAACAGGTGGGTCTGCTTTCAAAAGAGGAGGCAATGAGGCTTGCGATCGATCAAGAGGTAGATTTGGTTCTGATTGCACCAAATGCAAAGCCACCAGTCGCAAAACTAATAGATTTTAAGAAGTTCCAGTATCAAGAAGATAAAAAGCAGAAGGAAGCACGAAAAGGAATAAAAAAGAGCATAGTTAAGGACATTAAAATTTCATTGTTTATTGCGCAGGGCGACATTACTCGCTTTGAGGAAAAAGCAAAGGAATTTTTGGCAGAAGGCAATCAAATCCGAATCAATCTTGCACTAAAAGGAAGAGAGATGGGTAAGAAGGATATGGCAATTGCGAAGGTAAAAACCTTTATCGCGGCGCTTGGAGATGTCAACATTTCCAAAGAGCCAAAGGTAGAAGGTAGAGTAATTCGTGCAGTAGTTTCGAGAAAAAAATAATTATGAAAAAACAGACAAAGGTACGGACTAGAAAGGCAGCGGCAAAGCGTTTTAAGGTCACGAAGACCGGTAAAGTCTTGCACCGCTCGCACTATATTCGACACAAACGATATAACAAAGGGAAAAAGAGAATTCGACGTCTCAAACTAATGAAGAAGACCGAAGGAGTCTTCGGAAGAAAAATTAAGCAAATGATGGGATTAGCATAATATGAGAGTTAAATCAGGTGTAAGAACAAAACGAAGACATAACAAGGTACTTAAACTTGCCAAAGGATATTGGCAAAGTAGAAGTAGCCAGTTTAAAAAGGCCGCAGAGGCTGTTCTTCATGCTGGTCAGTATGCGTATGCTGGACGAAGAATTAAAAGACGAGACTTTAGATCTTTATGGATCGTAAGAATTAATGCAGCGGTTAGACCAGAAGGTCTTTCATACAGTCAGTTTGTAAGCAAGCTCAAGGCAAAAAATATTTCACTTGATCGTAAGATTCTCTCGCAGATTGCGACTGAGTATCCTAACGTCTTCAAAAAGATCGTAAGCGAAGTCAAATAACATCTTCTTAACTCCCGCTTCTAGTATAATTCTTTCATGAACATTGATTCTGTCCGTGCTTCTTTTGGAAAGGACCTTACATCCTGCACTACCGTAAAACTACTTGAAGAACTGGAAATTCAGTATCTGGGAAGAAACGGAAAGATAAATGACCTTCTTCAACAAATAAAAACTGTTTCAGCGGATAAGAAAAAAACAGTTCGGAATGGATGTAAATAAATTGAAAATGAGATTGTTGTGGCACTTCAGGAAAAGCGACAACAGTTGTTTGCTAAGGATGATGAATCGGTTTCTATTGATGTTACGCTTCCGGGCGACAAGTATCCCAAAGGAAGTCTTCATACAACAACCTATGCAATCGAGGAGATAAGCAAAATCTTCGAGAAGATTGGTTTTATACGTGTTTCATATCCAGAGGTAGACTGGGAGTACTTTGCGTTTGAGGCGCTCAATATGCCAGCAGGGCATCCTGCACGTGATGATTTTGAAACTTTTTTATTGATGTGCCGCCTCATCCTAAGTATGGGCGTATGCTTCTTACACCACATGCTACTAATGCCCAGAACCGTGAGATGAAACGTCTGAAAAGTACACCGCCAATTCGAATGATAAACATTGGTAAAACGTATAGACCCAACTGGGACGTAACGCATACTCCGATGTTTCATCAGTTTGACGGCGTATGCATTGATAAAAACATGAATATCACGCAGTTAAAAGGAACGCTCGACTACTTTGTAAAAACTTTTTTGGACCGAAGCGCTCAGCTCGTATCCGTCCTTATGACTTCAGATTTACAGAACCTTCATTCGAGGTCGATGTTTCCTGTGGTGTTTGTCTGGGAAAGGGCTGCAAATACTGTAAGGCAGGCTGGCTTGAACTTGGTGGCGCTGGAATGATTCATCCAAACGTATTAAAAGCTGGAGGAATTGACCCAACTATTTATTCTGGATTTGCGTGGGGTTGGGGAGTGGAACGGGTTTTCTCAATGAAAGAAGGACTTAAGGTTGATGATTTGAGAATTGTTTACGGAGGCGACATTAGATTCCTGGAGCAGTTCTAACAACTATGAATATTAAGATTACCTACAACTGGCTGCTTGAGTATCTAGACACAGATGCAGATCCTTACGAGATACAGAAATATCTCTCCCTCTGTGGGCCTGGTGTGGAAAGGATTGAGAAGGTTTCCACCAAAGGTGGACTTACGGATTACGTCTTTGATATTGAGATTACCTCAAACCGAGTCGATATGGCCTCGGTATTTGGGATAGCTCAGGAGGCTCAGGCAATCCTTCCTCAGTTTGGTAAAAAGCAAAGCTCAGACAAAATCCTCTCACAGAACTTAGATTTAAGTGGATGGAAAAATTTAGTGGTGAAGCGCTACCACTAATCCTAAAGGTAGAGGACAAAAATTTGCAGAGCGTCTTATCGTCGTAGCTCTTTCAAACGTAACTATACAACCATCAGATAAGCTCATTAAAGAACGACTCGAAATGTGTGATGAACGGTCCTTGAATAATGTAGTAGATATCTCTAACTACATGAGAATTGCGATTGGGCAACCTTGTCATATTTTGACTATGACGAGGTTAAAAACACACAATGATTGTCCGTGAGAGTACGAAGGGTGAAAAATTATGACCTTGGACAAAGAAACCGTAACTCTACCAGGTAAGGATATTGTGATCGCAGATGGTGAGGGAAACCTTATAGATCAACCAGGTATTATGGGAGGCTTTAATTCATCAATCCAAAAAAAAAAAGAATATAATTCTCCTTATTCCTGTATTTAATGGTGCAATGGTGCGAAGAACGGCCATGCTTACCGGAAAGAGAAGCAATGCCGTTGCCTATTTCGAAAAGAACATCGACGATGACAGAGCAGAGTCTGCAACGGTCTACTGTCTCAATCTATTGAAGCAGTATGCGGGAGCAAAGCAAGCATCCCCAATTGAGGACTACCATCCAACTCCTTCAAAGAAAAAAACAATTGAGGTAAACCATCAATTTATCGAATCGCGTATTGGAATAAAAATTAAACCTGCTGAATGTAAACGGATACTTGAAAATCTGGGCTTCCATACGAGATACGATATACGAAATACCAAATACGTAATTACCGTACCAACCCCAAGACTTCGCGACATCGATATTCCGGAGGATATAGTGGAGGAAGTTGCGCGAATATACGGCTATCATAATTTGCCAAATAGTCTTCCTCCGATGGTCAATGTAGATCCACAGGAAGGAGTCGAACAAATGTACGAAATACAAAGAAAGATTAAGTACTTTCTAAAACATATTGGTCTTCATGAATCAATGAATTACTCAATGATCTCAAAGGAGCTTATCGAGAATATGAATCTTGACGTTAAGCATCATCTTAAGATATCGAACACAATCTCTGAAGAGCTACAGTATATGAGAACGTCATTATTGCCTTCATTGGTGCAAAATATTCGTGAGAATCAAGGTAAAAAAGATATATTAAGATTTTTTGAGATAGCAAAGGTTTACTATCCTCAGGATAAAGATCTACCAAAGGAGATCTATAAAGTCGCAATAGCAACGAACACGTCGTTTGCAGATCTTAAGGGAATTGTTGAGGGACTGTTGAGTGAACTACACATTACTGATTATGAACTACAAAATGCCAAGATTCATATTTTTTCTAAAAATGAAGTTGTTGATTTTGCCATAAACGACTCTGTCTTTGGCTCGGTTGGTAAACTCTCAACGCAACTACAACACAAAAACAATCTAAAATCGTCCTGCTATCTTGCAAGCTTCGATCTCATTTCGCTCATTCAAAATGCAAAAACAATTTCCCAGTACCAACCCATCAATCCTTATGCCACAATTAAACTGGATCTTAATATAAGGGCCGATGCGGTAACTTTTCAGAAACTTTCTCAGATGGCAAAAAAAACCTCAAAATTATTGACTCATATCAAACTGATAGATACATTTAAGCAGACACATAATGTAAGATTTTACTTTTCTTCGACAGAAAAGAATCTTACGGAAAAAGAGGCTCTAGCAGATCTACAAAAAATTAAGGAAGTGCTGGGGTCGGAGTTGGAGTAGCCGTTGGAACTCCAGTCGGAACCCCTGTTGGAGCTTCATTCCAAGACATATCTACTCCGATCTTGACAGATGCCTCTCCACTTTTATCCTTCTCATTTTTGGCAACTACCTTAATCTCGTACGTTCCTTTATCGAGGGTTATTGACCTAGTAATGTCCTTATTATCTCCGTCTATATTCACCTTCTCTACACCGTTCGCGTAAATCTTTACATTTTTTATCTTCTCCATAGACGAGAACACTGCTTTTACCTCAAAGTTAGAACCAACCTTCGATTCATTACCAGGACTCTTTATGCTAACGCCCACACTGTCTGCGTTGGCGTCCGATGATTCTGTTGGATACTTAAACTTATCGTTACCCTTTTCCGCCTGATCACGAACCCATGCATCGATTGCTTCTTGCCAACGATTTTTATTATCACTAGATACCGGATCGTTCTCGGTAATAACAATAAAGTCTTTCTCCTCATAGTTACCAGATCGAATCTCTACATCATTAGCGAGCTTACCGTTCGACTTGGAGATCTTTAGCTTTTTATAAAATGCGGAAACGTCTTTCGGTTCAGTACCATCTACAAAGTACTCAGATCTCGTTGGGTACCCATCCTTAGGTAGGCCACCAAGATACGCATCAACAATTAAAGCTTTTATTCCGGACGGCTGTTTCATAATTCCGTCACTGTATTTTAATTTCTTATCGGTCAGGAGTTTTTTCATAATATTGCTCCAAATTGGCGATGCTCCGGTTATTCCAGAGGCAATGCGAGGATTCATTGGGGAGTTATCGTTGTTACCAACCCAGACACCTACCGTAACATCATTCGTATAACCAATGGTCCAGTTATCACGTTTATCGTTAGTGGTTCCCGTTTTAACTGCTACAGTTTTTCCTGGAATATTGAGGTAGGAACTCGGACCAAACGCGTCCGTTCTTGCAACATTATCAGAAAGAATATGAGAAATAAGAAATGAGGCTTGAGAAGTAATCACCTGTTGTGATGAGTTACGTTTTGGCTTATACACAGTAAATCCTCGTCTATCCTTAACTTCTTTTATCGGCAGGACGTCGTTTGATTTACCACCTCGTGCAAGAACAGAAAAGGCTCCGGTCATATCAAGGAGAGTACTTTCTCCTCCTCCAAGCGTAATGGCTAATCCAAATCTATTTATGTTTTGTTGCGTGGGCGCAAATGTCTTTAGACCCATCGACTCTGCTTTTCTTAAGAAGTCCTTTACTCCGACCAACGCAAGAACCTTAACCGCCGGAATGTTATAGGAATTACCAAGTGCAAATCTCAGCTGAGTCGGTCCTCTAAACTTACCATCATAGTTGACCGGTTTATATTCTTGCGATCCTTGATTTGGGAAGGTTGTCTGGACATCCATAACTACCGTCGAAGGTGTATATCCTTTTTCAAATGCAGTCGCGTAGGTAATTGGCTTTATTGTTGAACCGGGCTGTCGAAGTCCTAAGGCTGCGTTAAATTTGCCGTACTTATCGTTGTTAAAGTCATATGACCCAACCATGGCAAGAACCTCGCCGGTTTTAGAATCAAGAACTACAGCAGCTCCATTACCAACTTGATAGCCTTTTAGTTTCTCGATCTCATCCTTAACAATTTGTTCTGCAATTTTTTGGACCTCAAGAGAAAGTGTCGTATATACGCGTAAACCCTTTCCAGAAAGCTTAACTCCATATTCACGCTCAATAAGGTCCTGTACGTAAAACACAAAGTGTGGTGCATTTATGCTCAACTTGGGAGTCGAAAATTTCAACGAGTTCATCTTGGTCAGAGCTTCAAGTTCTTCCTTTTTTGTAATGTATCCTTCTTCCCTCATACGTCGAAGTACGGCTGTGGTTCTATACTTCCATGCATCCTTTGCTCCAATGAATGGTGAGTATTGAGAAGGTAACTGAGGAAGTCCCGCTAAAAATGCCATCTCAACAAGCGTCAAATCACTCGGTGATTTTCCGAAATATCCTTTTGCTGCGGAACCGACTCCGTACATAGTTCCACCGTAAGGTATTTCATTTAGGTACAGCTCAAGTATTTCATCTTTGGAGTAACGACGCTCAATTTCAATGGCTAAAATCATCTCCTTAATCTTGCGAGACGCAGTTCTTTCGGAGTCTAAAAGAACTAATTTGATAAGCTGCTGAGTAATAGTTGATCCACCCTGCACACCACCTCCAGTAAGGGGAGATACAAGTAGCGCTCTAATTAGACCAGACTCTGAGATACCCTTATGTTTATAAAAATCCTTATCCTCTATAGAAATCGTTGCTTTCTTCATGAGATCCGGGATCTCATCACCCTTGACCGGGAGTCGATTTTTATCTTTGTAGAGTTCGAATAGAACTTTACCATCACGGTCGTAAAAGATAGTTGCTGAGTCATTAACCTGGGTGAGTTTACCCGGCGCTGGGAGGTCCCTCGCAAACCAAGCAAACACAAGGAATAAAAACAACCCCCCCACGACGATTCCTGCTCCAAGAAGTGTAAGGATCTTATTTTTGAAAGTAAGTCTAGAAAACCATCGAAAAACGCCTTGTTTACGACTAATTCGCATATCGTTTATTATATCATTTTTGCCTTCTTCAGTTGGTATAATGGTATCTATGGAATCATCTAAACTACCTTCTCGACGAGATCGATTTTTTAAGTTAATCATAATTGTCTCAACCGTTATTCTCATTATCTCATCACTCGCGCCTATTTTACTATCACTTCGATAGTGGAGACTGTGTAAACTTATGAGAGTCAAGCTATGCAAGAGTCTCACGTTCTAGAAACAAAGATTGAGGCTCTTCCCGCAACTCGCTCAACTACCATAAGTCGCTTCAATTCCGTTGGTATAAAAACCTATGCGGACCTTCTCAAATATATCCCAAGACGATATGATGACAGGTCTATAATTGCTTCCATATTTTCACTACAGGTGGGGGACAAGGTAAGCATCATTGGCTCTGTAAGCGAAGTTAAAAATCAGTTTGCTAGAAATAGGCTAACGATACAAACTGCTGACATAACTGATGACACCGGTACCATATCGGCAGTATGGTTTAACCAACGATATCTTACAAAAGCGTTGCAACTAGGACAAAAGATTGCATTCTGGGGAGAGATAAAACTATATAGAAATAAAAAAGTCATCTTACCGCAGGAGTTTGAAATCGTAACTGAAGTTACAAAAGCACTGTCTCATGTCGGAGCGATAGTTCCGGTATATCAGGAAACAAGAGGACTTTCGAGTAAGACAATTCGTGAAAAGATTCTATTTGTAATGAATCAATTTAAAGAAATTGATCCAGAAGGTTTAGAATTTTTACCTCAGAAAATAATTGAAATAAACGGATTACTGTCCGAACAGTCCGCTTATATAAAGGCTCATAAACCACTTTCTGTGCAGGAGATCAGGGACGCAAGACACAGATTAGCCTTCGACGAACTATTCATACTTCAACTAGCCGCGCACCTTACACGACAACAATGGGATGAGGAAAAGGTCGGTACGCCTATGAAGATCGATTTGATAAAAAAGGACATAGAGTGGTTTATTTCTTCACTGCCATTTACGCTTACAAATGCTCAGAAAAAGTCTATCGATGAGGTAATGGGGGATCTATCTAAGTCAAAACCAATGAACCGGTTTTTACAAGGAGATGTAGGGTCGGGAAAAACAATAGTTGCAGCGGTAGCTGCATTCGCTTCATTTCTCAACGGTTATAAAACTCTAATTATGGCACCGACCGAGATACTTGCACAACAACACTACGCCACATTTCAAGAACTTTTCAAAAATACTAAGGTAAAGGTCGCTCTAGTAACCGGTGGAAAGTCGTATAAGGTATCTAGTATCTCGAATACCGGGAAAATGCCAAATACGGAATACGCTATACGAAATACAGATATAATCATCGGCACCCACGCATTACTTCACAAGAAGTTTGAGATGAATAAAATCGGTCTCGTAGTCATCGACGAGCAGCATAGATTTGGAGTAAAACAACGATCACAACTGAAGCAACTTGGCATTAATCCGCATCTTCTAACGATGACTGCCACGCCTATTCCTCGAACTGCAGCTCTCACAATTTTTGGCGAGCTCGATATGTCAATTATCGATGAGATGCCGTTGGATCGACTTAACGTAAAGTCTTGGGTAGTTCCTTCGTCGAAAAGAACCGCTGCATATGGTTGGATCGAGAAACAAATACAGAAAGGTGATCAAATTTTTGTAATTTGCCCTCTCATTGATGAATCCGAAAATGAGTCTCTTGCATCAACTAGAGCGGCTCAAAAAGAATTCTCAACGCTCTCTCAGTCAATTTTCCCGAATCGAAAACTTGCACTAATTCATGGAAAAATGAAATCGATAGAAAAAGAACTAATCATGAAATCCTTTAAAAGTGGTGATGTCGATATTCTTGTATCCACTTCGGTTGTTGAGGTAGGAATAGATATACCGAACGCAACGGTAATCATAATTGAAGGGGCTGAACGTTTTGGTCTAGCTCAATTACATCAACTGAGGGGACGCGTAGGAAGAGGAAAAAAACAGTCCTACTGTCTTCTTTTTACCTCGGACTTAATACCAGTTCAGACCCCTCGTCTTTCATTTTTCGCTGCTCATCCTAAAGGAATTGACATATCAGAGTACGATCTACAACACCGTGGAGCAGGTGAGATCTACGGTACTCAGCAGCATGGATATAGCGATTTAAAAATTGCATCCTTATCGGACTATTCGCTTATTCAAAAAACCCGGGAGGCTGTTAAAATTTTTACGACGGAGTATCAACTGAAGAACTTCCCCAATCTGCAAGAAAAAATAAAGGCCTTAACGATAGAGTCGATTGCCCGCGACTAAATCGTGGTTCGTGTATCGTGTAGCGCAAATCTCAAGACCTTGCGTTCTGCCTGCCGGCAGGTAGGCGATTTACAATTCTCGCGATCCGCGATTATTTAATAGAGGTTGTAAGACTGTAGATTGGAGTTATGATTGAAAAAACTAAACCTCCGACGCTAATTCCAAGAACCACGAGAATTGCTGGTTCTATAAGCGTGGTCATTGTTTTAATAGCCAACTCTGACTCGAATTCAAAATAGCGAGAAAGCCTACCTAAAGTGTCGTCAAGATGACCGGTATTTTCCCCGACAATTGCCATCTGAGTAAGGATTGGAGGGAATAGTGGCTCATCACCAAATGCGCTACCAAGCGACTGACCTTTCTCTACCTTCTTATATACTCGTCCAAACGACTCCTTATATACGAGGTTATCCGTGGTGTCAATGACGATACTTAGACCCTCAAGAATTGAGACACCTGAACCAATAAGGATTGAGAGCGTTCTTGTACTATCCACGAGCGATCCCATTCTGATTACCTGCTTAACAATCGGAAGTTTAATAACTGTCGAGTCCATCATGTATTTACCAGATTTAGTTTTAAGATATTGACGCAGGGCAACAACTCCCCCAACAACAGCGACAATAATTAACGGCCAAAATGCGGCTGAAAAACTAGAAACTGCAATTAAAATCTTTGTCGAAAATGGTAACTCCACCTGAAAGTTCTTATACAAATCTAGTAATTTTGGGATAACGAACGTAATCATCACAAACATAACTCCGATCATTGCGGCAACAACTACAGCGGGATATATTAATGCTCCACGAAGCTTCCCCCTAAACTCCCGTTGCTTCTCAAGGTTTTCGGAAAGCTTAAGAAGAATATCTGCAAGCTTTCCCGATGCCTCACCCGACTTAACAAGTGATATATACAAATTCGGAAAATACTGAGGATACTGTCTAAGTACAAAAGACATCGAGTTACCACCTTTAATCTGGTTCTCGACGTCGATCACAACTTTACGAAGAGATTCCTTTGTGATTTGCTTTCTTAAAATTATGAGAGCTTCTATAAGAGTCAGACCGGCGTTTAACATGATTGCAAGTTGTCGTGTAAGATCCACGATGTCATTGAAGGTAACACGATTAAAGTAACCGTCAAACAGTGAAGTACCCGATCCAGACGCCGACTTTACGCTGACTATGAAGTAGTCCTTGCTTCTCAAAAAGGCAATGGCGTCTTCCTGACTTGAGGCATCAATTGTCTTCGACTCAAGCTGACCATTTTTTATAGCCCTATACTTATACTGCATTTTAAAATAAAGAATAGATATCTAATACTTAATGATTTATACGGCGTATTTTTCTAAATCTTTAGGTCGTAGAGCGTAAGCCTCGGCTGTCTGTTTACTAATTTTACCTTCTTTAAGGAGTTGAGCCAAATATCTCTCAAAGAAAATAAAGCCCTCACTATCTGAGGTTTGTAATACGTTGTCTAATAGATATGGCTTTCCATCTCTGATAATCGATGATACTGCAGAGTTGTTATACAACAGCTCAACGGCTGGAATTCTACCTCTTACATCCGAACGTGGAAGTAATCTTTGCGAAACTATTGCCTTCAATGCACCCGCCAACTGAGCTTTAACTTGATTTTGTTGATGAGATGGAAACATATCGATAATACGATTTATTGTTTCTGGAGCTGAGGTGGTGTGAAGTGTTGAGAAGACTAAGTGTCCTGTCTCTGCGATGGTTAAAACGAGCTGTGTTGATTCATAATCTCGCATTTCTCCAACCAAAACTACATCGGGATCTTCTCGTAAAACCGACCTTAAGGCGATGTTCCATGAATGTGTGTCCTGGTGAAGCTCTCGTTGTGATACTACCGCCTTTCCTTTTGGATATACATATTCAATAGGGTCTTCAATAGTAATAATATGAGCTTGGCGATTGAGATTTACCTGATTAATTATCGATGCTAAGGTTGTACTCTTTCCCTCACCAGTTGGGCCAGTGACGAGAACTAGGCCACTATTATAGTTGGATAGATTTTTAAAATTTGCTGGGAGTAAAAGCTGTTCGACAGTCTGAATTTCTGCAGGTATAAGCCTCATCGATGCACCGATCGTATTTCTCGAGTGGTACACATTAATTCTGAACCGATCTGTGTCCTTTTCATAGCCAAGATCTATCTCTTTATTTACCGCTAGATTTTCTTTTTGTTCGTTGGTTAGAATTGAGTTTATTAGGGCGGCCGAGACCTCTGGAGTCAGTAGGGGAAGACTCGACATCTGGTATAGAACTCCGTCGATCCTAAATGATGGATAATAACCAGGAACTAAATGAATATCTGAGGCCTTACGTTCTATTGCTAACTGAAACAACTGGTTTATGTCCATACTTTAATATACATTAAATTATAACTACCTAAGTACCTTAATTTATTTTTAACTTAAATAATACCCAAATCTCAGATTTAAAATTTTGTTTATTGGAATTTTTATAGGCCAATTAGAGTACTTAGAAATTTGCTAAACTTCCGCTACACGGAGAACTTCCTCAACGGTTGTGATTCCATCAAGAGCCTTCAGATAGCCATCCTGCTTCATCGTTATCATACCCCCTAAGCGAGCGAGATCCTCTATATCCTTAGCAGTTTTTTGCTGAATGATGAGTTTATTTATTCCTGGAGTTACCATAACCATCTCAAAAATAGCGATCCTTCCTCTGTAGCCTACGTTGTTGCACTCTGCACATCCTTTTCCACGTGCTAACTGAATTGGTACGTGATGTTGATATTTGGCAGGCAGAATGTCACCAAGAACGGTCCTAATAGAGTCCTGTATTTGTTCAACAGGGGTATACCACTCCTTACAGTTAACGCAGATTTTCCGTGTGATTCTTTGAGCGAGAGAAGCATGAAGCACCGACGCTATCAAAAAAGGCTCTGCGCCAAGATCTATAAGACGCGGAATGGCGGTAGAGGCATCGTTTGTGTGCAAGGTTGAGAAAACTAGATGTCCTGTTAGGGCGGCCTGTATAGCAAGCTGAGTTGTTTCTTTATCTCGAATTTCTCCAACCAAGATTATATTTGGATCCTGTCTCAAAAAGGATCGAAGACCGCTTGCGAAAGTAAGACCTGCCTGCACATTTACCTGGACCTGATTGATTCCCGGCATCTGATACTCAACAGGATCTTCAAGTGTAGCAATATTAATACTTGGTTTATTTAATCGTGACAAAATAGAGTAGAGAGTTGTTGTCTTACCAGATCCTGTTGGGCCGGTCACCAATATAATTCCGTAAGGTTTATTGATTGAGGTTTCCATATCTCTGAGCTGCGGACCTCGTAAACCCAACTCTGCAAGTTGAGGGATTCCTCCAGTCTTCTTGAGAAGTCGCATCACAACCTTTTCACCAAAGACTGTGGGAAGTGTTGATATGCGCAGATCAACCTCGTCAATACCGAGTTTAAAACTAAATCTTCCATCCTGCGGAATTCGCTTCTCATCGATCTTCATCTGACTCAAAATCTTTATACGAGATATCACTGCCTCATGGATTACCTTTGGAAGAGATAATTTTTCACTTAAGATTCCGTCAATACGATATCTAACACGAGTCCTATTTTCTTCAGGCTCAATATGAATATCCGATGCTCTGCTCTTAAATGCAAACTCCAGAATAGTTGATACGATTTTTGCAACTGGCGCTTCCTTGATACTTGTTACCGTTTCTTCTATCTGCAACTCTTTTGGTTGGTATTCCTTCAAAGCTGCTTTAACCTCCGGCGAAAGTCCCTGTGTGTACGAGACTGTGAGAGCCTTCTCTATGTCCTCCGCAATTGCGAGTGTAAGAATTATTCTTTTATTAATTTTTTGGGCGATGAAATCACCCATATAGGTATTGTAAGGATCGGCCGTAGCTATATAGAGAGTACTCGTTTCGGTGTCAAAACGAAATGGAATTATGGAATATTTTTTAGCAATAGACTCAGGTACAAGACTGATTGCCTGAGGATCGATTGGAGACGTCGTAAGATCAACGAACGGAATGTTCATAAGCTCGGAAGTAGCCCGAAGCACTTCATGTTTAGAGATTGACGTATGCTCAAGAACGTAGTCATAGATTCCAATATTTTTTTGCAAACTTTCAAGTTCGTATTTATCAGCAATCTGTTGGTCTATGATGGCGTTTTTTACCAACTGTCCAAGCAGTTTTTTCGGTGCGAGATTCATATATTTAATATACTATGTTTTTGCGATACTTTGCAAACTATACTCAAGGTTTAAAAACTAAAAATTTAAAGCCTTAACTCAAGGCGACTGTATATTAATCATTACGGTAATGTTGTTTTAAATTTTAATTTTGAACTTAGAAATATGAATTTTGAAGTTTGAGCTATAATATCTCGATGCTTCCAATCATTTTAGAAACTACTAGCGAAGTTGATCGAAATAATTTTATTGAGGAGTTTATTCTTGAGCAAAAAATCAAGCCGTATAACTGCTTTATTTATGAACCTGAAGCAAAGGAGCTTTCGATAAGGCAGGTAAGAGAGATTATTAACGAGACTAATTTTCACTCCACAGAACCTCGTTTATTTCATATTCTTAATTTTGACACAGCCTCAGCAGAAGCTCAAAACGCCTTTCTAAAGACGCTCGAGGAACATCAGCCACAGCTTAACTTTATTTTATCGGTAGTACAAGCAAGTAATTTATTACCTACAATCCTCTCTCGTTCACGCCTAATAAAACTTCGAGCTCATAAGACAGCCGATCTTAGTGCAAAACTAGAGGTTCTTTTAAAATTGTTAGAATCAGGGAAGCTACCTTCTTTGTTTCAAATCGCAAACCAGATTGGAAAAAATGACTCACTTGTATTTTTCGACTCATTAATAGCTCTCTATCGCGGTCGATTGGGTTCCGATAAAAAAGCAGCTCATATTTTAAGGATGGTTGTCGAACAAAGAAATCTAACGAAACACAACCACATCGATCCTCAAACAACGATCGACTCAGCTCTTATCTCAATCTATAATTCCTACCGTTAGCACTCTCATTTGTTGCAAACTGCTACATACTTGACTCTCTTTCCAAAAACATGTAACTTATATCTAAGGGTACATATATGAATATTACATTCGATGCTATGCGTTCTAAGTTTCGCAATAAGGGATTCAGCCTAATAGAGTTGCTCGTTGTAATTGCGATAATGGGAACCTTAATTACGATTTTACTTCCAAATTTTATAGGAGCGAGACAGAGAGGCCAGGATGCAAGACGTAAAATCGACCTTGAGCAAATTCGATCTGCATTAGAGCAGTACAGAAGCGTGAACGGCTCATACCCAGCTCTCTTGTCAACTCTGACAAGTGGTACTGTATATATAAGTACACTTCCTACAGATCCTCTTAGTGCAAGTGGATATACTTACCAGTACACTCCGCTTCCTGCAGGCTGCACAATAGCTGGACCCACATACTGTACGAACTATACTGTCGGAGCCATCTTAACATCCACTTCCAGTTGTGTAACAACCCCAACCACAACTTGCGGTCCTGCTGCTGCAGTATGTAACTACTGTCTTGGTCCTTTCGGAGCAAAGTAATGTCAAAATTAGAACGTAGAACTTAGAACTTAGAAATATGAATTTTAGAAGAAAAAACAAGCTCTACGCTCTAAGCTCTAATTTTCAAGTAAAGGGTTTTACCCTCATCGAGTTCCTCATTATAATCGGACTTATAGGTATTATGACCGCAGTGTCCATTGCATCATACACATCCTTTTCGGAGTCCTCAAAGCTTAAGAATGAAACACAAAAAATGATGTCAGTATTCTCACTCGCACAGAAAAGAGCAATATCGGGAGATCTAGGTGTGGGATGCACTAACTGTAGTCTCAATAGCTTCACAGTTTCATGGAATAGTACTACACAGCTGTACTCAACTGTCGGCAGTAGAGTTAATGGAGTAAATCCGACCGAAGCATTTGACCAAATCGCATATTCCTTCGATCCTGTAAACAAAAACGTTTCCTTGCTTGATACCGGAAATGTAATCTTTAGTTCCTTAACCGGTGCACCCGATAGCTCAAAAACAATTCGATTAAAGAATATTACGAAAAATGAATGTATGCAGATAGTAATTTCAACAGTTGGACTAATGAGCTCAAGCTCGGTTGTATGTCCTTAAAACTTAGAACTTTTATGAAAATTAAACAAACTGACAAGCTCTACGCTCTGCGCTCTAAGCTGCGAGTAAGGGGCTTTACCCTTATCGAGATCTTAATTTTTACTGCTATCGTATCTGTTTTTTTTGTAGTTGCCGCAGCGGTATCGGCATTTTCTCTTCAGGTGATGCGAACAAATGAAAATAAAATCTATGCAACTCATTATGCGGAAGAAGCTATTGAGTGGCTCCGAAATGAAAAAGAAACTACCGGATGGACTACCTTTTCAACGAGAACTGGTAGCTGGTGCTTGAACAGCACACTTACCAATCTAGCATCCACAACAAATACTGTTTGCCCTGTATCGGGGGCGACTGCATATCAACTGGGGAGCACCGACTTTAATCGACATTTTAATCGGGATGCCGTTCTCACAAGCGTTGCTGGGAACATATCTGCAAACATAATCGTATCTTGGAAAGATGTAGGTGGAAATACGCTATCCGTACCGGTTAATACTATTTTCGCACAAATAGAGTAGCATCTTAGAACTTAATAATAATATGAACGAAAACAATCAAAACAAACTACAAGTTACAAGCTACAAGTTTCGAGCTAAAGGATTCACCCTTATCGAGTTTTTAGTAGTGCTCAGTATCATTGTTTTTGTAGTACCTGCTTTGTTTGGATTAATGTACTCTCTGCTACAACAACAGAGCAGAATCATTGCACTACAGGAGGTCAAGCGACAGGGAGATCTAGTCTTTAATCACATGAAAACAACTATCAAAAACAGCGCAACTGGTACTTATGGAAATAATTTGGCCGCACCAATTGCCATCTGCAATACCTCTCCAACTAGCTCATCTGGAAGCTCTATGTATTTTCTCAGCTCTACCGGTGTTAACGCTTATTTTGGCTACAGTATTAGTGGATCAAACATCGTATACGAGAAAACCTCGGCTGCCGCAGAGCCTCTTACAAACTCAACTGTTACAGTGAGCAATCTTGTTATTGGCTGCACCAAGGACTCTGATTTCTCTCCGGCACTCGTGAATGTTTCGTACATGGTCACTCAACCCAATAACAGCATATCGCTAAACTACAAAATCTTGATTAAGCTTAAAAGACACTAAATTATTAAATCTCAGTTCTTGTAACTCAAAACTCAAGGAAATGCTTTAAAAAGCTACAAAATTCAGGCTACAAGTTACAATAAAATGAATTAGGTTTGACGTGGGATGTATTCATTTGATAGTTTTAATGTATGGCACCACTTCGCAAATCAAAAAGAAAGATAGTTTGCTTCGAGGCACACATACTACAGAGATATTTTGTAGGAAATACTTCCGAAGCTAATATAGTTACAAATATATTTTTAGCGTAGGAGTATGGCCAAAGATTTTTTCGTGTTAGATATCGGAGAGTCCTTAACGAGGGTAGCTGATATCCATGTCTCCGGTGGTAAGTTTGTCGCAGACTCCTTAGGAATGGTGGAGACCGATGAGTTATTTTTTAAAAGTGAAAGCGAAACCTCAGTACAAAAACAAAGTGAGTCTATCAAAAAACTTGTAGAGCAACTGAAAATTAAAAAGAAAACAGTTCATATCATTCTTCCGGATGTTCACACGTTTAGTCGTTTTGTAGAGATGCCGAAACTTAATGAAAAGGAGCTTTTATCAGCGATTAAGTATCAGGCTGATCAGTTCATTCCAATGCCTCTTGAGGATACAAACATTGATATAGAGGTAGTACATGAAGACCTAAAATCTGCCAAACTCACTACGCTCATATCGGCCGCACCTAAAAAACTCGTCAATAAAATCGAGAATATGGTCGAGTTTATTGGTCTAGTCCCTGAGACAATCGAGACCGAGATCAGTGCAATTGCTCGACTCTCCGGTCAACTATTTAAAAAGACCGGACCTCAGACAGATCAAAAGTCATGCGTTTTGCTCATCAATGTTGGGGTCAACTCAACCACTCTATATGGTTTTGATCAGTCAAACGGAATTCTCATCTACAACCATCTTTTCAATGTCGGTTTATCATTATTTGTAAAGGAGATACAGGTAAATCTAAATATCGACTCGAATAAGGCAGCTGAACTACTTAAAGCAATCGGAGTATCGAAAAATGCCAGCTACTCTCTTGATTCTATTTTAGCTGCTGCAGTAAAAGACTTTCTTACAGAGATTCAGAAAGCGATAGCGGTGCTGTCTAGTACCTATGGGCTCAGCCTGAGCGGTATATATTTATTTCAAGACGCTCAAAAATTCTTCGAACTCGACAAGCTCGTCGGAAAGGCTTTTGGAGCGCCTGCATCCTATCTGGATCTTTATCCATACTTTGAGAAAAATAGTATGGTCGATTTCTTTAGATCGCAACTTTCTTATTTCGTCTCAACTATTGGTGGTAACTTAACCTGACGCTTTCCTGACATGAAAAAAACTCGGATAAATCTTCTCACAAGTAAACAGGACTACTATCGTTTGGAAAACTACTTCGCTCTTTCGCAAATTTCTTATCGGTTACTGTTTGGTGCTTTTCTTATAGTTCTTGGCTTAGCCAGTTATAGGATTTTCCAGACAATTCAGATAAATAACCTCAATCAGACAAAAAAATTCTATTGCAGCTAGCCTCACGCCAGACAGACGAAGTAAAGCTTATTAAACTATCAAAAAAACTAAACTCTCTGCACAAATTCATGAAGGATGATGCTAAGTTTATTCCATACTATGAATTACTTCTCACTACATTAAGGTCGAGCAGCCAATCTGCAACCTTACAGGAATTTAATATCGACAAATCTCGAGCAATGAACTTTAAACTCAGGTTTAATAACTTTGACGAGATGGTTAGTGCATTTCAGTTTATTGAGTCAAGGGCTTTTGGCAAGAACTTCGAGAAACTTGACATGATTGACTTCATTGGTAAAGGTGGGGAATTAGCCGGAGTTACATACGAGTTATCATTTGAGGGAGTTTTTAAACCGATAAATGCAGCGCAAAATTAGACCATATCTCCAGTATTTGATCAAGCAAAATCTTGTCTATTTTGTGATATTTACTGCCATGATGCTAATTGGTGCGGTTGTAATTCCTTTTTTTATTTCGTTAATAAATAAGACATCGATCGATCTTGGCAAAGCAAGAGCCGAGACGAGCGCTTTACAGACTAAGCAAAGAGTTCTTCAAGCAGTAATAAACGAAAATGGAAAAGAAATCGATCAGGATCTTGAAATTATTTCAAAATTCATTCCAGACTCTGAAGACTACTTTTCAATGATCTATGCACTCGAAAAACTATCGCTATCATCTGGATTTATCATAAATAACTACACCGTCAACCTTACCAAATCGGACAGCAACAAACTATCATTAACGGTAACAGGAGTGGGGGACACGAACTCATTTTTAGAGCTTCTAAAAACCTATAATTATGCCGGAGGAAGACTCATCACAGCAGAAAAAATAGGAATTGATCCCCTTCAGCAAAGCGGCGTAAATCTTGACCTCAATTTTTATAATGAAAAGCCGACTATCGATCCTGATGAGAATCTTGACTTTCAGGCCTCAATAGATGAACTCGATGATCTTCGAGCAAAAGTTAGATTCGCAATTGTAAGTGACCCGTCTGCGCAACCTGCGGTATCATCAGACTATCCCACAAAGACCTCACTGTTCTAAGTTCTAAGTTCTAAGTTCTAAATTCTAAGTTCTGATTTCTAAATTCTTAGTTCTTAAATAAATACTGATGAAGATGTTTTATGGGGATTATACGAAGTTGATTCTAGTCTTTCCCTTAAGAAGCTTTGCAAAACCATCTGAAAGTTCTGCACCTTGTCCTTGCCAGTAAGCGAGTTTTTCCTTTTTAATCTGCACAGCAGGAGTTGTGGTCTGATGAGGATCGTATGTGCCAATCGCCTCAATATATGCGCTGTTTCTTGGCTTTCTTTTATCAACAACCACAATTCTGTAAGTGGCGTGACCTTTTTTTCCAAGACGCATGAGTCTAACTGTTGCTGCCATGCCACATTATACTACAGTTTAGGAAGTTTGGAAAGTTTAAAGTTATAAAGTTAATTCGAGGGTTAGAAACCTGTCAACTAGTCTACCGACCAACTATTTAACAAACCCTCTAAACCTTAAGCCTTCTCAACTCGTAACTTTTCTAAGGCTTTTGTTGCTGCCCGCTCTTCTGATTCTTTTTTTGACTTCCCCGTTCCGACTCCAACTTCCTTGTCTCGAACAGAGACCGAGACAGTAAAGGTTCTGTCGTGCTCTGGTCCCTCCTCTTTTAGAGTTTTATAAAGAGGCGTCTGTTTATATTTGGCCTGTACAACTTCCTGAAGCTTACTTTTCGCTGCAAAATATTCCTTCTTGTCTACGATTCTTTCAAGCTGATCTCCAAAAAGGTATGCCTCGACAAAGTCATAGGCAGTATCAAAACCTTGATCGATGAAGATTGCTGCAATAAGGGCTTCGAAACAATCTGCGAGAATGTTGGTATTCTCTCTCCCTTGTCCGGCCTCCTCACCCCTTGAAAGAAAGAGGTATTTGCCCAACTCAAGTTTACGACTCGCATCTGCTAAGCTACCTGTCTTTACGATTGCCGACTTAATTTCGGTGTAATCTCCTTCGTGTAGAGCGGGGTAGTGCGAATAAAGATACATCGAGGTAATTAGAGAGAGCACGCTGTCACCTAGAAACTCCAGCTTCTCATTAGAGGGTAGCGGGTGGGACTTATGTTCGTTCAGATACGACCTATGAATAAACGCATTCTCCAGAAGTTTCTTATTTTTAAACGAAACGCCGATTTGTTTTTCTAATAGGTTTAGATTGTGCATAAATTAATTTTCCTTAATGTTTTTAAGTACCGCTCCTAGAACTCCGTTTACAAAAGAGTAGGACTTATCGTTTCCAAACTCACGAGCTAAGGTGACCGCCTCGTCGATAATCACCTTCGGAGGATTTTTTTTCTCGACTATCAGCTCGTAAATAGCCAATCTTAGTACTGCCAAGTCTACCTTTGCCAATTTATCGAGTGGGTAGCGTGTTGCATTTTTTCTAATCGCCTCATCGATTTTCTGCAAATTATCCTGAATGTCTCTGACCTCAGGATCAACATGAGTGCTTTCAAAGCCTAGTACAAACAGTTTCTGAAGAAGCTCAGATCTTTTTTCATGACGTTTATCCATTTTTGGTTTACGAGTTTGGAAGGTCTTAAGGTTTAGAAGGTTGGTTTTAAAGTTGGAAGGTTAACTGGTTAACCGGTTAACTTAGAAACTCTCAAACAAACTTACTAACTTTATAAACTTTTTAACTTTATAACAGTTATTTACCACAGTACTTGCACATGAGATGTGGAAGCTTAGGTTTTCCACATTGGGCACACGCAACGAGATTACTTAGTTTGACAACTCGCTCACTCATCCTTCTACCTTTGCGCGCCTGTGAATGTTTTCTTTTTGGTAATGGCGCCATGGTTAATTATATCATATTTAATCCACTTGACATAACTTTCTGCATTCACTAAATTGATAGTATTAGTAATTTTCATAAAGTAGGGGAACAAATTATTTAATTATGAGAAAGTTTATCAAGAAAGGGTTTACCCTCGTCGAACTGTTAATAGTTATCGCCATCATAGGTATTTTGGCTGTTGCAATACTTATCTCCCTTGATCCTATTGAGCAAACCAATAGAGCAAGCGATGTCAAGCTTATAACGGCCTCTGGTGAAATTAAGAACGCAATAAGCCGGTACTACGCCGGAAAGCTTTATTACCCGTGGTGCACAGACCAAGCATGCGCAACCTTAAGAGCGGGTTGTGTAGTAGCTGGAAATGCTAGTGTGTTCGCAACGGCAGGTACCTGTGGAGCAAGTGTTTTGGCAGAGTTACAAACAGCGGGTGAACTTTCATCGGCTTTTGTACCCGATGCAAAACTTATATTTGATCTCGATGCCGGTACTGCAGTAGGCACATTCCACATGGCCTATAATCCGTACTCAAAGAATGAGAGATCAAAATATACAACAACGCTTGGTACAAGTGGTATATATACAACGAATGTCTGTACGACATTGGGTACGGCAGCAACCTGTCCGTCCTCAAGTGCAACGTGTCATTACTGTGTGTTTTGACCAAACTGGAACCTTAGTTTGTTAGTTAAAAAACCGGCTTGAAAAAGCCGGTTTTTTTAAGTACTGTAATAATATCGTATGAAACAAAGTAGCTACTTCAATCTGTTTACCCTCCTAGCTCCGGCGACGCACTATAAACAGAGAATAGAGATGAACGAGGGAGGAAATAGAGTAAAAAAAGGGTTTACCTTAATAGAGTTGTTAATCGTTCTGTCGATTATAGGAATATTGGCGGTAACAGGAATCAATTCCTATTTAGCTTCTTTACAGAGAAGCAAAGATGCTCGAAGAAAGGTAGATATTGGATCCATCCAGAAAGCACTGGAATCATACTACTACGACTATAATCAATACCCAGCGTCTACTGCATCCACTGATCTTTGCGCTGACGCTGCCCATTGTTATCTTAAAACTATTCCCGTTGATCCAGGAGGTGGAATTTACTACTACCTGAGAGGAAATATCAGCGGAACAAATCAATCCTTTCAACTATATTCAAAGTTGGATAGATCTGACGATACTGGTATAGGCTCTAATCAGGCTGGATACTCAGCTAACTGTGGTGGTACCTGTAAGTATGGAGTATCGAGCACAAATACTACGCCATAAACAACCAGTGGTCGATTCCTGCCTCTGATCCTTTTTTGCCTGCATATCCCCCTTCTTAGATCTGTAATTCTTTGGTGTCAACCTCTTGCCTAAGCACTACCCGCACTACTAATTTTTATAATATAAATTACTGCTTGAAAGAAGTGCGACCTAGCTTTGCTAACAGTAAAGTACTAAATATCATTCTCCGTCGGTCTAAAGCGTTAATACCCAGTTTATATACGGGTGCTTAAATATAGCTAATTGAATTATATTTAAAAATTGGCTTGCATAAGCCGGTTTTATTTTGTACTTTGAATATATGAACTGGGTTAAAGGTATTACGCTAATTGAACTTCTTATAGTGATATCTATTCTCGGGATAATGTCTGTTTCAGGTGTAGGCCTCTACAAAGCCTCTCTTGAAAGAAGTAAAGATGCTCGAAGAAAGGCGGATATTGGGACCATCCAAAAAGCACTCGAGCTCTACTATAACGACTATGGACAATACCCAGCGTCTACTGCATCCAGTGATCTTTGCGCAGATGTCAATCATTGTTTTTTAAAAAATACTCCCACTGATCCGGGTGCAGCTGTCTACTACTACCTAAGAGGGAATGTCAGCGGTACAAATCAATCCTATCAACTATATTCAAAGTTGGAAAGATCTGATGATAATGGTGTAGGCTCTAACCAAGCTGGATACTCAGCTAACTGTGGTGGTACCTGTAAGTATGGGGTATCAAGCGCAAATACTGCTCCTTGATCAGTTCTTAATTTTTTTCAAAAAATCCTTCGCTATAGTATAGTCTGATTTTAGATCTATGGCTCGTTGTGCGCTGATTATAGCGCGCACTCTGTACTGTTGTTTTATGATTTTATCTTCTGAGTCATCTGCAAGAATCGAGTAAAAAACAGCTTCAGTGTAGGCTAACTTTGGTTCGGTCGGAGCCAATATAGCGGCGCTCTGAATATTTGAAATACCCATCTCAATATATTGACGCTCTAACATGACTTGATAAAACAAGAGATTATTTTTAGCTGCAGTCTTCAAATACTGAATGTTTTTCGGAGAGGACCTTCGTGATTTTTGATTCGATTGAATTGAGTTTGTAATAAACTTTGTTACCAGATCCTTTTCTCCTTGAGATGATGCAATCAGGGCTAGATTTGCCTCTAGATACGAAAGTTTATCTAAATAGACAGGGTCAGGTCGTAAAAGAGTTGCGGTTGTAACCAACTGTGAAGCTTTAATGTAATCACCACTTGCCTCATAAAGGAGTCCCTGAGCATACTGCGTGTCTGCTACAAAGAATGTTATTAGCCACACGAGACTAAACAAGTACGCTACTACCGCTAACCCGATCTCAATCTTTTGCGAAGGATGAATGTTATCTTCCTTAAAATCGAAATAGTCCTTAGTAGATGAATGGCTTAAAGCAACGAAGGCAGGAATAATAAAGAAAAATAGATTAATCGTTGTCGTAGAAAATCCAAAAAAATTAGTTATGAGAATTGTGACGTAAGAACATAGTAGTGAAAGATACAGCAACCTGTCAAACTTTCCCGATTTGGAATCGGGATCCTCGATTCTGAGGAATCGGGACAAATTATAGAGAACAACCACTACTAAAATTAGGTAGCTTAGTAGCCCCACAAAACCCGTAGTAGCGAAATAATTAAGGTACTCATTATGAGCCTTGTTGTATACATAGTCCCACTCTGACGTCGTATTATGTTCGATTGGTCGAGTGAAGTAGTAACTTAATCCAAATGTCTCTGGGCCGGTTCCCAAAAGAGGGTATCGAAACCCTAGATCGATAGCGCCTTTCCATACAATTTTTCGAATATCCAACGACTCAGTAACCTCAGAGGACAAAGGCCTATTTGAAGATTTACTATTTATTATTTCTAATTTATTTGATGATTCATTATTGATTATTGGAAATCTAATTAGATTGTCTATTTTGTCTATACCGGTTTTAAAGATGACTATGGAAAGTAAAAATAAGAGACCAAGTCCTATCAGTTTATTTTTTTCTTTAAAGAAAATGTCCTTTTGTTTTAGCAAAACAATAATTAGAGCGTACAACAAAGAGCCTACTCCAACAGCCAAAAGTGCCGATCGAGATTTGGTTGAGAGAAGACATATGAAGGTAAGAAGAAGATACGAATAGCTCAGATACCATCTTTTAAAATGCTTTGTAACCAAAAAGTAGAGCCCAATGAAAAAATGAATGGCGAGATATGCCCCCAGCCAGTTTGGTTGACCCAATGTCGAAAACATTCGTTCAGCTGGTCTAAACTGATCAGTCCAGCAACTATTGCTAAACTGACCGGTAAATAGCAAACATGAGAAATCGTGGCCGAACTTGCCAGATAGTCCCCATAACATAACAATCACTGATGAGATCGTGGACATCATTAGAATCTTGAGAATATCTTTCTTTACAAAGAAAAATCCCAGACCATAAAATAGAACGCTATAAGAGAGTAGAGATAGAAAACCTCCATTGAAACGACCATAGTATCCAAAAATAGAGACGTGTTGATCGATCGAGAACAAGGTCGATAGTAACATTACCCCGATAAATACTAAACCAATTATGTCGAAGGCTGATCTGCGAATAAATATTTTTCTGGCGCGTACCATTGCAATCGCCAAAATCAAAGAAATGCTAACAGAAGAGAAATAGATGTAGTTCATCTTATTTAACTCAAACAGTTCGGAGGTGTCCTTAAGAACAATAAGTGGAGTCAATAAAAACAAGCTATAATAGATGAGTCGTCCTATTTTTTTCAACATACATGCATTTTATACAAAATTTAAAAAAAGTGCGCATCCCAATGTTCTCTTCGTTGAATGTGGCGATCGATCTTGGTACTACAAACATAAGAATTGGAATACGGGACAAAGGAATTACACTAGATGAGCCGACTGTGGTAGGCAGAAACCAAAAGACAAATGAATACGTTTTTTTTGGAAATGAGGCAAAGAGTATTATGGGAAAGGTCCCAGATTTTATAAAAATAGAGCGCCCGATAGTAAACTCGATTATATCTAGCTTCGACGGAACAGTGGCGCTGCTTGAAAAAGAACTTCAACGGTCGGTCATGCCGTATTTAAGCGCATACCCGTTTCTCAAACCAGGACTTCACATGCATGCTGCTGTACCATCTACTGCAACAGAAATAGAGCAGAAGGCAGTTGAGGAAGTACTACAGAAATGTGGAGCATCGGAGGTCTCTATTTATGAAAAGGCTGTGGTAACTGGCATAGGCTGTGGCTTTAATATATTTGTTCATCAGCCTATATGTATTATTGATATGGGTGGTGGACTAATTGAAATCTCGATCTTAAGTGGCGGTGGAGTAGTCCTGCAAAAAACGCTTAAGACTGCAGGCGAGCATATGAATAAAATTATCTACAACTACCTTTATCTAAAGCATGGAATTATGATCGGCGAGAACTCCTGTGAAGATCTGAAGATTGAACTATCCAACTTTGGATCTGAGGACAAAACTATGTTGGTAAGGGGTAAGTCTCTTGAGACGGGTTTACCAAAATCGGTAAAGGTGAGATCTTCCGATGTGAAGGAGGCTCTTCTTACTTCTTTTAATCACATCATGGATTCTATGAAAGAGGTCGTGGAGCTTGCACCACCTGAGATAGTTGACGAACTGTATAAAAATGGGGTGATTTTAACAGGAGGTCTTGCACAGATAGCAGGACTAGATGAATTTTTTTCTGCAGAGCTCAACCTACCGGTAAAGGTTTCCGAACAAAAACAGCACGCAACCATAAATGGAATTCTAAAGGTGAGTAGACGATCAGAACAAGTGCATAAACTCCGCATTCAACTCCCTTAACTGAAGGTTTTAAAGTTACGAAAGTTTAAAAGCTGAAAAGGTTTGTTTGTAGGTTCAACTAGTCAATCAGTTTACTGGTAAACTTACAAACTTATAAACAAACTTTCCGACCTGCAACCTTCCAAACCTTAAAACTCTATATGTGGCGTTGACTTTCGAGCTGTTGTTGACTAAAATAGAGATTCTTCTTTACATTGTTGCGTTGTACATTAACATACAGGTGTTACATTCATTTTTTTGCGTACTGCGCATGCACGCATGTACGTAATACAGATTTTTTAGATTGATAATCGGGTTTTGATCTCCGACGTAGTCGGGGTGATACTCCAGTATCTTCACATGGTTGGTATTGGAGAGGAAGTTCAAGCTTTTTTTAAGAGTTTGATCCTAGCTCAGGATGAACACTAGCGGCGTGCCTGAGATATGCAAGTCGAATGTCTTTTTCTCCGCAAGGAGAGAAGGTAATGGCGGACGGCTGAGTAACACGTGGGGACCTGCCCTAAAGTAGGGAATAGCTCACCGAAAGGTGGGGTAATACTCTATATCCAGTTTACTGGAAAGAGCTTAACTGCTCGCTTAAGGATGGACCTGCGTCCTATCAGATAGTTGGTGAGGTAAAGGCTTACCAAGTCTATGACGGGTAGCTGGCCTGAGAAGGTGGTCAGCCAGAGGAGCACTGAGATACGGGCTCCACTCCTACGGGAGGCAGCAATCAGGAATAGTCGGCAATGGGCGAAAGCCTGACCGCGCGACGTCGCGTGTAGGATGAAGCATTAACGTGTGTAAACTACTGTGGTAAGAGAAGAAATCACCCTTTGGGTGACTGACGGTATCTTACTAGAAAGAGGCCGCTAACTGCGTGCCAGAAGCGTCGGTAAGACGTGGGCCTCAAGTGTTATCCGGTGTTATTGGGCGTAAAGAGTCGTGTAGGTGGTCTAGTAAGTTCTTACTTAAAGACCGGGGCTCAACCTCGGGAAAAGTAAGAATACTGCTGGACTAGAATATCCTCAAGGGAGATTGGAACTGAACGAGTAGCAGTGAAATGCGTTGATACGTTCAGGAACATCAGTGGCGAAGGCGAATCTCTGGGAGGATATTGACACTGAGACACGAAAGCTAGGGGAGCGAAGCAGATTAGAGACCTGCGTAGTCCTAGCCCTAAACCATGCTTGCTGGCTGCATTGGCTCCAATTTATTGGAGACGGTGTGGCGAAGCTAACGCGTTAAGCAAGCCGCCTGGGGAGTACGGTCGCAAGGCTGAAACTCAAAGGAATTGGCGGGGAGGCACACAATCAGTGGAACATGTGGTTCAATTCGAAACAAACCGAACAACCTCACCAAGATTTGACATGCTCATGACGACTTTTAGAAACATTAGTCTTTTCGCAAGAAACTAGAGCACAGGTGCTGCATGGCTGTCGTCAGCTCGTTCCGTGAGGAGTACCCTTAAGTGGGACAACGAGCGCAACCCCCGTCCCGAGTTATATTTGTCTCGGGAGACTGCTCGTCCTTTGGACGGGAGGAAGGAGGGGCAGACGTCAAGTCAGCATGGTCCTTATATCTTGGGCTACACACATGTTACAATGGACAAAGCAGAGGGTCTTGCCACCTGGTAACAGGGAGCTAATCCATAAACTTGTCCTCAGTGGGGATTGGGGTCTGCAACTCGACCTCATGAACGCGGAATTGATAGTAATCGCGAATCAGTCATGTCGCGGTGAATACGTTCTTGCCTCTTGCACACACCGCCCGTCAAGCCAACAAAGTTGGGATAGTCTGAACTCTGCCTTAGGCAGAGGAGGATTTTCTCGGCGATGGGGGTTAAGTCGTAACAAGGTATCCGTTCTGGAAGGAGCGGATGGATCACCTCCTTTCTTTTTTTTAACCATATTTTGTTAAAAATTGGTTTCATCCTGACCCGATTAACAATCTAAAATCCTTTAAGCATCGGCCAAACACCTGTATTTTATAATCTGATTCAGCTATGTCATCTCAAGAACGATCAAAACCTCCATATTCTTATTCAGTAGGAATTCTTGCCGAGCCATTTCGCAATATGTACACAAGATGCCATGAAAGAACCGAGTTGCTCACAATAAAAAAAGCACTTAAAGAATCGACATTGCCAATTAGTGAGGGTTTCGTCGTCGGGACATTTCTTGATAGTATGCGGGTGAGGCCAACCACACACATTCACGCGGTAAGTGCGTTTCTATCTGAGATATCTCGTCAAATGATTGTTGATGAAATTGAGATTACGCTTCATAGATGGGTAGGGTTAGGTAATCCCGAAGGTGCGCGACATTTATTCGATGCTGCAAACGAGAGAGATATTTTAGATCTAAGAAGAGCTCTTTCTGACACTGATCTTTCAAGAGAATATGAAGGTGAAGAATTCATTTTGCAACAGCCAGAATCAATATTAAGACAGATTGCCGAACGAGAATTACTGCGAGCTAAGATTCGAGAACGAGTGAATCCTTCCTCACTCCAGACAAGAGTTTAGTCACTCACCTTAGATAAAGGAGGCCGTAGATCAAGAGCATAATTCCACATAGTGAAACAAATATTGCGAAAGTTTGATACAGAATATAGATAGCATGATTATCAAGATTGGTAAACCCAAAATCATTCGGCCTATACTTTCTATCTCCAAATTGTTGCATAATCCAGTAGAACATTTCTCCAAGAAACCTCACAAACATATATGCACCGGTCAACAAAACGCCCATTCTCAACGAAAAAGCATATGATATCGTGATAAGAACTACGAGCGGAAACAATAAGACCTGATCTCCTTTTATGAATATCGTAAGGAATTTGAGAAGGTGATTAGGAGTGGAAAAAAACCATCCATTGGTTATTTTCTTTCTCATTTAGTTTATTCCAAATATCTTGCCAAAAGTTGACAGTACTACAACGCTGGTAATGAAGAATCCAACCACATACAATGTTATTTTCATCGGCTGTGAAAGAGCATACTTTCCCATAAGATCTTTATCACTTCCAAACTTAGCTAAGAAGAAGAATATAAGAGGTAACATGGCTCCATTCAAGAAATCTACATAAAGTGTGATATCAAATAGATTTACCTGTGGGAAAAGTGTAATAATAAGGGCGATTCCAATTTGTAGTATAAAGAAAAGATAAAATAATCTTCCTTTTCGAAAGTCCGTATCAAGACTTCCCTCAAATCCAAATAGTTCAGCGAAAACGTATGCAGTAGCTAGGGGAATAATCGTTAAACCGAGTAGAGATGCACCAAACAAGCCTGCGCTGAAGAGTATAAAAGCGCCTTCACCAGCAAGTGGTTTAAGTGCGAGCGCTGCTGAAGCTGCGTTTGATACGACTATATGGTTGTTAAAAAGCGTCTGCGTCACGGCAACCGCAATAAGGTATGAAATTACATTCGTTAAAAATGCTCCGAAATATATCTCATATTTCTCGTACTTCATTTGCTCAATAGAGAGCTTCTTATCGTTAATATAGCTAGAGACAAAGAACTGACCCCATGCAGTAATTGTTGTACCAAGCACAGCGATAATCGAGAACCAAAAATTGAGTCCTAATGTAATTTTTTCTGGAACAACCGTTTCTTGAAATAATGATACCCAGTCTGGTTTTGTCAACCAAGCAACCGCAACATATGAAAGATAGAAAAATATTAGTATGAGGAATATTCTCTGCAAGCTTTTATAGCTGAACCGCACAACAGTGGTGACTAGTACTGTGCAGGTTAGAATAAGAGGGAGCTGCCATGGAATATTTAGTAGTCGAATTGAGGCTTTCAAGCCGCTGATATTCTGAAGCACTACCCCTTGATTAACAACAAAATAAAATAGAAAGACAACGGCAGCAATTCGTATTCCATATTGCTCTCTAATTAGATCAGCAAGCCCTTTGCGAGTTACAACGGCTATCCGTGCTCCAATCTCCTGCGTAAACCCTAGTACGAATGTAGTGGGGATCACTAAGAACTGAGAAGCAATTCCGAACATTGAGGCAGTCACTGTATATGTAGCGATTCCTCCCGCGTCATTGTCGGCAATTGCAGTAATCAACCCCGGACCAAGAACAACAAAGAATATACCAAATCTTCGAGTCCATCTGTAAAAAAAAGATTTCATATTTTATTAATTAGCTCACTAACATCGTCTAGCTTAACCAAACCTATCATTTGACGGTTTTTATCAACTACTGGTAATACGTAGTACTTATACTTCAAGAGTTTCCTCCAAACAACGCTCACAGGGGTAGACAAAGATGCGACCTCGATCTGAGGCCGCATAAATTTGTATGCTGGCGATTCTGGATTCTGAAGAATAACCGATCTTAGACTCGAAACTCCTACTAGCTGCTTTTCTGTGTTTAAAAAATAGACATAAAGAATCTCTCCAAAATCAGACCCGACATCCTTCACTAACTTAATTACTTCCTTGGCAGTAGAGTTTGAGTCAACTGACAAAAACTCAGTAGATACGATGTCACCGACAGGACTTACGGAAATGGATAGAAGATGCTTAATTTGTTTTCTAATTGGCTCATTCAATAGTTCAAGCATTTCCTCGTGTTTCTTCTTAGGTAAAGCAACGAGAATGTCCGCTGCCTCTTCCGGCTCCATGTGGCTCATGAATCGAGCAGCTTCTTTCAACTCCGTACGCTTAAAGAACTCTACTTGATAGTTTAGGTTCAGATTATTTAGAACTTCTCCTGCATGCTCGAGTGTAAAGGTGCGAAGAACGTGGCCGATATTGTCCATATTTGTCTGCTCAAGATAGTCTGCCAAATCTTCTGGTCTAATCTTTTGAAGTTTAAGCTGCTCGGTCTTAATCTTCACATGTCCACGGCTCAGCTCAAGAGTCTGGATATCTCCCCACGACAAAAACTGCGAGCGCAGCTTTATTCCATACTGATTAAAAATTTTATTCGCAAGATCCTCTAGACCAAACCATCTGAGAAACCCTATGAGTCCAATGTCTACGCCTGCTATATAAAGATATGGTTGGTTTTGAATCGCAACGTCATTTACACGAACCATCTTGTCTCCTGAGATATCAATGATCTGTGAGTCGAGTAAGTTCTTACTCAGATAGAGTTCATTTTCCTCAAGCTCTTTGGCATGGTAATTTTTTTTAAGCGTTATAGAGCCATTGATCTTTACAACATCCGCAATGTCAACAATTGTCTTGGGATCAAGTTTTGTCTTTACTACGGCCTTAGCGATTTCAGCCGTTTCCGACAACTTAAAGATGAGATCAACGAGCTTGCCTACATAGACGTTGTCCTCTGTAACGACTTTACGATTAAGAAGTTCTGAAAAATAGAGCATAAGACCATTATAAGCTCAAATAATAAAAATCAAACATCAAAATTTGATATAATAAGGATTCTTTTAGCGGGCATGTGGCTCAGTGGTAGAGCGTCGTCCTGATAAGACGAAGGTCAATAGTTCGATTCTATTCATGCCCACCGAGTCAAACTCGGTTTTCTCAATGGACGCTTAGCTCAATGGCTAGAGCATCGCGTTTACATCGCGAGGGTTGGGGGTTCGAGTCCCTTAGCGTCCACCAAAAATGATAAAAAAACAAGCACTGTTAAATTATCTTCAAAACGATCTGTACGTGCGAGTTCAACGCTCCGATATACATGGTGTAGGTCTTTTTGCTATACGAAACATACCCAAAGGGGTAAATCCTTTTCATTCATCTCATGTTGAGAAGTATATTGAGTTTAATACAAGGGAACTCGAACATCTCCCCGATGAAGTAAAGAAAATGATTCACGACTACTGTGCCGAGTATGATGATAAAGTCTGGATTCCCGAGTACGGATTTAACCCAACGGATATATTACGTTTTATAAATCATTCCGATAATCATAATGTCGAAACTATAGATGAGGGAACAACATTCCTCACAACCCGCGATATTAAAAAAGGTGAGGAACTCGTATCAAACTACTCACACTATGATGAAGATTTCGCAGAAAAATTTTAAAATATTATGTTTTTAATACCAGAGTCCTACTACTCTATAAAGTCTACCCAGCATAAGGGTAGAGGAGTCTTTGCTGAACATGATATTTCGGCAGGAACCGTCATTGGCGACTATCTGGGCACCATTATTCCAACAAAAGACGCAATTCAGACCGAACACATGGGTACCTATTACATGGAACTCACAAAGACCCACTCAGCGATAGCTCAAAAAGATGGTGAGGGCATTCATCTCATCAATCATTGTTGCACTCACAATGTTGGCGTTGAGGATTATGAAGGACATGCAATTTTTTTTGCATTACGAAAAATTTTTCACGGTGAGGAACTGACGGTAAACTATAACTATGGTCCACCCAATGAAACAACCTGTAATCCGTGCAGACATACCTGTCACTGTGAATCGCAGTTTTGTAAAGGGTCCATGCACTCAGCTGGAGACAAAGACTCTTTAATTACTCATGAATATTCCAAACACTCTCAGATGTTTGAGGAGGAGATAGCGGCCCTTGAAGGTAAAATGCTACCTGCTTTGCTCAGCTACCCAAATGAGATACCGGATGATTCTTTTTTCGATCTCTTTGGATATCCTCTAGCAGAACCAATAACTAGAACCGACATTGAGATCCCACCACTGGAAGAATTAAGAAAAATAATTAGGAACTCTGGACTTGCGATACATTTCCAAAAATTCCGACTGCATATCTACGGAATACGAGACGATACAATAATCGCAAGGCGAACATGAATTCTTCTTTGAAACTATACGTGTTTGGTGAAGATGAATCGTTCAACCTTATCGAAGTAGTGATGCTTCCATGAATGATCTTCCTGTAAACAATCAACGACCTTAAATCTATTATTAATTGCATCCTTAAGTTCCTCATAGACCATAAAATTACCTATTCCATTGAATCGTTTTGCATCACAAACTCCTAGAAATTGGTAGTAAGTATCATTACAGGTAATCACCATATCAACCGCCGCAATATGATTTTGGATTTTCGCCACTATAAATTTAACCTCATACGATCCTGTGTTCTTGACCAGCTGACGAAAAGTTTTTACGTATTCCTCTTCTTCAAAAACGCTCTTTACTTCTTCTGTCCTAAATCGTTTTTTATTCATCTCTATAAGAGTTTCAAGTAGCTGAAGTTGTTCGACCTTATTACGATCCACAATCTCCAATCGTACTCCGTAATTTCTCATACGCTGACAGTCCGCATTCAGTCTATGACGATCCTTTTTCTTATACTCTTTGAGAAGCGACTCGATAGAACTTAGTCCATCGATATTTTTATAAAAATTAGGATCTACATCTGGTTCTACATCTCCAAATATTTTTATCCTATCCAAAGGCTGATCATCGCGCAGTGACCAAAGCTTAATTGGAGTTGGCATCGTGGCCATAAAAAAATCTACGAGATGTTCATCATTTACAAAAAATGTGTTTCCTTCTACCCACCATCCTCCAAAAAACTCAAACCGCCTGTCTACTTGGTTGTACCAAAGAGGAAGCACGCCCAAAGCTTTTTTACCCTCATAAATGGTATAAAAATGTGGCTTATGCTCAAAACCTTGATAGAAAGAATATCTTACATCCCACTGCTCAAAAATGGTCTCCTTCGGTGAAAATTTATCCCACAGCGAATAGCATGTCTCCATGTCGGAATGAACCTTAAGCGTAAGACGGGGAATCAACTTCGACAAACCGTTCTTATAGAAATGCTTGTTAGCAGAGATGTCAGGAATGAGGTGAGTAAAGGGAATTGCTTGAGTTTTGTTTAGAGTATTGATGTTAATGGCTGATGCTTTCATTTGTCCCGATCACAGTTTCTTTAGGTGTGTAAAAATGTGTGAAAATTGATAAAAAAATAAGCTCAAATAAATATGAGTTTTATTTGTATAGAAACCATATTGATTAATAACAATTCATTTGTCAAGAGGCAATGTAAAAGAGTTTTGAATTAGCCCGCTATATAGCTCTATAAAATAAGCTGTTTTTAGTAAAAAATGATAGTTATAATAACAATATGAAGAAAAAAATTACTCACTTTTTTTTGGCAACTTACAATATCCTTTTATTTCTTAGTCATTTCTTCTCAGTTTCCTTTCTCCTGAAATCACTTTTCGAACCTTGGAAAAACGTCGTTGAAGATGAAGGTCCGAATGCATCGATGAAAACATGGTACGATACCCAGATTTTTAATGTCATATCTCGTACGCTCGGATTCGTGTTGAGAAGTTCGCTTCTTATAGCTTACTTGGTTACCACTTTGCTTTATGCGCTCTTTCTCCCCATTGCAACGCTGTTTTTTTTCCTCATTCTTCCTTTTACACAACTCATAGCATTAATTCCGCCATCTGAGGAGACTTTAAAACAATCATTTCATGACGACTTTATGAAAAAACACGCCAACCAATCAAACGCTCCAGACGTAGAGCAATGGTTTAGTTTTTACTACGATCATTATTTGCTCAAAAAACAATGGTGGTCTCTTAAAAACTTGATGACTATTTCTCCTCTTGGGCATGACTGGTCATCGGGATTTACGAACCACCTTAACTATTATGGAACGGATATCGGAATGGATGATGTCAATTCCGTAATTATTGGCAGAGAAGAGGAGTTGAAAAATCTAGCAAATACAATATCAAAGACCGAAAATGCGAACGTTATTCTAATCGGAGAAACTGGGGTGGGAAAACAGACGATTATTAATTCTCTCGCTCATAGTTCCTACAATGGCATGCTCACAGAAACACTTAATTACAGGCGATTTGTAGAACTCGACATAGAGAAAATTCTAGCAGAGTATACAGATCATGATCAACGACAGAAATTCTTTGAGGAACTGCTTGCTGAATCAGACAAAGCAAAAAACATCATTCTTGTCATAAATGATATTGACCGCTATGTTTCAACATCTGAAGGATCTACGAATCTCTTGTCGTCAATAGAAAAATTCGCGGTAAGTTCTAATGTTCACTGTATAGCAACCACAGAACCGCATGAATATGAACAGACAATTCGTCCGCTGACGCAGTTTAGCGAACTATTCACCGCAATTGAGGTTAATGAACCTAGTCAAAATGAACTGCACTTGATAGTCGCACAACAGGCTCTTAAATTAGAATCTAAATTCAAGGTTGTAATTCCATATCAGACCATTAGCGATTGCGTAGTGAAAAGTGAGTACTACGTTTCCGATTTACCATTCCCTGAAAAGGCTCTTCGCCTCCTTGAGGATGCCTGCATCATAGCCCAGGAGCTCGGCGAAAAGGTGGTTTTAAAAGCTCAATTAGAACGTGCTATCACCCATGAAACTCATGCCCCAACCAACATCGACGATTCGATGAAAGTAAAGCTTCTTGACCTCGAGCAGTTGCTCCAAAAACAAATTCTCAATCAAAACACCGCAATGACTCAACTCGCTTCAGCACTAAGAAGAGCATTTGTAATGCTTGGGAAGCGGAAGAAACCGCTTGCAACTCTATTATTTGTAGGACCAACCGGTACCGGAAAAACCGCTACCGCCAAAGCGCTTACAAAGATTTTATTTGCTCAGGAAAATGACTCGGCCGAAAAGCTACTACGATTTGATATGTCACTGTATCAATCGCTTACCGACATTCCACAACTACTTGGAACGTCTGATGGGAAAGTTCAGGGTTTACTCACCGAATCTGTACAAGAACACCCTTATGCGACACTACTATTAGACGAACTCGAGAAGGCACATCACGATCTGCTCAATATTTTCTTAACCATTTTTGATGAAGGGTACTATATGAATGGATCTGGACGGAGAATCGACTGTAAACATCTCATTATAATAGCGACTACGAATGTAGAACGAATTGATGATGTTTTTTCACCCGAATTCATAAACCGCTTCGACGGTATAGTTCCATTTCATTCATTGGACTCAATAAATATTCTTTCGATTGCGCGCTTAATTTCGGACGAAATTATCAACAATTACATTCAGCTACATAATATACATATTAATATCTCCGATGATTTCTTAAAGCAGATAGTAACGGATCACTATGACGAGAGATATGGAGCAAGAGATGTTCAACGTCTTATATCCGCAGCTATCGAGGATACTATAGCGAAAAAAATTCTTGAAAATGAAATAAAATCAGGTGATAATGTGACCTTATAATGTATGAAAGGCAAATTTATTGTTATCGAAGGTGTTGACGGGTCAGGCAAGGAAACTCAGGCAAAACTTCTTGTAAAACATCTTGAAAACATAGGGACACCCGTGATGTACCTCGATTTTCCTCAATATGACGGCTTCTATGGCCAGATAATAGCGAAGTATCTCCGTGGCGAATTTGGACAAATTGCTCAGATTTCACCGTATCTTGTTTCGATTGTTTACGCTCTCGATCGATCAACAGTAAGAGAAAAAATTCAATCATTTATTAAAGAAGGGGGAGTGGTGATTGCAAATCGCTACGTACCGTCAAACATGGCACATCAAGCCGCAAACATCGCAGATCCTACCAAAAGAGCCGAGTTTATATCGTGGATTTCCCAACTCGAGTACGACCAACTCAAACTTCCCCATGAGGACATCGTCATCTACCTCGATCTTCCATGGGAAATCGGTATGAAAAAATCTGATGAAAAGCTCGAGAAGGGACGGGGACACCACTATCTCCAAGGTAAGGCAGATATTCATGAGGAAAGCTCACATCACCGAAAACAGACCGCACAGGTATATCGACAATTTAAGGAGACCTTTAATCATTGGCACTTACTTTAAACTGCACCAATGTGACCGGTGATCAACGATCTATAGAGGATATTCAAAAAGAAATTATACTCACTGCTTGCGCTTTGAATGAATGGATAATGTTTAGATTATTCTGAAAATCTACGTCCATATTACAATTTGACATTGAAATGCTATAATCC
Source organism: Candidatus Roizmanbacteria bacterium (assembly GCA_016699265.1). Lineage (NCBI taxonomy): Bacteria > Candidatus Roizmaniibacteriota > Candidatus Roizmanbacteria bacterium. Next base: position 323,550 of record CP064967.1, on the reverse strand, counting down.
ATATAATCTAACTATGGATAAGAAACTTGCAGGACTTATTTCATTTTTCTTTTTCAACATTCTTTGTCTTTATCTCGGTCTTAGTCTTTGGCAAACCACTGAGTAGATTTACGAGAGCAGCGGAGGACTACCAACCTTCTGCTGAGAAAAGCCTTATCTTTGCATGGCCTCTCAACTCAAGGTGAACAATCCGATGTGGTGAAGGTTGACGTTTTCGTGAGAAGCGAGTCCGGAAAACCCATTCCAACAAGAGAAGTCCTCATGAATACAACTTGGGAACAATCACCCTAAGATCGCTTTTCGGACAAAAATGGAAAGGCGACCTTCTCACTCACCTCTCAGAATCCAGGCACAACGGAGGTCTCTGCCGTCATCGATAATACCGTTCAAGTTTCTCAAAGAGTTACGGTTAAAGTTCGACTAAGACATGAAAATTACAAAAGCCGTTATCCCCGCTGCTGGGTTTGGAACTCGTTTTCTTCCACAGACAAAAGCGATGCCTAAGGAAATGCTTCCGATCGTTGATAAACCGGTCATTCAGTATGTTGTTGAGGAAGTAGTTCAGTCCGGAGTTGAGAATGTCATTATCGTGACTGGAGCAAACAAACGAGCAATCGAGGACCATTTCGACATTCCGAACGAAGATCTTACAAAAATCTTATTCAAGGAAACAAAGAACATCTCCTTGAGGAGGTCAAGAAAATCTCAGATATGGCTAACTTTATCTATGTTCGCCAAAAGGGTCCTTACGGAAATGGAACCCCTGTTCTCGCCGCTGAACCAGTCAATCGAGAATGAACCGTTTGCGGTTCTTTGGGGAGACGAGTTTATCTATGCTACCCCAAGACTCGCCCAGATGATTCCTGTCTTATGAAAAATATGGTGGAATCGTCATTTCCGGTGTAAAAATCGAGAAAAAGGAAGATCTTAAGAGATATGGAATTGCTGACCTCGAGGCGGTTTCTGGAGAAAAGAATGTTTATAAAATTAAAGCGATTGTCGAAAACCCGGAGCCCGATGAAGCGCCTTCAAACATAGCTACTCATGGTTGCTACATCCTTCCTCCTGAGATATTTTCTGCACTCAAAAGACTCAAACCAGGAAAAGGCGGGGAAATCTGGCTGACCGATGCCATCAATTTACTCAAGGACGAAGGAGTGCCTGTCTACGCAGTCGAGGTTGAGAACGGAAAGTACTACGATACGGGAAATAAACTTGAGTATATGAAAACTTCTGTAGAGCTCGCGCTTGAGCATCCTGAGGTCGGCCCTGAGCTTCGCGCATATCTTAAGGAACTCCTCCTCAAGCAGTAATGCAATCTACATAGTTGCATATTAGCTATAAATTTTGATATAATCACAGGATGTCAACAGCCGCAAATGATTTAAAACTGGTCGAAACATTGTTCGAAGCCGAGCTTCACCTTGGCCACAAAAAGAACAGACTACATCCTCGTGCTCGTAAGTATGTGTACCGCATCGATAATGGCGTATCTATTATTGACCTTACACAGACCGTACCACAACTTCAGAAAGCGAGAGAGTTCATTAAAAAATTAAAGGAAGAGAATAAAGTTCTTCTTGTTGTTGCAACAAAAAAAGTTGCGAACCAAGTAGTAGCTGATTTCTGCCGAGAGCACTCCATTTCCTTTATTACGGCCAAATGGCTTCCAGGACTTTTGACAAACTTTGAAACACTTGCAAAAAACATAAAAAAACTGAATGATCTGAAGGTCGCGGAAGCTCAGGGAGACTGGGGAAAGCTTGCGAAACATGAAATTGTAAAGCTCAAAAAGCGAGTCGCGAAGCTTGAAAAATTCTATGGGGGTATAAGCACCTTAGCAAAGCACCCTGATGCTCTCTTCATCATCGATAGTAAAAAAGAAAACAATGCAGTGGTTGAGGCAGCAAAATCTAAGATTCCCGTTGTTGCAATCACCGACACCAACACCGATCCTGATACCGTAACCTATCCGGTCGTTGCAAATGATGACTCACCAAAATCCATTGAGTTTTTGATGAATGATCTTTTAGCTCCATACTTGAAGAGCTAATTTCGTTATACTGAATACTGCCATGCCATCTGCCGATATTAAAAAACTAAAACAACTCCGAGATGAGACCGAGGTTTCATTTTCTTTAATTAAAAAGGCTCTTGAAGAGACCGACAATGATATCGCAAAAGCCAAAAAGAAGTTGCAGGACTGGGGAGCCGAAAAGGTAACGAAGGTTGCCGGACGCTCAACCTCTCAATGTGGAATCTACAGTTACATTCACCACGATGGCAAAACTGCTGGTTTAGTTGAACTCCTATGCGAGACTGACTTCGTCTCGGGAAATAGCGACTTCAAGTCTTTTGGTCGAGAAATTGCGATGCAGGTTGCTTCATTCAACCCAAAAAATGCGGAAGAACTCCTTAAACAAGAGTACATTCGCGACTCCTCAAAAACCATAGAAGACCTTCTCAAGGAAGCGGTACTTAAGTTTGGTGAAAACATCAAGATCTCCCGAATTCTACGCTGGAAACTGAACGACTGATCGTTATAATGTGATATGGACATTGTCACACAGTTCAAGCAATCAGCTCAAAAGACGATCCTCGCACTCAAAGAAGACCTGAAATCTATTCGTACAGGTCGCGCAACTCCTGCTCTTGTTGAAAATCTTCAGATCACCACCTACAACGGAACCACAACGCTTAAACTGAAAGAGATTGCAGGCATCACAACTGAAGGTTCGCAGACACTCGTCATCACACCCTACGATGCCTCAACGGTTGGAGACATAGAAAAGGGGATTCTTACATCAGCTATGGGACTTACACCCGCATCTCAAGGCTCAAGAATTCTGGTGAGAATTCCTCCTCTTTCTCAGGAGCAAAGAGAAAAATTCATTAAAATCGCTGGACAGATGGTTGAAGAGAAGCGAGTTGCGGTACGCGGTCTACGCGATGAAAATAGACGTAAGGTGAAGACACAATTTGAACAAAAAACAATCACCGAGGATGCAAAATTTAGATTGGAAAAAGAGATAGACTCCGCATCGACAGAGATTATGGAAGAAATCGATTCGGTAAAAGACTCAAAGGAAAAGGAAATTAGAGAAGTATAAATCGCATTCATGTATATTGTCGTCTTTATCATCATCCTCGCTGTTTTAGTTCTTATTCATGAACTAGGGCATTTTCTTGCCGCCAAAAAAAATGGGATACGGGTAGAGGAGTTTGGCTTTGGGTTTCCACCGCGAATCTGGGGAATTAAAAAGGGAGACACGCTCTACAGCATTAATCTTCTTCCCATTGGTGGCTTCGTGAAATTATTTGGAGAGGAATACCACGAAGAAAATGCCAAACATCGATCCAAAGTCGACGCAGACAAAGCGTTCATTAATAAAACGCCTGCGCAAAAAGCATTTGTAATCATTGCCGGAGTGTTGGGTAACTTCCTTCTCGCATGGATCCTTATTTCCTACTTATTTACTCAGGGCGTTCCAACTCCCACAAACAAGGTCCTCGTTGATAAAACACTGAAAAACTCTCCCGCTGAACAGGCGCACCTACAGCCAGGAGACCAGCTTACTCGCATCACCGTTGGTTCCAAAATGTTTACGCTTGCCTCGACCGCTGATCTTACCAACTACAGTAAGAAATTTGCCGTCAACGAGTTATTTTTACCGTCAAATCACAGGGCAAAAGAAAAGAATATCATGATCATTCCTCGTCTTTCTCCACCAGCAAGGTGAAGGTCCATTAGGACTACTCATCACCTCCTATGAGGAGAAGAAATACAACTGGTATCAAGCGCCGTTTTATGGACTTATTCACTCATTCACCATCACCAAAACAATCGTGAATAGAGTTGGGAAGACCGCTTTTAACTTTTTCACCATGAAAAAAAAATGTTGATGTTGCAGGACCAATCGGTATTGCTCAGTATACTGGTCAAGCGATTAAGTTTGGACAGAATGCAGTTCTTAGAATTAATGGCGCTCCTGAACTTAGCTGTAATCTTCCGTTTCCAACTCTTGATACTGCCGTTCCCATTCTCACTGGGTAACTGCGAGGAAGACTTGGAGTTCGTTAACATTCGGAATGAACTCTTTTGTTTCTGGCAGCAAACGACGTGTTAATAAAAATGTCGAGAAGTTATATCAAAATTTTTAAAGGTTAAGTTTGACCTTACTTTTCCTCGCAGCAGATCAAAATTATTCATGATGTGATTATAAATTATTTAACAGATAAATATGTTTAGTCATCCAAAATACACCGCAATTACCGTATCTGGGAAAATAGCCGTTGGAACCACCACGCTTGCAAAGAATTTAAGAGCGGCACTCGACTGGAAGTATCAAAATGCGGGCTCTATTCAGCGAGAGTTTGATCGTAAAGAAGGAAGAAACGATAATGAATCGGGAGCTGCTTCGCGTACCGACGAGCATGAGCGCAGCATCGAGGCAATGACCGAAAAATGCTCAAAGAAGAAAAAATATCATTTACGAAGCATGGCTTGCCGGATTTTTGGCACGAGATTTACCAAACGTTCTCAAGGTGCTAGTCGTCTGCTCCGAATATGCTGTTCGTGTAGACAGAGTGGTTAATCGAGAAAAATCACGGTCGATCAAGCCAAAGAATGGATGAAAAACAGAGAGGAAGAAAATATACCCACATGGCAAAGACTCTATGGGAATCATGACTTTTGGGATCCAAAATATTATGATGTCATAATTGACACCTACAAGACCGGCGCTAATGAATCGATGGGGATCGTGTTAGATAAACTCGGCTTCAAGCAAGCAAAGTAAGTTATAATGTCCTCATGCGATACTCTCAACTATTTGGTAAAACACTGAACGAAGCACCTAAAGATGCAACGACAGTAAATCATAAACTTCTCTCACAGGCCGGATATGTCGAACAGCTTATGGCTGGAGTTTACACTTATCTTCCTTTAGGTCTTCGCGTACTTCGCAATATCGAACAGGTCGTTCGCGAAGGAATGAACGAGCTCGGAGCAAACGAGATTCTCATGCCGATTCTTCACCCTAGCGCAAACTGGAAGCAAACAAAAGGTTGGGAGAATATTGATGTACTATTCAAACTTAAATCTCGCACTGATCGAGACTATGCGCTTGGCCAGAGTGAAGAAGAGGTCGTAACGCCACTCGCAAAATCACGCATCAACACCTATAAAAGATTTACCACTGGCAGCTTATCAGATTCACTGGAAGTATCGCGATGAGCTTCGATCAAAGTCAGGAATATTAAGAGGAATTGAGTTTCTCATGAAGGATCTCTACAGCTTTCATGAATCGCAGGAAGATTTCGATCTCTACTACCAGAAAATGAAGGAGGCTTATCTTAAAATTTTTACGAAACTTGGACTCACTGCTAAAGTGACCGAAGCATCAGGCGGAAGTTTTACACAGAAAATTTCATATGAATTTATGGTTCTTACCGATGCTGGTGAGGACGATATTTTATACTGTGAAAATTGTGATTTCTGCGTAAACGTGGAGATAGCCAAAGTGAATGAAGGAGACTCATGTCCTTCATGTAAAAAAACTGAGCTGAAAAAAGCTCGAGCATCTGAGGCGGGAAACGTTTTCGACCTTGGTCAAAAGTACTCGAAAGACTTTGACCTTACCTTTGCAAATAAAGAGGGTGTGAAACAATATCCTATCATGGGATGCTATGGTATCGGTATATCACGCGTAATGGGCATTATTGTTGAGAAGCATTTTGACGAAAAGGGTATTATCTGGCCAGAGAGTGTGGCGCCGTTTGCAGTCCACCTGGTAGGACTAGATCTTCAGGATGAACAGGTAAAAAAACGAGCTGATGAACTGTACGAGATACTTCGCACAACTCACGGAATATCTGTTTTGTTTGACGACCGCGTAGAGAAACGTGCGGGAGAGAAATTTGCCGATGCCGATCTCATAGGTATTCCTCACCGATTGGTTATCTCAAGAAAAACAGGAGAAAAATTAGAGTATAAATCTCGATCATCGAAAGATGCGGAACTACTCACGATCGAAGAACTCGTATCCAAAACCCACGCAAAATGAAGAGCATTGTTACTCACATCTCAGTTGATCTTGATGCCGCAACAAGCGTCTGGCTCATCAGACGTTACTTGCCCCAGTGGAATGAGGCAGAATTGAAATTTGTTTCTGCAGGAACGACGCTTGAGAATATGTCTCCCGATAGTAATCCGGATATTATTCATGTGGATACGGGTCTAGGCCAGTTTGACCATCATCATATAGAAGACCGCAACCTCTGTGCGGCGAAACTTGTCCTCAACTTTCTTTACCAAAACCACCATATTCTTGACACCGACTACGAAGCGTTAGAGCGTCTCATGAAGTTTGTGATCTTGGATGATAATTTTGCGGATGTCTACCTACCCAACCCAGATGATGATGTGTATGATTTTGGGCTTCATCGAATAATAGATGGACTCAAACGAAGTCTAAAAGATGACGTGGAACGTTGCGATGTAATTTTTAAGATGCTTGATGCATGCCTCATGGTCTTAAAGATGAAAATTCGTGCCGAAAAAGAGATTACTCAAGGATATACCTTCACCTCATCTTTCGGAAAATCGTTGGCTCTCGACTCTGAAAACGAGTCGGTAATTAAGCTCGCACTTAAGAAGGGATACGAGTTTGTGCTCTTGTTTTACAGCAACGATAATACCTACAGAATTAAAACATTACCTTCAAAAAAGTACGATCTTACGCCGTTATACGAAGCAATCAAAAAAGTGGACGGAAAGGCGACATGGTTTTTACATATTTCAAAAAATATGCTCCTCAACGGATCATCAAAGAGACCCGACTCCGTTCCTTCGTCCCTTCCGCTCAAATCCGTGATTGAAATAATCAAGAATCTAACGTAAAATAAGGTCATTACTTCACTGTCATCTCGAGCGCAAGCGAGAGATCTAGTTCCGCGGAAGCGGAACGCAGCGCTTCGCTAGATCCTTCGGCGGGCTCAGGATGACTCATTGAAAGGACGGTGTTTAATATGGTAGTAGTATCAAAACGAAAAGGAGAAACAAAAGACTCAATGTTCCGCAAATTTTCAAAGACTTTCTTTGAGGAAAACGTTGTTGAAGAGGTTCGAAAAAGACAGTATTACAAGAAGCCTTCTTTACAAAAGAAAGAGCATGAAAAAGAGCGACTCAAAAAGAGATTCAGCAAAAAGCGTCCTCTCAAAATGATTAAATGGTAAACATAATTACGTCATCGAGATATCGCATCAACAGAACTCGACTCAAAGGTACGGTCGAGCGTGTTTTGTTGGAAAATACCGCATCATCAAAACATCTGAATCTTGTTTTTATAGGGAAAACCAAGATGAAGTCGATAAGCTCTACTTATAAACATGAGGATGTTGCGCTTCCCGTGCTTTCCTTTCCCATTCGAGACAACTCGAATCCAGAGAAGGAGTTTATTGGTGAGGTCTTTATCTGTTACCCTCAGGCAATTCTTCTTGCCGCTGAGAGAAATAAGCGAGTTGATGACCTTATGACCGAACTGGTCGAACATGGAGTTAGGAATTTACTGAAGTAAATTCAGTCGAAAGTCCGTAAGGTACATAAAGTCAGTTATAATGTTGTCTTACAGACCTTATAGACTTTTGACTTTATAGACGGTAGACTACATTCATGTTTTATTTAAAGTATCGACCACAAACTCTAGACGAGATAGATAACTCGAATGTTCGCGATACAATCGCAAAACTCCTTTCCACAAAGAATGTTCCCCATGCTTTTCTTTTTGTCGGACAAAAAGGTACCGGCAAAACCTCCGTTGCACGCATCGTAGCAAAAGCGCTCAATAAATCGGAAGGTGAGAATTTTTCCTCAGATATCGTCGAGATGGACGCGGCCTCCAATCGAGGCATTGAGGAGGTAAAAAGCATTATAAAGGAAGCCTCCTATTTGCCAATGTCTAGCGCCTACCGCATCTTTATTATCGACGAGGCGCACATGATTACGAACGAAGCTTACAATGCCCTCTTGAAGACTCTCGAAGAACCACCAGCAACCGCAATATTTATTCTTGCCACTACTAATCTCGAAAAGGTGCCTAAAACCATCATTTCAAGATGTTCCATTGTGAACTTCGGAAGAGCTAAACAGGAAGATATCATTACGATGCTTGAGCGAATTGCGAAGCACGAAAAAATGAGCGTTGATAAAGACCTACTTGCACTAGTCGCACAAAACGCGGATTATTCCTTCCGAGACGCCGCAAAATTGTTTGAGGATCTTGTCATTCAAAAAAAACTGGTCGTCAAGAGGCTAGGGAATATTTAGGGCTGTTTAGTACTAAGAATCTTATCGATGTTATTCAGACATCACAACTTCCACAGACACTGGCATGGATTCAACGTTTTTCAAATGAGGGTGGCAATATAAAACATCTTATAGAAGCTTCCTTGAAGGATCTCCATTCTTTGATGCTTTCCAAGCATGGAATAAAACCAGACTCCGAACCAATAAAATCTGAGCTAACTATATCTCAGATTACGAATCTGATAAAGCTATTGACTGAGGCGCATAGAACCATTCAGTACTCACCAATAGAAGCATTACCCCTTGAGATTGCAATTTCAGAGTTCTATAATAATACTCATGTTTAACCCACTAAAAGGACTTGGAGACATCCATAAACTCCAAAAAATGCAACAAGAACTTCAGAAGCAGGAAGTTACGATTGAAAAAAATGGAATTACTGTAACGATGAGAGGCGATCAGAAGATTAAGGAGATCCAAGTTGATGGAGAAAAAGACAACCGGATTACCGATGCCATAAATGAGGCCGTAAAAAAAACTCAGGAACAGGCTGCACGAACATTAATGAGTATGAGTCAAGACGATAAGGAATAAATTAACCTATTTACTAATTCCTAATTAAACTAAACAACGCTCAATAATCAAATTTAAATGGGGTTTGGTTTTTTTTAGACCTGCCTGTTGGCAGACAGGAATTAGAATAATTAGAGCACTTAGAAATTTATGATCCTATTTTCAGGAACTGCCCATCCCAAACTCTCCAAAGAAGTTGCTCAACTACTTAAAATAAAACTTGGTAAAACAGAGATTATTCGCTTTGATAACTCTGAGGTACGCGTACGGATCTTAGAAAATGTTGAGAACAAACCCGTTGCTATTATTCAACCTACCTCTAACCCAACCAACCACTCCCTCATGCAGCTGTTCTTTTTCTGCGATGCTCTTAAAAGAGAAGGGGCAAAAGACATAACCGCAATTATTCCATACTTCGGATACGCTAGACAAAACATCCAACATAGAAAGGGTGAGGCAGTTTCTGCACATGTTGTCATTGATATGTTGGAACATGTTGGCTTCAGTCGCGTCGTTACATTTGACCTTCATGACGAGGGGTTGATGGGTGTTTTTTCAGTGCCGTTCGTGCACCTCACCGGTCTTACCGCAATGGCTGAACAAATTAGAAAAGACCACAAAGACATTTCCAAAGAAACAATCGCAGTAGTTTCGCCTGATCAGGGAGGCATTGAGAGAGCGCGAACGTTCGGAAAAGCGTTGTTTGGATCTGAGGACTTTGACTTGGTCATAATCGAGAAAAAACGCGACCAAGATCATAAACATCAAAGCACGGCGCTTGATATCTTCGGAGACGTAAAAGGTAAAACCGCTATCTTAATTGACGATATTGTAACCTCAGGGGGAACTCTTCTTCATGCTGCCGAACTCTGTCTTGATAGGGGAGCAAAGGAAGTATACGCCGCAATCACGCACCATGATTTTTCTGTTCACGCACCAGGAAGAATTCAGAACTCAAATCTGACCGCATTCTACACCACCAACACAATTCCGCTGAAGCCAGCTCAAAACTTCCCTAAGCTACGCGAGGTCTCCATCGCCTCCGTCATCGCCAAAGCCTTGAAATAAAAGCGTCGATCTTATAGAATCGCTCCATGCCAAAAGAAAAAAATCCCGAGAGACTAACTTACGAAGCAAACTGCAATGAAAAGAGGGCACACTTGTTTTTAGGGTTATTCGCTTTAAGCACTGCCGCTTCTATTGGCTCTTATGTTGTTGGCAATCTTGGTCTATATATTATTTCTACGCTAGCTACTGGTGCATCACCTGTAGCGGCATTTATTAGCGGAAAGGTAGCAGACAGTAAAGATGATAAAGCGCAATTTCTCACAAGGAAGAGTTGATACCAATTTGGTTTCTGAGGTTTTTCAAACATAGGAAAAAAACGAAGAAACCTCATAAGCTGATTAACTTCTTTTCCTAATACTAAATACGTTATACCGAATACTTGATACTTGCTTCTTGATTCGAATCAATATTCGTTTCGTCCTTCAAGGGCGCGTTTGAGGGTCATGTAGTCTGCGTACTCAAGATTTGATCCCATTGGTAGGCCGTAAGCCAACCGCGTTACTTTAAATTCTTTGTGCTTGAGCGTCTTCCGTTTAGCATTCTCGAGCTTAAGTTTTTCTTTAATATACATTGAGGTCGCCTCACCCTCCATATCAAGGTTGGTCGCTAGAACTACCTCGGTAATATCTACTCCTTTTACCCGCTCAAAAAGTGTATCAATGTGTAGATCGTCCGGACCAATGTTATTTAAAGGATCAATCTTACCGTGGAGTACATGATAAACTCCGTTGTAAATATTTCCAGTCTCAAAAGAAAGAAGATCGAGAACGTCCTCAACTACAGTGATCTGAGTTTTATCACGCTGGGGATTTTCACAGATTGAACAGCGATCAAACTCCGTAAGGTTCTTGCAATCAACGCAGAGTTTAGTCTTTTCCTTCAACTGAAGAATATTTTCGCTCAACTCTTTTAGCTCCTGTTGCGGAAGACGTAAAAAATAGAAGGCCAATCGATTTGCTGTCTTCTCGCCAATACCTGGGAGTCTCTGAAGAAAGTATGCAATATGTTTGAGATTAGATGGTAGACCGGCCATAATTTTTTAAGTTTACTGGTTTGGAAAGTTAAAAGGTTTAAAAAGTTTGTTAATTTGTTAACCCGTTAACTGGATAACTCACACAACCCTCAAACAAACCTTCCAACCTTCAACCTTCGTAACTTTTAAACCTGTATAACTTCCACAACAACGAGTGGCTTACGACCTTTTGACTCTAAAAACAATTGCTCAAGCTTGTCCGCAATCTCTTTTTTAAGATTGCTCGAGCTTGGAGACAGACCTTCCTTTGATTTAAGTACAGCTTCTATCATTGTTGTGGCTTCATTCATTAATTGCTCTTCACGTTTTTCGAAAACGAATCCACGACTAATAATGCTTGGCTTTGTAAGAAGCTGATTATTCTTATCCAAAAGAACCAGTGCAACTACCATGCCATCCGTTGAGATTATCTGTCTATCTCGCAGTATGACACTTCCAACATCTCCGACTCCGTAGGCATCTACATAGATTGTTTTTGTTGGGATATTTTGTCCTTTTCTCGCGATACCTTTTTCAAAAATTACAGTGTCACCCTCATCTAGTAGAAGGATGTTTTCTTTTTTATAGCCCATATCGGAGATAAGATTTTGATACCCTCTCTGATGTCTGATCGTACCCCCAATTGGGATGAAATACTTAGGATCAACAAATCTCGCAAGAAACTTAATGTCTTCCTGATTACCGTGTCCTGAAGCATGCAACTGCTCCTGTACGTCTGGATAAATGACGTCTGCTCCAAGCAAAACCAAGTCTTCAATTATTCCATAGACTTCATTCTCATTTCCTGGAATTGGATCTGACGAGAAAACCACCGCATCTCCTGGCTTAACCTGTATAAATTTGTGTTGTTTTGATGCGAGCTTTGCAAGAGCCGAGTTGTACTGTCCTTGTGACCCTGCAACTATTAAACAGACTTTATTAGGAGCTAATCTCATTACCTGATCATCTTTAATAAGTAGATCTCTTAGCTCTGGAAGATATCCGATCTCTGCGGCCATAGCGGTGTTATCACGCATTGAACGCCCCATAAAAGCAACCTTTCGATTGAATTTTTTGGCCGCTTCTACGCACTGCCTGATTCTTGAGATGTTTGAGGAGAAGGTACTCATGATGAACTTACCCTTCGTCTTTCTCATCTGATCCTCAAAAGTCTGTCCAACTATATTTTCAGACAGTGTAAGCCCCTCTCGATCACTTCCAAGACAGTCGGACATCAAGCACATCGCGCCCTCATGTCCAAACTGAGTTATTTTGTAAAAATCAGGCGGTGAACCATATGGTGGAGTTAGATCAAGTTTAAAATCGCTTCCATGATAAATATTTCCCGCTGGTGTTCGAAGAAGAATATGTGTCGTGTCTGGAATTGAGTGAGTCATTCTTACAAACTCTGCTGTAATGCCTCCAAATTTATACCTTTGGTCAAAATCAACCAAATTAATTTTTGGTTCCTGACCAGTTTCCTTAAATTTATTTTTGATAAAGGCTGAGGTTAATTTGCTCGCGTACATTGGGGGTTCGCCTAAGTCGGTATAGTAGTAGGGTAGAGCAGAGATATGATCCTCATGACCATGACTCAATAAAATCGCTCTAATTTTTCCCAACTTATCTTTCAGGTATGAAATGTCTGGAATTACGAAGTCTACTCCAAGAGCCTTATCCTGTGGAAATCCAATACCACAGTCAACTATCACTATGTCTTGCAGCTCCTCGCCTCTATAGAGCTCGTACAGATACATGTTTTTTGTAACGCCTATGATGCCACCTAAAGAAACGAATCGAAGTTTGTATGTAGAGTCCATTCGAGGTGAGTTAGTTGAAGACACTTGTGGTGAGTTTGCCGAATCCATGAAATTATTTTATCACAACCCTCACTGCTATAATATAGCATGCCGAAAAAAACAATTCCAACTAAACCAGTAATAATGAAGAAACTTAAAGAAGTAAACGACCCAGAGCTCAATATCTCTATCGTAGACCTTGGTCTTGTTTACAAGGTTGAGGTAAATAAAGGTGTGGTAGTTATTACGATGACGCTAACAACAATCGGCTGCCCGCTTTATTCCCTTATAGAGCAGGAGATATATAATAAGCTTCATACGATCGGTCTTTCCAATGTTAAGATTATGCTCACCTTCGATCCTCCATGGACCATGGAAAAGATGTCCGAGAAAGCAAAGGCAAAGTTGGGTATTATCTAATTAACGGTATGAAAAAACAAAAAATATCAAGAGTTATGGATACGCTTGAGACACTGGGGGAAATTCCCAAGAGAGCGGTGACAGATACCCTGAGAACCTTCAATCCTCTAGAGGCACTTAACGCCTCGGCAACTCCGCAGATCGAGTCAGTGGGATCAACTGAAAAACAACCTTCAACAGATCATACTCCTCTTAACGTTGAAAAAGTAAAGGGCGAACATGATGTTGCTACGTTAAGTCAGGTAAAGGAGACGGATGACCAAAAAAAACTGAGAGAACTCAGGAGTCGTTTGTTTTATAGAGTAAAAGGAGATGAGGATAAAGCTATTAAACGTGAAGCACAAGCGGAACAACAAGAAAAAGAAACTGAAGAGCAGCAAAAGCAAGAAGATATAAAAAGAAGATTAGCCGCCAGACAAAACTCAGACGCTCCACAAGGAAAAGAGGCGAGAGGAGGCCTCTTCGCAAAAAAGAAAAAGAGAACTTCAAACGCAATTTCTGAGAATTATGCTGAAATGCGCGGTAGTGGCAAGCACTGAGCAATGTTAACGTAGCCGAGTCAGACTCGGAATGCATTAAGCGGTTTGACTCAATCCTGGACGAACGTAGATAGTGTTCAACGTTGGAGCACTAGGAGATCGCATTCCACCCTCAGAACCATTTTCAGCTCCACTTAATTTGCTTGGTAGATCAACAAGCCAGTCGGTCATATCGTGCGTTCTATCCACAACCGTATGGACAACTCCCTCCAAAACCTCCGTTGTGCCCTCAGGTGCGACGGCAGATCCCACGACCACACTTGCCGTTACTGCGGCCAAACCTCTTAAAATAGTTTCAGCTTTTATCATATTAATTAAGACGCCATTATACAACATCCGTGGCTCTTAATCAAACTATAAAGTAAAATATAGCCATTCACGGGGTGTAGTTCATCGGTAGAATGCTCGGTTCGGGACCGAGTGGCAGTGGGTTCAATTCCCACCACCCCGACTCAAGGGTTTCCCGACGAATTTCATTCGTGCGGGATCCCGTATGAAAACTATCATCGGGACAATTCCCGGCACCCCGACCCTTCGACTCGTCGCTTGAAATTGTCCACTTGCATTATATTTTCTACTACTCCTATAATGCACACAAACATTAATGAAAGAAGGAGAGAGAATCGATCAACTACCAGGATTTATTAATCCTTTCGAAAGCTCTCCATATTTCTTACCGTTTATCGATCGTGTACAAGGTCTACTCCAAACCTATACTCCGGACTCTGCTCGCGATTTCATGGAAAGCTTTACCGGATGTCTGTTTGAAGAGCTTGCTTTTGTTGGCTTGCTACCAAACGTTTCATCACATGATCGTCTCCTGAGTCCCCAAGAAACAATTGACTACTTTTCCTTACTCTATCCCGAAATGTCGTTGAGACAAATACGGCTGCAGGTTACTCTCGCTCAGGCGTACGTTCCTGACGGTCTGCTTTTTGGTAAAGATGGCAAAGTAAAAAAAATATTAGAGTACTCAGCTCAAGGGAAAGACAATGAGCTAGTTAAATATATGCAAAGAAAAGTCGGACTTGTAAATAATCTTCGACATCGTCATCCAGAAATTTTTCATGGAGCTGAGGTTGTTGTAATGTTTCCACAAGACGTTCACCGTTCCGTTCTTCATGAGGGCAAAAAGCCCGAAGGAGTAATTCTTCAGCCAGTTCCGATAACAACTCATCATGTACATCAATACGCCAAGCAACTCGCAAGACACCACTTCCATGAAGCCCTACACCCACATGCTCCGCACGCGTAATGATACAATGTAAATAATGAAACTCTACAATACCCTCAGCAAATCAATCGAAGAACTCACTCCCCTTAATCCACCCTTCATTACTCTCTATACCTGTGGCCCTACCGTATATGACTTTACACACATTGGTCACATGCGAACTTACGTAAATAACGACACATTGAAAAGAGCTCTGATCTATGCGGGATATAAAGTAAATCACGTTATGAATGTTACAGATGTCGGACATCTAACAGGGGACACCGATGAGGGCGAGGATAAGCTGGAAAAAGGCGCTAAGAAATCTGGAAAAACTGTATGGGAGGTGGCAAATTTCTATGCGGACAACTTCTTTCAGACAATGACTGCGCTTAACGTACTTTCCGCAACCAACACATGTAAAGCCACCGATCATATAGAGGATATGCTTCAATTAATTAAAGAATTGAAACAGAAAGGATTTACATATGAAACGAAAGAAGCTGTGTATTTTGACATTTCAAAATTCCCTAACTACGGAAAACTCTCAAGACAAAAACTTGAAGATAAAATACAAAAAGCAAGAGATGAAGTTAACATAGATCCAGAAAAAAAACATCCAGCCGACTTTGCGCTATGGTTCAAATGCGTGGGACGATTTAAAGACCATGAAATGAACTGGGACTCTCCGTATGGGAAAGGTTTCCCCGGTTGGCACATAGAGTGCTCTGCAATGAGTATGAAGTATCTAGGAGAGACTATCGACATTCACACTGGAGGAATTGATCATATTGCCGTGCATCATGAAAATGAGATTGCTCAGTCAGAAGCGGCTACAGGAAAACCATTTGTAAAGATTTGGATTCATAATGCGTTTTTACTCGTTGACGGTACGAAGATGAGCAAATCGCTAAATAACTTTTACACAATCGAGGATGTGCATAAACATAGCGTAAATCCCTTAGCTCTACGTGTCTTATTTTTACAGACCCATTATCGCCAAGAAATGAACTTCACTTGGGATTCGGTTAACGCGGCACAAATAGCGCTAAAAAAACTTCAGGAGCAAGTTCAAGTGCTACGAAACCAGACGAGAAGACAGACTCTATCTGAGGATAAGTTAAAACAGGTAGATGAGTATCGCTCGCAGTTTAAGAATTCTCTAGAAAACGACCTACAAACACCTCAAGCTGTTGCGACTGTGTGGTCAATGCTCAAATCGAATATTCCTTCAGAGGACAAACTTGATCTACTATATGAGTTTGATGAAGTCCTTGGACTGCAGCTTCGTAATGTTTCTGAAGAAATCGTTCCACAAGAAGTTCAAGATAAAGTAACACAAAGGGAGAAAGCAAAACAAGATAAAGACTTTGCAAAATCCGATGAACTACGAAAGCAGATCGACTCAATGGGATACCTTGTTGAAGATGGAAAAGAAGGAACTAAAGTGAAGAAAAAATAGTCAGATTGATAATAACTCTAAATTGTATATAATATGATCTCAATGACAAATCAACGTTTTTCATTTATTGGATTCCTTACTCATCTCGCCTGATGGCGGGAACTAAGGGTTAATAGAGAAAAACCTGTTTAAGTTTCCCGCCGAACAGGCGGGTTTTTTTATTGATTAATATTTTTTTATGAGTATCTCAGAAATAGCTAGACACCATCCCGAGCATCCCAATACTCAAGGTGAGAGAATAAGACAATTTGATGTAGTTTGCTCGTCAAACGTTATGAATTCTTTCTTGGGCTACGCCCACATGACCCCAGGTCCAGAAGCCGACGCTAAACTGCGCAAAATTCTTAAAAAAACTAGGGCTGTAAGCCCACATGATGTTCCCAAGCATCTTAAAACTCGTAAGGGAGTGCAGCCCCAATTTTTTGCACATCCTTTTAAACCTGGGATTGTCTATATGGGCTGGGAAGAACGTGGAGTGAGATATTTCGACAAGGTAATAATTTACGACAAAGAGGGTCGTCCTGGTTACAGGCAAAGTTGAATATGGTAGAAAAAAGTGAACATAAACAACCTGAGTGGAAAACGAAAGTATCTCCTCTTTTAATTCCCAGAGACGATGATGGATTCCCAATTCCGCAGCCTCCCAAACCGGATAGCATTTCTATAAACGGAAGAGAAATACCGCTTATCGATTATAAAGCCGTCACAGAGTGAAAAAAATAATTTACCAAGGAGCTGCGGGAGCATATAGTCATACAACCGGAGTCAATTATTTTGGAAGTAAGAATACTTTCATTGGTACGCATCACTTTAAGGATATTTTTGAGGAAGTCAAAAATGGTAGAGCCGACTTTGGCATTGTTCCTATTGAGAATACACTAGCTGGATCCGTTTATGAGAACTACGACCATTTATTTCATTACGATCTTAAAATAATCGCAGAGTATAAATTACAGATCCATCATAACCTTCTTGGAATACGTGGTAGTACTGCCGAAATGATCAAGAAGGCGTACTCTCATCCAAAAGCCCTTGAACAATGTAATCTATTCTTCGAATCGCATCCAGAGATTGAAGAGGTTGTGTCCTACGATACGGCTGGAGCTGCGGAAATGATCTCGAATTCAGGGGACAAATCCCTTGCAGCAATAGCAAGTCTAGATGCTGCGCAGATATATGGCCTAGATATTCTGAAGAAGAACATTGGAGATGATCAAAATAACTGGACTCGATTTTTTATACTAACCAGAAAGGACCATGAGATCGATATTTACCAGACTAATAAGGCTTCGCTCATATTCTCTACATCTCATAAACCCGGGTCTCTGTTTCGGGCTATGCAGACATTTGCAGATCATCGTATCAATCTCACGAAGTTAGAGTCGCGACCACTTCCAAAGCATCCGTTTGAGTATTTTTTTTATGTCGATTTTGAATTTGATCCTGCTCATCGCGGTTCTGTAGACGCAACGCTTTTAGATCTAAAGACTGAAGTGCATTTTCTCAAAATATTAGGAATTTATAAAAAAGATACCCATGGTAGAACGGAGAGTTGATGTCGCGCAACAACGCTGGAACTACGAATTTCGAGATCCGAACGCCTCTACAGAAGCACTTATACGGCTTGAAGTGCCAAAAATAGAAGTACCTCGTAAATGTCTTTATGGCATTCAGACAATAGAGGAGTATGAAGTAAAAAAAAGGAGAAGAATAGAGCGTCATTATAATGGCCTAACACAAGAGGATAAAATGAAATTATTGCACGAGAATCCTACTCATGCTGTTGCGATACCATTTAGTCCATACAATGAAACTCTTTGGAGCGAACTTGTCGAGGATCAAATGTATCACCTAGCCTTGCTCGATGGCCATCACCGAAGTCGCTACGTAAGAGGAGTAACTCGAATACCAACCTTAGTTATGACAGTAGATGAAGCTGTTGAGGTCTACTATAAACGATATCATCTTCAAGCAGAGGGATTGGTCTCTCAGATAGTAAGAGAAATGAATGAGGCACTTTCTTCATTCGTTCGAGTCAAAGAATCTCTTGTTCCGTGCCCGGTATATGTATTCGCTCACGATGGGCATAAAGAAGTTGGCCTTGCACTTCAATCTGGGAGAAGAACCAAAATTACTTCCGCTCGAAGAATAGAGTGACTGAGGAAGTAACAATGTCAGAACCCTCTTCAAAAACAGGAGCCTCGACCGCCTTTGCCGATGCATCCATAGCCGATAAACCTCTTGAGTAATCGTAGTAAGGCCCAGCTCCCGACTCAACCATGTTCGTGACCTTACCAAGCTTGATACCGAGTTCCTTCGCAAGTTTCTGAGCCTGTCCTTTTGCATCCAAAATTGCTAAAGATCTAGCTTTCTGCTGATAAATGCTCCTGTCATCGATCGTGAATCTGGGACCCGAAACATTTGTCCCACCGGCCTCAGTTACCTTTTGAATGACCTGAGATACGACGTCTTTATTTCTCACCTTCATAGTAATTGTAACGCTGCCGTTGTAACCCGAGATCTTTGAACTGGCTCTAACTGCTTCCGTTGACTCCACCGCTGGTTGTGCCGAACCTTTCAGAATTAATGGTTGAATTGTTGTAGTGGAATATTCAGGATATATGTTAAAGCTACTTGTCTCAATATCTTTTTTCTCAACTCCAAGTAACTTAACCGTTGTAATAATCTTATTATTAACGGATGTAATTTGGGACTTAGCGCTTTCTGCAGAAGAAGCATTGCTAACAGTTACTCCAGCGTCAATAACCGCAACATCTGGAATTACCGTTACCTTACCCGTACCCATCACAGTAAACTCTGCCGACTCGCTCGTATTAACCACTCTAATATTTATAGGATAGGCTATATTAAAAATCTTTACTAAAACAAGCAGTACAAAAACTCCAAGTAGCGCCTTTAAAAGTGTGTTATTCATATATATACATATTACAACATATCCCGATTTAAATCGAGATCTTCGATTCTTATGAATCGGGATTAATCCTTTTGAAAATCCTTATTACTGGGTGATCAAAAACGGTCCATGTTTCCTCGGCCTCTTCATCGTTCAGCGTCCTAAATTCTGCTTCCTTCTTGAATCCTAGCTTTCCAGAAAAAAGATCTGAGTAATACTTACTAAGTATTGGGTAATCCTTTGCAGAGTGGTTCATAAAAATCCTACGAGAGGGAATTATGATGTAGTCTGCTTTTCTGATATGGAGTTTAAGCTCATTCTGTAGTTTGGGATCTGCATCAAGCTCATAAAAGTTGAAAGAAATGTTCTTATAAGTTCTGGATTCTACGTTCCAAGTTTCAAGAAAAAGGGGTAGATCCACCACGTTGGCAGTTTCCTGCAGTATGTACGATTTGGGCGGTATATTTTTAGCCATCCATTTCGAAGCCTCAAATCTCACATCCTGTGATGTGTACACATTCATAAAAAAGATCCCCGGCAAAATGCAGATCGAGACAAGTACGTACCCAAGCCATCGTGGAAGTCTGGAGATGAAGACCGCTACGAAAATAACCATCAGCGGAAAAAAAGGAGACATAAATCTAGTCCATTTGGTATACGCCAAGGACCAGGGAATAAATATTGCCAAAAATGAAAAACGTAGGAAATTGTTTTTCCTACTGTAAGGAAGGACAAAGAAACTTATTATGAATAAAGCAAAAACAGGAACGCCTAATGCATAGGGAAAAATGCTAAGACCTTGAAATAGGAATGGAACCGAGTGTGAAAAGGTTCTTGTATAAAAAACCTGGACCGTTCCCATCGCAACACTCGATTCATACTTCATACTGCCAATAAAGTCGGTCCAGGAGATAAGATTATGTGGTGAAAGTAGAATCGCGGTCGCACCGGTAATAAAGCTGACAAAAATAAGCTCATTAAACCACTGCCAAAACTCTTCATAACGCGTCACTTTCCTGTACGACCTGCGAGGTCGTACATGGCCTAATGTGACAGCGTAAATAGGTAGTAGTAAGAAAGAAAGTGATGAGACCTTGGTCGCTATAGCCATACCCGTAACCACCCCAATCCATATATATATACTATCTACACCTTCGGAAGCACGCTCCGTATCTAGCTTTAGACATAGGAAGATAAGCCATGAAAAAAACAACATGAGCAAAGACTCAGTGGTACCAAAGTGGGCAAATTGGATAAGTGAAGGGGAGAAAATTAATAACAATATATACGGTATTTCGTATTTGGTATCTCGTATAAACATTCTTAAAATTCTTATTGAAACCGCTACAGTGGCTACAGATGCTACTGCGGAGATGAAACGCAAAGCTAATACCGCCTCCTCAAACCGGACTGTTCCTGCAACCTTGGTAATGAGTCTGTTTAGATGAACGAAAATGTATCCTAAATAAATCGGAAACTGCCCGTATGCAAAAAAATGTGGGTTGAAACACGATTTTAGATCTAAAGGAAATGTACACTGAAGCTGTTGAATCGCTACTGCGATATTTCTTTCATCTGGATGAAATGGGTAAGGTAATCCCCAAGAAAGGTTGACAAAGCGCGTAAAGACAAGCAGCGCTACGCTCAATCCCAAGGCTAACCACTTGATTTTTCGACTCATTCCAATTATTATATAGGTTGCTATGTCAGCATACGACTTCGTTTTTTTGCTTAATCAGGAAGAAGAGTTGGGAAACCTCAAGACTCTCATCACTTCTCTTGAGGGAACTGTGCAAGAAGAAAAACAACACGGAAAAAAAACCTTAGCTTATCCCATTAAGAAATTGATGGAAGCATCACTGTACCAATGGAAAATCACAATGCCTAAAAACAAGGTCACTGAGTTCAAAAAGAAACTAGGATTAAATGAGGTTCTTATCAGATATCTATTATTAGATATTTCTTAATATGGCTAGCCGATCTATAAATAAGGTTGTTCTTTTAGGAAACTTGACTCGAGATCCTGAAGTAAAGTACACACCAAGCGGAGCGGCTGTTTGTTCGTTTGGTTTAGCCACAAACAGAACCTGGACCACCGCAGAAGGTCAGACAAAGGAAGATACGCAGTTTCATCGCATCACAGCTTGGAATAAACTTGCAGAACTATGTGGTAAGCTTCTATCTAAAGGAAAGAAGGTCTATCTGGAAGGAAGACTTGCATACAGAAGTTACACCGCAAAAGATGGACAGCAAAAGAGCATAACGGAGATCATCATGGATGATTTCATTGTCTTCAGTAGCGCAAAGGCCGCTGGAGAGACTGAACACGAACATGAGGAAACGGTGACACCAACAGCCGATCATGCACATGAACCAGCAGGAGTCTCGTCAAAGATGGACGAGGAAGATGTAGTAAGTGAAAAGGAAGTCTCAAGTTCGAAGTCCGAGGTTATTAATCCAGACGACATACCATTTTAAAATTACAAATTTCTAATTAACCTAATTAACCTAAACAAATACCAATTTCCAAAACGCTTCGAATTAGAAGCTTGGGAATTATTTAGAAATTAGAATAATTAGCGCACTTAGAGCAATTAACCAAGATATGCACAAATGTTTTTTTTGCCAATTCGGAACAGATCCTAATTTTCTAGAGACTGAAAACCTTCAGAAGTTTTTATCTGCGAGAAAAAAAATTGCATCCCGCGAGATCTCAGGAATTTGTGCGGGTCATCAAAGAATGCTTACTAAGCACGTTAAGTACGCTCAGTTCTTAGGACTGCTTCCATACATCTCATACCACGGAGCTTAAGAAATATTTCTTATTTCTTATTTTCTATTTCTTATTTTATATCATCCATATTTTATTCCGCTCCTCAACTCAACCTCTCGCTGTCTTAACTAATGCGCAATAGCAACGATAAATGTTAAATCCATTATAATAATCATATGACAATCACCTTCACTATTTCAGTACCAGGAACTCTCCAGCTTACTTCGGGGCAGAACGTTGATTTTTCAACACCTTTATTACGATCTGCAGCACGCGAAGGCTTCCGTCTGGAAATAGCGGAGGAGCTTGGTATACCAAACGATAAGATATTTATGCACCTTGCAAAAATCGTCGGGGACACGGTGGAAGCGAATGAAATACTCGCAACAAAAAAATCAACCTTCGGAATAAAACAGATTGCATCACCTAAATCGGGAGTAATCAAACTTATTGATCATGAGACTGGGTCATTAATTATCGAAACACTTTCCGAATCCTTGAATGTATTATCCTGTTACTTTGTCGGTATCGTCAAGGAGGTAAAGGACTCAGATATATTACTTGAAGTTAGATCCTCCGATAAATATAAAATAAAGGACGTAGTCGGAGATTTTGGTGGTGAACTTATGTTCTGCGATGAGCAACATTTATCTGATCTAACCGAAGGAGACCTTGTAAATAAGGTGGTCTTTACGGAATCAATAAGACCTGCTGAGGCAGTGAGACTTGATGTACTTGGCGTAAGAGGTATTGTGACCAAAAATGATATTACAGAGAAGGAAGGTGTCAACTCAGCTGAGTTAGAGGATAAGGATTCGTGGGCCGAGGTTAAATCATCTAAACATACCCATTGCATCGTCGATAAAAAAAACTGTACAATGTATCTCTACGACGTTGAGTAATTTTTATATTGAATTTTTTAGTTTTTATTCAAGTTCAAATTTCTTATTTTTTTAAACTTTTCAAATTGACTTCAAATTCCAAATTTCGAACTATGAATAAGACAAATATCACCAGTATCATCTCTGGCCTTGCGATTGCCATTCTTCTTTTTGGCAGTGGTTTTAAGTTGGGTGAACTCAGCTCTTCCTCCTCAAGCGTCTCAGGCAAATATCTAGATCTCGTAAACATAAACACAGATAATGCGAAAAAAGCCAAATTTGACTTTGAACTGTACTGGCAAGTAATGGAGATGATGAATAAAAAGTATGTAGACAAGAAGTTACTTGATCCACAAAAAATGTTCTACGGAGCTCTCAAAGGAATGGTTGCGTCGGTTGGCGATCCTTACACTTACTTTCTGACGCCAGATGACAACAAGGCAATGAAGTCTGAACTTGGGGGAAGATTCGAGGGAATTGGTGCGTCGCTTGGTCTAAAAAATGGTCGAATAATAGTCATTGCTCCCATCAAGGGTTCACCTGCAGAAAAGGCGGGGATTCGCGCCGGTGATTATATTCAGAAAGTTGATGGTAAGGTTGCTAAGGACTGGACGCTACAGTTCACTGTATCGAAGATCAGAGGCACAAAGGGAACTAAAGTTTCAATAACGGTAGTTCGACCACCTTCACCTCAAGAATTAACTTTTTCTATCATACGCGATGAAATAAAAGTTGAGGCAGTCGAACTTTCGCATACAACTCTCAACTCCTGCAGAACTGAGTGTAAGAAGGTTGCGGTTATAAAAATTACGCAGTTTGGAGAGAATACGAACGAAGGTTGGAACAAAGCGGTCGATCAAGTAGCTGAGGAATGGAATAATAAAACTATTAGTGGGTTAGTTGTGGATCTCAGAGACAATCCAGGAGGCTTCCTAGACAGTGCAGTCTACCTATCATCAGAGTTTCTCCCTGTTGGCAAGGTCGTGGTAAAGCAAGAGTCAACGGTCAATCCCAATCGCACATATACTGTAGAGAGGGAGGGAAAACTATTAGATATACCGGTTTCGATGTTAGTAAATCAAGGATCGGCCTCTGCCTCAGAGATATTTTCAGGTGCGCTTCGTGATCATAAACGAGCTCAACTTGTGGGAACAAAGTCCTTTGGAAAAGGGTCGGTACAGGAAGCTCTCGATGTAAAAGGTGGAGCAGGACTTCATGTCACAATTGCAAAATGGATTCTTCCGAATGGGGACTGGATACATGGCAAAGGAATAATACCCAAATTTATAGTAGAAAATAAAGTTACTCAGGGAAATACTCTTACACGAGAATCAGACTCCCAACTCGACAAAGCCGTTGAAATTGCCCTCCAATAAGCTCGTTAAGTCCTCTCCCGTAGTGATATAATTATCTCGTATGGCATCACAGCAAGCTCTTCGAGGATTTAAGGATCAATATCCTGCTCAAAAAGCACAGCAGCAGTATATTTTTTCTAAGGTTCGAGAGGTAGCAAAACAACTCGGATATGAAGAATATGACGGCCCAATCGTGGAACCGGTCTCTTTGTATGCTGATAAAAGTTCTGAAGAGCTACTTGAGAAGCAGACATTTCAAATTAAGCCACGTGATAAAGACGATCAATGGATTTTGCGACCAGAAATGACTCCCACATTGGCCCGCATGGTCGCCGCCAAATCAAATGAACTAATTTTTCCACTTAGATACTTTAATATCGGACCTCGCTTCCGCTATGAAGCACCACAAAAAGGGAGAAGTAGGGAGTTTTGCCAGATGGACTTCGATCTTCTCGGAAGCACATCAGTCTTATCTGACGCAGAGGTACTTCTAGCGGTGGTCAATATTTTAAAATCTTTAGGTGCTACTGAAAAGGACTTTACGGTATTTCTTAACTCCCGCTCTTTCATGAAGCGAGAATTAGATGAAATAGGAATTAATGAATATGCGCTAACCGAAACGCTACAAAAGATTGACCGTATGGATAAGGGCGAGCAGAGCATTTCTCCGGAGGTCAAAAAATTAATTGAAACAGAAGTTGTAATCTCAGATGATGAATACTTCTCTTCGTTATTTGCAGTCTTAAAGAGTTATGGAATAGATCAATTTTTCAAAGTCGACCTCAAAACTGTTCGGGGACTAGACTACTACACTGGATTGGTTTTTGAGGTAAGAGATAAAGGCGAGCTTAGAAGAGCGATTCTTGGTGGAGGAAGGTATGACAACCTCATCTCCAAGTTCAATAAGACCGCCCAAATAACTGGAGTAGGATTTGCGGTATCCGATATAGTGCTACAGGAGTTTTTAGAAGAAAAAAAATTATTACCAGAACTGTCAACAAAATCTACTAAGGTTCTAGTTACGGTTTTTGACCAGAAGACACTGGGCGCTTCGATCGAAATCACATCTGTGCTACGAAAGGCAAACGTCTTCGTTGAGCTCTATCCAGAAACCGAAAAAAAACTTGAGAAGCAACTTAAGTATGCCGATAGAAACAACATTCCTTATGTTTTAATAATCGGCCCAGAAGAGGTTGAGAAAAATATTTACAAACTAAAAGACATGAAAACCAAGGAACAAACAACGGTTTCAAAAGATGATCTACTAAAAAAATTGACCTAATTAATCTAATTTCTAATTATTTTAAACAAATCCCAATTACAAATACTTTAGGTCAATTAGAAATTAGAGCACTTAGAAATTATCCATATGAACGTCAATCCAAACATTGTTATTATCGAAGCAGTTCCTGGTGTAGGAGGAGATGAATCTAAGCTTTGGATGAAGGAGCTACTGCTTTCTTACATCCGCTTTGCAGAACGTCACGGATTTAAGTACAACTACATTGAGGAAGATGTAATCAGAGTAAAGGGTGAAAATGTTTTTAATTTATTTAAAAATGAAACCGGAGTTCATCGAGTTCAACGGGTTCCTGATACTGAAAGGAAAGGAAGAATACATACCTCCACCTGCATCATCGTTGTCCTTCCTCACATCAACGCCTATGAGGTCAAGATAAATCCAAGCGAGCTCGAGTGGCAGTTTTTCCGAGCGGGTGGGCACGGTGGTCAGAATGTGAATAAGGTTGCGACCGCGGTCCGACTTACCCATAAACCAACGGGACTCGTAGTCACAGCTCAGACCGAACGTCAACAGATGCAAAATAGAGAAATTGCAATGGAATTGCTTCTTGGAAAGTTATATCAACTTGAAAAAGAACGAGAACGAGGAGTCTCTCAGTCCTACGTACAAAATATCGGAACGGGGGAGCGCTCAGACAAAATTCGCACATATAACTTTCCCCAAAATCGCCTTACCGATCACCGCATAAACAAAAGTTTTCATAACCTTGAGGACATTATTGCCAACGGCAGATGGGAAAAGGTATTTGGATTAAACTAAGATGATTTCCTGCAAATTCGAGGATGGTGGAGAAGCGAATCTACGTCATTTGGTAGTTGATGCCATTGTTGTTGACCACGGCAAAATCTTACTCATAAAACGTGCGAAGCACCTGACTAACGGCGGTAAGTTTGCCATCCCAGGAGGATTTCTCGATCGTGACGAGACCGCAGAGCAGGCGGTGGTTCGTGAGGTGAAGGAAGAAACCGGATATGATTCGGTTGTCGTAAAGCTATTTACAATTATAGATAATCCAGACCGTCCACAAGAGGACCGACAAAATGTAGCATTTGTATACGTAATGAAACCTCTTACTCAGTCCGGAGTTGCAGACTCGGAGGTCTCAGATGTTCGATGGTTTGATCTTGATCAACTACCATCAGAAAAAGACTTTGCCTTCGATCACTATCACACAATTTTGAAATACAAAAAGAATTACATAGCCTGAATTTTGTGCTATAATTAGTTTCTTGCGCTACTCGTTACACGTTTTGCGCTACATGATCTCATGCAAGCAGCCATTCATCCACAGTTTATTGAAGCTACCGTTATCTGTTCTTGCGGCAACACCTTCAAAACCAAATCCTTGAAACCAAGCATTTCAATTGATGTGTGCTCGAAATGTCATCCGTACTTTACCGGTGAACATAAATTCATTGATACGAAAGGACGTGTAGAAAGCTTCCAAAAGAAACAGCAACTAGCGCAATCTATGCAGAAATCTGGTGTAGGTAAGTCTAAAAAGAAGGGCAAGTCACTAGAAAACGAACCTAAATCGCTTAAAGAACTCTTAGGAGATCTTTAAATCGTATTACTTATATGGTATTCGGTATTCCGTATTAATATACGAAATATCTGCCTGCCGACAGGCAGGCTTGATACGAGATACGAGATACGGTATAATACAGCATCGCTTTTCACAAAGACCTTAGGTTTCCGAATTAATCGGGATAAAATAAAGTTCCTAAGCAGTGAATAAATATGGCAAATCAAGCAAAAAAAACACAGGTAGTCAGTCTTGTTGAACTTCTCAACAGCACCCCAAACTTCGCACTTGTTAAGTACGAAAAAACAAAGCACAAGTCCCTTGAAGAACTGCGAAAGGGTCTTAAAGAGCATCAAGCTCAGATCAGAGTAGTAAAAAATACCTTACTTCAGAAAGCCCTACAGACAAAAGCAGCTTCTATGAAAGAGGTAAATGAGTTGGTTCAAAAATCTTTCCACTAAAAGAGAGTACAGCAGTACTTACTCTTAGTGAAGACTATGCAAAGGCATTAAAGTCCTTTCACACATTTGCTAAAAAGGATGCGACGCTATCTTTTAAGATAGGACTTCTAGACAATACCGTTTATCTTGCAGACGATCTTCAAAAGATCGCAATTCTTCCATCCAAGGAAGAGCTCATTGCCAAGTTGATCGGTGGACTCAAGTCTCCATCTAGCAAGTTGGTATATGCGCTAAAGTTCAACATTTCGAAATTAACACTAGTATTAAAAGAAAGAGCAAAGCAAGCTAACTGATTATTAAAAATTCTAAATTGAATTCAAATTTCGAATTTCGAAATTCAAATTAAGATTGGGGGTGACACATACATGGCAGAATTATCAGATAAAACAAAAAAAATCGCAGAACAGATCGAAGGACTTACTGTAGTTGAGGTAGCAGAACTTGCTTCTTACTTAGAAGAAAAGTTTGGTGTCACCGCAATGGCAGCAGTAGCAGCACCAGCAGGAGCAGCAGCACCAGCTGAAGCGGCTGAGGAAAAAACCTCATTTACCGTTGTTCTAACAGCAGCAGGAGACAACAAACTTGGTGTTATTAAAGCCCTACGCGAAATTAATCCTCAACTCGGATTGATGGAAGCTAAGAAGGTTGCAGAATCAGCTCCTCAAGACATTCTTAAAGATGTTAAGAAGGAACCAGCAGAAGATGCAAAAAAGAAACTTGAAGCAGCAGGTGCTAAAGTGGAATTAAAGTAATTTAATTCCATCCCCGGCTTGATCGGGGATCTAAAAAAGAAATTTTAAATCCCCCGAACTTCGGGGGATTTTTTTATATATTACGGCTAGACTTGGGCCTATTTTTTTGCTAGACTTAAGGCTAACATATGGCAGCATCAGGGACAAAATATAGCGCAGAATCGATCGTAGTCCTTGAGGGACTTGAACCAGTACGAAAACGACCTGGAATGTATATTGGTTCCACTTCTCAGACCGGAGTAAATCACTGTCTCCAAGAAATTTTAGATAACGCAATCGATGAGTCACTTGCTGGATTCTGCAAGAATATCTATGTAACAATCGAAGAAAATAACTACCTGACTGTTTTTGATGATGGTCGAGGAATTCCAGTTGAGATAAACGCCAAACACAAAACATCTGCACTTGAGTTAGTAATGACCAAGCTTCATGCAGGCGGTAAGTTCTCAACATCTGCGTACAAAGTCTCAGGAGGTCTGCACGGAGTAGGAGCATCGGTAGTAAACGCTTTGTCGGAACACCTCGTTGTTGAGGTAAAAAGAGACGGATCGCTGTATCGACAGGAATATAAAAGAGGCGTTCCTACCGGTCCAGTAAAAAAGGTAAAGGAGTCAATGCTCAACTTTCCATATAGCCAAGGAACGGCAGTCTCATTCCTCCCAGATCCAGAGATCTTTAAGGAAACCGTTGAGATCCATTATGGCAATTTCAAAAAACAGGTAAAGGAACGCGCGTACCTTATCAACAGAGTATCATTCAAGGTCGAAAATAAAAAAACGAAGGAAAAAGTATCCTACTACTTCGATGGAGGAATCCTCTCCCTGCTCCGCGACATCAATAGAGGTAAAAACTAGTTCATGACGCAATCTATCTTAAAAGACAGGTTGACGATAAGGAACTTGAGGTGGCTATTCAGTACAACGACTCAATCAACGAACATGTTATGTCCTTTGTGAACGTTATCAACACGATTGAAGGCGGAGCTCATTTAACAGGATTCAGAATCGCCCTAACCAAGTCTATAAACAGCTATGCCAAGAGCATACTTAGCGAAAAAGATCTAAAAGATGCTATTACCGGAGAGGACACAAAAGAAGGTCTATCAGCAATTGTATACGTCAAAATGCCTTCCACAAATCTTCAGTTTGAAGGTCAGACAAAGACTAAGCTTGGAAACTCAGAGGTACAGACAATGGTACAGCAGACAGTAGGAGAACATCTTGATGTTTTCTTTGAGGAAAATCCGCGTGTAGCTCGAGATATTGTGGCAAGAATATTACTAGCCCAAAAAGCTCGACTGGCAGCTAAAGCGGCGAAGGATGCGGTCCTGAGAAAAGGAGCCTTAGAAGGAGCTACTCTTCCAGGTAAACTTGCTGACTGTTCCGAAAAAGATCCTGCTAAGTCTGAGCTGTTTTTAGTAGAGGGTAACTCGGCAGGTGGCACGGCCAAACAAGGAAGAAATCGCAAATTTCAGGCAATTCTCGCACTACGAGGAAAAGTTCTAAACACAGAACGAGCATATCTAGACAAGGTTCTTGCTTTTAAGGAGCTTAAGGATCTTGTTATCGCGCTTGGAATGGGAATCGGAGAGAATATCGACTACCAAAAACTTCGTTACCATAAGGTCGCGATCATGACAGATGCGGACGTTGACGGAGAGCACATAAGAACTCTGCTTCTTACCTTTTTCTTTAGACATCTGCCTGATATTATTTTTAAGGGACATCTTTATATCGCTCAGCCACCACTTTTTAAGATTCAGGCCGGTAAAAAAATTGCCTATGCATTTTCTCCGGATGAGAGAGATGCTGCTTTGAAGACAATGAGTGAAAATGCTATAGTTCAGAGGTATAAAGGTCTGGGAGAGATGAATGCCGAACAGCTCTGGGAAACAACCATGAACCCGGACAATCGAATTCTAAAACAGGTTACAATTGACGATGCTACAGAAGCAGATCATGTTTTTACTATGTTAATGGGAGATGAGGTCCCACCAAGAAAGAAATTTATTGTTACGCATGCGAAGCTTGCCAATCTTGATTTTTAAGTTATAAATTAAATTTTTAATATATGAATTTATCAAAACTTTCCGCCGGAAAAGACCCAATGAAGGGTGAGATTATGGCCGTTATAGAGATCCCAGAAGGATCGTACATTAAGTACGAGGTCGATAAAGATAGCGAGATGGTGATGGTTGATCGCTTTGCTTACACAACCATGGCATTCCCAGCCAACTATGGATTTATTCCAAGCACACATGGCGAAGATGGCGATCCTCTTGACGTGCTTGTTATTACCCCTAGCCCCCTTCACCCAGGTGTAGGAATTGAGGCAAGAGTTGTTGGTATGCTAGAAATGGAGGATGAGGCAGGAATTGACACAAAAATCATTGCTCTCCCAACAAAAAAGGCGGACCCGTTTCATGCACATATCGATTCTGTCGATCAGCTGGATGAAATCGTGAAGAAAAAAATCAAACACTACTTCGATCATTACAAAGATCTTGAGCCTAATAAGTGGGTGAAAACAAAAGATTTCTTAGGAAAAGATGCAGCCATCGAAGCAATTAAGAAATCTATGAAGTGAATTGACCTAATTGATCTAATTTCTAATTGACCTAAAAATGGTTTTTAGAACTTGGTGCTTGTTTAGGTTAATTAGATTAATTAGGGTACTTATAAATTTATAAAATATGTCAGACGAAGGATATAACAACAAAGGAGTTCAAAAAACCGAGATAGCCTCGGAGATGAAGCGAGCATATCTTGATTACGCGATGTCGGTCATCGTGTCTCGAGCACTACCAGATGTTCGTGATGGTTTAAAACCAGTACACAGAAGGATTCTTTTCGCGATGCATAAGATGGGTCTGAACTTCAGTGCACGGTTCTCAAAGTCAGCGTCAGTGGTCGGAGAAGTTCTGGGTAAGTATCATCCACATGGTGACTCGCCAGTATACGAAGCCTTAGCTCGTATGGCACAGGACTTCACTATGCGCTATCCGCTTATCCGTGGACAAGGTAACTTCGGATCTATCGATGGAGACCCCCCAGCTGCTATGCGTTACACAGAGGTAAAGCTTGCCAAGATTGCTGAGGAGCTGCTACTTGATATTGAAAAGGAGACTGTCGACTATATCGACAACTTTGATGGACGACTACAGGAACCAACATTTCTACCAGCCAAACTTCCCAATCTACTTCTCATGGGAGCAGAGGGAATTGCAGTAGGCATGGCTACAAAAATTCCACCTCATAATCTTGCTGAGCTGATCGATGCAATTACATTCTCAATAGATAAAGCCGTCCTTGCAACGATAGACGCAAAAAAGAAAGTCGTCACGGAGGCCAAGCAAGATATGTTAAGACTCAGCTATCAGACAACTACAGAAGAGCTTTTGGAGTATGTAAAGGGTCCTGATTTCCCAACTTACGGTGTAATTTATGGAGCAAAAGAAATCCAAGAAGTATACGCAACCGGACGCGGAAAAATTCTCATTCGAGGAGTTGTAGAGGAGGAGGAGCTAGACCGTGGTAGACAGGCAATCGTAATTACGCAACTTCCGTATCAGGTAAATAAAGCTAATTTGGTTGAGAAGATTGCGAACTTAGTAAACGATAAAAAAATGGTTGGCATATCGGATCTGCGAGATGAGTCAGACAGAGACGGCATTCGTGTAGTTATTGAGCTAAAGCGTGATGCTTCGTATAAAAAAGTACTAAATAATTTATTTAAGTTTACCGAACTACAGACTACCTTCCCTGCAAACATTGTTGCGCTTGTTGACGGCATTCCTCAAACTCTCGGTCTCAAGCCAATTCTTGAACACTACATAAAACATAGAGTAACGGTGATTGTTAAACGATCTGAGTACGAGCTTGCACAGGCTAAGTATCGAGCGCATATTCTGGAAGGATACCTAATCGCACTAGACCACATCGATGAGGTAATCAAGGTCATTAAAACTTCCAAAAATGAGCCTGAGGCCAAAACGAGCTTAATGGCGAAGTTTAAGCTTTCAGAAATACAAGCACAGTCGATTCTCGACATGCAGTTGAAACGATTAACGGGTCTCGAGAGAGCAAAGATTGAAGAAGAACTCAAAGAACTAAAAAAGAAAATAGCATATTTAGAGGGTCTTCTGAAAGATGTATTCAAGATTCTTGGAGTTATTAAGGATGAGATTGCTGAGCTTAAGACAAAGTTTGGTGATGAGCGTCGTACCAAGGTAATTAAATCAAGACCAGGAGAGATCACCGATGAACAACTTATTGAGAACAAAGAGGTAATAGTTGTGATGACCAAAGAAGGATACATCAAGCAGGTGGATAGACAGACATTTAAGGTCCAGAACCGAGGAGGAAAGGGAGTGATGGGAATAGAGACAAAGGACACCGATAATGTGGCATTTGTGAAGACCGCAATGGCTCACGACTACATCTTGTTCTTCTCAAATCAAGGAAGAGTCTTTCAAACACGCGTCTGGGAAATTCCACTTGGAACAAGAACCTCAAAAGGTAAAGCTGTTGCAAATCTTGTAACCCTTCGGCCTGAAGAAAAAATCACATCTCTGCTCACATATGACAAAGATTCACCGATGGTCAACACCACCTTTGTTCTCATGTCTACGAAAGACGGTACTGTGAAAAAAACGCCATTCGATCAGTTCGCACATATTCGAACGAACGGCATAGTCGCCATTAAACTTGACGCAAAAGATGAACTATTGTGGGTCGGCCTCACCGATGGAAAAAAACACATCATTCTCACAACTCGTGATGGAAAAGCAATAGTCTTTAACGAGTCTGAGATAAGGCCAACAGGACGATCTTCAATGGGCGTCAAAGGAATTACACTAGAAAACAATAATGCAGTCATTGCAGCTCATGCATTTGGATCTGAGGAGTTTAAACAAAATCTATTCGTAATAGGAGAAAGGGGAGTTGGTAAAAAAACTCAGCTATCTAATTTCAAAGGTCAGCACAGAGCAGGGAAAGGCGTTAAGGTTGCGTCAGTTGACGATAAGATGGGGAAAATTGCCTTCGTAGAAATAGTGCAAGATGGCGATGAGGGAGTAATTATCACTAGCTCTCAAGGACAAGTCGTAAAGATCCCACTTAAGGACATTCCTTCTAGATCAAGGAGTGCAAAAGGAGTCATACTTATGAGATTTTCGCAGGCAGGAGATAAGGTCTCCACTGCCACACTGCTTTAAGGATATCCATTCACATTAAGTTTGGTATAATAGAGCATCAGAATAAGCTGAAATCCTTTTCAGCATTCTACACAACATGAAAATCCCATGTAGCGAAATATCTATTTCGTTAAAACAGGACCTAAAAAAGCGAGTTGCCGATCTTAAAAAAAGAGGAGCGACGCCTAAGCTTACTACTGTACTTATTGGAACTGCCGCAGATCAACTCTCTTTCGTTGCCATAAAGAAAAAGGTTGCAGCGGAAATTGGAGTTGAGTTTGAGTTCTCTCACTTTAAAAAATGCCCACCATTTCTTGAGTTTGCAACAAAACTTCGTGAACTTGCACATAGACCAAACACAACCGGAGTCATAATCCAGTTACCACTGCCATCGCATGTGCAGAGCGATACTTTATACAACTATATTCCTTCAGTAAAGGATATAGAAGGCCATAGGACAAAGTCGCCACATCTACCTCCTCTTGGTCTTGCAGTTATCTCGTTACTGAAGTTTATAGCAAGCCCTCACGAGCATAAAAAGGCGATCTATCCCGACACAGTAAACGATAAAGTTCTTTTTAAGCAAATGCTTAAGCATAAAAAGATAGTACTTGTAGGAAGTGGCGTAACAGGAGGGCATCCCATCGCACAAGCGTTACAAGAGTTCAGAGTTGGCTTTATTAATGTAAACAGTAGAACTCACGACCCAGACCAGTACTACAGAGAGGCTGACATTATCATTACCTCAGTTGGTAAGAAAGTGATCAAGCCTGAGATGCTCAAAAAGGGTGTTATTCTCATAAACACAGGACTACATAAAATCGGTACTAAACTACGTGGTGATTATGACGAAGATGAGGTAAAAAATATTGCAAGCTGGTACACGCAAACTCCAAATGGAACAGGACCACTTGATGTACTATTTTTATACAAAAACCTGATTAATGCTGCAGAACTTCAACTTGCGAGCTAATGAATGATTTAATTGTCATTACGGGCCAAACGGCAACAGGCAAAACCAAACTTGCACTCGACTACGCTAAAAAACTAGATGGTGAATTGATAAGCTCCGACTCCAGACAGGTCTACAAATTACTCGACATTATTACTGGCAAAGACAAAGAGATGCTTGAGAAAAATGATGTTCCTATACGTCTTATTGATGTTATAACTCCTGACAAACCATTTTCCTCATTCGACTTTGTTCAGTACGCTTCGAGGGCAATTGCAGATATTCAAAAAAGAAAAAAAACCCCAATTGTTGTTGGAGGAACTTATCTATACACAAAACATCTCTTGTACGGTCAAAGTATAAATGTTCCGGAAAATCAAGAACTTAGAGAAGCGCTTGAAAAGTTTTCATTAGTCGAACTACAAAATAAATTAATTTTCATAAATGAAAAAGCATACGAATCGCTAAACAACAGCGATCGAAATAATCCTCGTCGTCTCATTCGCAAGATTGAAATTTTAAAAGGCTTAAAGGCCAATTCGTTAATTCGTGAATTCGTTAATCCTTTAATTGTTGACTCAACTAATCTCAAAATAATCGGCCTCAAACATAAAGACCGAGAGTCATTAGTAAGGGCCGTGACCGAAAGAGTAGAGAAGCGTCTCAAGCAGGGTGCCGTAGAAGAAGTTCAAAAACTACTAAAGAAGGGTTACAAAAAAACAGATCATGGTCTACAGACAATCGGGTACAGACAACTAATCGAACATCTCGAGGGCCGGATAACTCTTGAGGATGCAAAGACTGAATGGATTAATAAAGAGGTCCAGTACGCCAAACGCCAGTATACCTTCATGAAGACCAATGCCGATATAAACTGGGAGACCGTCTAGTTCTACGATTTTTTATTGAAGAGTTTGATAAATGCTTCTTTTGGAATTTCAACCTTTCCAATCATCTTCATCTTTTTCTTTCCCTCTTTCTGCTTCTCAAGAACCTTTCGCTTGCGTCCGACATCTCCTCCTCCAACAGCTTTGCTTCCTTTCATAAGAACATCTTTTCTAAAAGGCGCAATACGTTCGGACGCGATAATCTTACCTTTATAATGACCCTGAACTTTAATTTCATACTGTTGCCTATGTATTACCTCTCGTAGTCTCTTTGTGAGATCTTGAGCTTTTTCTTGCGCTCTTTCCTGAACCACTATCTCAGAAAATTCCTCAATTGGATCGCCATTAATTAGAAGTGTAAGTTTGTCTGCTTTTACCACTTCGTATCTTACTAGTTCCCAGTCTAAGGATGCATAACCAGAGCTTGCGCTTTTTAGTCGATCAAAAAAATCTGAGATCATCTCGGCAAGTGGCATTTCGTAGGTTAGGGTTACTTGATTTTTATTGTCCATTGTTATAAATCTTCCACGATACTCCTGGCAAAGTGTCATAACGACTCCCTGATACTCCGGAGGCATTACGAGAAATATCTTTACATAGGGTTCTAGAAACGTATTGTTCTCAAATTTATACTCAACCTGTGGTGGAGTTAAGACCAGATTAAGTTCGTACTCACGCTCCAGTCTCTCTCTAACAACATCGGCATGAAGCAATCCAAGAAACCCAACTCTAAAACCAGCGCCAAGTGCTTGGCTGAAGATCGGGGTGAACTCAAGAGATGAATCGTTCAGATACAGCTTATCTAAGGCTTTTTTTAAATTTAGATAGTCTGCTGCGTCTGTGGGAAACATCGATGCAAAAACCATCGACTTAACTTTTTTGTATCCGGCTAAAGCAGGATTTAACGATTTTTCTGCGGTGATGCTGTCACCAACCCTTACCTGATGAATATCCTTAAGGTTTGTCACTACATATCCTATTTCCCCTTTTTGTAAAGAATCGGTTGGAGTCAACTCAGGATGAAAAATTCCTACCTCGCTTACCTCAAAAACACTCTTATGAGCAATCAAGCGAACCTTATCTCTTTTCTTCACAGCACCATCAAAGACTCTAACGAAAGCGATTACTCCTTTGTGTGAATCGTAATATGAATCGAAGATAAGACTTTGAAGCTCGGTATTAGTACTGTTAAACGAAGGTTCGGGCACCTTCTCAATTATGTCATTTAGCAATTTTGAAACACCTAAGCCACTTTTTGCAGAGATTTCGTGAATCTCAGACTCTTGTATCCCGAGAAAGTCCACAAGCTGACGCCTTGTCTTTTCTACATCTGC
The DNA here is from genome assembly GCA_016699265.1 of Candidatus Roizmanbacteria bacterium. Lineage (NCBI taxonomy): Bacteria > Candidatus Roizmaniibacteriota > Candidatus Roizmanbacteria bacterium. The sequence continues at coordinate 286,828 of CP064967.1, read as the reverse complement.
GTGAGGTAGGTCGACTTTGTTGATTACCGGAATAATGGTTAGATTCTTCTCTATGGCCTTGTAGGCATTGGCAATTGTCTGAGCCTGAATTCCTTGAGTCGCATCAACTAAAAGGACGGCTCCTTCAACACACGACAATGTTCTATCAACCTCGTATGAGAAATCCACATGGCCAGGAGTGTCGATTAGATTCAGCTGAAATTTTTCACCGTTATGCTCGAAGTACATCCTCACCGGAGCTAGCTTAATAGTAATGCCTCTTTCGCGGGAGATAGGGTTGCGGTCTAGCATCTGTTCCTCATGCTTGTCCTTGGAAACTACTCCGGTCAACTCAAGGAGCCGATCAGCTAAGGTAGACTTGCCATGGTCAATGTGGGCTATAATTGCAAAGTTTCGTATTTTCATATCACATGGTTTGTCCTTAAGGTCCATAAAGTCCTTAAGGTCCATAAGGTCAGTTGCAAACGGACTTTATAGACTTTCGACTTTACAGACTGTTACGGGGCGTTTTGTCCTTCTATTATAATCCATTAGATGACTGTATAATGATTAAAATGGACAGATTTTCTCGTCACCTGAATAACCCATTTCTACGAGGAAGCATTCTGTTTACCGTTGCTACATTTTTAGGAAGTTTTCTTAACTACGTTTTCAATCTAATTGTCGCAAAGAAACTTGGCCCAACAGGGTTTGGCGAAATCACAGCACTGTTTTCCTACACAACTATTTTTTCTGTACCTATGGCCGTCATAACCATGGTTATCATACAAAAGATAGGGTCAAACAATGAACGTGGCCTGGCCTATGCACTCACTCTAGAACAGTGGTTCTTGACAAAGATTAAGAAATGGTGGCTACTCTTAATTCCGTTTCTCTTTTTGACTCCTGTTATTCAAAAATTTACAAATTTATCATTTTATAGCAGCGCTTCAATTGCACCTTTTATCATGTTAAGTTTTATTGGAGCATACTATGCTGCTCTGCTTCAAGGGCTTCATCTTTTCGGATGGATCTCAACTATAGGAATAATTGCCGTCTTACTGAAGCTTAGCGGAGCATTTGCGATAACAGACGTATCGTTTGGCATTCTTATAATCATAATTTTCCTTTTTCTATCGACGGCATCGGCTGTTGCAAGTTCATTCATAGCGCTCAGGCAGATTTCACAAGGAAGTCAGCTTATTCATTCGAAACTTAAAAGGGGAGTCCTTAGCTCTCTTTTTCAAAAACAGGTTATCATTACGTTTTTTTCCATTCTTGGACTAACGCTACTTGGAAATGCAGATGTAGTTACGGCAAAAAAATTTCTATCCGCAGAACAGGCTGGCATATATGGATCATGGAGCCTTTTGCTAAAATAATTCTTTACCTTATAGGACCTCTCTTGACCGCAAGCTATATCTTCTTTTCAAGTTTGAAAATAAAAAGAATCATGAGAAAGTGCTTAAGCTTTCATTGGCCATTCTTTCAACGATAGGAATCGTAAGTTTTTTGTTCTATCAGTACCTCTCACTACCCATTGTCTACCTCTTGTTTGGAAGCAAGTTCAAATCGATTACACCAGTACTTGGTCTTGCAAGTATATTCGGTACGCTATATGCATCTACAACATTGATCAATAATTATTTTCTTTCCAAAAAATCCTCTCTTTCTTTAATGCCCATAGTGGTAGGGGTTATCTATATTCCAGCTATGTATTTTTTAGGACGCTCGTTACAGAACATTATTACAATTAATTTACTGATCGGAACTCTCCTATTGCTTCTGCAAATTGGCTGTTTGGTGAAGTATAATACCGACAATGGAAAACAAACATAATCACTTCCTAAGTCTTATCATTCCGGTGTACAAACAGGAAAAAACGATTGTCAAAAATATAAGCCAGATTGTTCTTGCCTTAAATCAAATCCGATACCCCTACGAAATTATTGTCGTGATAGATGGAATTCTTGACACTTCTCTCAAAAGAATAAAGTCTGCAAAAATTCCTCATGTTAAAACGCTCGGCTACATGAAAAATCAAGGTAAGGCCTATGCGATAAGGCTTGGTATGACGAAGACGAAAGGGGACTATGTAATGTTTTTGGACTCCGGCCAAGAGATTGATCCAAACGGAATCTCGATGCTACTGGAGCACATGGAATGGTACAAGGCAGATATAATTGTCGGTTCCAAGAGACATCCTGCATCTTATGTGCGCTATCCAATTGTTCGCAAAATATTAAGCTATGGTTACTATTTTTTGGTTAAGTTTCTTTTCAATATAAGAATTAGAGACACTCAAGCCGGAATAAAGGTTTTCAGAAAAAAAACCTTGGAAGTAATTCTTCCACGATTATTGGAAAGAGAGTTTGCGGGCGATCTAGAGATGCTCGTGGCAGCAGATACATTAGGATTTAGCCGTATATATGAAGCCCCAATTAAGCTCGATTATCATTTGGGACCGGTAACATCGGCCGCGACTCTAAAATCGATCAAGGGAATATTAATTGACACACTGGCAATATTTTATAGAAAAAATATAATTCACCATTATCACAAAAAACCTTCCAAGCAAAGACATGGTAAGAAAAATTAAAAAAAAACATCCTTTCATCAGCGTAGTAATTCCAGTTCGGTCGCTTTCATACTTTCTACTATTTGAAAACCTGCCAAATATGGATCTTCAAACCTTCAAGAATTTTGAGGTAATCGTTCTTCCAAATGAGCACTCGACATACGATCTAACCTTAATGAATAAATATAGTTGGCTTAGAATTATTCCGACAGGATCAATTACCAGACCAGCTCAAAAAAGAGACATTGGCGTGAAGAATGCGAAAGGTAAGATTATCGCCTTTATAGATGATGACGCCTATCCCGACCCAGACTGGCTTTTAAATGCTGCAGCACTTTTTAAAAATGGGAGATTTTTAGTTTTGTGTGGACCTGGGGTTCTACCTGAAAAGACCAATATTTGGGAAAAAATATTTGATGAAGCGCTCGTCACGTTTCTTGGGTCTGGCAAATACGCATACAGATTTACACCACAAAAGAAACGTTTTGTAATCGACTATCCATCGATGAATTTTTTTATATATAAGAAAATCTTTGAAAAAGTAGGTGGCTTTAACTCCAACTACTGGCCAGGCGAAGACAGTAAACTCTGTAATGACATAATTGAAAAAGAAAAGGGGAAGATCCTATACCATCCAAAGGTGCTCGTGTTTCACCACAGAAGAATGGAACTAAAAGGCTTTCTTAAACAGCATGGACAGTATGGCTTCCACAGAGGAGCATTCTTCTCACATGGCGACCGTAACTCAAAGGAGCTTACGTACTTAGCCCCTCTTCTGTTGGTGCTTTATCTAGGCACGCTACCTTTCATATATATACTATTATGGCTGCTGCACATGAGCAGCTTAACGCTATACGCGTCTCTTCCTCTCATGCTTTACTGTTTACTAATAGCCATAGTTTTTATACAATCTTTACTCAAGTCAAAGAATCTTATTGTTGCATTTGGCGCTGCTTCGACAGTAGCTTTGACCCACATTTATTACGGTTTAAATTTTATAAAAGGATTAAAAAAAGGACTTAATAAAAACAACTCAATATATGACAAGTAACATAACTCAAGTAAAAAAAGGAGACGTAGAAATTAAGGTTATTCGCGATAAATGTATCGGTGCGGCTACATGCGTTGTATACGCGCCAAGTACCTTCGACCTCGATGAGGACAACATCGCAATAATAAAAAATGAAAACTGGGATCGACTTGAGAAAATAGTGGCTGCAGCACAGTCCTGTCCTGTCCTTGCCATTGAGGTTTTCGTAAAAGGCAAAAAGTGTATCCTAAATAGATGTTACCCGCATTTTTAATCACATTTCGTGAGGTTATTGAGGCATCGCTTATCGTAGCAACGATCCTTGGGATTCTAAGTAAGCTTAATCAGGGCAAAAGTATTAAGACCGTATGGACAGCTACTGCCTTAGCTGGATTTTTGAGCGTCATACTCATTGGAGTTGGAAGCCTTGGTGGTCTTCAATTTCAGAAACTGTACTCTGGCAAAATAGAACAGACCACTGAAGGAGTTCTGATGATTACATCCGCCATATTTATTACATGGGCAGTTTTCTTTCTGCACAAACACTTCTCCAGATACAAGGTTGAACTGCTTAAAAGGTGAGGGACTCTCTTGAAGGCGCGGAGCAAAATGGCCTGTTCATCTTAGTCTTTACAGCGGTTTTTAGAGAAGGCTTTGAAATAGTACTTTTCCTCTCAACCATTTACTTATCAACCAATCCTCAACAAATTTTTGCGGGATTCAGCGCTGGTTTGCTATCGGGACTTTTAGTTGCTATTGCCTTGTTTGCAGCTACTATTAGGCTACCGGTATTCTATGCATTTCGGGCAACGAGCACGCTACTTATCCTATTTGCGGCCGGACTGCTTTCTCGCGGGGTTCATGAGTTCGCAGAAGCAGGCTATATTCCAGAAGTTGGAAAGGTTAATCTCGCCTTCATACCACATGGATCTAGCATCGCTTCAGACATGATAAAAACAGTCTTCGGACTTACAAAATCCATGGATCTTATCCAAATATCATTTTATCTAGCTTATTCATCGGCAATGATTTGGTGGGTATTTATAAGACCTAGAAAATTGACTTTAGAGGCATAAATTGGGATACTTTAAACTATGATCGCCAAGAAAATTCGTAAAAAGATGGTAATGTTGTGCGGATTGCGGTTGGCTATCCTCCTCTTGAGTCTAAAAAGGAGTAGCACTGCTCTCGCAGAATCGTCAGTTTCAGTACTTCAATGCAGCAACCTACATTTACCCAATGGTACCGGCTTATGCAGCATCAAATCTTCAACATCATGGCTACAAAGTTTTCTGGATGGACGGCATTGCAGAAAAGAAAAATACAATGACTGGATAGAGGAATTAAAAAGAATAAGGTTGACTACCTAATGGTAGAGACAAAATCTCCCATTGTGAAGACTCACTGGAAACAAATAAACGACATTAAGGAGAAAATTCCGAGCATTAAACTTATCTGGGTAGGGGATCATGTCAGCTATCTCCCAAATGAGCTATTTGAAAACAGCAACATTGACTATGCAATTGCAGGTGGAGATTATGACTTTATGGCGGTTAATCTTCTCAATCACATATATAAAGGGGAGAAGCTTGAGGGAGGAGTCTACTGGAGAAAAGGAGATAAAAATATAAAGGCAAGACCAGCCGGAAAAAAACAACTCCCAAATAAAGGATTCGTCTATAACAGCGGAATTGCATCCTTAAAACACAACCTTGACACACTGCCTTTTGTTGACCGTGACCTTACCAAGTGGAAACTCTACGCATACGAAAATGGTAACTATAAATACACACCAGCAACATATATGTATTCAGGACGTGACTGTTGGTGGAATCGTTGCACTTTCTGTGTTTGGGATCACACCATAAATCCACTTGGTTCATATAGAAGCTTCTCACCTGAAAGATTGTTTGCAGAGGTTAAGCATGTCGTTGATAAATACGGTATAAAGGAGATCTTCGATGATGCGGGAACCATGTTCATTGGTCCAAAACTTAAGAGATTCTGCGAACTATTAATTGAAAGTGGCTATAACAAGAAAGTAAGATACGGATGTAACATGCGCTTCAATGCATTGAATGAAGAGTATTACAAACTTATGGGTGAGGCTCGATTCAGATTCATTCTGTACGGAATGGAGTCTGGAAATCAAAAAACCTTAGACAAACTAGACAAAGGAACAAAGGAAGTAGATGCAATTAATGGCCCACGACTTGCCAAAAAATATGGAATGGATCCACACGTAACAATAATGTTGGGCTATCCATGGGAGACACTAAAAGAGGCACGACGAACAATCGCAATCGCAAAGTACGCCTTCAAAAAGGGTTATTACGAAACGATGCAGGCGACTATTGTTATTCCATATCCAGGAACTCCACTTTACAAAGAATGCAAGGAAAAAGGTTGGCTACTTACTGACGATTACGATAAATTCGACATGAGACAGTCTGTGATGAAAACGCCCTTTCCTAAGCAGAAGATTTACGAGCTAGAACAAGATCTATACTCATCCTTCATGACACCACAGTACATAACAAGAAAGCTCCTAAGCATTCGAAGTCTGCACGACTTTAAGTATCTTTTCTACATGGCATGGAAACTCATTGGTCATCTTCTCGACTTTGATTCTAACCAAACCAAGGTTAGCTGGAGCTCTCCTAAATTCTGGAAAAACGCCTTTAAAAGTCTCGGAAAGCATTTTGTTGCACCTAAGACATCTGTTGATGCGGAGAAATCAGCAATCAAACTCGCAGACAGTGCAGTTAACCTCTAACCTATGCACGGTATGACGCCGTTGTCATCCCGGACTTGATCCGTGATCCAGAAGTTCAAAATCCTAACTCACTTATCCTATTTAAAATAGTCTGAAGTCTTTCTACTTCTGGGGAACCTTGTTCAATTGCTCTTGTTAACTGCACTTTGGCTTCGGAATATTTTTTAAGCATAAAATATACCTGCCCAATGTCCTGACGAGTCTTCCATTCGTACGAATTAAGAGAAATCGCTTTAAGATAAAATGGCAATGCCTCAGCGTATCTTCCGCGCACCGCCAGCATATGCCCGATATTGTGGTATGGATGACTGTAGTCAGGCTTTAGAGATATTGATTTCTCAAACTCCACCATAGCTTCACTATCTCTGTTTTCATTCATAAGTTGAATGCCTACATTATTATGAGCGCGGGAACTATATGGAGCGGTACTAAGTGTAGCAAGACGTAGACTCATCTCGCTCTCCCAATCCTTTGCTCTATCGTTGGTTCTCCAAGCTAAAGCTAGTACGCAAACCGACAATATTACATATAGCCATATAACATTGATCTTATATCTAGCAGCAACATTAAAAAGTGCTAAAACTACCGCCGTAATCAGTCCAAAAGTTCCGAGGTATGCATAACGCTCTGCCGCAATCTGAATAATATGAATTGGGATTAGTGCGGGTAGAGATGCGACTAAAAAAACCGATAAAAAGAAAAATATTTTTTTGTTTTTAATATTGCTGACCAATAGTCCCAACAAATAAGCAACCACGAAGTATGAGTTAACGATAAGTGGAACTGACTGAACTCCCAACTCATCTAAATGATAAATCGTAAGTCTTTGCGGCCAAAATATTATTTAGGTACGTTCCGATCACTACAGGAATTTGAATAAAGGGCTCAGAAGCTCGGTGGTTCCCGATTGTCGCACTTGCACTAAATGTTGCTATTCTTTCCTGAATGAATGGGTACATAATTCCACCAAAGATCGATATTAACAAAAGCCGATAGAAATCGGTTTCCAGTTCTTCTTGAGCGAACCGAACAGCCATTCGTATAACAGGATAATTATAGGAAGCACAAGCGCCTTCTCAGAAGAAAGCAGCGACAATATAAAGAAAGCAAAAAAGAATGGAGTAAGGGATACGATTTTTCTTTCTGCGCCTAGGATGTAAAAATAATGGAGAAAATTACAAAAAAGCTGTACTGTGGATAGGTGAGGGAAGAGATCCAGACAACAGACTCAACCAACATAGGATGGGCCGCAAAATTAGAGCCGAGAATAAAGCGATGGCACAGCACTCTACTAATATTAGTTACCAATAAATAAATTCCAAATACCGTTCCAAAATGAAAAGCAATATTCATTACTCGATAATACGCCGGATCCAGCCTCCAAACTATACGACGTATGAAGTAGTAAGGTTCTAAAATGGAAATCGGATTTCAAATACTCCATCGATGCTTTTTATATTTTGATTTTGCTCTATGCCAATATGGTCATCAAGAATAAAACCGTGATGCAGAGTTGGCAAGGTATAGAACCGCTAAAAAAGCAACGAATAAAATTGAAATGAATCCAAAAATTTAGGACTTAAGATTTTCACCTGTTAAAGTTACTTACCTTTCAAATTCCTAACGTCCTTCAGTAGTTTAGAAATGGCGGGATTTGGAGGACCGTATTTTAATGCTCTTGACAGATATTCTTCCGCCTCTGGGTACTTCTTAAGAGTGTAGTAGACAAACTACTCCAAGATTTTGATTTAGTCTTATACAGAGTCGGTGCAATCTGGAGTGCTCCAAGATAGGCGTCTGCTGCCTCTGGATACTTGCGAAGAATCGTCAGAGCTATTCCTAAGTTATGACGAGGATCGGCATCTCCAGGTTGTAGCTCAATAGCTCGCTGGAACTCTCTTGCAGCATTTACATAGTCTTGTCGTTGGGCATACACATCGCCCATATTGTTATGAGCGTTTGAACTATGTGGAGAAGCTGCGATCGTTGATGTCCAAAGATTCTCTGCACTCAGCCAGTCAACGTTTCTTAAGATCGTCAACCCCATCAAGACCAAAACGATAAGAGTCACAACCGCGTAGGACGCTGTTTGTACTTGCTTGTACTGGAGCGCTTTATTCAATAGCATTCCTGTAATGACTGCCAAGCCAACAATACTCAGATATGCATATCTCTCGGCAACTACCCAGACAATGTTAAGTGGTATTAGTGATGGAACGAGTGCGATGAAATAGAACGAGATCCAAAAAAATATCTGCCTATTTTTTGAGTACGACATCACCATTGTTACAACGGCTACGATGAAGGCTAACCACCTCAATAGAAATTCTTGAATCGATATCGAAAGTTCGGAATGATAGACCGTAAGGCTCTTAGGAAAAGCAAAAAGCTGAGCATAGAATGTCGTCGCGTACGGAATGTGCTCAATAGGATTGTAAAATTGGGGGCTTATGTAATAATCTTTTTGAAAAGACTGGATTCTTGATCCAACAGTCGTTAGTAGAAATCCTCCAATAGCGGCCGTTATAACTGCGTATGGTATTATTCTCTTCCAGTTCTTTTTGAAGGTGCCTTGGGACAGTTCAAGAAAGACTAGCACTGGCGGAAGCGAGACTGCCTTCTCCGAGGATAGCATCGCAAGTAAAAAAAAGACGTAAGAAGCAACTGTCCATTTTCTATCTTCTGAGGCTCTTATGTAGAAGTAGAGCGATGCCATGAAAAAGAAAGCATACTGGGGATAGGTTACCGCCGAGATCCACGTTACCGATTCTGTGAGAAGAGGATGTACGGCAAAGATGACACCAGCTAAGAAGGCGACATTTTTATTTATCAGTCGCTTTGCAACAAGATAGAGAGAAGCTACCGTCCCAAAATGGAACAAGATATTGAAAATGCGGTATGCGAAAGGCTCGTACTGACCGAGTGAATAAGATATATTCAAGATTAAATACCTGAAGGCACTCACGGGATATTTATAGATTGAGCTAAACTGTCCTACGGCTGGATTATCTTTGATCCCAGCTTTGTCGTCTATAAGGAACGGGGCATTAAATGCGTTCGCGTAAGAAATAAGAATTAGTACTGCAAAAATAACGTAAGGCCAGACGGTGTTTTTCTTGAGGAATGATGTTATTTTTTCCATATAACTAGAATTAATTATATCGACTATAATATCGATTACTATTCTATGACACGGCCACAACCTTCAGTCACCTTTGTCACACCGACACTTAACAGCGAAGCCACTCTATATGAGTGCATCGCAAGTGTTGATAAACTTGATTATCCCAAAAAACAAATCAATATGTTCGTCATGGATGACGGCTCTACTGACAATACTCTCAAGATAGCCAAACAGTTCAGTTTCTGTAAGGTATTTAATGTTAAAACAAGCGGACCTGAAGAAGCAACCGCAATTGGCTTTAACCACGCTACCTCAGACTATGTCGTAAATTTTTCGTCGGACAACGTGCTTCCAGACAAAAAATGGCTTCAGAGGATGCTCAGCCCGCTTGAGACGAACAAGAAGTTGATTGCGAGCGAGTCAATAAACTACCGGTACGTTCGGTCAGATAAGCTATTAAATAGATATTTTGCTCTTTTTGGAATGAACGACCCTATCGCATTTTATCTAGGCAAACGAGACAGAAGAGCGTACTTTGAAAACAACTGGCATCTTAAAACAGCTGCAATAGATAGGGGCAGCTATTATGAAGCGTCGTTTACCGAAGAGAACATGCCAACTATGGGCGCAAATGGCTTTGTGATTAGAACAAGAACGATAAAGAAGGTCACCAAAGACCCCAAAAAATTCTCTCATATTGACTCTTGCGTCGATCTACTAAGATTGGGACATGACACATTTGCATTTGTGAAGACAACTCTTTGGCACAAAACAGGGGAAAGCCTTTCTACATATTTTTATAAAAGGAGAAGATATGCACTTGAACTCTATTTTAAGAAACAAAAATCGCGGCGATACCATCTATACAATCCAGATACTGACAGGGTCAAACTGGCAATATATATTGTTCTCTCGTTAACTTTAATCGAGCCAACATACCAAGCAGTACGTGGTTACCTAAAGGTGCGGGATAAAGCATGGTTTTTACATCCGCTTATCTGCTTTTTTACTACATGGAATTATATATACATATATATGAAATTCCGTTTCCTCTCATTTACAGGAACGAAATAGTTTTTGTGCTATAATCCTCTTACTTTTCTATGATCAAGCTAATCAAGTCAACATTTTATGAAGAAGAAAAATCAAAACTTGAACTAGCATTTTTTATTGCACAAACTTCTTATCTGAGCTTCGGTAAACAATGCGAATTGTTTGAACGAAATTTTTCTCACTACCAAAACCGTAAGCACGCTATTTTTCTAAACAGCGGAAGCTCTGCAAACTTAGCAATAATTCAAGCATTACTGAATCTTGGAAAAATTAAACAGGGGGACCTTGTTGGGTTTTCCGCACTCACATGGTCCACAAACGTAATGCCACTTCTTCAACTTGGTCTTCAGGCAGTTCCTATAGATGTCGAGCTAGATACTTTAAATGTGTCCTCAAAAAAGTTTGAAGAAACGATTTCCAAGTTTCCGATCAAATTACTATTTCTCACAAACTTGCTTGGCTTTTGTGATGACATTGATAAGATTAAAAATCTTTGTGAAAAAAATAACATTATTCTCATAGAAGATAATTGCGAATCTTTGGGAACGGTTTATAAAGGTAAAAAATTGGGCAACTTTGGTTTAGCGAGCACATTCTCGTTTTACGTAGGCCACCATATGTCCACAATCGAAGGAGGCGCCGTATGCACAGATAATGAAGAACTAGCATCGATGCTCAGAATGGTACGAGCACACGGCTGGGATCGTAATCTAAATGAAAAATCACAAAACAAGATAAGATCTAAGCACAACATTAATTCTTCATTTTATTCTCGCTACACATTCTACGACCTAGGATACAATCTGAGACCTACTGAAATAAATGGCTTCCTAGGCAATCAGCAGCTCAAATATATTGACAAGATAGTAAAACGAAGAAATGAGATCTTCATGAAAATTGCACCAGTAATTTACAAGAATAAGAAGAAATATTATCCAATTAGATACTCGCATATTCAACTTTTGTCTAACTTCGCAGTACCCATAATCTGCAGATCAAAGGCAATTAGAGATCAACTGGTCACCAAATGTAAAGACATTGTTGAGATACGACCGGTTGTGGCTGGAGACATCACTCAGCAACCTTTCTTCTCAAAACATATGAGCATATTCAAGCATATTCTTGGTAATTCCAATGCAAAATTGATTCACGATCAAGGCCTCTACTTCGGCAATAATCCAGATCTGACAGATGATGAAGTTAATACTCTGATAAAAATATTTGCCTAAGCATTATTATGCATGTGCCCTTTGTAAATCTTAGCACTCAGTTTAAGGAGCATGAAACGAACATCTACTCAATCATTAAGAATGTCTTGGATAAAGGGTTATTTATTGGGGGCGAAGAGGTTATCTCGTTTGAACATAGTTTTGCGAGATATATTGGTACCAAGCACTGCGTCTCGCTCAACTCCGGAACGGATGCTCTCATACTAGGAACGCGCGCGCTTGGCTTCTCCGCACCGGATGAGATTATTTTTCCATCCAATACTTACTACGCCACGATCTTGGCGGCCGTCGCGAACGGAGTTAAGCCGGTGTTGTCAGAGGTAGATGCAGATGACTTTGGATATGATCTATCAACACTTAAAAAAAAGATTAATACCAGAACAAAGGCAATTATGGTTGTCCATCTTTACGGTCAGTCTGACAAAATTGGTGAAATTCAGTCGCTGATCAAAAAAACCGGAAGAAAAATTCACATTATCGAGGATGCTTGTCAGGCACATGGAGCAAAATTCGGCACAAAACGCGTTGGTGGATTTGGCACCTTCTCTGCGTTTTCATTTTATCCCAGTAAAAACTTGGGCGCCTATGGAGATGGGGGAGCAATCACAACAAACGATCAGCAGCTTGCATCAAAGATAAGACGGTTGAAGGAGTACGGTCAGTCAAGTAAGTATCGCCATGAGTCCGTAGGCTTCAACTCGAGACTCGACACTCTTCAGGCGGCAGTTCTTAGTTACAAACTAGAACAGCTTGACGGATGGAACAAAAAAAGACAGGATCTGTCAAAGATCTACCACACAATGCTAGGCATCATTCCAGATATCACATTACCAAACGTCTACAAAGATCGGAAAAGCGTATACCATCTGTTTGTCATTAGAACTAAACAAAGGGACGCACTTCAAAAATACCTACAGGAAAAGGGTGTCGCAACGCAGATTCATTATCCTTATCCAATTCATATGCAAAATGCGTGGAAATTTCTAAAGTACAAACAGGGAGACTTTCCAGTCGCAGAAAAATTATCCGATGAAATACTTTCACTGCCAATGTATCCAGAGCTTACAGAAAGACAAGTCAGGTATGTGTGCATTTCGATACTGAATTTCTTTTATAACTAAGGCATTGGCATATTTTATATGAACGTATCTATATTTATCCCAACAGGAAATCGAGCCCTATCGCTTGATAAAACACTACAGTCTCTCACAAAGCAGGCTTACAAAAACTTTGAAGTCATCGTTGTAGACTATAAATCGTCAGATAATACGGAGGCTGTTATAAAAAAATATTCTAAGAAACTACGCATTAAAGTTCTTCGACAAAAAACAAAAGGTCTAGCAAAAGCCGCAAATCAGGCATTAAAGCAAGCTCGAGGAAAAATATTTATCAGAACGGATGACGACGTCATAATGAGTAAGGACTGGCTACTGGCAATCTTTGACACCTTTTCAAAATACAAAGATGTCGGAGGGGTAACAGGGCCTACGGTGATACCTGTAGCATTTAGAAAAAATAGGGATCTATTCATAATCGAAGAACGTTTCAAAAAGGGAAACATACTTTGGAAACTTATTGGGTCACTATACTTTGGCTACTTCATGGACGGACAACCTCGACGAGTAGGTCACTGGTTTGATTCGGGCGCCTTCGGATTGGGATCCAATTTTCCAGAGGCAAAAAACGAGAAACAACATGAGGTTTCAAATCTGGAGGCTTGTAACTTCTCAGTACGCAAGAATCTGCTCAAAAAAATTGGCGGCTTTGACACGTTTTATTCAGGAGTAGGAGAGTATCATGAGCCTGACGCTGCCTTTAAGATTAAGGGGCTTGGTTACAAGTTGATCTTTAACCCTAAGGCTTCACTAAATCACTGTCCATCCAAGCAGGGCTTCTTTAATGACAGACCAGAAAGCTATAGTAGGATGATTAACTTCATTGTATTTTATCGTCGTCATATTAAACTTGACTCGCTAAGAAAATTTTTTCACTTCATACCTTACCTTATATTTCTAGATGCTTACTATATATACACCGCCGTTAAAACAAAACAACTTAAGCAACTTGGAGCCATTCCAGGTACAATAGTGGGGTTTCTAAAATGAAAAAACTCAATTTTAAGCTAACAAAATTTAAGTCTTTTTCCGATAAAAGAGGAAAGCCAATTGTTTTTTTAAAGGAATCTGAGCTGCATAGCGCAAAGAAAAAATTCGGACAAATATACTTTGTTACCTTCAATAAAAGAGGGGCTGTACGTGGAAACCACTACCATAAAAAATGGTACGAGTGGTTTGGGATAGTTGAGGGAAAGGTAAAGGTAATCATCGAGGATGTTAGAACCAAAAAAAGAAAGCAAATCACGCTGAGTGCTGAAAAAGATAAATATATACGAATTGAGACTGGTCCATATATCGCACACGCAATAGTGAGCCTTACCAAAAGAGCTTCGCTACTCAGTTATGCCGACACTGAGTGGACAACAGACGATACGCATTACTACAAACTGGCTTAAAGTTATGAATATAAAAAAAGTAGCCTTCATCGGAGCAAATAGCGCAATGGGCGCAAAAACGGCAGCTATTATTGCCGCCTTTGGAGATCTACCCGTTTTCATGATTGCGCGCGATATTAAAAAAGCAAAAGATGGTATAGAGATCGCCGTAAGATCTGTGAGAAGCAATAGCATTAGAAGCAATCTTATTCCCTCCACTTATAGCGATCTTCCACGAATCCTAAAGCAATGCGACTGGATAGTTGAGGCGGTAGCCGAAAACTACGAGATAAAAACTTCTGTAAACCTTCTGATTAAAAGACAAAGAAGAAAGGGCGCATCATTTCTTCTCTTACATCTGGCCTCTCAATTGCAAAACTTTCGGGAGTCTTAGATGACGATGATCGTAAAAATTACATGGGAGTGCATTTTTTCAATCCACCTTATAAAATGTTGCTCTGCGAGGTGATACCGTCAAAGTACACGGACCTGACCAAGACCAAAGAACTTGAGACTTTTCTTGAAAAGGTTTTGCTTAGAAAAGTTATACAAGCCAAAGATAGTCCAGCGTTTGTCGCAAATAGAATCGGTTTCCAACTCATCAATGAGGCAGCCATCTATGCATATAAATATAGAGACAGAGGTGGAGTTTCATATATCGATTCATTGCTGGGTCGCCACACCGGACGCGCTCTTGCCCCTCTTGAAACACTGGACTTTGTTGGCCTAGACGTGCATAAAGCGATTATCGATAATCTCAAAAACAATCTTTCTAACACGGACAGTGCAATAGCAACATTTAGCATGCCTTCCTTTTTACAGACTTTGATAAGAAAGGGAAAGTTCGGAAATAAATCAGGAGATGGACTATATACAAAAAAAGAAATTGAAGGGCACAAAAAGAGATTTACTTTCGACATTAAGACTAATAAATATTTGCCCCATCAAAAATATTATAGTCCTGTAGTAGAAGCGATGCGAGAATATATACATAAAGGGGAATATAAGAGGGCATTTCACATTCTTAAGGAATCAAGTCATGCAGATGCCGATATTATCAAATACTTTATAGCACGCTACATAAGCTATTCATTTTCACTTGTAGGAGACGTTGTAGATAACAAAGAAATAATTGATCGCGCAATGGGATTTGGGTTCAGTTGGGTACCTCCATCCGCTATGGTGGATCTACTTGGAGGAGTAGACGAAACGTCAACAATGATTAAAAAATATAAATTACAGGTGCCTACATTACTAGCACTACATAAAAAATCTAGCAATAACTTTTATAAATTGCAGGCAGAACTAGATTACAGATCTTTAATTAAAGTATGAAAAACCCTGTTTATATTCTCGGTGGGTCTCAGACAGATTTTCAAAGAAATTGGACTAAAGAAGGAAAGAATTTTTTAGCAATGCTTAACGAAATAGTTAATGACGGACTCGATGCAGTCCGTATGGATTTTTCTGAAATAAAAAAATTAGGATCAACAAAAACTATTGGTATATTTATCGGCAACTTTAACGCTCAACAGTATGTGCAACAAGGCCACCTTGGCGCCTTTCTCACAGAGATAGATCGTAGCTTTAATGGCATTCCAGCCGCAAGATATGAAGCGGCATGTGCCTCCGGATCGGTGGCAATCGATGCGGCACGTGCCAAAATTCAGGCTGGTGACATTGACGTTGCCATCGTCATCGGTATGGAGATCATGAAATCTGTACCACCACAGGTGGGCGGAGACTATCTAGGTACCGCAGCGTTTTATGAAACTGAAGCAAAAGGGATAGAGTTCCCTTTCCCAAAATTATTTGGGAAACTAGCGGATCAGATAATTAAAAAGTATAAAGTTCCAGAAAAACGATTTCTTGATTCTCTAGCGGAAATTTCAAACATTAATTACTCAAACGCAAAAAGGAATTCGAATGCACAGACACGTTCTTGGTTTATGAGCAATAAGCACGCGCAGCTGAGAAATGATTCCTATAACTTTTCGATTGGAGGAAGACTGTGTACATCAGACTGCTCTCAAATTACAGATGGCGCAGCGATGCTAGTCTTATCATCCAAACAATACGCAAAACAGTATGCGAAAAAACGAAGCATAAAAACTAACAAAATCTCAAAAATCAAAGGTATGGGTTTTACAGTAGCTCCAATAACCTTTGCAGAAAAAATATCCCAAGCGACGGGGATGAGGCATATACTTCCATGGACGAAAGAAGCCGTTGATGATGCCTACACAATGTCGAAACTAACTATCAAAAATATTGATGTTATAGAAACACACGACTGCTTTACCTCAAGTGAGTATGCTTGTATTTCTGCGTTCGGACTATGTAAGCCGGGAAGAGAGTATGAGGTGGTGGAAAGTGGGATGATTGATTTTAATGGCAAAAAACCAATTAATCCAAGTGGCGGGCTTATTGGCGCTGGCCATCCCGTTGGTGCCACTGGAGTTCGCATGACGCTAGATCTCCACAAGCAAGTCACAAACTCTGCTGGCAATTATCAAGTCGCATCTGCAAAAAATGGCTTAATGCTAAATATCGGAGGTTCTGCAACTACAAATATTGCGTATATAATAGGAAGATGAAATTTAATAATAACTACACAGTTGGCAAAAAGGTTATCCTTGGCAAAGGTGTGCGGATAGGTGATAGAACGGTAATATACGATAATGTCGTAATAGGCGAAAACTCTATAATCGCAAATGATTGCATAATCGGTGAACCGACGCAAGATTACTACTATGACGACTCTTACAAAAATCCTAAAACCATCATAGGGGCAGATAGCTTAATACGAAGTCACACAATCATATATGCTGGGTCTAAATTTGGTACAAACTTACAGACAGGACATCGAGTGATGATACGAGAAAAGACAAAAATGGGAGACCACTGCTCTGTTGGAACACTGTCCGATATTCAAGGTCATGCGACATTCGGAGATTATTGCAGACTGCATAGTAATGCTCATGTCTGTCAAGGTACTAAAATTGGCAACTTTGTCTACATCTATCCATATGTTGTATTCACAAATGATCCGACTCCTCCGTCTAACGTATATAAAGGAGTCACGGTAGGAGATTATTCCATAATCTCTACTGGGTCCATCATTATGCCAGGAATAAAAATTGGCGAAAACTGTTTAGTTGGAGCGGGTTGCGTAGTAACAAAAAATGTTAAGGATTTTGAACTCGTACTGGGCGTTCCAGGGAGAAAGATTTGCGATGTTCGCGATATCGAATCACGCGAAAGTAAGGGGAAGAAGCACTATCCATGGATGAATAACTTCTCAAGGGGTAAACCATGGGAGAAGATTGGGTATAAAAAATGGATTGCAAAAAAAACTACTTCAATATGAAAAAAAAATCAAAGACAGCTGTTCTTGTTGTAGCCTACAACAGAGCTAAGGTTTTAGATGAGTGTCTAAAAGCGCTCCAAAAGAATAGGCCGAAATCAATATATGAAATATTTGTTATCGATAACGGCTCAAAGGAGAATGTCCGTGACATATGCCGAAAGAACAATGCTTCCTACCTCCGGCTTCCCAAAAATGTGTACGTTTCTAAAGCAGTCAATATTGGATTCACTCACTTTCGTATCTCAAAAAAATTTGATTTTGTAATACTTATGGGAAGCGACGTGCTAACAGATACAAGCCTAATACAAAAACTCTCTGAGTTTATGCAATCACACCCAAATGTCGGAGTATCTGGACCTTCTCATTATGAGATAACAACGAAGGTTCTTATTTCTATTGGGGTTACCATTAATCGAACTAGCAGCCTTCTGCACAATTTTACAGATAAAAAAAATCCTCATGGCATGAATCACTTTCATAGTCTATATATAACTAGATCCAAAATTTTTAATCAAATTAAAGGATTCGATCATATTTTATTTCCCATGATCTATGAGGAGCCTGATATGGGGGAGAGGATCTTATCGTTGGGTTATGAGATTACATCTTGTCCGCAGGCAAGAATCTGGCATCCGCTCGACGATGCTATAGTCGCACATACGAGCGCTAAAACAAGAGCTAAGAGGCTCTACTCTAATCGCGCCAAAGCATATTTATTTTTTAGAAACAGAATCATCTACATGCGTAAACATAGCAGCCTAGCTCAATTTATATTATTTATGGCAATCTGGAATCCCATAATCACGATCACGTATCTTCCAACTGTTGATCCAAAAAATATTGTGATTGCAATTCAGGGCATAGCAGATGGTATTATGTACGGACTTTGGAGAGATAGATCGTATATTCAGAGGCAAAATAAAAATATTTTAAGTATATAATGTTCAGCTATGAAGACTAAATTTGTAATGTTGTCTCACTTCCAACACCACCCCCATCCAGCATCAAAACTGTTTCGCACCATTGAACTCCAAAATGTTTATAAAAACACAAAACGGATGGTGTTCAAACAGCCATCTATGGATCTTGGAGGTGGGGACGGCTATCTTAGCTCAATTTTATTCGACTCAAAATTTACTTATAATCTCGATAACGGTGAGGCGAATGATCTTCACGTAGCAAAGAGAACCAAACGATATAAAAAAATTTTGATTGAAAGCGCTGAGAAAATGTCTCTGAGATACGAATCGTTAAATTTCATATTTTCAAACTCAGTAATTGAACATATACCCGATAACGAAGCAGTTCTTCAGGAGGTAGCAAGAACTCTTAAAAAGGGGGGGGCATTTGTGTTCACATCACCATCTCATAATTTTAAGCACTATCTATGGCTTTCTAATGTTCTTGAGAGATCGGGACTTGGAATTTTAGGCAAGCTCTACCTTGAAAAGAGAAATAAGATGCTTAACCATTACCACACCTACTCTCACGCTACTTGGACCAAGAAGTTAAAAACACGGCTTAATTGTCAAAAAGCGACTATTATATTTCTAAAAACCTGCATGCTGTGGGATAAAATTGCATGGGAGGTGCGAATACGAGCAGTGTTTGATCGCAATGCTGAAAAGAATGTGTTTCTAAAATATAAAGAAGAAATTGAAAACGCAATTTTAGATGATCGTGTTGCAAACAATAAAGGGGCAAGCGTTTTTATATATGCAGTCAAAAAATAAAGCAAAAATATCTATCTGCATTCCCACCTACAACCGAGCAGATCTCCTAGCTCAAACCCTTCAGAGCGTAGCAAACCAAACTATAAAACCGTATGAAGTTATTGTAGTGGACAATAATTCAACCGATGGAACTTTAAAGGTTTGTAAGCACTACCAGAAGAAGTACGGAATTAAGTTTATTGTGAATAAAAAGAACATTGGAATGATCGGTAACTGGAACAAAGCAATCAGTCTGGCGAAGGGCGACTACATCTGCCTTCTACATAGTGACGATCTCATCGCACCAGACTGGCACGCAACATGGATCAAAACCATATCTAAGCACAAGGCGGCCTTTTATACCTCAGCAATAACTATAATCGATGACAAAAATGCTCCTCTTTTTACAGCTCATATATTCAACCATGATCGGTACATGAAGCAACCTGAAACGATGAAGTTATTTCTTCAGCAGCTGGCGCCTATGATCGCACCTTCCGGCGCTAGTATCTATCAAAAAAAGGTGTTTAGGGAAATCGGACTTTATGATCCTGCATATAAAACTGAAGCGGATGTGCCTCATTTTCTCAAACTTGTCTCTCGATATGACGTGTTCTATCGCGACAAAATTGTATTTGCTTGGCGCACACATGAGGCGCAAACCTTTGATAAAGCAAAAACGGTTAAATCGGTAGAAGGTGAACTTATACGCTTAGATAACTATTTCAAAATCATAGCCGGATACTATCAGTCTTTCTATAAAAACAATCTCGAATGGAAAATTTTTGTTCAAACTCACATGTTTATGGCTCTCAGTGCAATAAATCTACATCTCATCAAGGGCAAACTAAAAAAAGTAGTCGGATCTCATCGCCTAGCGAGAAGGCACTTTCCCACAGCTCTCACGACCACGAGTGATTGGATGAGATTTATAAACATTCAGTTTAAACTAGTTATACGCGCTCTTACTTTATCATTTATAAATAAGAGAGATAAAAATAGTCTTTCTTGGCTAAAAGATATTAATATTCCCAAAAAACTATGACTTCTTCTTCAAATCGATGGATTTTCCTCCTTGCAATAAGCTACCTTATGACGCTACTTATAAATGTGTATGCCGCTATTCTGCTTTTTGTTGTAACCATAATTATCTATGTTTTTGGCGTGATTCTTGAAAATCGTAAAAATAGAGTTTATTTTTTCTTTGCTGTTAGTTTAACCTGCGCACCTCTGCTGTTGACTAAATTTAGCTTTCTGAATATGTACTTAAAGGCAAACGTGCTTGGCACATTGGGATTATCATTCTATACATTGAAAGCACTCAGCTACATTATTGACATTTATCGGAATAAGCTGAAGCCAGAAAAACATTTTGGCTACTATGCGCTTTACATTGCCTTTGTTCCGCAACTTTTTGCAGGACCTATAGACCGTCCCTCAACTCTAATACCACAGTTAAAGAATCCTGTTGCCCTAACGGCCGGCCGTACTTACGAAGGGCTGATTAGAGTTTTGTGGGGATTGTTTCAGAAAATAGTTGTTGCAGACAGAGTTGCGATTGTGGTGAATAACATCTATCTTCAACCACAAAATTACATCGGCCTTCCCTTAATTTTGGCGATGGTTCTTTTCTCTGTTCAGATTTACGCTGACTTTTCTGGGTATTCTAACATCGCAATTGGCGCTGCACGGATGCTCGGCATAAATAGCACAGAAAATTTCAATCGACCATACCTTGCAAAATCACTACAGGATTTTTGGACTCGTTGGCACATCTCACTTTCATCATGGTTGCGTGACTATATCTACATTCCTCTTGGTGGCAACAGAGTGAATTTTGATCGGCAGTCGATAAATATACTCATTACATTTCTTGCAAGTGGTTTCTGGCATGGAAACGGCGTTACCTTCGTTGCGTGGGGCCTACTTCACGGTTTGGTACTTATTCTGAGCAATTTGCTAAAAAGTACAAGCTCCGTGACCGCATCGGACAGAGACTGGAACCAGTTATGGAAGTATTTTGCCAAAATCTATAACTTTTTAGCTGTGCCAATCACTTTCAGCTTAGTTACCGTATTATGGGTTTTTTTCCGCGCTCCATCACTAAACGATGCACTGTATATCGTTTCGCATTTTTATCGTGGTCTGGGCTCGGTACTGAAACTCCTTGCCGCCTTTAAATTTGAAGATTTTTGGCATCTTTTATACTCAGATGGTTATGGCATATCAGAAGATATATTTATCTCAACGCTCTTTACTGTTGCACTGTTTATCATTCTGAGTTTTTTATCGGAAATATACAAAATCAGCATTTGCATGATCGATCACCACTTCAACGTTGGACATTTTACTATGTTGTGGTGTTTATGATCTTGTTCTCCATTTTTTATAACACGCAATCAGTTAAGTTCATTTATACACGTTTCTAATATGGGAAAATTAATACTCAAAATCATTATTCTCATACTACCTTTTTTGCTTATTGTTATTTGGTGGGAACACGGACTACGACTCGTACCTACTAATTATTCCGTAAAACGAGATTTCTTCGAACCACAAAAAAAAGACGTCCAGACGCTTATTCTAGGATCATCCCATGCCTTTCATGGTATTAATCCTCGGTACCTCTCCAGCAAGGCATTTAATTTAGCCTATGCGAGTCAGTCGCTTTACTATGACAATGCGTTGCTTGAAAAATACATCGATTCTATGCCGAGTCTTAAAACCGTTTACCTTGAGGTTTCGTATTTTTCTCTGGAGTACTCACTGATGGATATTGATGAGGACTGGAGATCGATGTTCTATTACCATGCCTACGGAATTTCCACGGAGCGCAATAAACTCGACTGGGACATACGCAAGATTAGTCTTATTGAACTGTACAAAAAAGATCAGGCGCTCGCCTATATTTTTTCTGGTTTCAAAAATCCCGAAGTCACTTTACAAAAAAATGGATGGGATGCTTTAGGTAGTGGGGGATCCTGCGCAACTGGCCTTTCACGTGCAAAGTTTCATAGCTCGATAATGCACTCAAAAAATATCAAAGATAATGTTCAATATATTGAAAGCATTGCAACGATCCTTTCGCAAAAAAATATTAAACTCATCCTTGTCTCACCACCTATCTGCAGTTCCTACTTTACCAATATGGATCGAAACAAATATACCACTGATCAAAAAATCATTAAATCTGTAGCAAGTAAGTTTGGAGTTGAGTATCTTAATTATATGGATGATGTTAATTTCATAGATGAAGATTTTATTGACAGCGATCATCTAAGCATAGTTGGAGCCAAGAAATTCACCGAAAGCCTAGAAAAAAACACTAACTAGACACTTAATTGTATGAAACCTACCATAATCACACATAGAGGACTTCAACCTGCTCGAAAAGACCATCCATTTGAGCAGAGTCTTGAAGCGCTTAAGTTCCAGATAGGAAGAGGGTACGGTCTTGAGTTTGATCCCAGCTTCACTAAAGACCGATCTGTCGGTAAAAGCATTGTCGTAATGCATGACCCTACACTTAGTCGATTAACCGCTTCTAAAGATGACAGACTAGTCAGAGACGTTTCGTTTTTAGAAATAACTAAACTCAAACTTCCGGGTGGTTTCACCGTTCCGACGCTTGATCAAGTCCTAGAATTGATCGAGTCTCACTCTGTCGGAATCAGCGCCATGCATCTTAAGGGAATTTTTCAAGAAGGAACCGAAGACATTGACCTGATACTGGCACATCTTAAGAAGCACCCAGATGTTGTGGACCGGATTATGATTTTTGATGTCAAACCAGAGAATGCCCGCTATATGCTTGAAAAATCCCGACTTGATTCTTGCTCCTTCCGTAGCACATAACTATGACATAGAGCGCTATAACAGTTCGGTTGCGAGAACATTGATCTCTGTTGAAGAGGCATTAGAACTTGGCCCAAAAGGGGAGGGTCTATATAGGTGGATCTGGGGTGACGAGTGGGATCTTACAGACACCGATGGAGATTCCAAACAACTTTATACAAAAGAATTTTTTGCGACACTGCATGATTCGGGATATATGGTGGCAGTAGTAATGCCAGAACTTCATGCAACGTCACCGAGACTTAAAAGTGGAGAAGTTCATTCGGACGGGGCGTCAATGAAAACTGCTCTTAGGCGGGCTAAAGAAATTATAGCTAATGGCGCAGACGCACTATGCACAGACTACCCAGAAGAGTTACAGACTCTTATCAACGTTTCTCTATCACATGCTTATCTCCAATGACAGACGGTGTCTTAATGCAGGCTATTGAACCAGTCTCCATGCACTCAAAACTTGAGATGTCGCCTTTATTCAGCAATATTACATCATCTTTTTTTACTTTCCTACCATTAAATCTAAAGACACCAGAGACGATGATGGTTATCTCTTGAGCCTGCTTGTGAAGATGAGCGACATCTCGCTGTCCAGCTATGTAATGCTTAACACCAAACTCGAACGCAGAAGTTTTTATAATTGACGGATCAAAGTTTCCAACGACCCAACCTCCGATAAAGCGATTTAGTTTATACAACTTCATATTTAAGAACCTCCATATTACTTGGCCGATACTCGCTAATCTCTTTTTCGCTTATGTTTTCAAAGTGCTTTCTTGCCGCAATCATAACTCCCGTATGACCTATGACAAGAACCGTGTTTTCATTTCTCTCTCCTAACTCCTCCCAGAAAGGACAAAGCCTCTCGTAAAGCTGCTTATAGCTCTCTCCATCAGTGCCGTTGTACTGTCCAGGATGTATGTAGCTAAATCTGTTCTTATCCTTCTCTCGTTTGATCTGTGCGTACCCAACATCTTGTTTACTTTTCTCATCCCAGCTTCCATAGCAAATTTCTTTGAGCCTATCATCATACTTGACCTGCACGTTATGTGAGTGCATAAAACTTTCGGCTACGGTTACACACCGTTTAAGGGGACTCGAGTATATTTTTTCCAGTTTCAGCGAATCAAATTTCTTATGAAGTGTGCTGAGTTGAGCAAAGCCTTCTTCAGTTATAGGTGAGTCAGACAATCCTTGGAATATTCCTCGTAAGTTATAGACTGTTTGTGGGTGCCGAATGATATATATTATTCTAGACTTCATTTATTGTAATTGGATAGAAAATTTTCTAAATCCTTAGGTGTTCCCAAACCCCAAACCTCAGAAATTATAGCTACCTTTACCTTCAATCCTTTATCCAGCATGCGTTGGTACATAGGAGCCACATAAAACTCCATTTTACCTTCAGCACCGTACATCTCATTGATTCTGACAGCTTCTTCTGCGACAGAGAAAAACACCTTACTCTTTGCGAAATAATAAGCACCAATATTTGCATACGCTCCTTTTGCGGCAAGTGCTTCATCCTTTTCGCCCACGGCCAGGGCAAAATTATCCACGTCGGTTAGCGTATAGCTCCACTTCGGATCTTTGTCTACAACCTTAAAGACAGGAATTATTCCATCAACTTTATTTCTACTATTCGTAATTTCATTGACCAAATTCGTTCCATCAAAAAAATGATCGCTATCCGATATTATAATTTCCTCCTCTGGATCGACATATTTTTTCACCATTAGTACCGTCTCAACAGCACCTCTTGTTACCGCAGGTATCAAAACAACTGTAATATGTTCACCAAATATGTTTTTTAATGAAGCTGCGACACTATACTTGTCATCATGCTCCTGCTGGCAGACAAATATTAAGTCCTCTGGCTTAAACTCTAGTTTCTTCAATGAATCTAATGCCCACACTACCATTGGACGACCTTTAACATCAATTAGAGGTTTTGGCACTTGATATGCAGGATTCGTATCTGCCTCCGCCGCAAATCGAGAACCTCGTCCGGCCATTGGAACAATTACTTTCAAAGTCTCCTTTATAGTATCTCTCGAACTTTTCAACATCCTCAGGAGTTCCAAAACTCCACATCTCATCGACCTGAAATGCTTTATAACCCTTCCTTTGGATATGAGTTCATTATAAACCGGACAGACATAAAACTCGCCATTTACCATTAGGTTCTTTTTGATCATTTGGTCTGCTCCCCATACAAAGTCTTTCCCATGCCGGAAGTAGTAAAGCCCGACTGTTGCCTTATTCGTAATTACCTCCTTCTCAGCCGTTCTTATTACGACGTCTTTTTCGTTCGTCTCAACATAGCTCCATTTGGGATGTGTAGCTTGAAAATAGGGGATAATACCATCCGCTTTACCATGCCATTTTTTAGAAGATGCTCAAGATTTAACCTGAAAAGTTGGTCGGAGTTATAAATTATCAGTTCTTCAGATGAGTCAATCTCTTTACGAAGCAATAGTACTGTCTTGGCCGCGCCCTGAGGTATCTCCTCTACCGCCTTAATATGTGCATCTTTTCCTATGATGCCTTTTTATTACATCCCTGAGATTTGAATCGGTTGAATGTTGTTTAGAGATTATGAAAATAGCATCTCTCTCAAGATCGAGAAATCTCAAGGGATCCAATGCCCACTCAATCATGTAGCGGTTTCTTATTTTTATAAGTGGTTTTGGCGCAGTAATTCCTTCCTGAATAAACTTAGACCCGCGCCCTAACATTGGAATAATTATTTTCATAGTTATAAATTTTCTAAAACTCGCCGGCTAATCAATTGGTTTTTGTCCATTAGCAGTTTACGCTCTTCCATCAATTTTTTATTCACTTCGTAAGTCTTCTTAAAAAACATGTAGAGTTCCTTATATTTGCGATGACTTTTCATATCCGGCTTATATACCTGACTGAACTTAACCAGTTTAGCAGTCTGCTTAAGATTTTTATATACTCCGTCCTCGACTAATAAGATAAAAAGGGCTCCCATCGAGGTAGTTTCAGGGTCATCGCATACATAGACAGTTTTACCAGTAATATCAGCCCTAATCTTGCATGCTATACGACTTACCGTTAGCCCCCCCGACATTCTGATATTCTTAACCGGTACACCAATGTTTTCGATGTGCTTTATTATGTCGTTGACCATAAATCCAGATGCCTCAAATACGCTCCTCATAACATCCTTGCGTGTATGAAATCTCTCAAGCCCAAAAAATATACCACGAGTGGAATTATCGGAGAACGGTACTCGCTCACCAACAATATATGGAAGAAACAGTAAGCCATTTGCCCCAAGTAGAGACTCGCCGGCCTCTTCGGCCATTATGGTATATACATACTTGTCTGGATACGTATCCCCGTAAAACATTCCTTTTGACCACTCTAGTAAACCTCCGTCTATATTATTTGACCCTCCAACCATCCTAAAATCGTTGCACTGCTGCGATAAAAGACCAAATCGTCCTCTAACCACTTTTCGTGTAAATGTTCTTACAGAGCTCACAGTTCCACACACATTATTTGTGTCTCCCTCTGCCACAGCCCCCGATCCAACAAAAGCGCAAATCGCATCATATGAGGTGAGGACAACTTTCGTTTTATTTACGAAACCAAATTCTCTTTGGACCGAATCACTTACATTTCCTATTGCCGTACCAATGCGCACGACCGAAGGGAGTGCGTCTTTTGAGATCTTTAGGTAACGCAGAATCTCGGGTGGATAAATTTGCTTTTTTTGATCAAAATAAAACTTCTCGGCATTTAATGAATCTGTCACAAATTTGTCGGTTAACTTATAGACTAAGTAATCATTAGAACTTAGAAAGTATTTGGCCTTCTCAAAAATTTTTGGGTGATTATTTTTAATCCACAGCATTTTAGGAAACATAAATGCAGGAACTGCCAAATTATTTGAATTTGAGAATATTTTTTTTAGTAATACGCTTTTTTTCAAGATAGAAGATTCTTTAGTTGCTCTCTTGTCAGAGACTATTAATGAGTTAATCAATGGATTTCCGTTCTTATCAAGAACCACAAGACATGAAGCAGATGACGCAACTGATACAGATTGTAAATTTTCTAAGTATGAAGGATTTTTTTCAGACAGCTCCTTTAATAGCCTTTTGCACAAGACCCACCACTCCTCTGGATTCTGCTCAACCGTGCCGCCGTTAATTACGGTTTGTACTGGATACCAGTTTCGCTCTATAATGTGTGCAGCTTTGTCAAATAAGATTACCCTGATGCTACGAAGTCCAAGATTTATAACTAAATAGTATTTCATATGAAATCAATCGGATTTAAAGTATATATCATTTTTTTTGTTCTTCTAGCCTTATTTATCAACAGGGACATTCTTTTCAACGGACTTAATTATGGAAGACACTGGGACTGGACCTTTTACCCCCATCCAGATTTTTATAAAAACTACCTCCTGTCCTTTTTTTCTTCACTAAAACCCAACTCTTTAGGCTACTTTGATGTGGTAAGCACACCATTCTCTGAGTTCCTAATCAAAGGAGCTATCTATTCCGTTTTTCAGTTAAGCCAGCTACTTCAGCTCCCACAAGTAACAATACCGATACTAAACAAGGTCATGGTATTTGTGGTAATTCCAACCTTATCATCGATTGGAGTCTGGAAGTTGGCAGAAAAAATACTTAAAAATAACACGAAAGAGGATAGATTAACATTCTTGGTTACGGTATTCTTTGCCAACCTTCTATATACATTTTCCTTGACTTTGTTGTTTGATATGCATGGAGGCGCCCTCAATCGACTGATTAGTAGTTTTGTCACTCCGTGGTTTTTTTATTTTTATTACAGCTACATAACCGAGCAGAGAGTGAGACCTAGTTTATCCGCACTTCTTAAAATGTCGTCCTGCATGTTCTTTTTCGATCTTGCTAGTATTTTCTTTTTTGCAATTCTTGGCATCATAGGCATTACTCTTAAAAAACAATCTACAAAAACTAAATCCATTCATTTACTTACCTTTGGACTGCTTAGCTTACTGCAGAATGCGTACTGGCTGCATGCATTCTTTTTAGGCGACACCATAAGCTTTTCATCCATTCTAAGCGAGCGCAAAGCAGATCTCTCACCCCTCATGTACTTTTCCTCGAAGTACTTAGAGCTTTTCTTTCCATTCAATGCTCCACACGATCTTGTGAGAAGGGTCTTTAAAAATTATTTCTTTGTCTATCTTCCTTACCTAACTTTATTTTTAATGAGCTTCTACATGCTCCTGAAAACAAGACTGAGTTCGGAACATAAGAATCGAATGGCAATTTTAGGAACTGGATTTCTTGTCATTTCCCTGTTGGTAAATGGCTACTACAGTCTTATGAAAATACAGTTTGCACTGTATCAAATTCCTATACTTGGATTTATAAAAGGAGCCCAACGATATGTGCCAACCGCAATTGGATATATTGTATTTTTTTTCCTATGCATAAGGAGCGTTTCAGGAAAGCCTAGTAGGATCCAGAAGTATGGAATGTTCTTTGTTTCGGTTTACTATATCGGATTCTTACTTATACATCCTCCAATCGTTACTCAGGTTGTCAACGAAATAATTCCTGATGGCTATCTGAATCAGGACGTGGGTTCTACTTACAAATATGACTCGGGTAACTACGATATAGTCAAAAGAGAACAGCTAGACTTCAACATCCTTCCTATACCTTCGTGGTTTAGTCCATACTTCACAAACAATTCGTTTCCGAAAACATCTCAGGGCAGCAACACCGAAAATATTTTTTTTGGAAAAGGAATGCTTTATACAAATGGTGTCTCATTGTTTTCTTCTGATTTTTTTAACCAATTTCACTCAACTCCATCTCCTATCTTCTATGGTCTGGCTAATATTCGATACGTAATGTTCACACCCGCCGAGGCACCGTTAAACAACGCTGAAAATAACTTCACGAAGGATTGGGTAGAGTCCACACTTCCTGAGGAGAAGGACTTGATAGCAAAAAAATATGAATCAAACAGCCTCTACAAAATTCCAGACAAGTATTTTTACCCTAAAATTTATTTTCCACAAAATATTATTACAGGATCAGACGCTCAACAAGACGTTGCGAAGCTTATGAGCTATGCCGCAGAAAATGAGACCATAGCGGTTGTAGTACAACAGCAAAATGAGAATGAACTTTCTGAACTCTCTAAAATTAAGGTCTCCAAAAAATATTCCAACATACAGTACAGAAAACTTAGTCCATCAAAATATATTATTAAGGCCGATACTGACAAAGAATCTTTTATGCTTGTTGTAAGTACGGCATTTTACAAAAGGCTGGCGCCTCACACCCAAAGTCCCTTCAATTGAGTCTGTGAACCAAAATACAAAGTTCATATCAGATTCGCATTATGGCACTACTCAGAACAATAATCTTCCTGAAACTGAAACATCATTGCAAGACAAGGTACTTCCTGAAAAGAATCATTTTTTGTAAATGGGTACGCAAATGGTTGGCTCATCAGACCAAGGGACATTTGCAGGCAGAGAGCCTACTGCAAAAATAATTCTGACGGTACCGTAAGCATGGAGTTTGTAGCAGAATTCATGCCCCAGAGACTGTATGTCCAAATGCTTACACTAAGCATTCTGACAGGCATTATTTTATTGGTAGTTATAGTAAAAATAAAAACGATGAGTAGTATTTTCAACGAAATTTATTTCGGAAGTTTGCGCTAATTGCTAATTTGCTTCTAGTCCTTTTTTTGTCTCCTTTGTGCTGACTAAATTATCTGGTCCAAAAGTACCCACTGGGGGTGATAGAGTCACTCTACAACCAATTGAGGCCGACAAGAGTCGCATTAGCTACCCTTTTGTAAGGGTCATGCCAAAGGACCCACAATATCGAGCTATCTACGCACTTGAAAAGTTTAAGGTCTATAACGATGATGCAAATGAGCTGTTTCTAGCAAAAAAAAGGGTTGCAGAAATTCTGGAGTGGGGGAACACGTTTGAAATAGCCTACAGTCTACCTTCGGATCAATTTAGAAAAGATCCACTCATGCTTGTTTCATGGTGGGACCAAAAAGAAAAAAGATGGTATCTGCAGGATTCGCAGACTACCTTTAACTTCTGGGAGGTTGAGATAGCACGATACGCAAATCATATTCAGTCATATCTTAAATCTGGAAACCAAGATGAAGTAGAGTCATCCATTAAGAGGGGTCTATCTGTGCAACGTGACATTTTGGATGATATGTCAATTATTAATGGACATATCGATAAGATGCACTTGCCAGACTCTGATAAACGCTACCTACTAACAACCTCTACCTTGATCTTCGAGGAGCTTCTTAAAAAAACCAAAACTTTGGAGAGAGATGGACTAGGAATTCGCCAGTTCTACTCCGTACAGAAATCGGTAAGCGCAGACTCCAGCACTTTGGGAGATATTTATGTTGATCCTTTACAACTTTTTTCACCTATAGGCTTGACATTATCTACTGGCAATAAAAAATATCTGCCAATATACTCAGGGGATCCTACAAAATATCTAAAATTCAGTGACGTGTTACTTGCAGCCGGAGAGTCCGTCATAAGTTTAAATTACCCTCAGTCAAATAAGATAGCTGTTTCAAATTTCAAATTAAAAGAAGCGAATCACGTACGTATATATGAGCACAACTATGATATACCTCAACAAATACAGGGTTACCAATATTTGCTTGATTATGTTAACTATTCTTCCACGGTCAGACGTCTCACCTTAGTCAAAAACAGTACCTATATAAATGACTATTTGAACCGTCGAGAACCCAAGAAGGATATACAGTTCAGCGGGCCTATTATTTCATTCCATACGCCTCAGCAATTTACGAAAATACTTTCCCACGGTAATGAAAATATCGAGTCGGTCAAATTGAGGCTGGCCTATGACTACCCTAAAGACTCCCCAGAAGACTACTCCAACGACTTTGCAACTCTCACTCCAATTACCAAAACAGAGTTGATTTTAGTTAAGTCCAATACTGGGGTAGCGAGTTCACAAGGCATACTGTCGGCCACAGATGTGAAATGGTGGTCTTATGCAGTCTTCATTCTCAATATTTTTATTGCAACCTTACTCGGGTTCATGGTTTATCAAAAAAGGATCTACCGAGCGTTAAATGTGTTAGCGACAAGACACATCATCCCTCTATTTATAATTTTCGTAATTGGATTCATTACCGATACTTTTTTGTTAGCATATAACTTTGAAGCCGTAACCTACTCTCTGATTGTAGTTTGGATTTTATTCCTCTTTGGAAGTGGAGTAAATGGTCGCTTCCAGTTTGCTTTAGGTAGTATTCTTCTGGTTATAGGCGCGCTAACTTCCTCGTTTGGAATGATCAACATCGCCGAGAAGGCATCGGCTTGGTCTTCATATTTGTAGGTTTTGGAGTATTCCAATTGGTCCACCATGACGATAGAAAAACAACTATGAAATCACATCTAGTATCAAACCATCTGCCGTACATCCGACACATAGCAAAGCTTCTTAGACAGTACCTTGCATACTTATATAAGTTTATTAGCTGGAGTTTTGAACTTAGACCTCTCAACTTACGAGACGTCACGCGCAATTTCGCTGTAGCTCTAGCATATGGAATGATTGTTGTTGGACTATACATTGGAATTGGCTTTCTGCAGAACTATCTTCTGAGGCAAAGTTACGACCCTGTAATATATTCCCAACAACCATCGATAGTATATAATTCAACCAAAGTAGTCCTACATGGGAGACGATTTGGCTGGAATACTGATAAAAAAAGCACGTTGCAAGCAAATGGCAAACCACTGAACGTAAGCTTGTGGACTGATACGGAGATCGTTTTTGAGGTACCTTTAGATATAGCCGTTGGTAAGCTTTCGATAAGAATCGATAAACCGGTATTTTGGAATGGTAAAAACTCAGTTACCAGAAGTAACACAGCGACTTTGAGAGTAATATCCAGAACAAATGGATGGGATGAAGAAGATGATTTGTTCTTTAAACAATTAAAATCGCTGCCTTCAGAAGTAAGAAAAATTAATGGATATGAATAAATATTTTAAGCAACTCTCAATATGGCCCATTGTAGCGTTTCTTACATGCCTCTCTCTGATCTATCGACTTGTCGGCCTTCTGCAACAGACTCCATTCTGGGTGGATGAATTCAGCTCCGCAAATCAGGCCAAACTCATCTTAAATGATCTAGGTGGGGCAATGAGTTATTTTGGATTGACTATGGAACAAAATAATAGATTGGCACATCTTATTATTGCGGGATCCTTTAATTTGTTTGGTACCTCTGTATGGTCGGCAAAACTTCCGTTCGCTATTGTCGGATCTTTGATAGCTGCCATGATCTATCTACTTGCTAGTAAAGTGTCACACAAGGTTGCTGCATTTTCTGCCGGCCTACTTGCATCCTTATCTTATTTCTTCATTACTTGGTCAGTACAGGCTAGAAGCTACTCAATACTCCAACTTCTCACACTTACAACTATCTATAGCTATGAAAGGCTTACCAGTTCATCTAAGTTAAAGAAACGATACATGATAGCATTTCTAGTCAGCTTGTTTTTAGGAGTCGCTACACACTTTTTCTTCTACTTGTTGCTCGTATCACTGGTATTCCACTACATAATTTTCAATTATTCAGAAATTCGGTTTGTTATCAGTAGGAAGTCATTCTATCTTTGGATGTTTGGAACAGCTGCGGCATTGTATAACTTCCAGCTTTTCAAAGCGCTGAAGGATACCTATAGTAGCGGTGATATTTTGTCGAATAATGTTTGGTACTATCACTCCTTTCTCTGGAGAGAGTATGGCCTGATCTCATTTCTATGTTTAGTAGGACTAGTCCACCTGTTTATTAAAAATAAGAGAGTAGTGTCACTATTCTTGATCTACATCTTCGTGCATCTGATTTTTATTACGATGTTCTGGCAACCTTACTCAACTAGATATTTGCTTCCGATATTTAGTCTGTTTTTTATCGGAGCTGCAAACTCTATTTATCTACTGGCTCGATCATTATCAACTCGCTTTGCAGTTGTGCTTACACTATTACTCATTACTGCAATAATCGTAAATGGCGACAAGTTCGTCCTAAAGCCCAAGACCTATTACTCCGTAAATCATGACTTTAGGGAAATCGCTGTAATCGATTATGACAGCGTGTATAACTTGATCAAATCAAAGGGCAAACTTGAAAAAAAACAAACGGCCGTAATCGATACTTGGCACGATAGGCAATATTGGTATCTAGGAATGGATTTTCCTAATGGATACTTATTTAGGTGGATGGACGAGTCGGGATTGGTGAATGGACTTCCAAAGCATACAACCTTCAAAACAAATGGAAATGGCGAAAAGTATATACCTGATTCAAAAAATCTTCTGTTTGTGGGGTGAGCTTAAAGATCTTAAGATGGTAATGAAAAAGTATCCAAAAGGTTTTATTTTTATCGACGATTCGTCGTTGCCCAAGACGTAATCGACTATGCTGAAAGAAATCTCAAAAGGAGCTTTATCTGGATCACTATCCACTTGATGACAATCCGTACTCAGTCTGGCCTGCGACCCTATATAGTTGGGGAATAAAATAATATGAAAGTTTCTGCGATTATTGTCCACTGGAACACGCCGAATGAACTTAATAAACAAATAAGTCTCCTGAAGTCCACAAAAGAACTTGAGGTAATTATTATCGATAAAAATATCTGAAAAATCTATTAAGAACTTAGAATTAAGAAATAAAAACTTGAGAGTTGTTGAAAACAAACCGAATCTAGGTTTTGCAAAGGCCTGCAATCAAGGGCGACAATCTCAAAGGGGAGTGGTTGTTGTTTTTAAACCCTGACACTTTCTTAACCTCAGATGAGATCCTAAAATTTACCAAAATGTCGAAAGAAAAGCTTAGATGCTGCATCTCCGGAGCAGATAGGGGATAGCTACTTCAAGCCTGTCCCTACCTGGCTTAGTCTTTTGTCCGAATTCTCCCCCTCAGAAGAATCATTCCATTATCATCGTTTAAGAAACATACGTTATTTGGAGGATGTCTTCTAATGAGAGCGTCCGTACTAAAGGAGATCGGTGGTTGGGATGAAAAATTTTTCCTTTGGTTTGAGGATAGCGATCTCACCAAACGACTACTGGATGAAGGTTATAAAATCGGTTGGATCGAGGTTCCCCATAATCATGCGGGGGGTAGTTCCTTTAAACGATTGACGGAAGATAAGAGGAAAAGATTTTTTACCTCAATGAATCTTTACGCCAGCAAACACTTCGGTTTTTGGGCAAACTAGTTGTTAAATTTCTTACATTTCTAAATAAATGAAAGTCGCAATCATCGGTGCTGGAATAACAGGACTCTCAACAGCTCTCCTTCTGAGTAAGGAGGGTCATTCAGTAACTGTTTATGAAGCTTCTCCTGTCACCGGAGGACTTGGCACCTACGTTGAGGTTGGGAATAGCTCCATTGAGCGATTCTATCATCACTTTTTCCGATCTGATGTTCATGTCATTGAGCTGATTAATAAACTCGGAATAGGGGAGAAGCTTAAGTTTTATCCATCAAAGACCAGCATCCTGTACGAAGGGGTGACATATCCATTTTCTTCACCACTAGACCTACTCACATTCAAGCCACTACCCTTCATAGACCGACTCAGACTAGGACTCGCATTGGCAATTCTTAAATACTTACCCGTCAATATAAAAAAATTAGATACTATCTCTGCTAAAAGTTGGCTTATGACCTATGCCGGAGCCGAAGCATATAAAGTAATCTGGAAACCACTTCTTGTCGGGAAGTTTGCTAAATTTTCAGAAGATGTACCGGCAGCATGGCTGCGAGAGAATAAGAGACAGGTCCTTCGATTTGGGCTATCTTGATGGCGGATCAGAGACTCTTTTTAATGCTCTTGTTGGCGAACTTAAGAAACATAAGGTGTTGATAAATCTCAATACACCTGTGACCGGCGTCGAATCATATAAGGATAGTGTTGATCTTGAGGTCGGCGGAAAAAAAGTATCATTTGATAAGTGTCTTATTACCACTGTCTCTCCGGTTGCTACCAGACTCATTAAAAACAAATTACCATCAAAAATTAAGACCCTCCTAAACTCACAGGATCAGCTTGGCGCCGTCTGTCTACTTTTGGAGCTGTCACAACCTGTTCAAAATCAATACTGGATCAATGTCTGCCAGCAGAACGAACCGGTTCTTGTAATGGTCGAGCACACGAATCTTATCGACCGTAAGAACTATGGAAATAGATCGCTAGTTTACCTTGCCAACTATCTACATCGAGACAGTGCTCGCTACAAAGAGAGTGATGAGATGGTGGTACGATCCTATATATCAATTCTCAAAAAACTTAATCCACAGTTCAAAAATTCATGGATAAAGAAATCAACCATCTCTCGTGTTCCACGGGCACAGACCATCTTCGGGTTGGGCTCACTTCAAAATCGCCCCCCAATTCAGATTCTTCATAACATCTTTCTTGGGAACATAGACCAGATGTACCCACATGACCGCAACTTTAATCTTGCGGTGGAGCTATCAAAAAAAATTGCTAAAATGATTGTATGACCCCACTACGCAATAAAATGAACAATGTACTTGCTTCGAGGGGTACCCTACAAAGTGTGAATGTAGGAAATAGGTCGAAGCCATGCCTACCGGCAGGCAGGCTTGCTGATATCATTTATTTCGAAAGCGAAGTCCTATGAAGATACTTTCAGTTACCTCACTCGCACTTCCTGAGGTTAAGGTTATCCGATACCAAAGATTTACCGATGTGAGAGGTTACTTTACCGAATCTTTTAACCAGTCTGAGTTTAACTCAAACCCAGATCTATCTTTTTTGAAAAATGCGATGTTCATTCAGGTCAACGAAAGCTACTCAAAGCAAAACACCATTCGCGGCCTTCATTTTCAGTGGTCTCCTTACCAAGGCAAGCTCGTCAGAACGGTCTTTGGACACATGACCGATCTTGTCATGGACATTCGAAAAGGATCTCCTAACTTTGGCAAAATAATTGCCTACGATTTACCTGCGGATCATAGTCGAGACTATGGAGAACTGATCTGGATCCCTGTCGGATTTGCTCATGGAGGCTACTATCCTGAAGAGACACAGATCGAATATCTTTGCACAAGCAACTGGAACCCAAGCAACGAAGCTGGAATCTCGCCGATTACCACCGATATTGACTGGTCACTTTGCGACTCCGATCTTAAAAAAAAGTTTGAGGAGATTGCGAATGGAACTCATCTCATGAGCGATAAGGATAGAGATGGTTTCACTCTTAAAAAATGGTCTGACAATCCCAACTCGAACGAATTTATCTACGACGCAGTTTCTTCATAATTGGCGGGGTCAAGATTGACGACAGTCCAATATATAGATAGGGAAGCAGAATGATGAAGTACCTCTCATAAGCAGCCTGTATAGAAAGGTACCCAAGGTAGGTTACCGGAATGGTATATATGAGGGTAGCCGGCGACAGCCTTAGCTTTTCACGTAGAATACGTTTACAAGCAACTACAGCCGTTATACATAGTCCTATCGGCCATACTAAACTCCAGTACTGAGCTCTCAGTACCTCTTTCGCACCCCACCAACTTTTGAGATATCCTGTGGTAAAAAGTATGAGTGAGGCTCCATATACTGAGGAAACCGAGTGATGAAACCAATATTTGAGAGTCTTAAGCTCGAAGAATATGATGTTGAAAGCTCCACGCTGTGCAACAAACGATCTTAGATATACTAAGCAAAACATCACAGACCCTACGCCCAACTGGTATATAAATCTACGCAGGTTAAACTGTTTCCTCAACATGAGATAAGAATTGATAAATACGATAAAGAAAAGTGATCCTGCCCAAAATTTTGCGGTTAGTAACAGTCCAAGAACAATTCCTTGCAGCCAATATTTGTCTCTAAAGTAGACCGACGTGATGAGATAGAGCATTATAAGCACGCTCTGTCCAAGATCTAAAAGTGCCTGAGTTGAGAAGGAGATAAAGAGTCGGTCAAAAGAAAGTAAAACGACTGCGCCCATTGCTACGATCTTGCTTTCTGAGATACGTAGCGCCAAATAATAGGTGGACATTAACAATGCGACACTTAAGATTACCTGAACCAAATATGGATTGTCGGTAAGACGCGTCATAAACCCAAACATATACTTAATCAGGGGAGGGTGCTGAAAGTTGTAGTCAACAGGGTTTTCCCCCATAGCATAGAGGTATCCTGCAGCAATATGTATCTCATCATCTGATAAAAACAGTCGCTTACCATCAACCTCATGGGTTATGTCCTGAGACAGATAGTATCTGCCGATAAGATGAGGATCCATTCGGTAGACAAATGGATTTTGTCTATAAAAAATCAGCGATAGGACAATAAATTAGCAGATATCGATTAAAAACGCACTAAGTAATTATTCATTTTCATTTTTTTGATAACGACAACAAGCGTTAAGCCAATTGGGGCCTCACCTAAAAGCTCTTCACACTTCAAAACCAAATCCAATATGCTGCGAATTAATTTTGAGAATGCTGTTTGTTTATATCTAAACTCTTCTTTAATTGGTTGATTCATTATCTTCTCAAAGAAAAATATGCAAAGTAACCTAATAAGTTCCAGTAACTAACGTTCACTTTCAACCTTACAACCTTCTAAACTTTTTAACTTTCTTACTAAATCTTAGGCTATTACGATCATACCTCCGATAATGTCCCCAAGTCTTGTCACGCTTGCCATAAAGATGCATGTGTGCAGGAACCGTAAGAACTAGATAACCATCTTTTTTTACAAACGTGAATAAGTTATCTAGTGCTTTTGCATCGTCTTTGATGTGCTCGATGACATCGGATGCGATTACCACATCAAAGTTTTCGTCACCATGAAGATTAGTGATATCTCCCTGCCGAATTGATACATCCTTAAGCTTGAAGTCTTTACGCATCTCATGCACCTGATCTTTTTCAAGTTCAATTCCCTCTACCTCAAACCCACGGTCCTTAAAAAACTTTAGGAATAGACCATTACCAGCTCCAACATCTATGAAAGATCCTTGCTTTATAGGAAGTTTCTTAAGTATGAATCGTGCTAGATTGGTTATACGAAGATCGTAGTCCGAGGTAGCTAAAGTTAGTTGCTGAGTGCTTAAATCCTTCATTTAACTTTGATGTTACGCGCTATTTCTTTTTTGTATTTCGTATCGTTTTAAATCAGCTTCAACCATCATCTTCACCAACTCGGGGAACGTGACCTTTGGAGTCCAACCAAGTTGTTTCTTAGCCTTTTCAGCTTTACCCAAAAGGTTTGGTACCTCGGCCGGTCTCTTGAATCGCGGGTCAATAGTAATGTAACTTTTCCAATCAGAGATTCCAGCAGCATCAAATGCCAGCTCCACAAACTCCTGAACGGTATGAGTCTCACCCGTTGCAACAACGTAATCATCTGGTTCTGCTGCCTGAAGCATTAGATGCATAGCCTCAACATAGTCCCCAGCAAAACCCCAGTCTCGCTTGGCATCGAGATTGCCTAGTCGCAACTCTTTTGCCAAACCGTGCTTGATCTTTGCAACTCCATCTGTGATCTTTCTTGTTACAAATTGAATTCCTCGAATTGGAGACTCATGATTGAACAATATTCCATTACATGTGAACATTCCGAAGGACTCTCTGTAATTAACGGTCATCCAGTAAGCATAGACTTTTGAGACTCCGTAAGGACTTCGGGGATGAAACTGCGTATTCTCATCCTGATAACCATTCTCAATTCCGGTTCCAAACATCTCAGAAGTAGAGGCTTGATAAAACTTGGTGGTGGGGGACAGAAGTTTAATCGCATTTAGCATATAAAGAACTCCTAAAGAGTTGACTTCGGTCGTATGTTTTGCCTGTTCCCAAGAAGAGCCGACAAAGGACTG
The DNA here is from genome assembly GCA_016699265.1 of Candidatus Roizmanbacteria bacterium. Lineage (NCBI taxonomy): Bacteria > Candidatus Roizmaniibacteriota > Candidatus Roizmanbacteria bacterium. The sequence continues at coordinate 247,684 of CP064967.1, read as the reverse complement.
GGCTGCAAGATTGTATACCTCATCTGGTCGTGCATGCTTAACAACACCCATTAAAGAAGACTCATCGGTAAGATCACCCTCTATAAAGTTAATGTCCTTTGAGATTCCAAGATAGTCGGTATTCTGAAAATTCGGATTTGAGTATCGCGACATCATTCCGTATACCTTATACCCATTATCTAAAAGATGTTTTGCTAAGTAAGGTCCGTCCTGTCCCAAGATTCCAGTAACCAGTGCTGTTTTTGCCATATGCAATATATTGTAGCGTATTTAAAACGTTTTATGTGCTATTTCTAGCCTAATATCATAGAATATAACATGCTCAAGAAATTTACAATATTTCTTAAACACCCCACCAGTATCCACATCTACATAAATACTTTAGGAAACTACCTGAATACCGCCTTTACCGCTATCTTTGCGCTAGTTTTGGTACGAGCCATGACACCGGCGGAGTACGGAGTACTTGGAGTCCTGTTAGGGGTCTCGTATGTACTGGCTAACATCTTTGATTTCGGTACAACTGCAACTATCTACTCGTATCTGCCTGCAATGCTGGAGAAACGGACCGGCAATCTCTACAACTTTGTAAAGACGCTTTTTATCTACCAAACAATTTTTGCAACGGCATCTGTCGTCATTCTGCTCTTTACCTTTAGTTGGCTTGATAAATATTTTTTTAAAACTGGCGCAGATCAACTAACAATCTATCTAGTTTTTCTCGGGGTCATATTTTTTATCTGGCAGAACTTTATATCAAATGTACTTCTGGCAGGAAAGCATTTCTTTAGGGTTAACTTATATGTAAACATCTCAAATGTAATAAAGCTCGCATTACTTGGAGTACTTGTCTACACAAATCAAATAACGCCCGCCTCTGTCATCCTCGTTTTTAGCGTTCTTGGGTCGATAGCTTTCTTTATACCTCTTCTGTTTGAAAAGCGTTCAGCAATTCGGTCTGTTGTCGGTTCACGCTTTGATAGAACCGAGCTAAAGTTCGGCTACACACTTACATACTTCGCATCAACACAACTTTACAATCTTGCACTAAGAATGGATCTTTTTATGCTCTCGTTTTTTGGGCTGCGAAACGATGTGGGGTTCTACGCCCTTGCGCAGAAAATTATTCTCTCAATTATCACCTCAATAATCAGCGTCACCCAGGTCCTTTCACCGTTGTTCTCAAAAGCTAGCACTAAGAGAGACGTTCAAAAACTTCTTAAGCCCGGATTGCTTTATCTCTCTGTTCCGGCCATCTTATTTGTAATTTTATTTTTTATTCCTGATTCACTATTTAGACTACTTTTTACTGAGAAGTTTGTAACCGCATCTCAGATAGCCAAAAGCCTTTCGTTTCCGTTCATCATTTTCACATACAGTAACTTTTTGCTAATCTTCATGCTTTATACAATAAAGAAGCCTGCCTATGTTCTTCTTTCCAATGCAATATTTTTTATTGGAATGACAGTAGGGTGTCTTATCTTTATTCCGAAACTTGGCGTCTTTGCGCCTGCCTGGGTTATTGCCGCATCAATTAGCGCATCATCAATTATCCTCGGTATTACATCATTCCATGAATACAAAAAGCTCGAGAACTAAGTTCGCCTTCATCATTCCGACTCTTAGTAATAGAGATGGTCTTGTTGCGGTGCTTGGTGACATTCAACGTGAATATTCAAATGCTCACGTAATAATCGTGAATAACGATACGACTCCTATTATCAACATCGACGCTTCTTCATCTTTGCAGATAATTACTCTAGACCAGAATCGCAACACTGGGTTTGCAAAGGCCTGCAACGACGGTGCAAAAGCAGCGAGAGAACATTTTGGTCCCGAGCATCTCATTTTTCTAAACGACGACATACGTTTTACTTCCGATTGGGTAGAGGAGTGCCTGAAGACTATGGAGCATAAAAAATGGTTCGCCACAACGCCACTTCTGAAAAAGCCTGACGGTTCGTTGGAAAACATCGGGTATAAAGTCCTCCCGCAAGGCAAGATTAAGCTTGCGCTACACGATTCGCGATCTACGATACACGAATCAGTGGACGGTCTCACGGCGGCCGCACTTGTGATAAAGACTGATGACTTTTTCTCACTCAAAGGCTTTGACGAAAGATTCTTCGCATATCTTGAGGATGTGGATCTCTTTATGACCGCGAAGGAGAAAGGAAAAAAATTCGGTACCACAACAAATGTTTTTGTAGTTCATCACGGACAAGTAACATCATCCTCAATGAAAACAAGAAAAGCTTGGCTCGATACCAAAAACTGGTACTTGTTGTTATCCAAGCACTGGACCAGAGAGATGCTTGCCAAACACTTTGGATCGATTGTAGCCGAGCGTCTCAGAAATATTTCTGGACTAATCAAATCACTTATCTGATTTTTTGAAGAGGTAGAATATTGTCTCACCAGCAGAGTTTGAAGATATCATCTGCTTGGGTTCAAATTGATCAAGCTCCCATGTTTTCAAAGATCTAAAGTCAAGCTCACCTTCCTCTGATACCACAAGAAGTCTTTCTGAAATTGAGTACTCTTGCTCTCCCATAACCTTGTGTCCCAGAAGCTTAAGGATGTAGCGGTATTCATAACCTAAGGTTGCCATAGGATTATGCGCAAAGTATGCAACGCTAATGCTCGAGCTATCCAGTGGCATTTTCTTAACAGCAATCGAAGTATTTGCGTACAGTCTCTCAAACGGACGATATGCGTCAGCGTAGTTTGATTTCGGGAAAAGTAACATCGACCAAATAACAATCACCATAAGTGTTGGGTACCAAAATCTCGCTTTAACTCTACCTATCACATAAATAAAAAGACTCTGGACCCCAATCAAGAGTGGGAAAGCATAGTGGAATGCGACCTGATACCTAAGAGCTAGATTAAAGATTACAACTACCGATATCAGCAAATACGTCGCACGTTTCGCCTTTACATCCTTTGAGATAAAGGCAGTTGCAGCTGACAAAAATAGGAGAACCGCAACCGTTGGAGTTATCCACTTAGATAAAAAGTTATCGATCTGAAAAAAGCTAATTAAATAGTTTGGGGAAGCCTTCATCATCGATGCAGGACTGTTCGCACTCAGAAATGCAGAGTAGGACTTTGTTATAAAAGTATTTGTGAACATGATAAAGTTGTGTCTCAGCTCAAAAAAGACTAGTGGGGAGAATAGCATAGCCGCTGCCAGACAGAATAATCCAAACCTAATCAAAACTTCTTTTGGTTTAACCTTGGTAAATGATGCGAGAAAGAAAGGAGCAAGTAAAAAAACCGATGCAGGATGGAAGTTGAGAATAAGACCAGACATTAGTCCCATATAGACATAGAAGGCTCTATTTTTTTTGAGGTATAGGAATAGTATTGACTGCAGAAACAATGCAGCAATATATGAATACGCATTTCCTGGATTACGAGCCGAAAATAAGAAATAAGGAGTAATGCTGATCCAGACACTACCTAGTCCAGCAAACACCGTTCCATGATTTTTCCTAAGGACATAAAAAATTGTAGTTGTTAAGATGGCAGAGAAAACCGCATTGCTTGCAACCAGACCATATGGCCAATTTTGAGTTAGGTAAACAAACGGAGCGAAGATGTAATAGTAATACGGACCTAGATAATAGCCACCAAAAGATAGCTTCGGCCCAAGAAGAGTAAATGTTCCATGAATGATGTCCCAGATCCACATCATGTCCCTCCCCATATCGGGATTGAAGTTGCTACTACTAAAAAGTTTGTAGGTGTTTAATAATAGAACATACGCAAAAAAAAGAACCTCGGGAATAAATTTTCTTATCTTTTCCATATCTGATACTCAACGCCTCTAAATGAAACTTCCTTACTCAATATGTATTTTTTCTGCTTCATATATGCTGTAGTATCAAAGCCGTAAATCTCCTCTGCGTATGGTACAACTATGACATCACCTTTACTAGTCGTGCATGATCGTGCATCACTAGTTATGAGTTTAGAGTTGTAGTAATGAAGCGGATCAAATGACGAGGGGAGTGAGCAGACATGGTTTGACGGAAGATCTGCAACCAAAGATTTCCAATCTTCTCTATGAAATGAAGGTCCTAATAGATAGATTAGCGAAAAAACAATGAAACCTCCAACCATCAGGTATCGATGCCAGCTTTTATAAATAGCGACTGCGAGCAACATCGAAAAAAAAGGAAGTATGTAGATAAATCTGAAGTACTGTAATAGTGGCTTATAAAAAGAGATTGCAAATCCTAAAAACACAGGCATTTTAAGATAGAAAAAATATTGATCGTACTTTTTTGTTTGTAACCCTAATTGCGCTAACCAATATCCGATATAAGCAACCCAAACGCCAGAAATCCCATAATATAGCCACTTTGGTTCAAAACTAATGCGACCACTTGTAAGCTTTATTGGAATCAAAAATAAATTCTTGAGATTTGCTTTACCTAGGGTCAGCGACCAATTAGGAATAGCCTTTAAAACCTCTCCAGAATTTTTTAGCTGAACTATAAAAAGAGGGGAGAGAATTGTCGAAGCAAGCACTGTTCCAGGTAACAGATACGTCAGTAATTTGAATTCTTTCTTTAAAACTAAATAGAGATATAAAGATGCTATAAAAAATATCGAGCCATAAAATGTGGCCAGCGATAGTGCGATAAAAATATTAGCCAAAATTATGTGCCTAGCTTTAAACTTGTAACTTGTAACCAGCTTGCCCTGAGCGGAGCCGAAGGGTAACTTTGTAACGCTCCAGAAAATTAATGTGACCAGGAGCGTTACGATCGCATACATTCTCGCTTCCTGCGAGTAGTAAACTACAAGGGGATTGAATAGAAAAAAAGCAGCTGCCCAAATCGCAGTCGACTTTACGGACTTTATAGACCTTATAGACTTTACGACTATCTGGTATACAACCCACCCAGTCAAAAGCGAAGCGATTACCGACGGCATTCTCAGAGCTATTTCCGAGTAACCAAATATATTCGTCCAAAATTTTACAAATAAATAATAAAGTGGGGGATGAAAGTCGTGAGGAGAAAACTTTGTAATAATATCTAAGTATCCATACCTCATTACGACATTGGCAGTAGTTGTTTCATCAAGCCAGAGTGATTGATTTAGATTTATAACTCTAGCCAAAAACGCGAGGGTAATTAGCAATATTGCTTTTTTATCTAAACTCATATAACTTGTATTGTATCCAATTCTTTTTGGTTGTGCAGTTGTTACTCTGGCTTGATATTGACAATTTCAAAGCTATAATAGAAAAATGACAGAAAGGCAAAGGCCAACTCCAAGTCAGGAAAAAGCATCCTTTATCCGCAATCCTATTCTTGTTACCAAATTTAGGATAAACTCCCGCCAGATCTTTAGAACGAACGGTAGATTAGATCTTGCAAATAAACTAGCTAATCTAACCCACGTTCCTAAAGCGGTAAAGGCTCGGGCCGTAGATGAATTAAGGGTTTTAAATAAAAGGCTCGATACGCTACACGGTAAGAACCAAACGCTTCGAAGAGCGTTGTTTGATAGAGATAGAACAAGATAAGCTTAGCCTGCCTCATCGTCCAATGATAGTAGCAAGACCCTACTACGATGCTCTTTGGTATAATATATATCTAATGCGGGATTAGTTAAGTGGTATAACATCACTTTTCCAAAGTGAGATTGGGGGTTCGATTCCCCCATCCCGCTCCAGTTTTCACCCTTCAAATATGCACAACCATGCTCCAGACAATTACAAATGTCCTCTGTGTATCTCTATTTCGGGAATCGAAAGTGAAGATACTATGATGATGCAGGATGATATTTTTTACAAAGACGATCTCGTCAGCGCTGCTATCAACTCCAAGTTTGTAGGAAATAACCCAGGGCACGTAATCATATTTCCCAATGTGCATTATGAAAACTTCTACGATATGCCTGCTGAGGTAGATCAGCAAATAATGAAGATTGCAAAACGTGTTGCAGTTGCTTTAAAAGATCTTAGAAAGTGTGAGGGAATTACCTTACAACAGAACAATGAACCTGACGGAGGACAACACGCGTTACATTATCATATGCACATCTTCCCTAGATATAAAGATGACAAGTTGCTTGAGAACATGAGTAATGTACGAATTTCCTTACCAAGTGAAAGACTGGACTATGCAAACGAACTAGTGGAGTACTTCGAGAAAAATGGAAGCTAAGACTTACTTACCTTATTATAAAGATTTTGGCTCTTATCAAGCTCCTCAGGTCGATTGATTCCAATTCCTACTTCCTCAAATGGTACGGGAAGCGCGACGATCTTCTTTCCATGATCATATGCGAGCTCCAGAAGTTCGGTAAGATAGTACTCTTGAGTTACCGCTGACTTTGTAATCTGTGGGAGGTATTCCTCAAGAAAATCATAACTAAAACAGTACATTCCAGGATTAATTTCTTGAATACTTCGCTGGTCATCTGTCGCATCTTTCTGCTCAGCTAATCCGATAACCTCTTTTTTTTCATTTCTTAGTACTCTTGCCCAAGCAAGACTATTTGGATCGTCGTATATTGCTGTCAACAACGACAAAGAAGCTCCCTCATTTTGGTGAAGTGCAACCAAATCATTCAACCTTGCAGATTTATAAAACATCATGTGGTCCCCGTATCCAACAAGGATCATATCCGGCTTTTTGATTTCCAGTTCCTTGAATCCAACCTGAAGCGCATGGCCGGTCCCAAGTTGATCTGCTTGATAGGCATAAGTAACTTTCATACCCTCAAGTGAGATTTTCACCGTCTCGGCCAAAGAACCCACGACAACTACGACCTCAGACGCTACAGACTGCATTACCTCGACTGCGTACTTGATAATTGGCTTACCATGAAAGGGGAGAGCAACCTTATTTTCGGTGGTTGATTTCATTCGCGTTCCTTTACCTGCGGCTAAAATAATAGCGGCAACATGAGCACCAGACATTCAGAGATTATAGCAAAATAACAAAATTTATGATAAATTGACGGTATGGGACTTGTTGTAAATCTATTTATTAGTACCGCCGCTGTTCTCATTTCCTCATATATAATCCCTGGAATCCACGTAGCCGATCTTTATACCGCAGTTATTCTAGCAGTAGTTCTTGGAATTCTTAATACCGTTATCAAACCAATTCTTATTCTTCTTACTCTTCCCATAACCATTCTTACGCTCGGACTTTTTACACTCATCATAAACGCAGGATTGGTAATACTTGCGGGAAACATTGTGCCTGGGTTTTCGGTGAATGGATTTTGGCCCGCTCTTCTATTCAGTATCACTCTGTCAATCGTCGGAGGCTTCTTAAACTCAATGAAAAAAAGCGACTAAGAGAAACTTAGTCGTCCTCACGCCTGTCTGCCTATAGGAAGGTCCTGTCGGGAACGATGTAGAAAGACTAATGATTCCAACCGTTTGGATGATCTTTATAGAACTTTGCGAGCGTCTTAATGCTTTGCTCTAGTGAGTGGGTTGGCTCCCAGCCAAGAAGTGACTTTGCCTTCGAGTAGTTCGCAAAAATTTGTGCAACTTCACCAATTCGTCTTTGTGCTGAGTCAGCAACAGGAAAATCAACACCCATCACTCGCTTTATCTCATTTATTACCTGTAGTACGCTGTTGCCGGTTCCTGTTCCTAAATTAAAGACCTCGCTTTTATCATTTTTTACTAGATATTCATAGGCCTTCACATGGGCATCTGCAAGATCAACAACGTTTATATAGTCCCGAACAGGACTCCCATCTGGAGTTGAGACCTTCTGATAATTAAGTTCGAATTGTTTGAGTCCTAAGGCTCCCTTGATCGCATTTTGCATGAGTCCAAATGTCTCTCGCTTAGCATCTCCAAGAACACCATCGTCGCTTGCACCACAAACATTGAAGTATCGAAGTGAAATGTATTTCAGTTTTCCCAATTGATCATACCACTCAAGTATTTCTTCACATATTTTTTTTGTGGCTCCGTATGCACTTGCCGGTCGTTGAAGAGGAAAAGTTTCGTCAACAGGAGGATTGTTCACTTCTCCATAGACAGTACAACTACTACTAAAGATGAAGCGTTGAATATGACTAATGATAACTTGCTGTAATAGTTTCTGCGTGCCAATAACGTTATTCGTGAAATATTTTTCAGGAACATGCATACTCTCACCAACATTGAGCAGAGCAGCAAAGTGCAAGACAGCATCTATACCGGGTTCTTTTGCAAAGACCTCGGCACCACCGTCTACGGTTAGATCGGCTGAGTAGATGAAAAGCTTCTCTTGACCAAACTCTTTCTGTAGTAGTTCTAAAGGCTGTTTGAATCCTTGAGAAAAATTATCGAGCGCAACAACAGTGTATCCCGCAGCCAAAAATAGCTTAGCCGTGTTAACGCCGATATATCCACCCGCTCCAGTAATTAATACCTTTGCCATAGCCTATTATAGTTTTAAAAACGGTAAATTAGTACCTAAAAATTTAATAATAAATAAGAAATAAAAATTAAAAACTATCCTTGAGCTTATGAAACGGATGCCAGTGTAGTCGTCCCTCGGCAAGATATATTCCACCAAAAACCAACAGGGAACCGATAAAGTAGAAAATATCAGGCTTTTCACCCAACAATGGCCATGCAACAAGAAGCGCTACAACCGGATCCATATAGGCGAACATTCCAACGTCTGATGCGTTGATTTTATTTAGTGCGTAATGAATTAAGGTATACGCACCAAGAGAAACAAAAAATATTCCAAACAATAAGGCAAACCAACCACGTGCGGTGACTTCCTCAATTGACCAACTCTGCATCTCGCCGAATGTGAACGGTAAAAAACATAGAGCTCCTGATACAAAAACTACAAGAGATATTTGTAGTGCTCCGACCTTTCCTGACAACTTCTTAATAAAGAATGCGTGAAGAACTCCAAAAATAGTTGCAACAAACAAAAGTAAGTTTCCAATAGATTGTTGATGGTGGACTACTGTGCCATTGAGAATTAGAGGCGCAAGAACTATCGTCATAATTCCTCCCAGTGAAATAATCATTCCATAGAATTTTTTGAGGTTAAATTTTTCACGCAAAAAAAACAGTGCAATCGCGTACAAAATAACAGGACCTGAAGAGGCAATTACCGGCGCGACAATACTTTGAGTTCGCTGCAATCCTAGGAAAAAAAACCCTATATGAAGTCCTATACCGCTTATTCCGGCGAGTAATAGAAGAGCCCAATCCTTCTTAGCAAGTGGTTGCCAGCGAGAAACGACAAATGGAGCGATCAGTAGTGATGCGCTTGCAAAGCGAATAAATGCCAATATAAAAGGTGGAATCTCAGTAAGTCCCATCTTCATAATTGGCGCCGTCACGCCCATGATTACATTCGCTATTATGATTGCGAGAAATGGATTCATATTAAAATTTCAAAGCTCAAAGTTCGAATGCCAAACAAAATTCAAAGCTCAAAGTTTAAATATTTGAATTTAAGATTTTAGGCTTTATTTGATATTGGAATTTTGATATTTAGATTTGTGCAAAAACACTATTAGTTCTGCGAGTACTCCCGTCAAGATAACCTGTAGACCAATAATGATCAAGAAAATTCCGGCAAGAAGAAGAGGCCTCTTATATAACTCAACACCATAGAATAATCGCTCAATTGTTAGCTCGAGAGTAATTATCGATCCGAGAATAAAAGCAACCCCACCGATAGGACCAAAAAAGTGCAGAGGCTTTTCGGAAAACTTAAATACAAAGTAGGTGGTAACGGTATCAAAAAGTCCGTACATAATTCTCTTCACACCGTACTTAGACTTACCCTTGAGACGAGGGGAGTGCGTTACAACTACCTCAGATGTTTTAAAGCCTCGCTGATGAGCAAGTATTGGTAAAAATCGATAATTATCACCATAGAGTGGAATTTCCTCAAGTACCTCTCGACGCATCGCCTTAAAACCACAGTTGATGTCGTGAAAGGTAGAGTGGAGGAGCGGCTTAAGCAGTATAGCGTTAAAGATCGATGAAGGCAGAGTCTTAGAGATCGGATCAATCCTTTTCTTTCTCCATCCATTGACGAGGTCCGAACCTTTTTCGATCTCCTCCAGAAAAAGCGGTATTTCTTCAGGACTATCCTGAAGATCTGCGTCCATAAAAACAATCACGTCCCCTTTCGAGTTGGCAAGTCCGGTCTCTAAGGCTCGGCCCTTCCCTAGCTGTTTGCGATGCACGACGACCTTTGCATCTACAGCATACTCATCGGTAGATCCATCATCGACCAAGATGATTTCACTCTTTTCCTTAAGACCACCAAGAACTTTGTTGAGACGCTCAAGAAGAGCCGGTAAATTTTCTTTTTCGTTGTGGAATGGAACAATAACGCTAATCATAATTTTTAATTTGAATTTTTTAGTTTTTATTCAATTACTAATGTTCTAATTATTCTATTTCCTACCTATCGACAAGCAGGTCTAAACAAATACCCAATTCCCAATTAGCGCTTGGGATTTTTATATTATTTAGGTTAATTAGGAATTAGATCAATTAGGTTAATTTATAAACGTTTGTATACCTCAAAGTTTTCCCTCTTATCTATTAGCACATACCGTAGATCGCGGACGAGCTTTTGATAGACCGGAATTAGCGTTTCTTTATCGTGGTATGTAAAGATCTCACTAGGTCTTATGATAACATAATCGGCAAGATCGTAATATTGCGAAAAGTAATAGAACTTTCGGCGAGAGCTCAAGAATGTGCCGACGTTCCCGGTTGCTGCAACGGGGATAGAATCGTCTTGAAGCCTATACTCCCATTCTCGAGCATCCTTTGCATTTTTCTGTGGAGAGAACACATAGAGATCCCTCTGTACTGAATAAGGAAGTGGGCTCATAGTGATGGAGAAATATGCTGAATATAAAAGTGCGATACCGAAGAATAAATGAGCGACATGAGGTGAGAGACGATATGCTCTTCGAAGACCATATATTGCTGAGATAAAAATAAATGGAGTAATAACTGCCGTGTAGTGAAAAACCACACTCCTCATGTTTGCTTCTTGCGAGAGAAGATTAATTGCGAACTCTGGCAATGCAATTAAAATCACAGGGGAGAGCAAAGACAAAAATCCAAGTGGTGCAAACAGGTTCCACAGATACTCGAAGGTGCTCTTTCTAAATAACGTAGAGATTATATTGATATTTTCATACCTACTGGTGGCGAAGTGACCTTCCCCTCTGAAAAAGGGGATCATCACGAAAAATGAGAACAGAACCCAGACTACACTGAAAGTAGATACGAGCAACCCAAACCTTATATTTTTGTCTGTTTTATAATTTGAAATTAGAAATTTAAAGTTTGAATTTAAATTAAAAATTTTAAATTTTAAATTCAGTAACACAACATATATTCCAAATAATGCTGTTGTTAGCCCCACCTGCTCCTTGGTGATCAAACTCAAAACTAAAAAAAGCAAACTCCATGAATGCTTTTTCTCGAGCCAATAATAAAACATGAATAATAGAAATGAAGTGCTGAGTACCACCGAATGAAAGTCGAAACGATTAGCGAGCTGTAGAGGCACGTAGAAGAGATAACTAACTGCAAAAATAAGTGAGTACAGTTCGGGATGCGTAATTTTTTTCAGCACATGCATTCCTATCCCATATACCGCCAACGCTCCCAGTCCAAGAACTACAGACTGCGTAACGAGCAGTACCTCAGGAGATGGATAAAGGAAATACAACGGTGCAAAAAGAGCGAGAATAATATCGTTGTGAACGGCTGAGCGAATGAGCTGCGTGGGACCTGTGGGATCGGTATGCTCTAAAAATCTCCCAAAATCTCCAGTCTGTAAAGCTTTATAACTGTTGTACACAACATGATGCATTATTCCCAGATCGAAGTAGTTGGCATACATATTGCGATACCGAAGGACAGAAAAGGTAGAGAAGAAGATTATGTAGACAGAGATAAAAAACCAGAGTATCTTCTTCATGAATTATTAATTTTTAATTTGTAATTTGTATTGAAATTATATTTTTTAAAAATTTAATAAAAACTAAAAACTAAAAACTAAAAATTACTTGTTACCGCTGTGGTACTTCGCATGGATCTCCTTAAGTTTTGGATCTGTAATATGGGTATAGATCTGAGTCGTTGAAATATTGCTATGACCCAACATCATCTGAACGGATCGAATATCTGCACCATGTGAAAGAAGGTCGGTAGCGTATGAATGTCTCAAAACGTGGGGTCCAATTTTCTCTACAAGACCCGCTTTCTTTCGATACTTCTCAATGAGCCGCTCTATTGATCTCACAGATAATCTTTGCTTCTCACTGTTGAGACCTTCGCCAGAGGTCGGACCTGAGTATCGAATAAAAAGGGGATTATAGGGATCTTTGCGAATATCAAAATATTTTCTTAGCCATTCCTTCGCATCTGTGGTGAGAAACACAACGCGTGCCTTGCCACCTTTACCAATAACTCCTATCTCACCGCTTTGCAAATTGATTTTATCTCGATTAAGCGCAACCAGCTCAGATACACGAAGACCCGTAGAGAACAACATCTCAAGCAAAGCTCGGTCTCGCACTCCCATTTCGTTCTTAACGTCCACGCTCTTAAAAAGTAAGGTGAGTTTGTCTTCTTCAAGATGCTTGATCTTTCTATCTCGGGATTTACCAAGTTCAATTACCTCAGCAGGAATAACCTTGAATCTTTGCTTTGAGAGATACTTTAAGAAAGATCGAAGCGCTACTAAGAAATATGTCTGAGTCTGCCTTGCAAGAGGTCCTTTGTGGGGATTTTTGTAGTTATGTGAAAGATAGAGACGAAAACTGCGGATATCCTCCTCAGTAATTTTTTCTATCTCATAATCTGGTTGCTCACCAGCCTTCACGCGATCGGCAAAGTCTGGCATCTTATTTTTCAACAGCCAATCTTGGAAGAACCCAAGATAGTACCCATACATTTTTACGGTCTTTAGGGAGAGATTACGATCAAGCTCCGAGTACTCCAAAAACCGCAGTATCGCTTCTCTTATTCCCATAATTTCATATTAAGCGACGTTCGTTCAAAATGCAATGATCTGCTAAAATAACAGTATGCCAATCATTGACGTAAAAAATCTTTCTAAGTCCTTCAAGATATATAAAAAGGAACCGGGTCTAAGCGGAGCGTTGAAGTCTCTCTTCTCGCGTAAGTATGAGGATAAGATGGCGGTAAATGACGTTTCATTTACAATTGAGGAGGGGGAGCTCATCGGGTTTATAGGACCAAACGGAGCAGGGAAGACCACAACCCTGAAAATGCTCTCAGGACTTCTTTACCCTTCGAGCGGATCGGTCTCCGTCTTAGATCAAACTCCTTTCGATCGCAAGAAGGATTTTCTCAAACAAATCTCGCTAGTTATGGGACAAAAGAATCAACTCTGGTGGGATCTTCCCGCGATGGACACCTTTTTGCTAAATAAGGAGATCTATGAAATCTCCGACACTGACTTTAAGGAGAGAGTCGAGGAGTTATCGGAACTTTTGGATGTTAAGGAAATAATGCATGTTCAGGTGCGTAAATTGTCTCTCGGTCAGCGGATGAAGTGCGAACTCATGGCCGCACTGCTTCACCGTCCAAAGATTCTGTTTCTAGACGAGCCAACCATAGGACTAGATGTTGTAGTGCAGGAGAAACTACGAGACTTTATCAAAGACTACAACCTCAAATATAAGGCGACAATACTTCTCACAAGTCACTATATGCGAGATGTTAAGCACCTATGCAAACGAGTTGTAGTAATTAACTACGGTGAGATTATCTATGACGGCGATCTCGATAGACTGATGACCGAGTACGCGAAAAAGAATGATCGGGATGTAGATGATGTTATCAGGCGCTTCTTTCAGCACAAACAGAAAAAGGTATGAAGACGGTTTCTTCGTATCTTCTCTCTTTACTTTCAGCACGTTTTCCAACACAGAGCTCGAAACTTCTTGTGGTTTCTCATTGCCTTTATCAATCCTCTAGTTCTACTTCTATTTTGGCAAGGGGTACTTTCGGCCGACCAAACTCTGCATGGATGGAATATAAACAGTATTAGAACATACTACCTACTACTCATAATCGCGCAGGCGGGACTTATGAATCATGTAGAGCTTTATGTAGCGTATATCGATATTAAGCAGGGGGAGCTGATCCGTGAACTTCTCAGGCCATTTCCATACCTACTGATAAGATCAATCTCTGAGTCTCCATGGAGAATTCTTCAGATGTCATACGCTCTTATAACTGTGACCCTACTTGCAGTCTTCCTGAAGATTCCTATTGAGCTGAGTAATGTTCCGGTCATAATCACTCTATCGTTACTTGTCGCACTTAACGCGTTCGCAATATCGTTTATGTTTAAAATGATCTTGGGACTAACGGCTTTCTGGATGACGAACATAGATAGTATTCTTGAGACCAACGACGTGCTGATATTTGCGTTAAGCGGCCTGATTATCCCGATTAATTTATTTCCTACATGGATGTTCTATATTGCGAAGGCTACACCATTTCCTTACATACTCTACTATCCTATAACAGCCTTCATTGGACTCTACAATACGAGCGAACTTCTCCACATCATACTTATTCAGTTTGGTTGGATACTAGGTTTTACGGTTATATATAAGGTTATGTGGAAACAAGGATTAAGAAAGTTTTCTGGGATAGGACAATAATCGGCTATGAATCGTTACCTAAAATTTTACAGCGCCATCTTTAAGATCAGCTTCAATAATTTTCTGGCATTCAGATTAGATGCATTTTTAAATACTATCTTTTCCTCAGGAATCTGGGCCTTCTTTAATGTTTTTTCAATGTATCTTGTGACTCTTAGGGTTAATTCTGCATTTGGTTGGAAGACCGGCGAGCTTTTGTTGATCTCCTGCATCTACAACATAGTAATAGGTGTATTCAGTACGTTTTTCGCTCGTGGATTTAGTCAATTTTCTGACTTAATAGATAGGGGTAAGTTCGATTTATTTTTACTTAGACCGATCGATTCACAGTTTTATGTCTCGCTTCATACAGCAAGCATAAACAGTATGGTAAGAACTTTGCTTGGCACTGTGCTGGCTTCTTGGATAATTACCATCTATAAAATTCCAGTCACCCTTACAGGAATCGCTCTTTTTATTGTTGGAGCTTTGTTTGCAATTTTTCTTCTATACTCACTTCTTTTTATGTTGAACACCTTAGTGATCTGGGCGCCGAAGCTAGACAACATTAATGAACTCTTTTACACGCTTCGCTCACTCGGACGCTACCCTCGGGAAACTTTTCGACAGCTCGGAGAGTTTGGTTTCGTAATGATTTCACCTTTTGTGTTAATTATGAGTACCCCTGCCAAACTATTGTTGGGAAAGGCGAGTTTATATGATTTTGGCGAACTCATATTACTAACATTTGCTATGTTTGTCCTTTCACGTCTATTCTGGAAGTTCGCACTCCGCTTCTACACCAGTGCAAGCAGCTAACTCACTTTAATTATTTAAAAAATTAAAGTGCCCATAGGAAGCTTCGAATTGCTACACTGTAGATATACATATATGAAGGTTCGCGTAGTTAAGCATGTAGCTCGGTATCTTTTTCTGTCGATCGTGGCTTTGGTTTCTATATTTGGTTTCACAATGTATCTACAGATTCGGAGTCGAGCCGACTCTGAAAATCGTCTTTCTTCAAACATCAAAAAAATCCAGTCAGACTACGACAAACTGAAAAAGGAGGACCAGCGAGTACGAAACGATACCCTTGAAGAAGAGATAAAAAATATTCAAAAAACCTATAAGGACACCGTCTCAACCTATGAGAACCTTCTTAAACTCCGCGATCAAAACATAAAGATTCCAGAGCTCGAAAAAGATCTCGCAGGCATCCTAAGGTCATTGTCCGACAGAGACTATAGTTCGGCCTCCGGTAAACTTGTTGCACTCCAAAAGAACATTGATAAGAAAAACGCTGAGATTGCCGCCGCCTTTGTCATTCCAGCAAACGTACCGGCAAACAATACGCCACCGGGCGCTGGGTACTCAAGACAGAGCGTCAACAGCGAGGTAGGATCCTTTCTGGTCGATATCGTCGCTGCGGACCTCAACAGCACACGTGTAGTTGTCGACACGGCGTCGGACGGCAGCTGTGGCAACGACTGTCCGGTTGATGCCCTTGGTAACTTCGCTGCCCGTAGTGGCGCCTTTGCTGGCATTAACGGACCGTACTTTTGTCCCGCCAGTTACCCAGGTTGTGCTGGCAAAACGAACTCATTTGACACGCTTCTTATGAACAAGAACAAAACCTATTTTAACTCGGACAATAACGTCTACAGCACTGTCCCCGCAGTCATCTTTTCAGGTAGTTCTGGGCGTTTTGTGGGGCAGTCTTTGGAGTGGGGGAGAGACACCGGAGTCGACTCGGTCATTGCCAGTCAGCCTATGCTTTTGTCTGGAGGAAATGTGATCTATGGTGGAGACGATGAGGTCAAGCGCGCCGGAAAAGGATCTCGAAGCTTTATCGGAACAAAAGGGAGCACCGCCTATATCGGCGTTGTTCACAACGCGAACGTTGCTGAGGTTGCACGCGTGCTGAAGGCGATGGGACTTGAGTATGCACTTAACTTAGACAGCGGAGGGTCGACCGCGTTATGGAGCGGAGGCCGCTATATAGTGGGTCCGGGTAGGAGCACACCCTTCGGGATTTTATTTGTAAATAAATAGGGTTTAAAGTGAGATTAAAACTCCTTTTAGGTTGTTCTGACACTCCATAGCTATCACTAGATAGCGCTAGCAGTCCATCGTGCTGTCTGCTAATTTTTCAGACAAGGTCAAAAATCCTTTAGAGCGTAATAACGCTCTAGAAACAAGTGGTATAATAGAAGTAGGTCTTAAGCTCCAGGTTAACGCTTCGAGCTCTAAGACCTAGGGCGAGTGGTGAAACTGGTATACACGCAGGTTTTAGGAACCTGTGCCGTAAAAAGCGTGGAGGTTCGAGTCCTCTCTCGCCCACAACATGAAGGTATTTATTCGACTAATATTTATTGCTTCTGTTTTGGTCGCTTCCTACTTCCTATTCAGACTGTTTAATACCCCTACTCTAAATTCAGCGTCTCTTTCTCCCGACATGATTGGAGAAAATAAAGGAGGCTCAATCAGTACGGAGCCTCTCTCAATAGACCGCATGAGAAGCGTGAAGTATCTCGGTTCTCAAATAGTAATCGAACAGAATCTTGGCGTCTCAGGCGCTCATACCGAGTACATAGCTTCCTACAAATCCGAAGGACTTAAAATTAATGCACTTCTCACTGTTCCAACAGGCGAAAAGCCCGCAACTGGATGGCCTGTAATTATCTTCAACCACGGATATATTCCGCCTGCTCAGTATCGCACCAATGAACGTTACACTGCATACGTAAACGGTTTCGCAAACCAAGGATACATAGTATTCAAACCAGACTATCGAGGACATGGAAGCTCAGAAGGCAATCCAGAGGGAGCCTACTTTTCTCCAGCATACACCGTTGACGTTCTCAATGCTTTGGGCAGTATCAAACAGTATAAAGACGCGGATCCAAACAAAATTGGTATGTGGGGGCACTCACTAGGCGGGAACATTACACAACGAGCCGTTGTTGTCAGTGGAGACATAAAAGCAGCTGTCATTTGGGGTGGCGTGGTCGGAACATACGACGATATGTACGAACTTTGGTTTAACCGAAGAAGAAATACCAATGAAGCGACGGTACAGCAGCAACAACAGTGGCGTATGAGCAGAACTAGGTTTACCGAGCTCCATGGTACACCTCAATCTAACCCTGAATACTGGAAGGAAATAGATCCCGCAAAGCATCTCCAGTTTTTGAAGACTCCGATCCAAATACATCACACAAGAGGGGACGAAACCGTAACCTACCGGCTAAGCGAAGAGTATGCCAAAGAGCTTAAAGCGGCGGGAAAAGAACATGAGATATATCTTTATGAAGGTGACGATCATAACATCACGGCCAACTTCAACACCGCCATGCAACGCTCTGTGGAGTTTTTTGATAAATATCTGAAGAACTGAGCTCTTAGCTCATGAAGTAAAAAACCGCAGCGGCAATCATGTAGCAGACCAGTAAAGCTCCTGCCTGAACAGCAATCTTCTTCACAATCCATTTTGGTTCAGTGCCACCCCATATAACGGTGCCGATTACGGTCGGAAGCACGAATCCTAACCAAAAGAAACCAGCTGCGCCAAATGCATGCCACTCTGAAGGAAGTGAGACCACAAAAAGTCCAAGTACATAGGACGTGAGGAGCGTGGTCAGAAACTGCACCGCATACATCGGTCCCATCGACTTCATCATTTTCTGCTGAACTTCTTTTGAAAGTTTGTCAAAACCATGCATCTTTGCCCAGAGTTTTCCAAAGAGCGCAGAGTACCAAACAGCACCAGCCACAAACTGAAGCACTGTTGCAACCAACACTGCCACGTAATTTACTTCCATAGTGAGAGTATAAAGGTAGAGTAAATAAAAAAACAACAGTATTTTATTTGTTTGCTTTTAGCTTCTTTTTCTTTTCAGGAAGTGACTTGGCAATAGAAAACAGAATTTGAGGAAGTTGAGAAAGGGAACTGAGTTGTTCCTCCGATAGGACGTAATGTGGTTTTGCGCCCGGATATGGAGACCCTTTCTCACAAACCTGCTCAAGCGCGCTACTTGCAGGTACGATCTTTACATAGAGCGTATCGTCGCAGATAAGGCCCACTACCTTCCCGTCAGCATAGAGCGCATACTCGCCAAACATCGCTCGGGCAGAAAACCGATGGTCATTATGAAGTAGCTCTAATATGTAGGATATGGTCTGCTTATCGGTACTCATCTCAAAGTATTATACCTTCGGAGCATGTGGGTCCGGAACCCAACCGTCCTTATAATATTTTCTCATTCCTGTAGGAAAATATACCACGAGTACTAATATCTAGAACCTGAAACTAAACTTTGGAGATTATCTAATTGTTCAATTTCATCTTTTTTAAGTTTTATATTAGTTGATTCTATGTTTTCATTTAGGTTTTTAATCGTCTTTGTGCCAGTGAGAGGAAACACATCAGTTCCTTTAGACATTACCCACGCTAACGCTACTTGTGCCGGAGTTGCAGATTTTGATTTGGCAATATCTTCTACTTTAGCCACAATTTCTAGATTCTTAGCAATGTTTTCATCACTAAATCTTGGGTTGTCTCTTCGGAAATCGCCTTTTTCAAAATCATCCCGGGATTTATACTTTCCAGAGAGAAAACCTCTTCCTAATGGACTATACGCTATTAAGGCGATGTTAAGCTCTCTACAAACAGTGAAAACTGCTCCCAAATCATTACTCCATAAAGAGTATTCTGTTTGTACAGCGGTGATTGGGTGTACTTTGTGAGCTTTTCTTATGATTTCTTCAGAGGCTTCTGATAACCCGATATATCTAACTTTCCCCTCTTTTACTAATTCAGACATAGCGCCGACCGTATCTTCTATTGGAGTGTTTGGGTCAACTCTATGCAGATAGTAAAGATCTATTTGATCAACTTTTAATCTCTGAAGGCTTTTTTCACAAGCGAGTTTTACGTATTCAGGTTTTCCATTAAGGCCGGGAAAAGAACCATCATCTCCTCTTAAAACGCCAAACTTAGTAGCTATAACCGCTTTATCCCTTCTGTCCTGCAAAGCCTTTCCCAACAACATCTCATTAGCCCCCAAACCATACATATCGGCAGTATCAAAAAAGTTGATACCGTTTTCCAAAGCGTAATGAATTGTTTTTATTGAGTCGTTATCGTCATGACTGCCATAAAATTCACTCATCCCCATACAACCTAAGCCTAATTGGGAAACCTTCAAGTCACTATTGCCTAATTTATTTTTTTGCATTGTATCGTTCATACTATTTTTAGTATAAATTCATATTTAAATTCGCGTATTACTTACTATACAGCAGCATCAAACGCTTTAGTAATTTTGGATATAGTTACAAAAGTTGGGTTTTAGTGCGCTCCGTCAACAATACATCATTCACTTAGGCTTGCCATCCGAAGCCTTGGCGAAGGATGGCGGAGAGAGCGGGATTCGAACCCGCGAAGGTGTTACCCTTACACGCTTTCCAAGCGTGCGCACTCGGCCACTATGCGACCTCTCCATTAGCTTTCAACTTACTTATTATAGATTTTTTATCCAGAAATCCCTTGGGATGTTTTAAATGCCATTCACGCTTCATCGCTTCTTGCTTCGTTAAATACTTCTCTATATATACTATTTTCCAAGGACGGTATGGTTTTGTTGATTTAGTGCCACCCTTATTATGCTCACCAAGTCTTATTAGAACATTGGAAGCTACTCCGATATAATATTTTTTACTTACTTCACTCTGCAAAAAATAAAGATAAAACATATCTCGGCCGGCCCAACGGGCCACTACCCCAACGGGGCCCCTTTGGGGTGCGACCTCTCCTACAGCTATATTTTACCACTCGATCACTATAATAGAGCTATGAAGCCACTTACATATATATGCAAATCCCGAGTATGGATGTGGCAAGGACCGTCGAGCTGGCATTTTGTCACCCTTCCTAAAAAAGATGCTGCCGACATTAAAAAATATCAAAGCCCAATCCGACGAGGATTTGGAGCGATACGCGTGAGAGTGACCGTAGGGGAGACCGTCTGGGAAACCTCCATCTTTCCCGATAAAGAAACGGGATCCTATATCCTCCCTCTTAAATTCGCTATACGCAAAAAGGAGGGAATTAAGGCAGATCAGCTACTGAGTTTCAGCTTAGAGTTAAGGCAGAACTAGCTCACTCGCTCAACAACATCCGACACGTCAAGTCGCGCATTATTTATCTTGGTTGAGATCGGATAGATCTCTAGCTCGCCCTCAAATGGACTAACCAAAGATTTCACCTGTTCAAAATCATTGTCTGCATTCACCCAGAGTTTTTCATCAGACTCAGACAAGATCACCGGCATCCTTTTATGCACTGAGCTTGTTTGCTTTGAGGCAGTGGTAGTAATTAGAGCAAAGGTATCGCCGTCGTACAATCCGGCAAAGGAAAACAGCCTATGCTTTTTCAGACCAAAGTAGTAAGGGACCTTGCCATCTGCCGTAGTTTTCCATTCGTAGTAACCAGTTGAAGGAACCAAACATCGCTGACCCAAGAATCGCTTTGCCCACCCCTTCCTTAAACTATCGTCTCGGATATTTGCCAAGTTACGAATAAATTTATCACCAAACTTCAAAGGAAGATCCCATTTCTTAAACTCGATCTTATCATCGGTCACCACCGGTATTTCTTGAGAGGGAGCAGCGTTGTAGCGAGACTTGAATGCGGACCCCAACTCCATACCATAATGTTTTTCGATCTCCTCTTTATTGGTATCGATCTGAAATCGCCCGCACATACAGAAGATTATAGCACGATAGTAATTTCCCCTTGACTTAGTGAACAGTCGTTCACTAGTATATATATGGCGCGTGAAAGGGGAGACGAGTATGAACGAACAAATAAATGAACGAGTAGAGGTAATCACGGTATACAATCGAGAAAAAGGAGCGATGCCCTATAAGGTGCGGTGGCAAGGGCGAAGCTATCTTGTTGAAAAACTTGCGTATTACCACAAGTCCCGCGAGGGGAGAGTCATAACCCATATCTTTAATGTCTCAACCGAGAACATCGATATGCGACTGGAGTTTAACAGCGATACGCTCCACTGGATTTTAAAGGAGGTAACAGATGGAACTACAAATTAACAAGAACAGTCCGCTGGTCATGCACATCGACCTCAACTCGTGTTTTGCCACCTGCATTCAGCAAGCCTTTCCGCATCTGCGGGGGAAGCCGATTGCGATTGCAGCATACACCACGCCCAATGGTTGTATCTTGGCCCCATCTATCGAGGCAAAGCGTTACGGCATCAAAACCGGCATGACGGTACGTGAGGGAAAACTTCTTTTTCCAGATCTTATCGTGCGACCATCCGATCCGGTCTTGGTGCGAGATGTGCACATCAAGTTTAGAAATATCTGCCGTGACTACTCGCCCAATGTTGCACCCAAAAGCATCGATGAGCTTATCATCGACTTTCACGGCATGGAGCATCTCAACATCGATCTTGTCACGATTGCCAAAGAAATTAAGTTACGCTTTCGTCAGGAGATAGGGGACTGGATAAGCTGCAATGTTGGGATTAGTACCAACCGCTTTCTAGCCAAACTTGCCGCCTCACTTCACAAGCCGGACGGACTCGATATTGTCGATCACGGAAATCTCTTAGATATATATTCCAAAGTTACGCTGATCGATCTTAATGGTATTAACAAAAGATATGAGGCTCGGCTGAATGCAAATGGTATCTTCACCCCGCTTGAGTTTTTACACTCCTCAGAGATTACGCTTCGCAAACAGGTCTTCCAGTCAATTGTGGGCAAGTACTGGTACTTCCGTTTGCGCGGATTTGAGATGGACGATGTGGAGTTTACCCGCAAGTCTTATGGACAGGACTATGCGCTAAAAAAACACACCAATGATCCTAAGGAAGTTGCACGAATCGTGATGAAGCTCGTTGAGAAGATGGGGCGGCGAGTGCGTGGGGTACAGAAGGCGGCACACGGCTTTCATGTGGGGATGATCTATAACGACGGTACCTACTGGCACAAGGGTAAGACCTTTCACACCGAAGCGTACACAACTCAGGAGTTTTTTAAGCGCGCGCTCTACATTCTCAATCTCCAGCCAGCAAAAAAACCAATTTCTAAAATTACCATAAGCTGTTACGGACTGGTGGACTCCAACGCGTCGCAGGACGAGCTCTTTGAGTATGCGAACAAGGACCGTAAGGTCTCGGAGGCTGTTGACATGATCAATGATCGATATGGTGAGTACGTGGTCACTCCGGCGATTATGATGGGAATGAATAGTGAGGTACTTGACCGAATCTCCTTTGGCGCCATCAAAGAACTCGAAGATTTATATGCGTAAATATACTTGTCCAACAACCTAAAATAACTGTTTTGTAGCATATAAGCGACTGACAATCACAACGCTCTTTGGTAGATATGAGATATGGATAAAAATTATCTGAAGTGGCACAAGGAGAAAAAACGAATAAATAACAATCAAGATCGTGTATTTTTTAGTGAACGAGAGGTCTGGTTCTGTCACTTAGGAGAAAACGTAGGCTTTGAACAGGATGGACGGGGAGATTCTTATCTACGCCCAGTTATAGTGTTGAAAAAATTCAATAACGAAATATGCTGGGCAATTCCATTAACCAAAAGAGTCAAGCCAAATAGACCATTTAACTTCGTTCTATCTTTTAACAAAGGTGTTAGAAGTACGGCAATACTTTCTCAAATAAGATTACTTGATGTAAAAAGGCTAAAGTATAAGATTGGAACTGTGAGAAAGAATGATTTTATCTCCTTAAAAGAAAAAATCAGGCGTTTGATTGCCTGATTTTGTTACCCCGCAAGCGGGGAGGGCCGAAGCCATTTGTACGATAATTATACCAGAAACTAAACCAGTCAAGTATTAAACTCCTGCCCCATTTCTCCATACGAGATACCTTATACGTTATACGTGATACGATCTACGCTCCCACCTCTTGCCCAAAACCAAGTAGAATGGCTTATGCAACTGTCTAAGACCGAGTACATGATGTTCCTCAAACATCCTGCGTGGTTATGGCTCAAAAAACACGACAAAGGCAAGCTTCCTCCGGTAGATGACGCTCTGCAGGCGATGTTTGATGACGGACATGAGTTTGAGAAGTATGCCGAGCAACTCTTCCCCGATGCGACGACTGTAGGCTTCAGCTTTGAGGAGAATAATTATCGTACGATGCCGGTGAGAACCAAGGAGGTTATTGAGTCTGGAGCAAAAATAATTCTTCAGGGACGGCTTGAAGCGGGAGAGATTACCTGTATCTTTGACGTTATCGAGAGAGTAGGGGAGTCCGAATACGATCTCTATGAAATTAAGTCCAGTACCGAGGTTAAGGAAGATCATATCCTAGATCTTGCATTTCAGACCGTTGTTCTGGAAAAAGCAGGACTTAAGGTTCGGAAAGTTTTTGTCGTTCATGTGAATAATAAGTTTGAGCGAGCGGGCGACGTCGAGGTTGCAAAGCTCGCAACGCAGACCGAGGTCACCGATCAGGTAAAGGCCAAGCTCGAGTACACCAAGAAGCAGATTCAACATGCCCTGATGGTCGCTCACTCACCACTTCCTCCGGACTTTTCGCCTCGTCATGTGGGGCTACGAGCTCTTGATGAGTGGATGGCGATCTATGAGGCGATGTTTCCACAGGATCATCCGCACAACATCTTTAAGCTGACACATCTTAATCCACAGATTGTGGGAGAGCTCGAAGACCTCGAGTAAAGACGATTGCCGAAATTCCAGAAGGATTCAAAACTCAACAGTAAACAGCAACGGCAGGTGACCGCAACCAAAGCAGATAGGCGAGAGGTGAACAAAGAAAACATCAAGGACTTCCTAGCGAAGTTTGAGTATCCTCTGTATTTTTCGACTACGAGACCTTTAGCGCCGTCATCCCACCCTTTGATGGTCTCCATCCGTACCAGCAGATGCCTTTCCAGTACTCGATTCATCGGCTCGATGAGGACGGAACGCTCACTCACAAAGAATTTCTTCACACGCAGAACTCAAATCCAGGCCTTCCTCTTATCAAGCAGTTGGTAGAGGACATCGGAGAAAAGGGGCACCGTTCTGGTCTGGTATGAGTCCTTTGAGAAAGGACGCAATGAGGAGCTTGGACTCATGTTTCCTGAGTACGCGCAACAGATGAAGCAACTCAACGAACGGATCGTAGATCTTATGGTTCCGTTTGCTTCTGGCTGGTTCGTCGACAAAGATTTTTTGGAAGCGCCTCAATTAAAAAAGTCTTTCCTGTTCTGATCTCCGAGATTTCCTACAAGAAACTTCACATTAAAGAAGGAGGGACCGCCTCCCGCGTCTGGAAGGAGACCTTCCTCGAAGGTGAGAACACCGATCAAAAAGATAAGATCGCCGAAGACCTCCTTGCATACTGCGGACTCGACACATTAGCCATGGTCCAGCTCTTTGAGTTCCTCCGCACCGAAGTCTCCTAGTTCCACTCTCTACGAGCGCTCTTCCCAAAATCAATAAACAGTTCTTACTTTCAAGTCGCATGCAGAAGTAAAGATTGAGGCTATATGGACCGCATCGAATTCTAACTATTTAATGCGGCGGACCAAGCACTTAAGAGGCCCTGAGTGTTTGCTATCCAATCGTCTGAATTATTTATCGCATTGGCACTATCCGCAATGCTTTTTACTAGGTCTTGTAATTTATCGTGTGTGAATATTTGATTTGACTCACGCAATCGTTTAAGTGTCTTCAACACTTCTACGAACTGGCTTATTGTAATTGGGGCGATTCTCTGTCTTCCACCCTTATAGCCAGAAGTATTTGCACGCCAGAATGTTTCCGCACTATCTGTGTGAATCTTTGGAGCAATAAACAGGCAGTAAGCATTTCGGTTTTTATTCTCAAAATCACGTAAATGGCGCATAACTGGCTGCCCTTCATTAAACCATTGGTCGCGACCATTCAGCATCGTAACTTCTCCAATCATGTTAAAGTCTTTGTAGTAGCACTCGATGTCAGCCATTCCTCCTGGAGCAGTAGTCGTTGGTTGATTGTCATCACCAACTGGGTAGTTCGGTTTGATTTCTATCGCATCGTTAATTGCGTAAAGCCCCATTGTTGATAGGTACTCAAGCATTAAAGCACGGTTTTCAGACTTAAAGATATTCTCAAGTTGATCAATATACTCTGTAATTGATTCAACGGGTTGTGATTTAATACGATTATCTTTTCTTGCAATTCTATTCGTACTTCTCTCAAATTATAGATGTATTTAGTGAGTTCATCTTCCGTCATCGGTTCGAGACTTCTAACTTCTTGTGTTGATTGCCCAAGGTTTTGCCGCAACGTCTTAATTTCGCTGGAAATTTCTGTCGCAATCTCAACCAATTTATCCTTTGCTTGCCAAGGCAACTTCGGTAATCTATCATTTGACATATGATTGAGATAATCATTCCTATTTGCGAAAATTTTCGGCTTGTAGAACTCACTTTCGAATAGCGCTTCAATTTCCGTATGGCGATTGGATTCTAAATCAACATAAAATCCTCTTCCGCGAATACGAATAAACTTAGTTAAACGAAAATACCTAATAGCGTTATCGCCATAATCCCGCAAATTCGTAAGCAACTTGTCAATTTTTGCCTGTTCTCTTGTGCCTAAAAAGTTTGTGGCGAAGTTCTTGCGATAGCTGTCACGAATTGTTTTGCGTTCTTGCTTTGTCTTATTCTTCTGCGAATCACGCAGTTTTATAATTTCATTTGCAAATCTTGATATGTCAGTATATTTCACTAATGTTGGGAAGAATAAAGAAAACTCTCGTTTGCTTATGCCGACTGGTTTAATCCCTCGTTCCGCCTCGAGTATATTTACTTCGCTTATCAATTTTAACGTTGCCACAAACGGAACAACACCGTAGTCACCATTGTTAGCAAAATCATCGCTAGCTGGATTTGGTATCTGCCATTTTATGAAGGATTTTAGGAAAACATCGCCATGATCTTTCTCACTGGCAATAAGTTTAAGACCTAGTTCGGTAATCTTCAGAATATTGTCATCAACAAAGACAAATCCGAACTTAGTGAGAGGGTTAAGCGATTGACGACCGCGCATTGCAAAATCTCTATAATTCTTTAGGTCAACAATGCGATCTACTATTGACGCGCTAAGCTCATTATCTACATTATTCACTAAATCAATAATCTCGCGAGGCAATCCATTATAGAATTGTTGGTTGCCATAGCCATACAATCGATTTTTAATTAATAGTTTTTGGTAACTTTCTTGATTTTCAATGTTCCACTCTTTGCCGACTAGGGGTTGTAGGGCAACTAAAAAGAACTTAATCTTTCAGGATTACGAACAGTGGTTGTGATTGACCACGCTTTTAACATGATCCTATTGTATCGCAAAATCAATAGTTAGTTATCAGCACTTCAACGGTATTATTATTTTTAGCAGTTGAGTGATAATTTGAGTTTTTGTAGTGGTACTTCAATTTGTAAAATTGAGTTTCCTTTATTTGCCCAAGCCTTTATTATTTTGTTAATCTCGCCTTTATGTTCCAGAACGTTTGATAAGGCAAATCTGATACCTTTATCGTTAAGTCGAGTAAGTAGTGCGTACAAGTCCCGTTCATCATTTTCAGTCCATCCACCCAACTCGTTATAACTCGCAAGTCCCAACAAATATGGCGGGTCAAAATAAACAAAATCATTTTTTACCAAATCTATTTTTTTCTATATCTCTAAAATCACCAATTTTAAAATCAATTTTTTCTCATTTGAAATTTGATTAAAGGCGGCAACGTTTTTTTCTTGAGCTACCATTATAATCTCGTTTTCCAACAGGTAGATTATAATCTCCCTTCGAATTAAATCTGATTTGATTGTTGAATGAATAAAGAACAAGCACGAGCAAAAGATCAATTCTGGTTTTATCTTTATTGAACTCATTGCGAAGTTCCAAAAATTTACTTTTATTGTATTGTCCTAGTCCAGCCGAACTATCGGCATGATAAAAATCATAACCCTTGATATAGCTCTTGCTTAAACCGAAGTTATCTATGATGTCAATTACCCTTTGATTCAGATCTTCAAAATTATTATTTTTTATCAAATTTAAGAGATTAACGACATATCTATTTTTCTCTACACAAATGGTATTTTGGGCATTAGCATTAATCCCAACATTTGCACCTCCCGAAAAAACATCATAAAATGTTTTTATGTCATTTGGGAATAGCTTAGTTATCTGAGGTAACAATTTGTGTTTTCCTCCTGTATAGTTCAATGGCGACTTCACAAATCCGTTCTGAACAGGATTTCTCCAAGATGCAACAACCGCCCTACTAGTCTTTGTTGTAACATTTATTTTACATAGAAATATACGTTCCTTTAGGTCGTCTTTGCTTGATTTGCCAGTAGTAAATTGTTTGAAGCCAGTTTCGAATAGCTGCACTTGGCCTTTCCGTTTTAGTACGGATAGAATCTCGTGATCGCTTATTCGTGATTGCGAACGAGCGTTACCAGAACCACCCATATCGTTGTAAGAAACTAGAATATATTTTGCGTCAATATTATCTATCAGTTCGCCAAAGGCAACTCCTGCAGATTTCATGTTGTACCTACTCTTAATATGCGAACGATTGATTTTTTTTGCTACGCCAAAAACTTCCTCTTTCTTCCAGGTCGCAATATTTTCAAGCAAGTGATAGCCATCCGAGTATTGCCGCGAATTATATGGTGGGTCGATATAGACAATATCCGCTTTGATTCTTTTTACTAATTCGTTCGCATCGTCTTTGTATATTTCTGCAGAGTATTTTGATAACCTAATATCAAGGGGTAATAAGAATAATCGTTTTTCTGGAATACTAATTTTTCTATAAGCATCGTAGTGTCCTACTGTATTTGCAATTCTGTCAAGCGCGTAAATCAAAGACGTTAGTAAATACGACTTCTCTCTGTTTGTAATTATTTTCTCTTTAAACAACTTTTCTATATCGTCTCGTATGATTCCTATTTTCTTTGAATTTTTTTCGTCAAAGTAAGTATTGGAAAAGTTTTCCGAAAAATAATTATCGTTATAATTTTTTAGCTCAAGAGAGTTGTAGAGTTTTAGGCGTTCCTTAAGCCTGTCTTCTCGTAAATTGTCATTGCCAAAAATGCATGATAGATGTGATTGTTGGAATCCAAAATATCATTAATGATTACTCGTGAACGATCATAGAAATGATTTTTTGAAAGGTTCCTGTCCCTGCAAATATATCGGCAAATGACTCAAACTCTATCTTTTCCTTTCGAGAGTGTCATCAATAAAGTTAAGGAGTTTTGTTTTTGAACCCAAATAACGTCTTTGATTTATACTAAAATGATTTATTTCCAAAATGCTTCGTGATATTCCTAATATAGCCTATCCTACTTATTCAAGCAACTTTGGAAAATCTTTGCTGAAATTTACTTAAATAAATAAAATGCAGTTACAGCTTTGAAGTGAGTTGTGGCTTAATTTTTAGGCACGAATCTTTAAAGGCACTTGACAATTAACCCCCACTAGTGTAGTATGGATCATAAATATCACTTAACATTATGGAACCAACTAAAGTAGAAAAAAATAGACATAACTCCCGATAAAAGTATCTACCACAAAATCGGTGAAGCCAATTACTCTGTATCCGATATAAAAGCTGAACTTGTTGATAACTCAAATTGATATAAAATGAGGAAGGCGTAGAAATATATGTAATTTTAGATAAAAGAGACGAGAAAATAATCATTGAAGATAACGGGAGGGGAATGAATAAAGAATCTGCTGCAAAATCTCTAGTTCTCGCACACTCAAAAACATGATGCATTGGGGAATTCGGACTTGGTTTGAAATCGGCTTGCAGCAGTCTTGGCGCACACTTCAAGGTTTACACTACTGAATTTGAATCAAATAAGCGATTTATTCTTTCATATGATAAGGAAGAATTCCTAAAGACTGAGAACTGGAACGATTATCCAATGACGATTGAACAAGCTCCTATCGAGCTACACGGAACAACTATTGAAATTACGAAACTAAAATTAAACTCTACGACGCGCTAGTGACAAGAATAAAGGATGATTTATCAAAAAGGTATGGTCCATACATAGTACACAACAACGTTGTCATAAAGGTAGGCTTAGGAAAAATCCGCCAAAGCTTGTATACCTATCGAGCCTCAACTCGTGGGAAATACCAAAACAGAATTCAAACATACTCTTTCAAATGGGCGTGAAATTAACGGTTGGTACGGGTTATTAATGGTTGGCTCACAGAAGCAAAGCGGATTTAGTTTGTTTAGGAGGGAAGGTTAATTAAATCTGCAGAAAAATTGGGCTATAGTTACCATCCTTCTGTAATGCACATAACAGGAGAGATTAATCTAGATCCTGTTCCTGTTACACACAATAAAAGAGAATTCATTTTAGAATCAGGAGAATTTAAGGAATTTATAGAAAATTTTGGGGTGACCAAACCGAAAATTATCTTGGAAGACGGTTAAAAGGAAAAATTGATGAAATAAAGAATCTTGCAACCGACAGAGCAAGTGCAGAAAAATCAGAAGAAATGCCAATTTGGGAAAAGCGCGAAACTTTAAAAGACAAGCTTCTGCAGGCATTAAATCGAGTAGACGAGTTTAAAGAATTGGCATTTCCTGATTTGAAACAAGCCAAACGTTCTAAGGATGGGCAACCCGCAGAACTGGAAACTCGTGAGCAAAATGTTAAAGTCGCAAGAGAAGAAACTCCAGATGAAGTGGATCAGGCAAATGATCAAAGGGTTCCAAAAAAGACACAAGCAAAAAAAGCAAAATTCATTATGGTAGGTGGAAAAAATTTAGATTTGAATTTTTTCTAGAAAATCTAGGCAACGACACTATCGATAAGGAGACAATTATTACTCAAGACCAAATTATAGAAGTGTATATAAATATAGGATTTAAAGGATACCTCCTGGTAAAAGATACAGAATTTTATATTAATTTTCACGTAGCTGAAGCAATTGCAGAAATATATGTAAAAGAATCAAAAGTTAAATGCTGAAAGAATTTTAGCTTAAGAAATAGTCTGCTTTATGAGGTGGCATCAGTAAATATGGAAGAAGAGGAGTTCAAGCAAGTTGAACGTCAAGAACGTGAATTGTTACGCATAACTCAAAAAAAGAAAGAGATGGAAACAAGAAAAGAAATGGGGAGCCTTTAATATAATTTGAAAATGCTGATCACCAGTCATAGAAAAATTAACTAAAAATAGTATGAATGATATTGTATGCCCACATTGTAAAAAAGTTTTTAAAGTCGATGAGGCTGGTTTTGCTGATATTCTCAAACAGATTCGCGATCATAAATTTGAAGAAGAATTACGTGAGCGACTAAATATTGCAGAAAAGGAAAAAGAAAGTGCCGTCAAATTAGCCGAATCCAATCTCAAAATACATTGCAAGACGAACTCGCGAAGAAAGATAAAGAACTGGCTGAACTAAGAGCCGAAAAGGACCGCAACTTAGCAGAACAATTGGCAAAGAAAGAAGCCGAACTTGCTGAAATGAAATCAAAAATTGATAAAGCTGAAGTAGAGAAAAACTCAGTGTTACCGAAGCTGTTAAAAAATTGAAAAAGAGCGTGATGATCTAGCTAATGATCTTAAAAGTAAAGAAACAGAAAAGCTATTGTTGGAAAAGTCACTTCTTGAAAAGTTTTCCTCCGAGCTTAAGACCAAAGACGATATTATCAAAATGAAAGATGATGAGATTACTCTCCGCAAAGATATGAAGCTCAAGCTCTCAACTAAAATGATTGGAGAAACTCTTGAGCAACACTGCGAAACGGAATTTAACAAACTTCGCGCAACCGCTTTTCAACACGCCTATTTTGAAAAAGACAACGATTCAAAGACTGGAAGCAAGGGAGACTATATCTATCGAGAAATTGATGATACTGGCAATGAAATCATATCAATCATGTTTGAAATGAAAAATGAAGGTGACGAAACTACAACAAAAAAACGAAATGAAGACTTTTTGCGAGAACTGGACAAAGATCGTGCTGAAAAGAAATGTGAATACGCCGTACTCGTTTCGCTCTTGGAAGCTGAAAATGAGCTGTACAACACGGGTATTGTTGATGTCGCTCATAAGTACCCCAAAATGTATGTTGTCCGCCCGCAATTTTTCATTCCAATTATCACACTGCTACGCAACGCTGCGATGAACTCTCTAATATATAAAGCGGAACTTGCTTTAGTAAAAAGTCAAAATATAGATATCACAAATTTTGAGGACAATATAAATAAATTTAAAGAAGGTTTTGCAAAAAATTACGATCTCGCTAGTCGTAAATTTAAGACTGCCATTGAAGAAATCGACAAAACTATTGACCACCTGCAAAAAACAAAAGACGCACTCTTGTCTTCCGAGAACAACCTACGTATAGCCAATAATAGAACTGAAGATCTAACTATCAAAAGACTTACGCGAGGCAATCCTACAATGACGGCTAAATTTACATCGCTTTCCGATAACAGAGAGGTAAAGGAATAGAAAATCCTCATACATTTCCTATATACGTAACTTTTATTCCTTTTCTGACGGGCTAAAACTCTCATTTTGTTGACTATCGTCAACATTTTAGCTTCATAAATATCATTTTCTTCATTTTTTGAAGCTAATTTTTATTACCTAACAACATCGATAGGAATTGGGAAAGAGGTGAGGAAGCGTTGGAGGTAGTTTTCGTCTTTGCGGAAGTCGACCTCAATCCAGTTGTCCAATAAATTCCTTCTCTCCAGCTCCTGACGCTCCCCAAGGAAAAGATCGTCATCAAACCATAGGAACGGCTGTGAGAAGTCGATCCCTTCGGTCTTGTTCGTAGCCCAGTTGGTAGGCTTTATCTTCTTCACGATCTCCAAGGTCTTGGCCGGAAAGGTACGGGTAAGAAAGAGGTGCGTGAGGCGCTCGTCTCCGCGACAGTGGGTCGTCAGCCAATAGGTAGGGAAGTGAGTCGTCACATACTCCAGAAACTCATGACAGTAGTTTGCCATCGTATTGTCATTCACCAAAAGAACACCATCAATATCGAGGTAAATATTGGTCATAATTTCACTATACCATAATGACCATTGACTTCTCTGTTAATTATTTGGTAGAGTAGGGGAGTGATGATAAGACCATTGAGCGACTCAAACAATCAAGAGATTCTCCAAGCTGTTCTAAACGAGCTCGATGATCTTCGTACGCGGATTGACGCAATTATAAAATGGGTAAAGCTCTCATCGGTGGGTCCTATTGATGTTGCACCGAAGAACACCGGACCAGATAATCTTTTGACGAAGCAGTTAAAATAATTCAGAATTACGAACTCGCCTCAGCGTCATTACTACAGCGCAAACTTAAGATTGGATACGCGAGGGCTGCACGAATTCTTGACGAACTTCAGGAAGCCGGATATGTAGGTGAAGCAATAGGATCGAAGCCAAGAGAGATCTTAAAAAGAGCTTGATTGGATTGTCCTGACGCTCCAGAGCTACCACCCGATAGCGCTAGCAGTGAAGAGCGTAGTCTGCTAATTATTTTCATTGTTTAACTAATCTGCTAGATTACTCCAACGCTCCAATCACATTATTTTGCTTTGCCCCTCGTAGCTCTGACATTGTCGTGAGCGAAGTGGGGTAGCATACTTGTGGTGAGCGAAGTCGAATCCATAAGCGACTGACAAGCATAGCGACTCTTTCTATTATTTTTGCATGACCTCGCATGCGCTATTGCAAAAACAACAGGCGCAAGCCTGGCTCATATACGATCTTTGGAGAAGTTCGGTCATTACGTGTCCAGCGTTCAATGGGCCGGTACAGTTCACCCTACAGGGATGGAGACATATTATCGGAGCGACAGGACATAGAAAAAGAACTTCTGATGATACGTTTCGTAGGCTGAAATTGCTCCCATATGCCAAAGATATAATTGAAAAGTCGTCAACGATACAAAACATCTCTCAAAGAGGAAGAAAAATATTCTACGCTCTGGAAGCGGTTATGGAAGTAGAAGAGAACGGGTCAAAACAAATGAGGAAGGTTCGAGTAATCTGCGTTGAAGATCTTAAGAAAAATAAGATATTTTATTCAGTGATGGATAAGAAAAATGCAAGAAAAAAGCGCCTCAAGAGGCGCTGGAAGAAATCTTAATGGATGCCTCACGCTTCGGTTTGTGGACGTTAGCGTCATGAAGGGTAAAAACCCTTTCATCCAAAATTATTATACCATCTTTTCATCCAGTCAAGAACATATGTTATACCTTTGCCAACCTTTATAAACCGTCATTACCTTTTCTGAAAGACGAGGCGTTCAAGAACCACAGGAGAACCTTACTTCTGTAGAGATCGTGCAAGCGTTAAGCCGATGAGCGCGCCTAGAATCTCACCGATTATGTAGGTGGGGTGAAAGGCATTGATGGTAAGAGCCACCGCAGGGTTCAGGACTCCAGCAGAGCCAACCATAGCGGCAATCGAGATCCCTAGAAGAAGCGAGCCACCGATGACAGCTCCCGAGACCACATCCGAGACCTTTCCAAACACAACCGCGCCAATACCAAAGGTAAAGACCGCCGTTCCTAGGACCTCAGCTAGAATCTGAGTAACTCCACCAACCGCAATTGGAGCCATCATAGCTCCTAACTGGACCAGTAGAACAGAGGCCAAGAACCCTCCGACCAGTTGAGCGACAATGTACTTTCCTGCTTCATCCATCTTTATCTTTCCAATGGAAAGAAGACCGAGCGTTACCGCCGGATTGATGTGGCATCCCGAAATCACACCAATGGAATAAACAAAAAGACCCAAGGTTAAGGCTGCGAGAACAGGAGTGATGATGGGGAACTGAGCAGATAATGAGAGTCCGACAACTAAGCTTAAGGTAAATGTTCCGATCAGCTCTGCGAGATACTTTTTCATTTCAGGATTAGTATATATCTCTCTTGTGAGAATATCAAATCGAGCCGTGAATACGACTAGAAATGAGACTGAAATCTCGATTGATAATCTGTTTTAGGTTGTCCTGACGCTCCTAAGCTACCACTAGATAGCGCTAGCAGAGTATATGGTAGTCTGCCAATAAATTACGGGCTTTTTGGATGTGCTTGGAGCATTCCAACAATCTAGAATGAGGATTCTTCAACCTTAGGAGGGGTCTGAGTAAAGTCAACAGTTCTTACCCATCGAGGTGTAATTTCTATAAAGCCGGTGTCATTTACACGATACTGTTTGAGTTCTGGTCGAGCAGAGAAGTACTCCTCATCATATTTCTTTATTTCCTCGGGCTCGGTTATGAGTCTCGCTACGCCTTCATACTGCACATTCACAACTCCAAAAGCTAGGCCAAAGACTAAGGAAACCGCAGTGTTACTTTCGAGGTTTTTCCACTTGCGAGTTGAGGTATGGGTACTGATAAGTAGCGATAGATCCTCACGTACAACAAAGGCGAGAAGTGAGGACTCAGATACGTTGTCTACGGTCACTGTCGACATCACGCAGAGAGGATGCGTACTGGTCTGGAGAGAGATAAGAGCTTTTTTCCTATTTTCGTCCATGATTCAAGTGTAGTAGAAAATAACTCAATATTCAAGATATAGCAACGGTTGAATCTGGACAAACCTCAAAAAATAGTACTATATACATATGGCAGAAAGAGTCGATATTGGTAATGGTACTGGTTTGAGTGAGATGGGCCATAAGCAACATCATTCTCGACCATTACGTAGGACGGAGGTGTGGGGTAGACAAATTCGTGGCAAAGCGACCGAACTTAACCAAGCACTTCATGAAATGCTAGGATTAGTATACGTTCCTCCAGAACACTCCGAGACCGCCTCAGTGCCACCAAAACCTGATTTCGCAACTCATACCGTAAAAGTTATTAAAAGAAACGAAGATAAACCCGCCGAACTGAACCCAGATGAACTTGGAGTTCAGGCAACAAGCGCTATGGTTGATGAGATACGTGGGCAATCAGATAAATCTCCTTCTGTTATGCCGCAGGTATACGATCGAGATAAGGAAAGATAAATTTATATAAAAAAATAATATAGGAATGGCAGAAGGACAAAATCCACGAATATTTCACCCCGATGGCTCTTTGAAGAAAATCGAAGAAGCTCCTCCAAGTCGATTTACCGTACTTGGTGAAAAAATCATGGCTGGAGTGGATCGATTCAATAAGAGATTTGATAAAGGACTCGATCGAGTGTTTGGTGGAAAAAAAGAATCTAGTGGTCGTCCGGCTGGACCGATCGTACGACCTTCTCAAGCAACAGAGGCTATGAGGTCCGAGATAGCGGGGGAGTCTCATCCTGGCACTGACGAACCCTTTATTGAGAATGCAGATATGCCATATAATTGGAAGGATGATAACGAGGTTGCAGAGTCAGTAACTCCTGTAACCGAACTCGCAAATGCCGCCACATATTTGGAACTTCAAGAGGCAAAAAGAAGTCGGCCAGTAGCTCCAAAAGAAGACTCAGACAATAATGTAGTTGATTTGTTTGCACCAACGCTAACCAACACGCCAGAGGAGCAGGCTAAAATAGAAATGGCAAAAAGAGGCCATCCATCAGCAGGTTTTATAGATCAGTCACCCGCTACACCACCTGCTCTGAAAATCGTTCCTAATCCCGAAGAAAAGCCGGCAGAACCTCCAAAACCTCCAACCCCACCTGAAGGTCCCTCCGCTGCATAAAAAGAGCACTTCCTTATATATACATATATAGAGATGTTGAAAATAGCCTCAGAATAGGCTATAATGCTCAACTCATGTTAAAAGAACTTCAAAAAAGAACTGCCCATAGCTATAAAGCAATAAATAAGGGGTTTAAGGTACAAATCAAAAAACTTTCAGCAGCTATTGATAAAAAACCTTTTCTTAGTTTCTTCTTAGCACTCGGTCTCCTTTTGTCACTAATCATCGCCAGCAACATTCTAGGCACTCCAAAAAAAATTGAGAAAGCAGATATAGTTCAGACTAAGTCGGTCTCGGTTTACCAAATTGGGTCTGCTCCAAAACTCATTGTTCAGGCGCAAATTAAAAAGTCTGGTGTAATACGTATTACCGCCTTAACTGGTGGAGTTGTTCAACAGGTATACAAAAACGAGGGAGAAAGATTTTATCGCGGGCAGACATTGGTTGGGCTATCTTCCAACTACCAAGGGGGGAACATTCCTTCACTCTCGAGAAAACTAGCTCAAGCACAAAGAGACTTCACGCTAAGCACGCTCCAACCACAGAAGGACCTTATCTCTAAGCAAAAAGAGCTTTCTGAAGAATTAAATGATCAGTCTGGTGAGACAGACGTCTCCAAGCTTCAGGAAGATGTAACAAAAAAACAACTTGATCTACAAGATAAATCACTCGATCTAAATCGTGAAATTCAGGAACTTCAGGTTCAGATCAATCAGGTATCCGAGGCATCTATGTATCCCTCTGCTCCTTTTGCAGGAGTGGTCGATAATGTGCTGGTTAAGGTAGGACAGTCGGTTAACCCAGGTCAGGTCCTTATGCAGATAAGTGAGGATGTTGAGGCAGATCCAGTAACGGCAGTTGCATATGTCTCAGCCGATATTGCAAAACGAGTCTCTCGCATAGAGCCAACCGTTGTAACCATAGGAAAAGACAAGATTAAACTATATCCGTTTCATATTTCACAGGATGCAGTCGCAGGTCGTCTCTATGCAGTATATTTTGACGTACCCGAACTTTATCGCGCTCAGGTGACGGAGAATGGATCTGTTACCGTCGAACTTCCGATTGGATCCTCGGACAGCTCAGGTATTGTGCCTTTCGTGCCAATTGACACAGTCTACCAAACCAAAGAAGCAGACTTCCTATTTGTAATCGAGAAAGGTAGATCAATGCCACGAAGAGTAAAACTTGGTTCAGTCTTTGGAACCTATGTTCAGGTTCTTTCAGGACTTAAAGATGGGGACGAGGTAATCACCGATAGAAACGTAATAGCGGGTGACCTCGTAAAGAAAATTAACTAAGCATCTTATGATTAAAAAGCGAGCATCCTATCTTAGTTCATTGCGGTTTGATCCGAAACTTCTTCAGTCTTTTCAGGCCAAATACCTCGCAAATATCAGACTACCGGTTCTGTTGATAATAACTATCGTTATTATTGGAATCTCGGGATTAATTACCATTCCACGTAGACTTAACCCAGAGATTAAGATTCCGATAGTGTCGGTCTCTACTTTGCTTCCAGGAGCTAATCCTGAGGACATTGAGTCATTGGTAACGGTTCCACTCGAACGAGAGCTTAAGAGCGTGAAAGGTCTCGACACTATGAGTTCGACCTCACGTGAGAGTCTCTCTTCAGTAGTACTGCAGTTTCAGTCAAGCGTGAAGGTTGATGAAGCGGTAGCGGATGTACAAAACCTTGTCGATCGAGTGACGAATCTACCAGATGATGCGAAAGCACCAAATGTGAGATCGGTCGATTTTGAGGATCAACCATTCTGGATCTTTGCCATTACCTCCAAGTCCGATACGGCGTCTCTTATGAGGTTTGGCGAAAACTTAAAAGATAAGATCGAGAACATCCCTCAGGTAGATCGAGTAGTTACCACAGGACTTGATGATCAGACAATCGAGGTCACCGTAAATCTTCAGAAATCCAAGGACTACAACATTACACCTTTATCCTTGTTAGGTCTTGTTCAGACTGCTTCAAAATCATTTCCGGCAGGTTCGGTAAACTCGGACAACTCTACCTTCTCACTCACAATAGACAGGGAAATTGTAACGATAGAAGATCTTCGTAAGCTCCCGATCCTTATCGATGATAGGACCGTTCGACTTGGAGATATTGCAACGATTGCTGAACGCTCGAAAAGCGGACAGCAGCATACCTACATTGCCAACCTTAAAAAGGGGAGCGAGCGTACGATCCAGTTTTTTGTCTATAAAAAAACCAATGCCGACATCGATAAATCTTTCAAGGTTACTGAGCCGGTTGTAAACACAGAATTAAAAAACTATAAGGGGCAGTTTAGTTTATATACAGTAAGGAACACAGCAAATGACATTACGAAGCAATTTAATGATTTGTTTGATGAGTTTAAGACAACTATACTTTTGGTGTTCGTACTTCTTCTTTTGTTTCTTGGACTTCGTCAAGCAATTATCTCTACGATTACAGTGCCACTAACCTTTCTTGCGTCGTTTGCAATTATTAATGCCTTTGGACTAACACTAAACTTTTTAACGATGTTCTCGTTCCTCCTTTCACTTGGACTATTGATCGATGACACAATCGTTTCTGTTGCAGCAATGACGCGCTACTATAAAACGGGTCGCTTCACCCCATTTGAGACAGGAGTTATGGTCTGGAAAGACTTTATCGTGCCACTATGGTCGACTACCATTACCACAATTTGGGCTTTTGTTCCGTTGTTACTGGCAACTGGAATTATTGGAGAGTTTATAAAATCTATTCCAATTGTCGTAACTACCACGATGCTTTCATCCACCACAATTGCGGTTCTTATCACTATCCCTATGATGATAGTTTTCCTCAAACCTCAGCTACCAAAAAGAGTCGTTACTTTTTTGAAGATACTTGCGGTCGTTTCTTATGTACTCATATGCGCATTTTTAATCCCGAAAAACAATCTCTTTCCGTTTGCTTTAGTTTCAGCCCTCATCGGACTTCTTGTTGTTTACAAGGTTAGAATCGCGTTAGCTGACCGATACCGACGTGCATTGGCAAAACATAAGTTCGTCCAATCGGTTATTCGAAAGGTGGAACATGTTTCGGACAATGGGGTCGTTAATGTGCAGTATTTATCAGAAGGGTACAGAACCTTAATCGAGCGGATACTCTCATCTAAGTCGGCGCGTACAAAAACACTTATTGCAATTTCTGTATTTGCGCTTCTTGCGTACTTACTGATTCCATTGGGTTTTGTTAAAAATGAGTTCTTCCCCAAAGACAATGAAGAAATAGTGTATGTGGGAGTAGACTACCCTGCAGGCACCAGTGCGACTATTATCAATCAGGAAGGACTCTCGTTGGCAAACAAACTTCGTTCAACCAAAGAGCTCGACTACCTACTTACCGAAATGGGGCAAATCATTCAGCCTGATGGAGACAGAGGAGTTGAGACAGATGCAATTTTATACACGCTCCACCTCACTAAAAAAGAAGATCGCAAAATTACGTCGGCAGAAATAGCGCAGACTGTACGCGATGATTTGAACCAGTATTCGAAAGGAAAGGTTTCGGTAGTTGAGATCTCAGGAGGACCTCCCGCTGGCGCAGATGTTCAGATAAAGTTGTTAGGTGAGGATCTAGGAGTACTCGATACATACGCAGACAAAATAGTCTCATACCTTAAGAAACAGTCTGGCTTAATTAACATCGATAAATCTATCAAATCGGGAACAAGTAAAATCGTGTTTACCCCAGACAATGAAAAGCTGGCAGATGTCGGTCTTACTAAAGATCAGGTAGGACTTTGGCTGAGGACATATGCAAGTGGCTTTACTCTTGACACTGTTCTATTTGGTAAAAAGAGAGGATATTATATTCCGAACTAACTCGTATGACGGCATGTCAATAAGTGAGTTGGGAACAATCGAAATTCCACTTAAAGAAGGAGGTACTGTTCCGCTCATTTCCTTAGGTGACTTTACGCTCGCCTCAAATCCAACCTCAATTACTCGGGAAAGTGAAAAGCGTACAATCTCGGTCTTTGCCAGTGTCAAACCTGGTGTAAATATTCCTGAGAAAAATGCGGAACTTCTTAAGTTTGCTGAGTCGTTAAACATGCCAGATGGCTATTCATTGGCAACAGGTGGAGTCAACGAAGAAAATCAAAAGTCAGTAACCTCGATCCTTCAGGCAATGGTGCTTTCATTCATGTTGATTCTAATAACGATGGTTATTGAGTTTGGTTCTTTCCGTCAGGCCTTTATGTCGATGTTGATAATTCCCATTTCAATAGCGGGCGTCTTTTACATATTTGCGCTCACAAGAACACCTCTGTCCTTTGCTGCCTTGATTGGAATACTCGCTCTGTTTGGTATTGTTGTGACTCATGCAATCGTGGTTATTGAAAAATTAATGAAAATAGAGCGCACGGTCTTTCATTACACGATGCTATTGCAGATGCAGCGGCAAATCGTTTGGAGCCGGTACTACTGACCTCCTTGGCGACAATACTTGGACTTATACCAATCACTATTGCAGATCCTTTTTGGAGGGGACTAGGAGGGCAATCATCTCGGGACTTATTTTCTCAGGAGCACTCAAACTTTTCTTTATTCCGGTAATGTACTACAACTTTTACCGTTCTGAGGAAAAAGCCAAGTAATTTCTTTCTACTTCTTCTTTATCAAGTTTTGCAGTTCGAACAATCTGGTGAACCTCTCCATCAGGTCCCATGAACTCGGTAGAGTCTGACACCTGAATGTAGCGATTAAGATAATCCGAAAGTGCTTGCTGTGTTTCCTTCATCTCTTCTTGTATCTCCTTGATCTTCATGCTGACGGCCGAGACCGCATCCGTTTTAATAATGCGCTGCTTTGCAACTGTTTTTCGTGCAATTGCTTTATGTTCGGTATCGACATCACTAAACTCCTTGTCGCTCTCAAATGAAGATTTGAACATATCCTTCTGAGTCTTCAGTTTCTCACGAATTCGAGAAATGTCGGACATGTAGTTTTGATCATCTGCTCAATACTGAGACGCTCTTCAAGATTGGATGAGGTGCTGTGAGTTGGCGTTTCGACGACCTCTGCGTCCTGAACTTCTTCATCGGAGGTTGTTTGAGAACTTGTTTGATCTGTCAAAGAACTGTCAGTATAAACAAAATATAAGACATGATTTCAAGACAAAACAGAAGGGATTTCAAGTCTCCTCTATAATTAATCACAATGGTTGCAATTTACCAGAAGCTTTGCTTAGTGTTTTTGTATCGTAAGTTTAATTTCAATTATTGGAGCAGTCTTGGTTCCTCATTAGTGAGAAGATCTACTTCAAATCATTTCTAATCTTACTTTGTATAGGAGACTTTTCACGAAGATGCATTAAAGATTGGGCAAAAGTCTCGGTTTCAGGTGACGTTTTCATTCATCTTCTCCCAGAAGTAGTCAGAGGCTGATGGATTATCTTCTTTCAGAGCGTTTCATCGTAAATATTCTTCTTTGAATACTTGTGAAAAAAAGTTACCTTTTCTTATCATCGAGAAAATAATTCAGCGATGGAAACATCATCAGTCGCACACTGGAGGTCATGTTCATAAAAATCCTGTAACGACAATGACCTTTGAGAAATTTAGGCGAAACATCACGCAGATTCACAATTTTATCGATGGCCTAATAATAGGAGCGAGTTACTTCATCAGCATTACCTGGTGGAATTGCGGTTGGT
Source organism: Candidatus Roizmanbacteria bacterium (assembly GCA_016699265.1). NCBI lineage: Bacteria > Candidatus Roizmaniibacteriota > Candidatus Roizmanbacteria bacterium. The sequence goes on along the minus strand of CP064967.1, from coordinate 205,581 downwards.
CAACCTTTGCGGTAATCCTCCACGAGATTCCACAGGAGATCGGCAACTTTGGAGTATTGGTTCATGGTGGTTACACAAGGTCGAAGGCTATATGGTTTAATTTTCTTTCAGCAATGACTGCGGTCATAGGCACTGTCACTGTCATAATAATAGGAAGCGCTAATGATGAAATCATTATGGCATTGATCATTTGCAGCAGGAAACTTCATTTATATAGCTGCATTTGATCTTATTCCAGAACTTCACAGAGAAGTGGGATTTAAAAAAACAGTTCTTCAGTTTGTCACCATGCTAATAGGTATCGGAGTCATGTTTGCGCTTTTGCTGCTTGAGTAGACCGCTTACAGTTTTTACAAAAGCCGAAAAACTCGGCATGGTGCTCTGCGATTTTGAATGAGGTTTTTTTCTGGAGAATCTTTTCTACCTCTTCCATTCCACAATTTTCAATATCCTCGATTTTCCCACAGTCCGTACAGACTAGATGATGATGGTGGGGAAGAGAGGATAGTTCGTAGCGAAACTTCCCTTCGTGAAACTCAACGCGTTTAAGTATGCCGCTTTCCACAAAAGTTTGTAGAGTTCGGTAGACCGTCGCCTGATCAGTAACGATTCCTATTTTTTTTAGAAATTGCGATATTGTCACAACGTCTACTGGTTTTTTACTCTGAAAAATTATGGTAAGAATCGCAGAGCGAGCTTGTGTCTGTTTTAGATTGTGCTTTTTAAGAATGTCGCCATGCTTCATATCTAGGTATTATCTCATAACCTCAAAGTATCTGACTACATCTGACCAACGCTCAATATAGTCATCTAGGTTTTGCGCTATTGCGAGCATTCGAAAGCGCTCAGCAAGGGATATGGCTTCTGCGACAGATACGCTTTTCTCTCCAAGAACAGCCCAAGCAAGCGCCTCTTGCATGTCCTCAGGTTGCCTGTCTTTTTGTTTTAGATTAATCTCGTTTGCTGATAGAGCGGAAAGACCTTCGTATGCATTTCTGCCTGCTTTTAAGTAATCCAAGTATCCCACCGGTGTGGTCCCAAATAATTTACCATTTTTAAGAATTTTGTATTTAGGGTTATTTTTTATTTCAGACTCGTATGCAAACCAAGCAAGGTTAATAGCAAGCGATCTTTGATACTCTCGGAAATTTGCGTCTTGTTTGTAATTATTAAGCTGCGCAAGAGCAAATGCTCTTTGCATTATGTACCAGACCAGGACGTTATCCCGGACCTCTTGTGGAATCTGATTAAATAACTCGTTGGGAATATAATTACCCTTTACAGAGACCACATAAGCAAGATCGGCTTCTGGAAAAGACGTCAGTAATCTTCCGCTTTCCTCAGATATTACGGGAGTTTCATATTCACGACGTCTCTTTTCAACAAATTGCAGTAATTGCTCAATAGTAGTTGGGTTATCCTGAAGATGATGATCATGGTGTCCATGATCATCGTGATGATGGTGGTCGTGATCTTCGAACTGGTGAGTCATGCTTTGGAACAATGTCCTTGTCACGGGGTCAGGAGTCATGAATATAAGATTTGATGTTTCTGCTGCTTCTATCTCTTCTTTTACTATCCTTCCGTTAATTATCTGTAAATTAAACCGCTTACCATCTCTTGAAGGGAATCTGCCTTTTCTTCTGTACGGGTTCACACCTAGCAATTTTCCCAATTCCTCAATATCTTCAGTGGTAACACCATCTCGCAAGCTGATACCATCCGCGTATATTGATCTACTCTCTGCAGTAGAAGGGGATTGAGTAGCAGATGTTTTATCTTTATTGGTCTCTAAGGCCAGTATGTCTTCAGGAACTTCACCATTTTCGCCAACTAGTACAATTTGCTTCCGCCAGTACTATTAGTTACAAACTCAATCACAGGAATTAATAATCCATCTTCGATAGTAACGGTAGGTTCTTCTCTGCATGAGTTATGCAGACAACTCCTTGACGCCTTTGAAGAACTTCTAGATTTCTGAGCATAGATTTATACCAAGGATTTAACCCGTGACCTCGCACTCAAACGCCCACATACAGTACATCTTCAACACTCAAATTTCATCAAATGCGGCTTCGATTTCAGCTATATCAACAGCACCGGTCGGTTCTATAAATAAATTTAAAACACCTGCTGGAAATGCGCTATCGATTTGTTCTTTAAATTCATCTTTCGATACATCCAAGGCAAACCTGCCTTACCAAAGTGAGGTCGTCTGCTGTACGGGAACTAAATTTAGACTTTTCAAATCCCGAACCCCAATGTCATTCATTACTAATTTACTGTCATTTGATCAACAGTCCGGCTCTCTATCCATATACGATAGAATGGGTTGTCTTAATTTGCACCTGTGGCCCAAAGTACGACTGCTCGCTTAGTGCTCTCATCAACTTCTTGTCAATTGGTATTCCAAATTCTGCACTCATGTTTGTAGTTAATTACTAAGCTCCCAAGTGTGGGGTACTGACTCAAAACGGCATAAGAGTAATTTTCTGACATGAGCATCAACATCCATTGCAAAACAACAGCTTCACCTGCGCGCTCAGCAGAAAATACCGAAAGGTAGCGTCTGTATAATCATATCCCAACTCTTTGAAGCATGCTTTATGTACTTTAAGGTTTTGGGGGTTGTCGTAAAACCAGTGTCGGTGATACCCGGCATTATTTCCGTAATAAAAATATTCTCCGGTGTCAACCGAGCGCCAGACTTCTCGCCATGGCGTGCCCTGCCCTTTGAATTGCATCAAGCGCATGCAGTCTTTTGTGCGTAAAGCCGTAATTGCTGAGATAAGCACAACCTTTGTTATCTTCTGTACAAATACTGAACGTAGGCCTTGAAGAATGTTAAACCGGGTTACGGTATTATTTGCCATGATGGGGCTACTGCCTGTGATGGTGTTTCCAGGATCAAGAAATATACTGTTACCTGGCAATCTCTAACATCTGTCTCTGACGCGCCACCATAATGAACGAGATGGACGGGGAGTCCTGTCTTTTTGTAACTTTAACTTCTTTGACAAACGCCACTATTGCATTCTTATCAAGAAGGTTAAGTTCCGTAAAGTGATACGGTTTTTGAGTAAGTTTCAGTTTCAGAAGCTTCATGCAACCATTGCATGAACCGGCCGCGGCTACAATGTAACCTTGCCTCTGTTGAGTGCGACAGCTGCACCAGCCGCTGCGTTCATCTTATATTGCTTACTTCCTTGTGAGGATCAAAGTAGTGATTCGATCTTTAAAAATCTTCAAGCCATTGATCTTGACTCCAGTTACGATAACGATGGCTTCTTTTTCATAATGTTTGTGTGGGATAAATAACCCCGCCACGCTAACGGCGGGCGGGGTATGGTTCATATGTATTGCTTTTGGCGTCGAGAAAAGATACTTTAACTCGTCTCCGCCCGCAAAAGACGGCAGGTTAAATAACTTTATTTAGCTAATTTTTGTGCATCCTCATTGCTAAGAATCTTGAAAGCTTCGTACCGTTTGATTTAGCTTTTCCAGCTTTCATGCGCTCTTCTGTGGTGACGACTTCTACTTTCATCATCTGCTACTACTTCAACCATCTCTGCTTTTAACGTTATAGAATCTCAATTGATATCACCTCCTAATCCTTTGCGAATTACTTGCATTAAGTATATGCAACTTGTTTGCATTTGTCAAGACTTATCTTAATCTACCAGGTTGACACTTAGTTTTTATGAAAGTAATGTAGCGGCGATATAAGAAGAGAGCGGAAACCGCAAGAATAATGCCAATCGAGCTCACCAGCGTTCGGATACTTCGTTGCTACCACCTCCTGATTAATAATCATTCCTGTGGCAAGACTGTGTGGAATAAAAAGAAGAAAGAGCGGGAGTGACGCTCCGGCACACAAGAAAAGAGTATTGGACTAGTGAGGAAATGTGATCCCGTCCGATTCATTGTGTGTTTATACAGCCTGTTTCCTCAAGGAAAGAGATCTGTTCGTGCGTCGTAGTGTCTCAACGATTGAAACTTGGGAGATGGTTATGTCATCGGAGAACTCCCATAGCTCCTAACAATATTCCCGCTAATAAATGTTCTCATGTTAACCTGAAGACCCTGCGCTTGCAAAAGATCGACTCCTCAGCACTAAAGCTAGTGAGTTTGGCTAACAGCACAAAGAGATAAGGAGAGTAGTCCGGTCACCAGAGAGCAATGAAGGTACTAATCATCGCGATCGTTGTCTTCTTAGTAATTCCGTGAGAGATGCAGAAGGTGGGCGGGAATAATCACGAGTGACCCAAGCAACATCACCACTACCGGATCGCTCCCCACCAAGAATGCTCGGGAGGAGAACTTTGCAACTACGAAAACGAAAAGATCATTCCCAAAATTGAGAGAATACCTCTTACTTCTCTTCCAACCGCGACGACAAGTATAAATAAAACACTCAGGATAAGGAGGGCATCATTTCGATAAAAATCTGCAATGTAGCCGATCTGAACTCCGTTTTTCCGGGGGAGTAGGAGACCATCACCATCGCCTTCATTCACCGAAACCCGTGAGGAATTGAGAAGGTAGCGTTTATCACTATTTCTTTCCAACCCGGATCCTTCCTCGAGACGTAATTTTGACCGAAGTTTTATCTCTTATGCTGAGAATTGTTCCTTTATATATCATAAGAAATCGACGTATTGCAAAAGAGAATGCTCCAATTGTATCAGGCGTAGTTTCTATGACTAAGAATAATGCCTTTCAGCGACTATCTCAATCGTCATACCTTAGCATTTCTTTATCGTATACGCAGCTAGTGAATAAAAGTAGCTTCGTCCTCACAGGTAATTCGTACCGAGCTGCAGAAAGTTCTCTCAACCGACCATGAAGTGGGGAGCAAAACAAAAGAATGTGCTGCTGAGTTCGAAGGATATCAACAATCCGGCATGTGGAAGCTTTCACCAAGTGTTGGCGGCCTATGGAAGCATCCGGCTCCGCCTGTACAAGATCGCCAGCAAAATTGCATTTGTCTACAAAAACTATCCACTTGAAAAATTCATAAGAAAAGGAGATCTGGTGGCATATGCTGCTGAGGCAAAGGGAATGCAGTGATAAGTTTTTGAGATGGGGGATCTTTCTGTTTGAAAATCAGAAAGTCTGGGGTTCAAACGACATTGCTAAGGTTTTCGGTGAGTATGCGGTATCACTTAAACTTGACCTCACCAAGTTTAAAAAGATATGACAAGTCCTGAGGTCAAAATAGAGTGGACGAGGATATGATTCTTGGAAATCAGGATTGATCACACCTACTTTTTACCTTAATGGTAAAACCGGAGTTCTTCACGCTCGACGAATTCAATAAACTACTCGCTGAAGGGGTAAAATAATCGTATTCGGTATTTGGTATACGACATACGTTATACGATATACGCTATACGCCGCCTGCGGTATAATCAGGGGTATGTACACCTCATTGCCGGAAAACAGCTTCGCTATGAAGTTATGGGGAGCGGCCTGCTCGCCGGTAGGCAAGAGACGAGCCTATTCTATTATTAGTACATGGATGGGGAGGATCATCTGAAAGTCTCGCTCCTTTAGGTAAACTTCTCTCAAAAATACAAAGCAATTCTTCTCTGATCTTCCCGGTTTTGCAAAAGGATCCACCGGACTCTAGTTGGGGAGTAGAGAGTACACTCAACGTTTTGCTAACCTGTTGAAAGTTTGAAGGTTAAAGAAAGTTACATACTTTGGGCATTCATTTGGTGGGGACTCGGTATCTACCTTGCGGCCACAAACCTGATTTTGTTAAGTCGTTGATCCTTTGTAACAAATTCCTATAAACGAACAACCAAGATTTCTGTTTTAGCAAAAATTTTTCATCACTTTTCCTAAAATAATCCTCCATTTCGAAGATTTTTATACTCCAGTTCTGTTCCAGATCATCGGACATCTCTACCTTTCCACAACTCGAACAAAATTTTCGGAAGATTATTACGCAGGACCACCGGATCTATCTAAGATTAAGTGTGATACGCTTCTGATCTGGGGAGAGTATGACCAGATCACACCGGCCAGATGGGCCAAAGAACTACACAACAACATATCCAACTCCATTTCTCCCAAAAATTATTCTCACACTCGGCACAGTCTTCCTTCGTAGCCCTGAGGTGGTAGCGAGCGAAATGTTCGCATTTCTCGAAGAATGACCTTATGAACTTTATAACTATACGGACTCGATAAATCGATCATGACATACCCTATTATTACTGTAGCGCTTATTAAAATAGTCGATCTCAGTTATATTTTGTAAAGGGAGTATAGATTTGATCGACTCTGGCTCTACCTGCTTGAGGATGGATTTCCTTTCCTTCTCTTTATCTCATGATTTCCACTACTTGCCAAGTCATTTAGAAACTTTCTTTATCGTATGTACATCAATAGCATTGTCTATTCTGGCTCACTACATACCTTCAGTTCTGGGCTTCGCTCTGGATTACCAGTAATTTTAGTTCTATCGCCGGTTGCAAGCTTATCTTCCTTTTGTGTCGGTTGTTGTTCTTCCTTGACAAGACTACTTTGCATACGCAATGCGTAACCGGATGATAAAAAGGCGAAATTGTTGATCAAGCAACGCCCAGATATTGTAAGCGCTGCACTGGAAGTTATGGCAAGACCAACCGCGAATTTCTTTTTTCAGTTGCTCTCTACTAAATACAAAGTTGCTAAGACAGACGCAAACAAAATACAGATGTCGGAGTAGTACAGTTCATACTGCGAAACATTAAGCCTGATACTAAGTACTTTATTGCAGAAGTTGGAGCGTACAGATATGAGGTTGCGAAGGCAACAAAGGTCTTCATGCTACAAAACGCCATTATAACCGCCTTTGGCAACCAGCATTTCGATCTCGCCTCAAGAGAAAACCTTATAAAAGCTGAGGGAGAAATTCTGAGTACCTTCCATCAAGTGGAACCGCATATATAAATGGAGGAATTTTCTCGTTTGCTCATACTGCCAAGTAAGCGCAATAAAGGCCGTGGTTTTCTCAACTACATCGAGTCACAGACATCTGTGCCACCAGACCCGCCTGAATCCACAGCAAAACTCATCGCTCAGATTACCCATACTGCACCCGATGGTAGGCGAGACAAGCACAGCTTGAGATTATTACCGATCTGATCGGGGCACACAATATAGCTTACTATTCTTCCCTGTATCGCTTTCTGTATGGATCAAGGAATGAAAGAGTCGGAGATCATCTCCGGGAGGAGATAACTGGAGTCAAATTGCCAATGCTTTTCGGTTCATAAAGGAATCAAAGGATCTAAAATCCTCAACGACTCCGGCAACTCTTCGGTTGATGGATTTATCGCCGCTATTAATACCGTTGTCGACCAAAACTTTAGAAAGAATATTATCATCTCAAAAGGAATCATTGAACTAGGTAAAGAGAAAGATAGTTCATATAAGAAGATACTTAGCACTATTGCAAATAGACCGATACAGCTCTATACAACAGATATATTGTTCAAGAAATATGATATAACCAATCAAGTGCAATATCTGCCTACCGAAAAGGTTATTTTAGACCTTATTGTGAAGAATATTGATGCATCAACGCTTCTTCTTGTTGAGGGTAAATTTACGCCATCGGTGATGAAGGAACTCATTCTGCTATAATTATTTCGTATGATCTCACTAGACCTAGCTCCAAATGAAGGACATCAAGACGGGCTAAAATCATTAACTATGATTATTCAACCATGGAGGTGGATAAAGGGTCAGTACACAGGAAGAGTGAAGACTAAACTGAAAAGATTTTTTCCTGAGCATGACATTTTTTTATATTTGTCTGCTCGTGGAGCCCTATACAAGACTCTTCAAGGTCTTAAACTGAACCCTGGAGATGAGGTAATGGTAATTGGTTTTACCTGCACCGCAGTCATTCTGCCTCTGACCGAACTCAAACTTACGCCGATATTTGTGGATGTGGAGACTGAGTCATTTTCACTCGACCTAACGGATCTTAGAGAAAAAATTACATCCAAAACAAAGGTCATTATTCTCCAACATACCTACGGAATCACACCGGCTAACAGAGACGAAGTTCTCAGACTCTCGAAAGCATCCAAAATTCAGGTTATAGAGGATCTAGCCCATGGCTTTGATAATCATATGTTCATGAAGGATAAGAATGACTCAATTAAACTTCTTTCTTTTGGGAGGTCTAAAGCGATATCATCGGTCTTTGGAGGAGCCATCCTCACCAAAGATAAAAGACTGCAAGAGATTCTGAAACAGTATGACAAGCGCCTTACAACACCCCGTACATCCTTTATAGCACGATGTCTTCTTTATAAGCCACTATCCCTTGTTGTTAAGTCGACCTACGATTTTGCAAAATTTGGAAAGGTACTCCATTGGTTCCTGAGTGCATTTTACGTCATCCCAAAAGAGCTAACAGAACGCGAAAAGCATGGCCAGTTCAATCCGCAGATGGCGGGTCTCTTTCCCAATGCCTTTGCATTTCTTCTGAATAGCCAACTAAAAAAAATTTTGAGCTGTTACAGGATCTGAGAATGAAAATGTCGCAGCGTATAACGAAGCCTTTCACTCTATCCAAAAGATGAGTCACTAAGTAGGTATCCCGTGCTCGTGACCAAACGCGAAGAGCTTTGCGAGTCCTTCGAAAACAACAGATCTATTTGAGTCGATGGTATCATACGCTTGTTTCGCCGGAAGGATCATGTCCTGTTGCTAACTCTATAAAGGACTCCATCATCAACCTCCCAACGCAGGTGAACGCTAAGGATAGGGACAGAGTGATGAAGCAGGTAGAGCTTCATATTTTTAATCAGCAGGTCTAGCCAAGTTTTCGCACCTTTCTTCGCGCAAGCTCTATAACATAGTTGACGCTATACCTTAATCGATCTATCACTAGATCCTGGGCTGGCACGTAAGCAACGTCCTGACCACCAAATCCTCGCTTAAAGATCGAGACACCGTAGAATCTATGGCTTGTTTGCTCTGGTTTGGCAACGCCCCAGAGGTTATAGCGGGAAAGTCCTCGACGCTTTGCTTCCTTTATAGCTTCCCATTGCAACAGGTAGGCTCCTGGCACCTTACGACCATCATCTGTGCTTGCTCCATAGTGATAGGTTGCTTCCTGTCCATAAAAAATAATAAATGCTTCTGCTAACAAAGTTTTGCCAAGATAGGTACGGTAGAGGAGAGCATTGTTGTTCTGGACGAAGACCCGAAACTGCTCTTTCAGAAACGAAAGTGAGAACGGTACGAATTTTTGTCGTAACGATGTCTGTAGTTGAAGTTCATAAAACGAATCGATATCGTCCACATTAAGCGACGTTGAAACCGTAACCCCCAACTTCTCTGCCTTACGAATCTCATAGCGGGTAGTCTTTCTCATACCCTCCAACAGCTCTTCTTCAGATCTGCTCAGATCGATCTGTGAGGTTAGATCTGCGGTTAAGTGCATAGGTGCAGGAGAAAATCCATATTTGTTAAAGATGGCCGATGAGAGCTCGTTTTCGACCAACTGAGGTCGAACCCTAACAAAGCTTGCCTTATGTTCGGTTGCAAGCGTTTTTAGTGACTCGAAGCAGCCATTCAATAACTCTGTGTTACTCCAGTCAAGGATTGGCCCTCCCGCCACGGTCAAATATGTTCCTCGTTTAGCCTTTTCGATAATGACCAGACAAATGCCAACTAGCGTCAAACCATTATAAAAACCGAGATACTCAACCTCTTTGCCTATACTTTTTTGAAACTCTCCCCAGTACCATGACTGCAAAAAATTTGCTTCCTTATGAGAACCAATAAATGCCTCCCATGTTTCTTTTGACTCAATTTTCTGCATCTTTATCATACTTTGAAGTATAGCTTATTTATTTATACTCTCGAGAACCTGCACAATACTCGAACCACCAACAACTCCAGATCTTAATCTTGACAGGTAGTAGAGATTGTCCTTTGACTGCATTACTCCAGGAATTACCGAAACTGCTACTGCAAACGGTACTTTTTTGGCTAGCTCCGCTGTCTCTGCTGTAAAAGCTCCATACGGATACGCGATCGAAAAAACCTTAATCCCAAGACGTTGCTCAAGGTCCTTCTTACTCTGTGCCATTTCACGTAAGGCATAGTCTTTGGGTGCATCTTTGAGGTATGCATGGTCCATAGTATGAGCCGCTATCTCGACAAGTCCACTGTCTCTTATTTCCTCTAATTCCTGCTTATTTACGAAGCCTGTGCGTCCTACGTAGTTATTTATAACAAACAATGTAGCCTTTACATTGTATTTCTTAAGCAAAGGAAGTACGATCGAATAAAAATTGTCATATCCATCGTCAAAGGTCAAAAATGCACTTCGAGTTGAGTACGGAACCTGATCGTACAGTATACGAGGAATCTCTCTAACAAAATGGGTGGAATACCCAGCATTGTTCAGTGCCTTCATTGATTGCTCTAGTGCGTACGGACTTGTCGTTAATGATCTACGCTTGGTATCTTCTGGATCGATTATATGCTCTACATAGTGATATGTAATAATTGGAATCTTTATTTTTGGATTAATTCCCTTAGGCAGTCCCTCAGGTTTTAGAAACGCATCACGTGCGTAGTACTCACTACTAAGTTCTGCGCTCTTTTTATAGCCGACAAAGTATAGGACACCAATAAGTATCAGAACCGCAAAAAAAACTCTTTTTCTGGCTATTTTGGCATCTTTAGCCTTGATTGATCTTGAGGGGCGTTTACGAGCAACCATAAGTATCAATTATAGACTACCTCTCTACCGATAAAAATAGTTCGAAATGGGGTATTAGTAGGTTTAGATTATCACAGCGCTCTAAATGGGGGAGAGGCAGGGCTTTAAAAGCGGCCTGAACTATAAGGGAGGACAAAGAGGGAATTTAGCTATTTATTATTTTTTATTTGTTATTTAATCAATAAGAAATAAGAAATTAGAAATATGAAATAATGAGCACTCCTCCTCCGTCAGCCACGAGTAACGTCGTAAAAGGTACAATTTACGACGTTGTACGTCCTTCCTTCCCTGCGGTTATTCGTCCCATTTTCGACCCTTTAAGACTTTAGTGATTTATTTCATATATCGGTACCGAGGAAGAGCGTTACTCGCTCTCACTCTCTTTTTGTTCCATTCAAATTGGTTTCTTTCCCTCTATTTCTTCATGATAAGGGTCCTTTGAGGACCTCTCTCCGCGGGAGTGGTTTTAATAGAAATGACGTCTTAACGATAGTGATGGTTTAGACTGTTATATCGCTCTATATATTACTTTTTGAAGCTAATTTCTACACTTTAGATTATCGCTCAACGTTCCACCACTACATCTGTTTTAGCGCGTCATATCAGTCTGCTAAGTCATTGCTGAGGCTAAATTATGCTATGTAGCAAATCCTCACACTGTTTGATTTGGAGTGTACTGACAGTACGTACGCCTCTTATTGAGGCTAGTTCAGCTTTAAAACACGTAACGTGGCGTGAGTTATACACAAGATGGAGTAAGTTATCCACAAATACACATACGGCGAATCAGCAGTTGTTATTTAGGCTGCTAAGACAATCTAAATTAGTTATTTCATGGCTAGTTTGTACCGTGGATACGATGATTAAATGTCTTATAGTATTATTTACGTACGTGATATTTATTATAGGATATATTCACGTCCGTAGTTCTCTTGCCCACTCCTCTACCTCGGGGTGGCCGGGTATATTTTTTACCAGCCGATTAAGGTCAATCCAGCCACAATCCAGACGAAGATTAATACGACTAGATACTCTCGGATAGTAGACCGAAAGAGCCGATTATCCAGATGCGCACTTGTTAGTCCCCCAACGCTGTAGTAAGTTGAGGCTAAAATGAGCGCAAGTACCGAACCCTGAAGGGGCATAAAAGAAAGTACTAAAGCGGTTTCACCCATCAGCAACCCCACAAACATCGCATGGTTTCGTACCTCCGTCGAAAGTGCCAGATCTAGCTTAATGGTCCAGAATAACTGGGCCGCTAAGGCAAAGGACACGATCCCCACTCCTATCGCATTAACAATGAAATATTCTCGTAAGGAAAAAATAATGTTAGAAGCAAGGAAAATAAGAAAGGTCTGGAAAAGGTAATTAACTGAGAATGCGGCCTTATAAAGCCTTAAGCTCTTCTCTACTCCGACGTTAAATATGTTTGACGTAAGAAATAGCGCATACATAGAAACAGAGTATATGAATAAATACGGCACACGTGTAAGCCACCTTACAGGAAACAGAAAGTAGAAGCTGTAACACACTACCGTGAAAATTACTGGCATGATAAACAGAGTGATCCACTCAACTTTTTCGATATCCTCAAGAAGAGAAAAGTACGTAAAGAAGTAGGAAAGTAGAATAAAAACAGGAAAGAATATCCATACAAGATCAAAGGAGAAAAAAGTTGAGACCAATAGCAATATTGTGAGCGTAACGCTACTAATCACGAACCGTATTCTTTTTTGTATCTTACCTGCCAGTCTATTAAAAAGTGGCAGTCGGATAAACTTCGGAATAATTTTCAAGAATTTTTTCATGGTTGGTTACTCTGGGAACACTGCGTTCGTAAAGACCTGTTGCACATCGTCCAATTCCTCCAATTGCTCAAGAAGTTTGATTATTTGCTCCGAGACCGCCGACTCTGCGATCTCAACATTAAAAAGTGGCGTATACTCCAATTCGGGATTGTGACTAACCTGAAAGAGGTAGGAAACTGATCCCTGAACACCTAACTTGCCTCCCGCCTTCTCTATTACTGATCTGACCTCAACTACCGTTCTGTTTGAGTTGTCTGTTGTGGCATGTACGACAAGAGCCACGCCATGTGGGCCGAACCCTTCGTACAAGACTTCTTTGAGATGCACTCTGTCAGGACCAGAACCCTTCTCAATTGCGCGAGCGATGTTGTCTTTAGGCATATTGGCAATCTTTGCCTTATCTATGGCGAGTCTAAGTTTTACATTTATATTGGGATCTGAGAATCCCCCACCCTCGATGACTGCGGAGGTAATGAGTTTAGAGATTTTTGAGAAGATTTTAGCTCTCTGCTGATCGTTGGCAGCCTTTTTATGTTTGATCTGTTTCCATTTTGAATGTCCGGCCATATATATTCGCGAATCTCGAGAATCCTGTAGCCTGTATCGCAAGGTGGTGACACAATAAATCTTGAGATACACGATTCGGGCTACACGATACACGACTATTATACTCCATCTCGAATTTAAGTTGCATTTCGAATGACAAACGGTATACTTAATTTTCATTATATGAATGAATACGACGCGCTCGAACAACAAGCTATAGATTCGGCCATAAACCTCGATTGGAAGCAGGCCATTATCACAAACAAAAAGATTCTAAAGGAAGCAAAACATGACCTCAACTGCCTACTAAGACTCGCCTTTGCGTATATGCAGTCCCGAGATTTCCTGAACGCAAAAAAAACCTATCGCCAGGTTATTAAAATCCAGTCAGAAAATCAGATCGCACATGAGCATCTTGAAAGAATCGAGATTCTCGAAAAGGAAGGAACTACTGGCCCGGTTATGCGAGCGAATAAATTCGATCCCAATCTATTCCTTGAAATTCCTGGTAAAACGCGAACGGCAACTCTCCTTAACCCTGGTCAGAAAAATATTCTTGCTCAGCTAACGGTAGGCGTTCAGGTTCTGATTAAACCAAAGAAGGTTAGAGCTGAGATTCGTACTACTCTAAATGAGTATGTAGGAGTACTTCCTGACGATCTATCAAAAAGACTTTCACTGTTCATTAAGGCTGGAAGTGAGTATAGCTGTTTCATCAAAGAAGTTTCTATTACCAAGGTTGTAATCTTTATTCGAGAGGACAAAAAAGGTAAAAAGGTAGCCAAGTTTAGTTCATTTCCAAAAAACGTACAGTCAAATATGGGACGCATGGGAACCGAGGATGACGGAAAAGTCGGCCATGAAGATGATGATGATGCTTCCGGAGATGCTATCTCAGACAACGAACTAGAGAGATTGGCAGAAAGCCTTAATCATGAAGACAAAGACTTCTTTACCTTCGCTCGAGAAGAAGACGAAGACAAAGACGAGGAATAATGCTTCGTACCATGCTTGTAAAACACTATCCTCCCCGACTTCTTAACGTATCGAGTAGTATCAAAGTCCTTCATCGATCTCTTCGCGAGTATAAATGAAGCTAGAATTATAAATATTCCTCCTATAAGTATCATGTATGGTTCTAAGTTCTAAGTTCTAAGTTCTAAGTTCTAAGTTCTATTATAGCTCCCATTCCTTTTCGACCGATCCTAGAATGAAAAGTATATCAGAGGTATCCACCTTCGCTCTTTTGACATCACAATGAAATACCGCGCTTAGGTCAACCACGGTACGAGATCTAACCGCGGTATCAGTAACTATTGTACAGTTTTTGGTCTTAACCTTTTCCTCTGAAATATCCACCACTCGAACGCCACTGCCCTCAAGTATTTTACCTATTGCAACAGCTGTATTGTAGTTATTTGTATACTTTATTTGTACGGTGAAACGTTCAGTTCTATAGGTCCTATTATAAAAGAAGCCTTTATACTCTTGACCAAACGCATCTGAGGACAGATGGATTGACTGTTGGACTTTTTTTGTTAGTAGACCGATGTCCAGATTCTGAAAAGAACTGGGCGAGGTTTGGAGAACCTGAAGGTAAAGATAGATTCGGTCTAGCAATCGAGCATTTGATTTATACATCATCAACTCTGTAAAGGAAGGAGCACGATATGTCTGCGGAGTCTCATCTGCATAGTATATTTCGGTCTTAGAGGGATAAAAGTAGTATGTCACGAATGAAGATGTAGCTACAGAAAAAGCTTTAGATAGTAATTCTGGCTTTTTCTCATAAGCAATGAGTTTTGATAAGGCTCCAATTCTGTAGGACCCATATCCGTTTGGAACCTCAACCTTAAGATCTGGACTATACCCGATATAATAATTATTGTCTCCATTATGGCTTAGAGAATAAAGCTTTGTGTCCTGACCGTATACCACGAACTGTAATCGATCGGGTGCGTGTGCGAAGAGCGATCCGCTTATTAACTTTATAAAAATAATAACTATGAAAACAATCAAAAGAAGGTAGCCGAATGAATGTTTGCGTTTCATTATCTAGAATGCCCCATGTACCAACTTTATATGTCGAATCCACTTTACGATCTCGTCCTTCGTCATTCTTTTATGAAGAAAGATTCTTCTGATCATCATAAGCGATGCCTCAAACTCAGGTAAAACAATTGTGTGGGCGCCTAGATCCTTCATCCGTTGCCTATCCCCTTCTGTGTGTACTCGACTGATTACAAGCAGGTCTTTATTGAGTTTTTTGGAATTTAAGATTATCGATTCCTGGTCCGAGCTTAGAGGCACTGCTATCACGACCGCAGCGGCAGTCTCCATCTGAGCATACCTAAGAACATCAGCGTCATTTGGATCACCATAAATAATGTTGGTCCCCTCTTTTTTATGCTTCTCAACGGTCTGAAAATTATAGTCCACTGCGATATAGGGAATATTTGCCAAGGCCAGCGCCTTTCCCACCTGTTCACCGATTCGTCCATAGCCACATATCACAATATGATTTTTGAGCAGGCTTGACTCAACCGGAGCTTCATTAAAATCAAGACGTTTTTGAATAAAGACCTCAACATAGGGTACTCGTTTCTTCAAAAATGTTCTTACTGCCAGATAGATCACGTCTCTCCTTTGAATGAGGTAAGGAGTGAGCATCAAAGTCATGAGTACCGAGGACAGAATAACTAAATATTCATCAGAGGTAAAGATCTTGTTCGAAAATGCTAAGGACAACAGAATGAATGCATTTTCACTCACCTGAAACAGAAAAAGAGACATGGAAAAAGCCATCCTTGAACTAAAACGGAAATACATAAAGATTAAGAGTAATATGAGAGCTTTAATCAGCATTAAAAGTGATCCAAAAAGTAAAATCTTGGGAAGCAGAAACAGTACCTGTGGGATCTGTACATGAGTACCAATGTACACAAAGTACACAATAGCCATTACGTCTCTGAGTGGTCGAATCTGCGCAAAGACATGGTGATGTTCGAGCGTCTGTGATACTAGTACTCCCGCAATGAAAGCACCGATCAAAACAGGTACGCCGAAGGTTGATGAAAGCGCAATTACGGCGAAGATGAAGACGAGTATAAAAAGGTTGAGTAGCTCTCTTGATACTCTCGCGATTTTATTGAAGGCAAACGGAACGATACGCTTACCCACGTAGTACATTGTGAGCAGTATTAGCGCCGCCTCAGCGATGCTGAAGGCAATTGTTTTGAACACATCGAAGCCGGATGAAGAATCACCATTAAGATAGGTAAATATTATGATAAATGGAATAAAAGCAAGATCCTGAAACATGAGAATTCCAAGCGCAACCTCTCCGAGAAATGAGTTTTCTTCCCGCTTCTCCTGAATAATCTTAGCTACGATTGTTGTTGATGAAGAGGTCAGAGCAATTCCGATCAGGAAGGACTGAATGGTATTGAAGCCAAAGAATAGGCTCAGGAATGTCACGGCACCGACAGTTATCAGTATTTGCAGCATTCCTCCTAAAACCACAAATTTTTTGAGTACGAACATCTTAGTCATGTTCAGATCAAGACCTATACTGAAAAGAAGGAGCACTATACCAAAATGTGCAAACTGAGTGACCACTTCGATAGAAACTAAATCCTTAAGAAGATTTCCTAAAACTATTCCTCCAAACAGATACCCTACGATCGGTGACAGTTTCAAACGCTTAGCAATTAATCCGAAGAAAAAGGGAACGAGCAGAAAAATAAAGTAGTTAAAAAACTGCACACCAGAAACCTCTGCCATGCATTCAATATAGCATAAACCGAGGCATGAATTACAAACTATTGATTGCGAATTTCATCCACTCCCATCTCTGTTAACTCGTGTACAAGTCCGAGGTAGTTTAAAGGTTTTAGAGAAAGCAAGGTTTTTTTAACATCTTCAGAAACGGGTAAACCGTTCACCCACAGTTTCCACTCCTTAGGTCCAATTCTTTGTCCTCTAGATAGTCCCTTTATTAGATCGTACGCATTCTCTACTCCTGCAGTTCGCAAAACTGTCTGTACTCCTTCCGTTAAGATTGCCCAGTTATGATTCAGAGCCCTCTCAATCTGCTCCTCATTGGGCTTCACCTTGCTAAGACCAAGAAGAGTATTTTTGTATGCTAATAGTTGGTATGCAAACACAGTCCCAAAATTTCTTATAACCGTGCTGTCAGATAGATCTCGTTGAAGACGCGATACTGAAAGTTTGCGTGTAAAAAATTCGATCATTGCATTAGCAAGTCCTAAATTACCCTCACTATTTTCAAAGTCGATTGGGTTCACTTTTTGTGGCATGGTGGATGACCCCACCTCTCCTTTTCTTGCCTCCTGTACAAACCAGTCATCGCTAATATACCTCCACATGTCTTGATCAAAATCTATAAAAATGTTGTTTACTCTCTGATAGGCTTGAAAGAGCGCTATAACGTCGTCGTACGGATTAATCTGAGTACTATATAGATTTGGCTCCAGTCCAAGACTACTTACGAATGCTGCAGAAAATGCTATCCAATCAACATCTGGCCTCGATAGGTGGTGTTAAAGTTTAGATTGCCGTTTAAGATCCCCCGTTAAGTTGCCTCCTTCTATCTCATCAATTTGTCTTCTAAGTCGCATTCCTGTGTGAATAAGATGAAGATCATTGGTTGGTCCTGCGGCTTATCTTGAGTTCTTAACCAACAGTTGTTGGATGCTGCATACTCCTGTATCCCTATACAAAGAGTATCTTTGTAATTATTCAACGTCGGTTGCAAATGACCTGCATCAATATTCTTCTTTCAAATAAATCGAATGACGAAAGATTGTCCCATCTCCTCATTAGATAGACCAAAATGAAGTCATCTCAGTTATGTCCTCAAGCGACTACCTACGGTAGCCCTTCTCCTAAAACGGCGATCGCTCCATTAGCCTTTCCATCATATTTGTCTCATCCCCGATTTCCTTGACTCTATAGGTTCTGTCCATTTCTCTTCGTTCTATATCATGTGGACCTAATGACTCTATGCTTTTTCGTTCTTTCTGCAGGTCTTACGACACCTATATCAGAAAGAGCACTAGATATCGTGCCTCAATCTCAACACTTTCAAATAAATTCCGGTCTCAGAAAAATTGGCGCAAGTTCTTTGAGCCATATTTTCTCTCTTCAAAGGAGACCGCAGATTGGAGAAATTGCGGAAAGTGGAGTTAGTCGTGATTTCGCTCTGGCAATCTTAGTTATTATAGAAGGATCTTTTTGCAAATGATTTTACTTATACAGCTTCTGTTCGCACTCGATACAGAAACGGGCTTCGGGGATGAGATTGATGCGTGCTACGGGAATCTGTACGCCGCATTTTTCACAAAAGCCATATCTTCCCTTTGCCATTTTTTCAAAGGCCAGCTCGATATCATGAAGTTTTCTCTGAAGATCCTTGATCTGCGCCTGAATGGTGTCATGCCCTACCTGCTCTCGAACATCGGTATCAATTGCCGCGTTATCGATGGCATGATCGGGATCCGCGAACGGATCATCTTTTTTAAGCTCCTCGACCTGATGAAGAATTTTTTCTTTATCCTTTTCGAGACGCTCCTTGTGACTTTTTATTAAATCCTTTGAAAATGTTTTTGACATATGCTTGTACTGAACTCCTGAAATAATAGATGAAGTAAGCAGAGAAAGTCAAGAGCAAGACATAAGAAACTAATGCATTAACGCTCAGTCCCTGAACTATAAAATTTGATTGCTCTTTTAGTAGATCTGCGCAAGCCACAACTAATCCCGTAAACCACAGGAAGAAATAAAGGTTTGTACCTTTGCTGAACTTACTGCGACGGATTGAGAAAAGTAGTTGGTACGCTATGAAAGCTCCAATAAAGAAAAGGAATCCTTCGTACAGCGGAGTGAGATGTCTCATTCCATCTGCGCCCACAAACTTTAGTTTAAGTAAGAAATTAGTCTTGGATCCAACCTCTACACCAGAAAAAAAAGCGCCAATCTTTCCAAATGCCAGTGCGATGAATGCTGAGGGAACAAAATAATCAATAGCTTCCGAGAACTTAATCTTAGTTCTACTCATCGAGAGGTATACCGCAACGAGGAAGCCAAACAAAAACCCGTAGAGCGAGAGCCCAGGATACCCATTAATCAATATAAACTTAAGCAAGCTCAGTCCAAACTCAGAGAAATGGAGCGCCACATAGACAATGCGTGAAACGAGAAGTCCTCCCACTAAACCTAGGAATAATTGATCAAAGATTTCTTCCTCTTTATATGATGTCAGAAGGAAGTTTTTCCACAATAAGAAGGCCGACCAGAAAAACGCCAGCACTAAAAAAACACCGAAGGTATATATTTTTATAAAAGGTAGATCGAGCAATACCGGCAACATACGTGTTATATTATAGTCAAAATGTTAGGATTGGCAATCACACTTTTAATCGGGTTTTTCCTAAGGTTAACTGGACTTAACTGGGATCAAGGAATGCATCTTCATCCGGACGAACGCATGCTCATAATGGTCTCCGACAAGATTCATTTTTTTACAAATCTCAATCCTAATTTCTTCAATTATGGTTCACTACCAATTTACCTTCTGAGTGGACTCAATCAGATTGTCAACTCACTATTCCCGACAACACTGTCATCTTATGACTCAATGCTTTATATCGGTAGGGCTCTTTCGCTACTTGCGGACATGTTAGTGATTTTCACCGTTCATAAACTGTCCTGGAAACTATTTAAAAATAGACAAATATCAATTTTAGCTCCCCTCCTCTACGCGCTTTCTTTTTTTCCCATACAGAACTCTCACTTTTTTATTGTCGACACTTTCTTAAATCTTTTTTTACTTCTAACGCTCTACGCAATATTACGATTTGTTGAACGAGAATCGAGAACGAGAGTGGCTTTGATCGCTTTTTTCTTTGCCGCCGCTCTTACAATCAAGATAACCGCGGTGATTTTTATTCCGTTTATTGGGGCTGTTATTTTATTCCAGAAAAGAAAAAGTTTAGGTAACGGCGCAGTAACATTGGTCATTTTCACGATCGAACTACTACTATTTTCATTTATACTCATGCCGTTTGCGTTTTTGGACTGGCAAAAGTTCATTGCCGATGTCTCATTACAGATTAAGCTCGCAAGCGATCCGTATGTCTTCCCGTACACACTTCAATACGTGGGAACAATCCCATACATTTACTATGTAAAAAATATATTTCTCTGGGGACTGGGACCTGTAACTTCAGTGCTTTCGATTATTGGATGCATCGCCATCATCTTAGAGTTAAAAAGCAAGTATTTGAAGCGTAAACTAAAGACTCAACATCTTCTTCTTCTAGTCTTTCTCGCTTTTTACGCATTCTATTTTGTCTCTCTTGGGAGATCTGCTGTGAAGTTCATGCGATACATGCTTCCCCTCTATCCGTTTCTCTCGATTCTTGCGGCGTATGGGCTTATGAAACTAAGCATTATTTGGAAAAAGGGAGTGATTATTGTGTTAGTCGTAGCTGCATTTTTATGGACACTCACCTTCTCTTCAATGTTTACGAAGGAACATACCAGAATCTCTGCTTCAAACTGGATTCTAAAGAATATACCGACAAATTCTGTAATCGCGGTAGAACACTGGGATGATCGCTTACCAATTTACCACTCTGAACAATATCGGTTTGAGGAACTTCAGCTCTATAACCAACCAGACAATAAGGCAAAATGGGAAATACTTAACAGACAACTTGAGAGAACTGACTACATGGTAATTGCATCAAACAGACTCTATGTGCCATTACAAAAACTAGATAACTGCGCACAATATAAAGCCTGCTACCCTATCACCTCACAGTACTATAAGAAGTTATTGGGCGGACAAAGTAACTTCAAACTTATTAAGGAGTTCGTAGTTCAACCTGAGCTCAGAATATTAAAGTGGAGTCTTCAAATTTCGGATCAATCCGCAGACGAGTCTTTCACCGTCTACGATCACCCAAAAATCCTCATCTTTCAAAATGTTAGTAAAGATAAATCTGGACTATAGGCTTAAAAGTAGCATTAGATCCTTCATATATGTATGACCCGGTGCTATGCTCTAAATGACAATGATTATATGGTGAATATGGAATTATAAGTATTGTTCTCTTTTATATTTGGAATGGAAAATTGCAGCTAACATTAACTATGTTGAACATGTGCTTTAGGAAAAAAATACATACTCGCATCACCCATAGAGCCAATAACTCCTGTAAATTTTGGTCTACCACAATAGTGTGAGTCTCATTCCTAAACGATTTTGGAACCATTCTCCAAAGCCAAAATGTTATGGCATTTGGCTCTGAACGAACCATGGAATTATATTGATCCATCTGAAACCGAAACCCCATTATTAAAAAAAAAACTTAACAAAATACATCGCAAATTTTCATATACTTACGCGATCGAATCGGAACCAAATATGTCATAAATAAGCTAAGAAATATCGGGACTACAACAATCCATCTGTGATTCGATAATCGATACTATTGAGATAGTAGCCTTTTGTCATTATAGCAATAACCATACTTTCCCAAAATCCAGAATGTAACAATACGGAAAGTTCTAAGCCTGCAAATCCTAGTAAAAAGTAACCAATTAAAACCACAAAAGCGTCTGCAAAGATTGGACTGACGAATGCTTGATTTCCTAAAGGATGAAGCAGATTACCAAAGGATCGATAAAGATCGTTATTTAGCTGCGATCGAGCGGTAGTATCTGGAATAATTCGTATATCCCCTCGGAACTGAAGCGATAAAGAAATGTGCGCATAGACAACAATCATTGTGAAAACTATCCATAACTTTTGTTTATTGCTAATATTCTTTTGATAAAGTAGATGAATCGAGACTAGCTAAGTGCAGGAAAAGCTAGTCCAGGAGTGTAGATATAAACAGTATGTAGTAATGCTATAGAGATAAATAATAATTCGATCCATCCTTTTTGGAAAAAAATAGATAAAAAATAATCCGCAGATTATGAGCGCATATGAAAATGGATAATTACTTTGCTCTGCATAGAAAACTCTTTGGTTAACAAAATAAAAAATGGTAAAACGCCGATCGTAATTGCTCCTATTACCGATAGTGCATTATTTTTTTTTCAAGAACATAGCAACTCCTTTTACAAAAATAGTCATTCCTATGAAAAATAAAGCAAACCGCCAAACTGCAAAGTAATAAAAGATCTTCCAAAAACTACAGATGGCAACGCAGGAAGTAAATATTGTCGAGCCGGATACCCAATAAAACAGTTTTCCTAAACAACCAGTCAGATTCTAGCAAATCCATGCATCATGCAACCGATTTGTTGTGTTGTTTCGTGTTGCAGTGATACTATGTTGTTAGTATAAAAGACAGTCGCTACCAAATATATAGCCAGTACCAGCAATAATAATCTAGATCTCTTGTTAAATGCTTCGTTTATTAACCATAAAACACTGTATGCTCCATAACTCAGTAATACCAGCTGCGATATTAGCCAAAATAAAGCTCCGGTAAACTGCATTTTGCCTAAATAGGGACTAACAAAATCTAAGCTGAAAACTATTGCGCAAACTCCTAGAAGAAATAGGAGAAGAAGTTTGTTCATTCAATAAATCTACAGGAATCTCTTGAAAAAACCAAGAATTCCTTGATTCCATCCGGTTGTGTGCGTTACTCCTGTCGAGTGAGACTTCACCGCTTTGTAGTTCTCGAGATACCACTTGTAGGACTTGATCAGCGCATCTGAATTTGAATACTTTGGTTTCCACCCAAGAGTCTTGATTAATTTATTGATCGATACGAACGAATCTTTATCGGCGGTTTCATACACCCACTTATAGAGTGGCGATATGTGGAGTGCTTCAAAAAAGCGGAGGGCTAACTTAAGGGGAAGTGCAGGTATTGGTAAGATTTGCGAACCAGATTTTGAAAAGGCAAAGACAGACTCAAGATCCTTCTGTACGGTTTTGTATGAGAGTGCGCCAATGTTAAAGGTATCGCTGGCTTTCTTACCTGCCTTCGTAAGTCGGTAGATCGCCTCAACTAGATCATCGACATCAAGTAGTTGATATCTGTTCTTACCCGAGCCAAAGACAGGTATCTTCTTTCCATCTTTAATCCAGTCGAACAATATTTCAAACACGCCCAGTCGATGAGTTCCTACAAAGGTCTTCGGTCGCAACACCGTTACATTCATTCCTCCATCTCGATATTTCTTACAGATAGCCTCTGCAGCGATTTTACTTTCACCGTATGGCCCTACACCATGAACTGGGTCTGTCTCGAAAATTGGATGCTTCTTTGGAATGCCATAGACTGCGGTTGAAGAGATGTAGATAATCTGGCGTACCTCTGCTCTTTTACTCGCAGATAGAATATTTTCCGTACCATCTATGTTGGTAGTATAGATGTCTTCCGCCTTCCATAATGGAAGTGCCGCTGCAGCGTGAATCACCAAATCGACACCACGCATCGCTTTGGCTACAGCCTTATTATCTCTGATATCACCATGTATGAAATTAATGTTTTTAGGGTATTCATCCTCTGGATATTCCTGAATATCAATAATTGAGATTTGGTACTTCTTTTTATGAAAATATCTTGTGAGATGAAGGCCTAAGAAACCTGAGCCGCCCGTTATTAATACTTTCATAAGAAAAGATTATATAATAACGGATGGCTAAAAAACCTCTAAAGGTTGGATTTGACCTTGATGGTGTCATTCTTTACAACCCAGTAAGAGTCCTCCGCCCCTTCTCAGCCTTTACCAGTAAGCTCCTCTTTCACAAGAAAAAAACATCCTTCTATATTCCCCGATCGCCTATTATGAAGTTCGCATGGTATCTCCTCCACAAAACGAGTTTTGTCCCAGCGCGAGGTCTCAAAGAACTTAAAAAACTTGTTGAGGACAACAAAATAGAAGCTCATCTCATAACTGCTCGTTACTCCTCTCTTACTCACGATTTTGAGAAATGGATGAAGAGCATACACGCAGATGATATATTCGCCTCACACCGTCACAACGTGAATAATGAGCAACCGCATGAGTTTAAGAAAAACACCATAGAGAAACTTGGTCTTGATGTATTTGTAGAAGATAACTGGGATATCGTGAAGGAGCTTCGACCAAAGGTCGATCGCCCTCAGGGCGACAAATCTACTAAAATCTTCTGGATTACGAACTTTCTTGACAGTAACATCACTCACGACTACAAGTTCCATAATCTTCGTGGAGCAATAAATCGATTGAAAGAAATAACGACTTAATCTTCCTTTCTGTCAGGATAGTTTAGTCCCGTTTTATCTCTTTTAATCTTCATTGACTTGAGGATTGCGGCGAGATTTTTTCCTTCTCTTTTCACTACGGTCGCCTCACCTTTTTTTGGAATGAGAGACAACATTGCATTGAAGACTCCTCCACTTTTTTCCTCTCTGACAAATAACTTTACCGACTCTACATTGGGCAGTCTGTGAGCCCAGTGCTTTAGGTTGAAAAAGAAACCGCTTAAAATATGACGGCTGTTCTCGGAAAGATCCTTTCCACTGATCTCAATCTTCTTCTCCTTTTTGCCTCTAATTAGAGCGGAAAGAAAGTCTCTTGTTGTGATTACGCCGATTGGATTTTTGTTCTCGTCAACGATCATGACACTCCCGATCTGTTTGTCGAGTATGAGCTGTAGGGCTTCGGACATGAGATGATTTGGCGACAGTACAAGTAACTGAGTCTTTGCAAAGTTGCGGACCGGCTGATTCTGAAAACTAAGTTTCAAACCTCCCTCTCGATCTCCCTTGTGAGCCTTATGTTTTGGAGCTACCAAGTTACTTATGAGATCGTAGTAGGTCAGAACTCCTTTTAACTTCATATCGCGATTGATCATTATGAGTTTTGAGATCTTTCGTGTTTTGAACAAATGAAGCGCGTTTGCAATTGTATCGGTCTCATATATGGTCAATAAGGGTTGATTTTTATCCTTCAGTCTCTCTGATATCGGCCTCTTAAACACCTGATGATCCTTGTAAAGGGTCAGTAGTCTTCTTGCAGATGTTATGCCAATAAACTCATCTTTATCATTAAAAACCGGTAGATAGTGTAACTTTGACTCAATAAATAGTTGGGCAACCTTCGATATACTGTAGTTGTTTTTAACATGTGGTGGATGAAAGAGACAGTGCGCAACCTTCGCATTTCCGGGATATGATGCGTGAATGAGTGCATGATAAGGATTAATTACGCCAACAAATTTTTTCTTATCATCGAAAATAAAGGCCGCATCATGCGAAGATGAAAGATGGGATAATGCACTGGAAAGAGAGTCATCGAGGGAAATTTTAATGATGTTCTTGGTCTTAACCGCATCTAGTAAGTTCATAATTGTATAAATTAGAAATTAGTAATTAGAAATTAGAAATTGGTAAATAGATAACACGCCCCATCCAGTCGCACCTTTGCCTAGCGCTCCCTTAGGCGCTTCGGTCCTAAAAGCTGGTCCCGCAATATCGATATGAATCCATTTTGCTTTTTCTACAAACTCCGATAAAAATACTGCGGCAGTTATTGCGCCCCCATATCTCCCTCCACCTATATTTTTGAGATCTGCAATGTCACTTTTCATTTTTTTTAAGTATGGCAGATGAAGCGGCATTTTCCAGAACTCGTCTCCCGTCTCTTTTGCTTCTTTTTCAAAAGATTGTGACAACTCATCATCATTACTGAACAATCCTGCAAGGTCATTCCCAAGAGCAACCATACATGCTCCTGTTAAAGTTGCAAGATCGATAATGACATCTGCTTTACAATGTTTCTCCGCATAGACGAGTCCATCAGCAAGCGTGAGTCTACCTTCAGCATCAGTATTCAAAACCTCGATAGTTTTACCGTTCATGGCTGTTACTATATCTCCCGGTCTAGTTGCATGACCCGATGGCATATTCTCACACGAAGGGAGAATTCCGAAAATTTCTTTTCCCGCCGTTGCTTTGGCGAAGTCGGGATTGCTCGAAAGTTCCGAGAGAATTTTGAATACTCCAAGTACAGTGGCTCCCCCTGACATATCTATCTTCATATCCTCCATTGACTCTGATGGCTTTAAAGAAAGTCCTCCCGAATCAAACATTATCGATTTTCCAACTAAAGCAATCTTTTTTCGACCAGAGGTCGATCGCCCTTTGGGGGATTTTGCACTGACGGAGGGCGAGTAATGTAAAACGATAAATTTAGGAGGAACTATGCTTCCCCGAGCGACCGAAAGATACGATCCCATGCCTAGTTTTTTACACTGCTCTTCGTCCATCACTGTAACCGAGATATTTTCCGAGCTACTTGCAATTAAGTTCGCCGTATCGACAAGAGTCTGTGTATTCGTGTGAGAGGCCGGATCATTTACGAGATCGCGTGCTAGAGCGACACCGCTTGCTAGAACAACACCAAACTCAAGACCTTTTTTAAAATCTTCAGCACCTTTCGAAACAACGAATGAAATCTGTTCAATCTTTTTAAACTTCTTCGTTTTTTCATCGGTTTTATATTTCAGAAACTGGTAAGCTCCTAGTCGGGCTCCAACCATGCAACTCGAGCCTTTGAGCTCTGGGCTAAGCTCCTCCGGAATAACGACGGCAAGAGTAGACAGATTTTTCGAGGTAGCAAAACGAACAACTGAGGCTACTGCGTTTTGCATCTTGAGCTCTGAAACGTTTTTTTTCTTACCTAGACCTGCAAATACCACTACATCATATCCATCAAGATTATCCACCGTTAGAATCTGTCCATCTGCTCCGGTGAAATCAGATCTTTTAAGCATTTCTTGAGAAGGATTATGAAGAAGTTTTTCACCCTCGTAGACGAGGTAAGAAAGCATCTCAACCTGTTTTGTAGCTGGGGTTGAGCTTAAAATCGAAGCCTTCATACCCTATCTTAATCCCGACATCTACTTACGTCAACCCCCAAAAATAATAGTGTGTCAGTTTTTAGTATTTAGTATTTAGAGCGATCTAATGCTTTATTCTAAATACTGTATAATTTAAACTACGACATAAGGGAATGTGCCTGCCGGCAGGCAGGCTGTAATGATATACGGGCTAGTCAATAGATTATGCCGAGGTGGTGGAACGGCAGACACGTAGGTCTCAAAAACCTATGACCGCAAGGTCATGAGAGTTCGATTCTCTCCCTCGGCACATTTGAAGAGGGTTTCCCGATAAGCAATCGGGATCCCGATGCTGCGGCAATCGGGGCGACTCCCTCGGTCCACCGAAGTCTTGACAAAGGCGGACCCTTCGGCCTCACTCAGAGAGTGCCAATCTCAAGATTTCTTATTTTTATTATTCAAGACCCACCACAGAACAACTCGCAGGAGTACGACTAATCCAACGAAAACAGTTATCACAAGTGAAATCGGAGGCAACGATACGTCGCCGAACCACATCTGCCAATCTTCATACGACCAAAACCCTGAATGCATCGCTCCGAGCACATAGGCGATATATCCAATACGTAGTATCGTTCTCCATCGCTGTGGCCCCAGCCACTGTCCAGCATACTTGTTTGAGACTAAAGCCATAGTAAAAAAGATCAACAAAGATATAACCGCTGGTATAAAGGCGATTAATCGATCTTTTTCGAAGTAGGTGTACCAAGCAATGTGCTTATTAAGTAAGAAAGAATAGATAGCATGCAGAGCGATCAAATAGAATCCGTTCATTCCTAGATCTCGCCTATAAACAATTTTGTCGTCTACAAAGTTGTAAAAATAACAGAGACCACTAAGTGCGAAGGATATCCCGATTAAGAACATTCCGGCATCTGCAAAAGACCTGTTCCATACGCGCAGCGAGAGCTGTTCCATCTGCATGAAGTTATACGTAAAAACAACCAAGAGAGCAAAAATGCTAAATATCGCAGCACGAAGCCCTATATGATGATATTTTGCATGCGAAACCGCAGCTTCATGATCTTTATGTGAGATATTCAAAGGAGTATAATTCCCATTCATAGACATATTAAAAATATACAGCGTTTATATACAGAATGCATTAGTAATAGAGTTATTAGAAATTATCCCGATATAACAGTCGGGATCCTCGATTCTGAAGAATCGGGAGAAATTAGAAATTGAGATGATAACTATCGTATCACTATTGAGCCTGTTCTTATCGATATCAATTGCATTCTTCGTATCCAGAAAACTATCCCCCATCCCCTACTTTCCATCAAACAAAAAAGATATTAATAAAATTGTCCTGTCGCTCCAACTCGCCAACGATCAAGTCGTGTATGATCTAGGTGCTGGAGATGGAGTCGTAATCTTCGCAGCCGCAACAGAGGCTCATCGTAAAAAACTTAATATAAAGTTTATTGCAATTGAAATTAACCCCATTCTCATCGCTGTAATCTGGCTTCGCCTTCTCATTCACCCCAATCGCAAAAATATCAAAGTGATGTATGGCGACATCTTCTCAATACGGTATACGAAATACGATATACCGTATACGAAAACCACGTTCTTCGCCTACATCTCCCCGTGGTTCCTTTCAAAAGTATTTAAAAATTGCAAATTACAATTTTCAAACCTGCCTGCCGGCAGGCATGGTTTTAAATTCGTATCGTATTTCTACCCTATCCCCAACCTCACACCTTCACGTACAATTAAGGGCGTACACCCAACATATGTTTACAGTTCTTAATCAATTTTTCCTTTTTCTTACATTTCTTGGCAACTACTCGCTTGTTTGGCTGTGTTTAGCCATGATTGCTGCCCACCGACAAAGAAATCATGCGACTCGTCTCCTTACAGGCACGGCTACTGCGGTAATTCTAAGTTTCTTAGCCACAGAAGCGCTCAAGTTCACATTCCACATGCAGCGCCCCTCATACTATCTACTTAATTCTGAGTACTGCCCAACAGATTTTTCGTTCCCCTCGGGTCACACCGCGACTTCGTTTGCAGCAGGGCTCGTACTTTCGCACCTTGATCCCAAACGAAGATGGTTTTATCTTATCCTAGCCACCCTAATCGCCTACTCTCGCATTTACCTACACTGCCACCGACCTATCGACATAATAGGTGGATTCATAGTTGGAGCGATAATCTCGGCCATAGTACTGAAAACACTTCGTACAAAGCGAGCTACCCTTGCAAAACATCGTAAAACTCATTAAAATCCTCTCATGGCAGAAGCACCAGGATCCATAACTTTACCACCTGAACCACTCCCAACTCCCTTAGAAAGTCGCTTCGCCTCCGTAGTTACTTCATTACCACTGCGACTTGATATCAGCAAGGTAAGTCCTCTTCAAGATGCAGTTGCAACCGCAACCAATCAGCTTGCCTTGAACATACATCATCGTTTAATTCAGGAGCACCCACTAGAGCCAATCTCAGATCCTCTCAAAGCTAAAAGGCTCAGTCCAGAGGCAATTCTTGAGAATGACCAAGGCCATAGAGAAATGGAAGATATTGCAAAACAGGTTCAAAACGATCCTAAGCTCTGGCAGACTGTGGACAGGAGAATCGAGGGACTGCGAAGTCTTATGGTCGAGTTCTATAAAGCAGGTAATCCTGGAACGCAGATAATATTGGACGACCGACCACTCATTGCTCTGCTTATGGCCCTTGAACCGAAAAATCGCGATGCTTTTTACTATGATTTGGACGGAAACGGCCTCAAAAACATAATGTTGGAAAGTAGAGTTGCACGCACGGTATTCGAAAGTTTTCCTACACTTTTTCAGGACTCTGAAGGAGTTACGGTCGAACCCACTACAAAATAGCCCACAATAGCCGCTGACACAATCACATTTAGACTCTTATTGATCCCCCACATCGGAATCTCAACAATCTGATCACATAATGTAAGCGTTTCCTCAGTTACGCCACTTGTTTCATTCCCTACCAACAGAGCCACTGGAGCCTCATAGCTCGCCTTTCTGTAGTCTATGCTCTTCCCACTTTGTTCAACTGCAATAATAGTTATCGGTTTTCGGTTATCAGTTTTCAGATTCTTGCCAACATCTGAGTTCTGAGTTCTGAGTTCTGCGATAGCTTCAGCAGCCGAACTCTTATACTCCCAAGGTACTATCTTATATGTGCCTATTGAGGCTTTGACTATTTTGTGATTTGGGGGGATCTCTGTTTCGCCACAAAGATAGATTTTAGCTACGTTCAGCGCGTCGGCAAGTCGGAACAAACCGCCTACATTGTAGGTATCGTATACATTCTCAACAATGAAAAAGATTGGGTTTCGCACAGTGTCCCGATCCTGTTCCGAGGCCGCGTCCTGAGCCTGCCGAAGGACTAATTTAGCCTCCTCAGGCTTAAGATCCCGAAGCTGTTTTGAGTTCAATTTCATATCGTATTGTAACTCAAGTTGACGCGTTTAGAAAGTTGCAGGTTTAAAAGTTTGTTTCGATGGCTAACTGGTTAACTTGTTATCTAATCTTCCAAACCAAACCTTCCAACCTTCAAACCTTCCAAACCTTCAACTAGGCTTGTTGTAGACCAACCAGCCTATAGTTGACATCCATATAGTCTTATAGTATACTATTGTCATGATTAAGGGGACGCGAGTAGTAACATTTCTTTTGTCAGGTTTCTTGTTCCTTTCATTAGGTCAAGGAGCTTTAGCCCAGTACGGTCAGTACGGAGCGTACGGACCTTACGGACAGGGTGGTCAATCTAACTCTATCTTGGTTGATAAGACCGTGGGTATGAATCAGGTAACTACCAAGGGTGGAACGACCTCTACAACCTTTGTCGATAATCTTGGATCTACAGATCAGCGCTTCTTTGCTGGCCAAACCGTATCGTTCAAAATCAAGGTTAAGAATACTTCCGATCATAAATTGAGCAACATCGTGGTAAAAGACACACTTCCTACAAGTCTCGAGGCTGTAGATGTGAAGAACTACGATTTAGCAACTCGAACCATTACTCTATCGGACAACCTTGCCTTAAATGCGGGTGAGGAATATATATATACATTAAACACGAAGGTTGTGTCTCAGGAAAAACTCCCAACAGATAAGGGTGTTTTCTGTGTCTATAACAAGGCTGTAGCTTCAAATTCAATGGTAAGTGACGATGATGCTGCTCAGTTTTGTATTGAGAAAAAAGTACTCGGAGTAAAATCTCAGCCTAATGCTGGACCTGAGTATGGACTTGGATTACTAGCATTACAGATGCTTGGTCTTGGATCGGGCGCGTATCTTAAAAGACGGGTAAAGTAAGAAGCTTTTCTGAAAGGCCATCGTGTGGGCAACGAAGGCGAAACTACCCAAACTCCACACATCAACCTTCTTCAGAAATTCTTCATACTTTTTTTCATTTCAGTTTAGAGATGAAAAGGTATGAGCCCCATACCTTTTCAACCCTGGACTAAAAATCTAGGCACTTACGCTCGTAAGAGCAGCGATAGCTTGCTGCAACCTTACGTTCATAGGTGTTTGTAAGAGTGATGTGACTTATCCGTAAGCATGGATAAGCGATTATCACGCTCTTTAACAATTTGGGTATAAGGAACGAACACAATCAAGATCATTGAGTGTGGAACGGTGTTTATGAATGTAATTTTTAATTTTTAGTTTTTAATTTTTATTTCATAGGTACTGCCCCACATTCAATTGTATTTTTGGTTTTGTTTATTTTCTTTTTTTTATTCGGAATTTTTATTTTAGTCATACGTCGTAGTAGCTCTCTCATCAATTGTTCAGTTTTTGAACTTTGGATTTTGTTTGATATTTGAACTTTGTTCTTTGTCATTCACATAGAGATAGAGCTCCGCGTGGAACTAACCGTCACAAGGTCGCTTCGGTCAAGAATCGAAATCCACTCACAACCGAAAGGAGGTGATTATGGGATGTAGATACTACAACCGATCGAGACGAAGGAGGCTCCATCAAGTTCTGAAGAATTTTTTCAGACACTGAGGTTTTCTTCAAACAGGGCACGATCATCGCATCCGGCTCAGCCGAGATTGCAGTCCTACGGTATAGACCTCTGGTCTTAAGCCCGTATAATCGGTTCAGCAATCCCGCTGACACCGTGTCGAGATGACAACGTCGAAAGGAACTTCCATGACACGCAAAAAGAGAGTCTTAGTATGGCTCGTTGTATTTAACATGTTGATGGTATTCACCACCAACCGGATTGCCAGTGCGCACACAAGCGTCCTGTCCGCAGATTGCGTAGGCGTGAGCTATGAGACCGAAGGTTTCGCCGACGCGAACAGCAACTCCATCACGATCAAGATCGTGTACAAGGAGGTCACCACCTACAAGCAGCTCGTCTGGAACGGTACTCACACCAACGGTACGATCCCATTCGACTTCTCGAAAGGAGGATCAGTTGTTTTGTCAGCAAGTTGGAACACGAACGGTCACGCAGGGAATGTGTCAGAACAAGAGTTCAACGTGAACTCGTGTGTTCCGGCCACCACCACGACAACGTCAACGACGACAACAACGTCAACGACAACGACCACATCGCCGCCGACAACGACGACACAGCCGCCGCCGACAACGACGACACAGCCGCCGCCGACAACGACCACATCGCCGCCGACAACGACCACATCGCCGCCGACAACGACCACATCGCCGCCGCCGCAGCTAACGCTGCCTCCGACGCTGTAGTACAACGGCCCCATCAGGGCACGATCATCGCAGCCGACTTCGGTCGAGCTTGCAGTCCTACGGTAAGTCTTCGGACAATCCCGTAAAATCGGTTCAGCAACCCCGCTGATACCGTGTCGAGATGACAAGTACTAATCGTCGAAAGGACGTGTTATGAATCCCACCAACGAAGAACTGATCCAATGGGTCAAGGAGCAGACCAACAAGAAGGTCTTGCGTCGGTGCGCACAAGGTCTCTTACTGTCCAGCAATGGATCCAAGAAGGCTCTGAAGGAGTGCATCGTCGCCCACCTCGAGACCCTGAACCCGGCGGATCACGCCACATGGATGCCCCTGGCAGCGACCGAAGAGAGCCTCTATGAACTCTCCAAGAACGTCCAGAAGTCCCTCGGACTGACCCTGATCAGCCTGATCTTCACCATGATCCTCGGCGCAATCGTCTTCGTGAAGAAGGACGACACCGGTTTCAACCGCGACCAGATCAGAGAGATCGTCATCCAGACGAACTACGACACCTGCGTCGCCGACGTGGAAGAGCTCAACAGCGTCATCCCCGACCCGGCCAAGTGGCTGGATTTCGTGGCTACCTGCGGCTGAGCTCAAGGTGAAGACGATAGGATATCGCCAACGATCAAACAGATCGGGTCCTTCGGAGTAAAATCCGTAAATGTGACAGCGTCATGCTCGACTCAACCTCGAACAACGTCACTGTCGTATGGTGATCGGCTCATGGAAGGGAACTCCCCTTAGTCGGCTTAAGAGCACATCACGGCTCAAACCATGAACAACCCTCGAAGGAGGTAGTGATGCGTCCCACCAATAGAAAGGGTTTCTACACCGCACTCAGTGTGGTGATTACACTCGTTTTCGGTATGCTCGCGTTCAACGCGATCACCGTGAACAACGGAACCTCGGCAGTGTCCAACCTGGACCCCGTCTGCGTGACGCAGGTCGAGCAGTGGAACGTGAAGCACCCCGGCAATCTGCAGGACGCCAACGTCCTTTGCACGACCGCTGGAACGCCCACGGACCCGACGACGGCTACGCCCGACACGACGGTCACGCCCGCAACGACCACCATGACACCCGCCACGACGGTCACAACGGCAACGGCAACGACGGTCACAACGGCAACGGCCAACACGGTCGCAATGAAGCCCACACCAAGCTTCTCCTCAACGGAGACCCACGGAGCGTGGACAATCAACGCAACCGAACGGCTCGCCGAAAACCCGATCGTGATGGCCTGGATGGACCGCCTGCAGGACCCAGCCCCCGAGATGTGGAAGACATTCCCGAACGTCCCCAACACGGATGTACCGGAATTCCGCGTCGTCGACGGCACACAGGTTCCTGACGGAATGGAGTACGGCACGTATGACAGCCCGTATTGCTACACCGATCCCTGCGACTTCATCGTCGGAGCTTGGGAGTATCGCTACTACAGCGGTCCCTACAACTTCGAAGGTTTCGAGTGCGGCATGGTCGGTTCGGATCAGGGTTGCTTGTTGCTCGTCATCAACGTGATGGATCAGTCCTACACGTTCCGCGACAACTCCTTCGACAACGGATTCACGTTGCGAGGCCGGTACTTCAACGGAGATGCACTCGAATGGGGTGTCTGGGGACTGGTTTCCCACGGTTCGGCGAACATGCTGAACATGCCCACGATGGCTCATCCGGACGAAGTCCTGAACAGCGGTGATCCCGGCAACAGCGGTGCAAACTGCGGTACACCACAAGGGTGTAATAGCGTGAACGTTCGCGTTCTCGTCTATGCAGGCGATGCGTTGATCTCCGTTTTGGAGACCACAGTCACCAAGTGACACCACAAAAGAGGCTACCTCAACCTAGGTCCCGAAGCCTAGAGCCTGTCTCGATGCAAATCGAAACGAACTTCCAACCAGGAAGACTTGAGGAATAGTTCCTTACCCATACCGCGACGATTGTTGTGTTTTGTTCTCGACCCCCGTCGGAACTCCAGCCCCCCAGCTGCAGCAAAAAACATCACAAACAACAATCGTCGCCTTACCCTTGACTACAATCTTGAAACATAGAGCGTAGAACTTTCCACTTTAAAAGTTCTACGATTCAAGTTCTATGTTTTAAGTTATTGTGTTCAGAGGTATTACAAGTTAAAAAACTATGGACAATACACAAAATAATCCTGAAATAGTATCTCGCACTGCGAGCTCTTTTCTTTTGGTAATTTTTTTGTCTTTTGCTCTTTTTTTCTCGTTGAAAAGAATAGACACATATCTCAAAAATCAGGCGATTTATCAATGTGCCTTGATTTCACGATATGAGCAAACAGATCAAAAGACCGGTACAAAAGTGAGCTACCCAGTTGCAGATGTATATAAACAGTGTCTTAAGGATAAAGGAATTCTGAGATAATTAACGGATGCTACGGTTTTTAAAAAGAAACATCTACTCAATCCTTATCATTATCATTGTTTCTGCCGTAGCCTATCTCACCTATAAGCCAAATACCTTCTTAACCGGATGGGATACGCTTCATCCCGAGCTCAACTTTAGTCTCAACTTCGAACGTATGTTTAATGGTGTATGGCGTGAGGAACAAGGTCTTGGGGCAGTCGCTGGACACTCGCACATGGCGGATCTACCACGAGTAGTCATACTTTGGTTGCTTCATTTTGCACTTCCACTTAGCTCTCTTCGCTATTTTTATGTTTTTCTTTGTTTACTTTTTGGACCTTTGGGAATGTACTTTCTTCTAAAGCAGATATTAGAACGTAGAACTCGAAACATAGAACATGAGGAAGTTCTAAGTTCTAAGCTCTATGCTACAAGCACAGTCGCCTTCATAGGTTCTCTGTTTTATCTCTTTAATCCCGGTACTGTTCAGCAATTTTACGCTCCGTTTGAGATGTTCACTTCGCAGTATGCGGCTCTACCGTGGATTGTACTTTTTAGTCTAAAGTACCTAGAACACAGTTCAAACAAAAAAAATCTGTGGTTATTTGGATTAGTAACGCTACTTGCCATGCCTCAGGCGTATGCCGCCCATCTTTGGTATGCATTTTTTGGCGTTTACCTTCTCTTCCTAATTATTTATACCGTTTTAAATCGTAATTCTTATCACAACGCAACGTCGGGAGTAAAATCTGGCAATGCGCTACCTTCGGTCGTTGGATCCTTCACTAACAATCAGGATGACAAAAAACAGTTCGGGATGACAAAAAAAGCAGTAACCCTTCTACTTTTAACAC
Source organism: Candidatus Roizmanbacteria bacterium (assembly GCA_016699265.1). Classification (NCBI taxonomy): domain Bacteria; phylum Candidatus Roizmaniibacteriota; species Candidatus Roizmanbacteria bacterium. Next base: position 169,609 of record CP064967.1, on the reverse strand, counting down.
TCCTTATAAATAGTTTATGGCTTCTCCCCAATATCTATTACATAGCAACCTCATCATCCGTCCCCAAGGAAAGTAAGCAGAATCGCATCTTCTCACAGGAGTACCGAGTTCGCAATCAAGAAAATGGCTATATTCAGGATGTCGCCCTTGTACGCGGTTTCTACTTTCAGTGGTCTGTGTTCAATTTTGAGAAAAATCGTTTTGAGTACCTTATGCCTGAGTGGCGAGATCATCTCAATAATCCCGTCGTTGCCAGTGTTGGATATGGATTTTTTGCTCTATCTCTTTTCGGTATTTACCTAGCGATAAAAGAAAAGAACCGAGTTTTGAAGTCTCTACTGCCCTTTTACATACTGCCTTTCACGCTACTTATGAACAGTACTCCTCCATTCAGCTGGCTCTTTAATATTCTTCTCAAATTTTCGGTTTTTGAAGAGGCGCTCCGTTTTGTCTTTACAAAACTATCGATTCTATTAATTTTCGGATACGCTTATATTTATTTCGTACGCTCTTCTATGGATCATCTCAAAGTTTAAAAATAGGAAACAAACTTATCCCGCCATATTTCTTTTGATTTGTGCCGTTCTTATATACGGATTTCCTTTACTACGAGGTAATTTAATCTCCGATAAATTTAAGGTTGTAATTCCTCATCAACTACTTTGAACTTTGGAAATATATGGAATCCCAACCTATGCAGCCCGTGCTCACCCTTCCACTCCATACATTTTCAGGTTGGCAGTATTACAACTGGACTACGCCTACCGGCAAGCAGGGCTATCAGGGTTCTGGATTTATCTGGTTTGGCATGAAACAACCCGTGCTTGATAGAGACTCGGATCGTTGGAGCATTGCCAATGAACAATCGTTTAGAGAGCTTCAGTACACGCTCTATAGCCAACACTATAATCAATTTTACGCTTCTCTTGAAAAGTACGACATTGGTTATTTGGTTTGGGATACGTCGGTCATAACGCCTACTGAAAAAAACAGAAATCAAATTTTGTACCAACGCGAGACTATAGATACGATAAAGAAACTCACACAGGCTGGAAAACTTAAAAAAATTAGGCAGTTTGGTACAATCCTGATTTATAAAGTAGTTTTGCCAAAAAAACCTCAGATTCTTAAGATAAATACTCAGATCTCGCCGAGCTATCGCTGGAATTTTATTGACCAAGCATATCTTGACCATCCAGAATACATAACTACTAACAAACATCTCACCAGGCTTTTCAATTACCCTTTTCGCGACTTTCTCACCAAAACCGACAGAATAAAACCTGAACTCACGGCCTCAATTTCCGATTTAAAGCACGCGATTAAATTCTCATCAGAACGAATTATTAAAAATCAACAGGTACCAAACGTTATCTCGCTGAAAAAGGATGGGAATACATCTGTCGTTGAACTGAGAACTAAAAATTTTACACGCGGGATAGCATTGCAAAACGACACATTCCCCCACAATCTTGGTTATGCGATTGGGTTCAGATCAAAAAATATCAAGGGCCTACCACTCCGTTTTTGCATAAAGAATCTATACTCCAGTCTTTGTGACACATACGATGAGTTGTCCCATTCCTCAGTTATGACTAACGACTACTTTGTAATACCACCCTATGAGTCTGGGCATGGGTATGGCATTTACATTGATAACATCTCATATGGAGACTATGAAACAATAAATGAGCTTGAGAGCGTGACAATCTATCCACTTTACTACAATTATTTTGCTTCGCAGATAGACGTTTCGGGAGTACGAAAAGAACTTAAGGTACTTCATAACGGCTCTGCTTTTAACGATGGTTGGATCGCATTCCAATTTCAAATTTCAAATTTCAAATTTCAAATTTTGAAGGATCATGTATTGGTGAATAACTGGGAAAACGGCTGGGTATTGAGCAATCAGTCGACAGATATCGGCGGTCAGGATCTGAAGACTGAAAACCGACAACTGATAACTATATTCTGGCCTCAATATCTTGAGTATCTTGGATTTCTGCTTCTTCTCGCCACCCTTGTAACTCTCTCATTTAACTACAAAAAGAAGTCTTAACCCTAATTCGTATTTTTTAATTTTTATTAAATTTTTAAAAATTACTAATTCAATACAAATTACAAATTACAAACTATAAATTACTGAGATTTGGCTTCAATTGTGGTATAATAAAAGCTTCATCATGAAAAAAAGGCGCCTGCCCTTAAATGACGAAAACACACTTCTAGTGGTCACTAGCTTCCCTGAAAACGACCACGAAGCTCTTCCTTTGGCTATCCATGCGAAACGATCGCTCATTGAGCTTTCTAAAAAGCAGAATATCTTAGTATTGGCCGAAAAACTAGGGAAGAAAATCACTCATAGTGAAAACAAAAGTCTTTTAGTACAACGTGTCTGGAGGCGAAACAATTCTCTTTCTTTACTCTCAGTACTTGGACCGGTTGTCAAATACACAAATATTAGAAATATACTCATCCAGTTTGATTTCCACGTCTATGGTGGAGTAACGCCTACCTATATCCTACCTTTTATTGTCGCTGTCATGAAGTTTTTGGGAAAACACGTTTACTTTGAGTTTCAGCACGCTCCACAGGAGTTTGCAACCTTGAAACATCACCAATTCCAGCTCTACAAACTACAGATTAAACAGACCAGATTTATGGTTCGTAAACTATGGAATCATTCTCGTATCCAGCTTACTAATCTATACCTTAAGTTTTTCTACAAAATCATCGGACTCCTCTCGGACAAGGTAATCGTATTTGAGGAAGACTTACGCGACAAGCTTAGAAAATACATTAACGCAGACAAGCTCGTAACTATTCCCGTTGGGGTAACCGAGCAACCAACAGTATCAAAAGCACTATCCAAGCGCAAGTTAGGGCTCTCGAGCAATGATTTTGTTGTGTTGGTTTTTGGTTTTTTTGACTGGCATAAAGGAACTGATTGGATCACAAAGGTATTCAACCAAATAAATACCCAGAATATGAAACTTCTTCTTGTTGGAGGAAAAAACCCGGCGCTGAAAAATAGTCCCCAGTACCAAAAATATTGCAGGGAAGTGTATAAGTTGGCCCGTGAGTCAAGTCGCACGACAATTGTTGGGTTTGTCGATGAACACAAACTTACTCAGTACTACTCAGCTGCAGACGTAGTGGCTCTTCCAAACCGAGAGTTCATGGCCGCACCATCAACCATGACGCATGCTTTAGGATTTCATAAGCCCGTGATCTTCTCAACAACATTCCTTGATTACATGAAGTCTCCCGACTTTCTCAAAGCAATGGAGGAGTCTCAGATCACCGATCGTGACCTATTTTTCTCAATTGATAAAAACGATATTCTCGACCTTCTTAAGACACTTCGATCCGATAAACATAAATATAAAAAACTAATTACTTTTTCGAAGCTATTGGCTAGAAAACGTCGCTCAACTCAACTTACCCGAGACTATCAGACTCTGGTCTCAAAATCATATACGCTCACTCCCCGCTTCGCCTTCAGCAAATAATAGATCTCATGGCTTGCTCCAACAGTTCAAAAAACACTTTTTGTTGACTATCGTCAATAGATTTCGACTAATGGCTACAGTAATGTAGCCATACTATGAAAGGTCGCGTTCTATATCGCAAATTGGGAGAAAAAATCTATACAGCACGACGAAAACGCAATATTACTCAAGAGGAGCTCTCGGTGATTACGGACGTTGACAGAACGTACATCTCGCAGATCGAGCACGGACTTCGAAATCCTTCATTTATAGTACTCGCAAAACTCGCCAGAGAACTTAAAATAAACGTGAATGAACTCATACCAAAAAAGATTGGCACAACTTAAACAGCACCCATCTAATCTCATGGTTTTTGTATAATCAAATTGAGATGTCAAAGTCACTTTCATTCTTTCATATCAAAAATCCGAAGGACGACGAAACGCCTATAGAAAGCGCTACCCAGATCTTTGCCTCTCTTCTGGCCTCACCATATGTCCCTCTGTGGAAACGTGCCATAGTTCATCCAAAGGTATATTCTGCCGAAATCTATCTACTTAATCAGTCCATTTACTTCTATTTAACAGCTCCAACGAAGAGCGACACCTTTGTTCAAAGCCTTATAACATCATCTTTTCCTCAGTCCATACTTCAAAAGACGACGGACCCGATGAACGGAATCATAAAATCAAAGCATATTGCGGTCGCAGAAATGAAGCTGAACTCATTTTTCTATCTACCCATCAAAACCTACCAAGACTTTAAGGACGTTGATCCCCTCTCTGCTCTTGTTGGATTTTTATCCAAGCAAGACCCCGATGTTCATATTGGTATACAGATACTTTGCATGCCAACCACCTTCAACTGGCAACACAAATCGGTCGAGGCCGCAAAGGTACTCTCTTATGATGCGTCAGCTGATAAATACGGACAAAATCCACAGAAATTACTCATGATGAGAAAGGCCTCATTCCAGGGTGGGAAAGTCGCAATTCGACTTATCGCAGGATCCGATAAACATGCCGACCCAATGAACTATCTTCGTAATCTTGGTGGAACCTTTGGTAGCTTCTCACTTGGTGAAGGTAATCAGTTCGTCTTCAAAAGACCACTTGTCTTTAAAAAAAGACTGTTTAAACACACTAAAAATCGTAGCTTCTTCATGAACGAACACAAATATCAGGTTCTGAATGCTCAGGAATTAGCCACACTCTGGCATCCACCCGGACTCCTACTTGCTGGAATTCGTAACATTACTTGGGGAAAAACTTTATCAGGCGAACCACCTGAGAATCTTCCGGTTGTTGACCAAAATAACGAAGAAGATAAAAAAGATCTTAACTTCTTTGCTCGAGCAGAGTTTAAGAATAAAGAGGCGATCTTTGGAATCAAAACTCGAGATCGTCGCAAGCATATGTACATAATCGGTAAAACGGGTTCAGGTAAGTCGACTCTGATCACGAACATGGCAATCGATGATATTCGTAAAGGACGAGGCGTTGGTATCGTGGATCCTCACGGCGATCTCTCAATGACTATTCTCGACTACATTCCAAAGCGTCGACTCAACGACGTTGTATACCTAGAACCATTCGATGTAGATAACGCATTTTCACTTAACGTACTCGAGGTCAAACATAAACAGCACAAAGACTTAGTAGCCTCTGGAATTGTCAGTATTTTCTTCAAGCTCTACGGTGACAGTTGGGGGCCTCGACTTGAATATATTCTCAGAAATGTCATTTTGACACTTCTTGAAGTTCCGAATGCGACGCTTGTAGACGTTCTAAAATTGCTTGCCGATGAGGAGTACCGACTAAAAGTGGTAAAAGATTACATTACCGACCCTGTTCTTAAGAATTTTTGGGATAAAGAGTTTGCAAAGATGCCTGACAAACTTCGATCAGAAGCTATTTCGCCGATTCAGAACAAGGTAGGACAGTTTGTTGCTTCGAAAATGATCCGTAACATCATTGGAAGCCCAAAATCAACCATCGATCTTGAAAAAATCATGGATGAAGGCAAAATTCTTATCCTTAATCTCTCACAAGGTAAGCTCGGAGAGGACAATGCTGCTCTACTCGGCGCCATGCTTATTACGCGCATTCAGCTTGCAGCAATGAGTCGATCCTTTCAAAAAGAAGATGATAGAAAGGATTTCTTCCTATACGTAGATGAGTTTCAGAACTTTGCGACCGCTTCGTTTATAAAGATCCTGTCTGAGGCGCGTAAGTATAGGCTCGCGCTCACTCTCGCCAATCAATATATAGATCAGCTTGAACTGCCGGTTCAAAAAGCAATTTTTGGTAATGTAGGCACCATAATCTCGTTTGTGGTAGGCGCGAAAGATGCCTACATTCTCACCAGAGAGTTTGCCGAACTTTATACTGAGAATGACCTTGTATCTCTTGGTAAATATGAGGTTGTAACCAAACTCTCAATTGACGACATGACAAGTGCGCCATTCCCAGCCAAAACACTCCCCCTCCCTGCAGTTAGCAATGACAATCGAGATAAAATCATCAAACACTCCAAGGAAAAATACACAAAAAAAACCTCCTAGATACTTGTTATTTTTTATTTCTTATATCTTATTTTATTTCTCATTTTTGTATGGATTACGAAAGATTAAACTACTATAGTAATTCAATTATCAATAATAAGTAATAAATAATAAATATATTAGCCTCATAATACTATCCTATATAAAATGCGCTTGACAAGTACCGCTACTTTTGTTTATCCTATAATTATAGTTATAAGGTAAGAAGTGCACTGTTATAAATTTAAAAAACATATCGGATTTAAAAAAAGTATCGTCACTCAAAAAATCAATCAATAGATTAAATTATTAAGAGAAGACGCTCAAAATAAAAAACCGATAAAAAACACTTATGAAATAAACAAATTTAGGTAAGGATTAAAAAATCGGGCGACGGCCCGATTTTTTTTGCCTAGGTTCGCCGAAGCCACGACGAAGGTGGCGTGTTAGCTCCCCTTCTAATCCAACTCATCAATATTCTATTGACATCGCTAAACGATTTGCTATCCTATTGTTGCTATGAACAAAAAAGTACTAGCCGTTGTTGTGGTCCTCCTCCTTCTTGCTGCAGGATATTTCTTAATGAATAAGTCGGGGTCAAATGGTGGTTCTTTAGTGACAGGAACTCAAACTCAACCGGGAAAACTTTCATTTACCTCAATACAAGATGCACTTTCGAGATCCTTGAGTCTTGAGTGCACCTTCACCGACGATAACGGAAGACAGACTAAGACGTATATGAAGGCTGGAGCAGTACGAACAGACTTTACCGGTTCAAAGGCAGAAGAGTCTGGAAGTATGATTCTTAAGGACAAAAAGATGTACTCGTGGAACGACACGACCAAACAAGGCTTTATGATGCAGGTACCTGATCTCAAGATCACTCCTACTCAAAACTCAAAAACCGGAGCTGGAAAAGGTACGAATCCTTCCGACGCCTTAGCAATGATAGAAAAATATAAGAGTAGCTGTAAGCCTGGTACGGTCGCTGACAGCCTCTTTACTCCTCCTGCAGAGATCAAGTTCACCGATTACTCAAATATGATGAAGGATCTCCAAAAGGTTGCACAGCCAACTAATGGAGCAATGAACGAAGAAAGCCTCAAGCAATTAATGGAAAAGTACGGCGCAGAAAGATAATAAAACCTCTCAAATTCCCAACCGCTTACGAATTTTAGTCCCCTCGTAGATGTGCCGTTTATAAAGTGGAACTCTGATAACCTTGTAACCAGCCTTCTCAAAAATGCCATTTGGCCATTCATTGTTCCCAAACACAACGTCAATCTTCCCTGTTTTTTTAATAAGTACCTTAAGCCACACGGCGTCATCCGGATCATCATCAACCGCCACGATAGAGACGGTTCTTCCTCGATACTTTTTTTCCGATAGAATACGTTGGATCTGCTGAAGCCGTTGTTCAAAGGAGAATGGATTTTTCTCATCTTGGACATTTGCGCTTCCTATCCCTATCACAACCTCGTCGCACTGCTCTAAAGCCCTATCGATTAAATACTGATGACCTTTGTGAATTGGCTGAAAACGTCCCAAAACGAATCCTTTCGGATAGTTCATGAAGCAATTATAACCCACCAAACTTATAAGTCTTTTGAATAAAGAGTCCTAACAAACGAACAAAACAAGATTCCCCCCCAAAAAAATATGTTAATTAGGAGCGGATATGATGACTTCTTCTCCAACTTTAGGAATGGTAAAGATCTCATATTTCCTTTTTTTCCAGTCCCACCGATACCAAATATAAGATTTGCTCGACAACTTCTCATCGAACTTAAAATTAATAATCTTGCTATCCGATTTATTGTGAGATTTTAAAACTTCAACATAAAAATTTCGTACTCTAAAATTACTCACCTCAGTGGGGAAATCCGACTTGTTAAATGTTAGTTCTAGATCTTCATATAACTTTTTCGGATCAAGCTTATTGAAATAAGATTTTACTTCTGGCTTTTCAAGTATGGTAATTTGTAGTGCATTCTCATCTACCCGCTTTACTAGTATCGGATTGTAGCCCGGCACTAAATACTGAGCACTAGTTGATGAGCCTGAGTTACGCACGAAAGGAGCATAAGCTACATAATGCATGCTTGGAGAATTAATCACAAACTGCGATCTTCCTTCCGCGTTCTTTTCGAAATCGGTAAGAATTTCGAGCTCATCCGAAAATGAATACTTTTGAACCATAGAGTTGTAGAGTCTGATTGGAGACAGTATGCCCTGCAAAACAACTGATAATATCAGTATGCAAATTGAAAAATAGGTAAACTGTTTTTTCTTTTTTCCTAAAAATAAAAATAATAGCTGCGCCACAAGGCCACTCGTGCCTAGTCCGACAAAAATAAGCAAACGTCCATCAATAATTTTAGTTGTTGAAGCGAAAAACAATGCTATAAAAGTCGAGACTATGAAATATTGAGCAACCTCATCTTTTCTAAGTATCCTGTGTAACGCCTTCCACAGCACAAATATGGCTGCAATGGACGCTGTCCAGTAAAAATATTTATCTGGAGCCTCTATAAGACTATAAAGTGAAGGATCTGGCCATGACCATAGATTTCTAGGCACAAACATACTTGGTTTGAGCCACTGCTCTATGAAAAGAATTGGAATTCGCTCGATAATCAAGCCTAAATATCGAACTGGATCGGCTACTGGATTTATGTACAGTCCCGTATTGGCCACTCCGTAACCCAGTGCAGCATAGATGACCAACCAAAAAATAAAAACGACAATATAATCTAGGACCATAAGAGAAAGCTTCTTGATATCTGACCTTTTTAGCAGTACTGAATAGAACACTATAAAGCCCAATACCGCTACTCCGGACTCCGCAGAAAGTAATGTCGTAAAAAATAGAAATAATGCCAAAAATCTGTAAAAACTTTTAGAGCTATTCACCCACATTCGATGGGTTAGAAGCGTTAACAAACCGAAAAAGAGAGCGATTAATCGATTTCTGTCTGCAAGCCATGCGATTGGACTGTAATGGTTAAAATCAGCAGTAAAAAGAAATGCGGCTACCAATGCCGTTTTCCAAGACCTGAAAATTTTTTCATAATAAAATAAAACCAACGAACATACAATCAAAAACCATAAAATGCTCTGTAGGTGCATTAGCTCTGAGGATTTTGGCCAATACACATAGTCGAGGTAGTGAGTGAGAGCAGTAACGGGTCTAAAGAAGGAAATTTTAAGATCTACGTGGGACCACCACGGTATTTGCCCTCGCTCTATAAGCCATCCCAAATTAGATCCGTCTATAAACGAGAAGGCTCTTAATAAACTTAACTGTAAATTATGTGTAAGATAAACGCGCCTTTGTATAAGATCGTCTAATAGAAACCCAGCATGAATAGAGCCTTTTGAGAGTAGCGTTCCAAGGACAATAATGAAGAAAAAATATAACGCTACCTTCCAGTTCTGCTTTTGTTCATGTCGAAGTTGATGATTTGTCGATTTTTTCTCAGAATTAAGATTTAAAGTGCTTCGCATATCTTTTTATCTACATTCCCAACTCCAATACCAACAGCGATTATATCAGTTCTTTAAAACAGTATAACCTACAAACTATTACGCACGTCCTACTGCTATAATTGAGGCTCATGAAACTTTCTATCGGGATCGTTGGACTCCCTAATGTTGGAAAATCAACTCTATTTAATGCCCTACTAAAGAAGCAGGTCGCTCTAGAGGCAAACTATCCTTTTGCTACCATTGACCCTAATGTCGGAATCATCGAGGTACCTGATGAACGGCTCCAAAAACTTGCTGAAATTGTTCACACTAGCAAAATCGTCCCCGCAGCGGTAGAGTTTTACGACATTGCGGGACTTGTAAAAGGTGCATCGCAAGGCGAAGGACTTGGTAATCAATTCCTCACTCACATACGGGAGGTGGCAGCCACCTTGCACGTCGTTCGACTTTTTGAGGATAAGGACATTATCCATGTGGATAATAAAGTTGATCCAGTAAGCGACATCCAAACCATCGAAACCGAGTTGATTTTAGCCGATCTACAGACCTTAAACAAACAAAAAGAGCCTAAAGGAACGAGCGCTCCTAAGGAGGCTTTTGTGGCATATGAAGTGGTTAAAAAACTGAAGAATCATCTCGATGGAGGCAGTCCAGCCCGCACTCTTTCACTTCACATCGAGGAAGTGGAGGCTGTGAAACCTCTCAACTTAATTACCTTTAAGCCGGTTATCTACTGTTTTAACTGCTCGCTCGAGCAGCTCGAAGATCAAGAAGGAACAAAGAAGAAAATTGAAGTCATTCTGAGTGAAACGAAGAAACTAGCGCAGCGCTCCGCTGGATCCCTCGCTAGTTCTCGGGATGACAATTTCATGCTTTTCAACCCACTCGAGGAAACAACTTTGATTACTCTGATAAAAAAAGCCTATGAAACATTGGGGCTTATCTCTTTTTTGACCGCGGGAGAAAAGGAGGCACGTGCCTGGACAATCACAAAAGGAACCCTCGCGCCTCAGGCTGCTGGAACAATCCATACCGACTTTGAAAAGAAGTTTATCAAGGCCGATGTAGTGACCTATGATGACTTCGTGAGTTGCAATGGCTGGACCGGTTCACGAGAGAAAGGAAAGGTGCAGATCTGCGGGAAAGATCACGAGATGAAGGATGGAGACGTAGTCGAGTTTAAGATAGGGTCTTAAACTCTAATTTTTTATTTATTATTTCTTATTTATTATCGATCCTTAAATCTATAGATTGAAAAATTAGAAATAAATATCAAAATTAAAATCAGAAATTAGAAATTCTTTTCGCTTTTAGATAGATATCTATAAACCTAACCGATGACATAAAAGCGAAGACGAACCCTGCCACCCATCCATAAAGCCCTTGTGGCGACCGTAAAGCAAAATAAATGTGTAGATTGGCTTCCAGATACAGTAATTGAAAAATCCAGCCTTCTTTTTTTGATCATTCAACAGCTTTGCATCTACTTTGTTATACCGCTTCCATCGCATGAGATAACGACCAAAGTATGGATCTGCATAGTGACAGAGGTCGTTCTTCAACCTACCGATATAGTCCTCAACTCTATACTCCCCTTTTTTCAGCTTTGGAAAAATAACAGATGGATCGATGACCGCATGCTCATGCACGTGTTCGCTTCGGAAGGATGCGCACCCGTTTCTGTACAGTCTGAGGACTGGATCTGGATATACACCACCTTTCATGAGGAATCGACCAATAAAAAAGTTGCGTCTTGGTATCCAGTAGGCAATGTATTTAGAACTTTGAACTTCGAACTTAGAACTTACAATTGAAAGTATTTCGTCTTTCAATTGTTCCGTCACCTCTTCATCCGCATCTAACTGTAAAATCCAGTCGCCTTTCGCTTGATCCATGGCTCTTTGGCGGTTAATAAGGAATAATGGAGGGTTGTCTCGGTGGAATATCTTAACCTTTTTACCGTATGACTTAGCAACCTCAACCGTTCGGTCAGTAGAGCCTCCGTCTACTATAATCACCTCGTCTACCCAGTCTATACATGAGTCGAGCGGATAGTGAAGGTTAATTTCTTCGTTGAAGACGGCTATACAAAGCGATAATTTCATAGTTTAGAGATCTTATTTAATCTGGTCATTCTGAGTGAAACGAAGAATCTAGCGCAGCGCTTCGCCAAGTCTAACTTGGCTTTGCCAAGTCTAACTTCGCTTCGCTGGATCCCTCATCCCAAAACTGTCGGGATTCGGGATGACAATACAACTAGAATCCTCAATTGAAAATTGCCAAAACCGCATCTTTATGATATCATATATGTCTATCTTGAGCTTCATGTTCTAAGCTACAAGTTACACGACTCTATGGAATGCTTTCACTGTGGAAAATCGACTATATTCGGACGCTCACATACCCACCATCGTGGTGTTGCGGGAGGACGATGGAAGAAAAGAGCTCCAAAAACACAAAAAATCTTTAAACCAAACCTTCAGAAAATTGCCATTATGATCAAAGGTAAGTCCGAAACAGTGCGTCTTTGCACAAAGTGCATTAAGCGAATTCGAAAGGACATGACCGATGGAGTGAAGCCGTTCTACGTTCTTGCTCAGACTCAGATGAAGGCAACCTCTACTCCAGTTGCTACCGCCTAATTCTCCCTATTTGCTAATTTCTTATTTACTATTTCTAATTGATCGCTAAATTAATCAATTTCAAATTAGAAACTCAATAAAAAATAAGAAATAATAGATAAAAAATAATCTAGGTCTTTAGGGCCACCAACTCATCCCCTTCTTCCTCATAAAGCGTAACTTTCTGCTCCAGACATCGTTGCGTGAATAAAATTCCGTTTAGATGGTCGACCTCGTGCTGAACAATAATCGCCTCAAAGCCCTCATGCTCTTTTGAGTGTTTGTTTCCATCAAGATCTTCATAGTTAAGATGTACTCTACCCTTTCTTTTCAGTGGAGCCCAGATTCTGGGTATCGAGAGGCATCCCTCCATCTTCGCATGTTTATTTTTTTTAGCAAGAAGTGTTTTGCTTTCATGAATAACATCCTTTGACTCAACTACCGTTGCCTCAGGATTTATACAAACAATAATCTCGCCCTTTAATTCTGGTCGCATTATGAAAATGCTCAAACTCTCCCCTACCTGAGTTGCGGCAAGGCCTACTCCTTCTGGATCACGCTGGCTGATCAAAGTTTCCTTCATCTGCTCTACCAGACGCCTAATTTTAGGTGTAATATTCTTCACTTTCTGTGTTGAAGATGTGAGGATTTTATTTGGTACAGTTACGATTTTTAACATAGTTATCTCGAGTTTTTCCGATGCTTTCGAGATCGGAATCCCGACTTTCTGTCGGGACTAACTTTAACTTGTGAGATTATGAGTAAGAAAGTAATTAGCATAAATACTGACCATGCCATAAGAGGGAAGGTCATGAAGCCAAAGTAAAAATCATACCCTTTATCGCATGGAACTCCGCCAAGCTGCGTCGAACAGGGTAAAATAGGCACCATCGTATGTGGTAGTACATGAAGCGAATAGTGATAAAGGGAGATGAGACTACCAATAACATTAATAACGAGCAAATACGGTGTTAAAACACGCTCTTTTCGCAGCTGTGCAACATACAGAAGTACCACCTGTGGGTACATAGCGATCCTCTGATACCAACACAAGATGCACGGCTGAAAATGGAGAACCTCCGAAAGAAATAAACTTGCTAGGCTAGCCATCAGAGCGAGAAAAAATGCGAGTTGGTATGCGTAAGGTTGCAGTTGATTTTGTAGTTTGTCATACAACCTAACCCGAACGAGTTTTTTTAAGGCGTATAATGCAAGAGCAACCATCGTTGCCATGAAAGCAAGAAACCCGAGTGCCGAAATCACTGCTACACCAGTCTTAATCATGGAGATAGTATATAATATTGATAGTAATTTTTAATTTGAAGTTTTTAGTTTTTAATTAATTTTTAATTTTAAATGCTTAAAATATTTCAAACTGAATTCAAAATTCAAATTTCAAAATTCGAAATATGATCAGCATATTGTCCCAGTCTCCCCTTCTTTTTGTTATTTATCTAGTCGCTCTCCTTATGGCTATTGCCGTTCATGAATTTAGCCACGCATTTGTGGCGGATAAACTTGGGGATCCTACTCCCCGACTTCAGGGACGAGTTACGCTCAACCCAAAAGCACACATCGATCTGATGGGAATTTTATTCTTATTTATGTTCGGATTCGGATGGGGACGACCCGTGCAGTTTGATCCGTTTAATCTGAAAAGCCCTCGAAGAGATGCGGCGTTAATCTCAGTGGCTGGTCCTATCTCTAATTTACTCATTGCAGTCATTCTATCAATAGTTCTTAGGGCTACATCCATGTCTTTCCTGATTATCTTTATCCAGCTCAATGTAATGCTCGCAGTATTCAATCTGCTTCCAATTCACCCATTAGACGGCTTTAAGATAGTTGGAGGACTTCTGCCTGAGGATAAAGCGCGCGAGTGGTATCAGCTTGAGAGATATGGTCTACTTTTCCTAATCTTATTAATCCTTCCTATTGGAAAGGGATCGATGATTTCCTCGATTATCTCTCCGGCAATCAGCTTCGTAACGAATCTTCTCGTAAGATAGTTCTTAGTTCGTTGGGGATGGATTTTGAGCAGCCTTAATACACTTCATATATTCTTGAGTGCTACATTCTGTACCAAGCTTAGCCTTAATTGCTTCGCAGTTTGTCTCCTTGCAGGTGTTTATTCGATTATTGATTGGTACTTCTGTCGGCTCAACCGTTCCAGATATGGCTACGGTTGGCGTTGGAGACGCAAAGAGCTCTGAAGTTGTATCGTTCTCAGATTTCGTAGTAAAACTCCAAGGAACACCCGCATTATTAAATTCTTTCTCAGATCCCAAAACAAAGTAATAGGTAGTGTTTGCGGAAAGGCCGGTTATTACAGCTGAATGTTCTTTACTGAGCGTTGGCTCTGATGGCTGAACCAAAGGTGTTGCGAGGTCTACAGATGTTCCATATGAAATTATTGTACCCACAGTGTCATTTCCAGTTTTCCAAGATACTTTGGCGCTACTTGCAGTCAGATCGGTAATCGCCACCTCTACAGGTTTATCACTTGAGGCTCTTGAGAATGTTTGCATAAACAGAAAACCTCCAGCAATCAATCCGACTCCTAGTATCGTACCTATGGCCAAAGCTGCAACTTTACTTTTTTTCATGATTTTTTGTTTCGATACATCCTACAAAACTAAATAATACAAATCAATGCCGATTTACCAACGATCAAAATGGTCTTATTAACTTCGCTACTCCACCAATCACAACCAGTACTGCACCTATAGCTCCCAATAGCATCATATTCTCAGCTGAACCGCTTGCCGGTAGCTGAGTTACTGGTCTGGTAGTTGGTGTGGATGTATTTTCTGTTGAAGCGCCGGTTGGTGTTGGGGTCAATGTTGATCCTGATGCTGCTGCAACGCCTATCGTTACCGTTGCGGTACCATTTTGGCTACACTGAATAATATTTGTGGAGTTAATATCGTTCTTGATTACCTTTGAGGTCACCGTTGCCTGCCCATCACAGTCAAATACAAGTTCTGTGGTTCCTACCTTGAGTGCTTCGAAGGTTATTGTAGCCACGGTACCGGTGCCAGACTTGAAGTCGGATGGACTATCAACAAGTCCAGCAATATAGACCTTTCCGCTAGTTAAGTCGTTCAGTACTGTTGGGAAATAAGATCCCTCTGTGACGCCCGTAGCATTGATAACGCTGCTTCCGTACTTCACATAGGAATCGATCGAAGTTACCTCTGCAGTGCCTGGATTTACTATTATCTGTGCATCAAATGTGTCCCCAACCTCAAGATCATAACTTGCCTGATCAAACTTTAGAAAAGCCGCATAAACACTACCGTGTACGGTTGCTACCCATAGGAAAAGGAAGAGTGCGATAAATAGTCTAGTTATATCCTTTTTCATTAATATTAATTAAAAATTTAAAGTTTTTAATTTGAAGTCAAGGTCAAATGTTCCAATTTTGAAACATTCCTGCCTGCCGGTAGGCAGGTCGAATTTCAAACTTCGAATTAAGTTTACTTTACAGTAACAGTCACTCCATTCACCTTCGGGAGATACACCTGCGTCTCGCTATCGATATACTTCGTACTCGATTCCCCAACTCTATCAACGAGATTAACTTTGTAATTACCCACCTTACGAGGTGTAAGAGTAAAGCTTAGAACTTCAGTATTTTTCAACACGGGTGTTACGGCTTCCTGTGGCTCCTTAATCGAAGTAACTTCGAGGTATTTTTTACGCGTACTTGAGGTTGCGGTAAAACCCTTCAAAGATGACCTTACTGAACCTAAAGTAAAGGCGGTCTCATCGTACTCAACTATAGTATCGAAGCCTACGACTTTTCTTTTATTGGAGTCTGCAGCTACAGTGAATGTAAGAGGAGCACCTACTGTTGCGACCTTATCTGCCTTCAGACTGAATACGCCCTCCATAACACCTTCTTGCAGAGGCGACTCAACTTCGGCTTCCTGCTTGGTAGATGCGGCCGGTGGAAACTGACCGTTCTTGTTCATAAGTAGAAGGAACTCTACTGCCGCGATTAATACGAGGACAACTAAAAGACTCCTATGAAAATTTTTCTTTACTGGTGGTTGTTCTTGCACGGGATCCATATTATTTATTTTGAAATTTTTAATTTGTTATTTGTTATTTATTGTTCAATGTGTCAATTTTTATATTTAAAAATTCAATAAAAAATAATAAATAAGAAATAATTAAATAACTTACTCGTCATCATACTTAACATTTAACGACTGTATGATGAGCGATCTATCTTGGGTATCTATTACGCCGTCGAAGTTAAGATCTCCAATCGCCATCTTTGTGGCATCGGTAGATCCAAGATTGTTTAATATGTATGAGATATCGTAGGAATCCACAACTCCATTTTGTACTCCGGAAGATGAAGGAAGATCTCCTGCCAAGAGCATTATTCCTGAGAAGTCAAGATTGTTTACCCCTGCAGATAATGGAATTGCACTATCTGAACAGTTGTACAGACCACCTGAAGCTTCAGATGGAGCAAAACCACAGACTCTCTTTTGAAGGTGCTTTCCAACCTTTACAAAGACTGTGTATTTAGTATCACTACCGACCGCAACGGAGGTAAAGGCAACAGATCCAGTCCAAAGCCCTGATGCATTGGCCGTAAGAGTGCCTGCTGAATATTCTTTACTTGTCGGACCCCTCAACTTGACCTTAAATGGAACAGTCTGACCTCCTTTTGGTTTAGCCGTAACTCCTTGTAATCTTACTGTGAGCGCCAGAGTGATGTTTTCCGTTTCTTCTGCACCCGGCGTTGTTGTTGGTGTTGTTGTTGGTGTCGTTGTTGGTGTCGTTGTTGGTGTCGTTGTTGTAGTTACTGCAGGGGTAACTGTCGGAGTTAGGGTTACGGAGCAGGCATTTCCTACATAGTTCCACTGACCCGTTGATCCATTACACTGACTTGTTCGACAGGTTCCACTAGCATCTTTTTGACCGCATACTACTTGTCCTGCTGTGCCGGTTACCAACGTTCCATTACAAAGAACTCCACCAGCACACGATTGAGATCCTGTTGTTGGCTTTGGATCTGTAGGAGTTACGGCTCCACCTCCACCGCCTCCTCCACCGCCACCACCGCCTCCACCACCTGTTACAGGCGTTACGGTTGGCTTTGGATCTGCTGGAGTTGGCGTTGATGTAGGCTTTGGATCAGTAGCTCTTGCTTTACAGGTACCCGTTCTTGTTGTGCCCGAAACGGAGTTATTACTGCTGTCTAGACATACATTTGGCGACTTACAATCGATAATTCCGTCAGGACAGTGAAGGGTAGCAAGTGCCCGCTGGTTACATTGATAACCAGACCCCACTAAACAAGTTGAAGCATTGACCAGAGGCGCATTCACCGCAACACATTTCCCTCCAGTGCAAGTCAATCCTGATCCACATACGCCTGCGCCAGCAGTTGCCTCGGTACATTCATTAACTCCTGATCCACAAGATTGTCCTTCTGTTCTCTGACAGCAAGTTTTATACTGAGAACTGGTATTGGAAAATTTATTACAAACTGCTGCTGGACTCATACATGTCGCCGCCGTGTTTGACCCTTTATAACAATCTAAACCGGAAGAACAAGAAACGAAAGAATTACATCCATACACATTATTGCCACAATTTGCCCCACTTCCCACATTACTGCATTTTGGCGTTTGACATGTTCCGTTCGAACAAGACAGTCCAGATGAACATTGAGCGTTATTGGTACAGGTTGCACTAGCAGGACATGAAAAATATGCAATGCCGTTATTACTCTGCATGAATTCATTTTTTGGTGAACATCCATAAATTCCAGGACTTTTCAAGACAGTGATACAATGTCCAGCATTAAGCGCGTCTTGCCTACATTGCCCATTAGAATTCACCATCGCAGAACAAAGATTGTACTGACAGCTTCCAGCGGCGCGACTCGAATAACCACCCGTTCCTTGATTGATTACCACATAGCTTGTCACCGCAGATACAACAAGAAGGAAGAAGACGATAAGGAGTGGAACAAATGCAAATCCTTTAGAAAATGGCCTCATAAATCAATTGTTGTAATACTGAAAAATATATATGTTTGTTAGGTACGAGTCAAGCGAGAAAACGTATTTTTTAGAATCAAAATAAATCAAAAATCTATAAATAAAAAATTATTGAATAGTTATTAATTCGTTTAGAAGATTGCGAAGCCTTCAATGTAAATTATCGATTGACAATTAAATAAGTCGCCCATATAATGCGTTCTATGTCAAACCCACTCAAATCAAATCGAGTATCTTTGAGCGATCTTCCCGACCTTCTTACCATCCGCGAAGTTGCTGATATTTTACGTGTCTCCCCTCTCACTATTAAACGCTGGGGAAAGAAGGGAAAGCTTCCTGCAATTCGCATTAATTCACGAGGAGACAGACGATACAAAAAAGAAGTGGTAAACAGACTCCTTGGTGTAACCGTCGAAGAATAACTTAGTGCTGTCCTCCTTTTGAAGATTTTAAAGCACCAAACAAAACTCCAAACAAAATTGCTAACGGTGCCAAACCCATCTTAAGAACATTTCCGAGAAGATGGTGCTGCTCCAAAAACTGCCCTATCTTACCTTTACTTTTTTCCGGTCTTTGGCGAATTTGACGAACGGGTTCTTCGATAGCAGGCGCATGTTGTCCCATTGCCTCAATCATTGCACGAATTTCCTCAGCTGAAGGTTCTGGACCAGTTATATTCGGATCAAGTGGCGTATGACTTATAGGCTCATCGAGTACTTCAGGGGCAAAAACATCTCGAGGAATCGATAGTTCGGGTGGTCCCATAGGTGGGAGTTCAGTAGCAACCGATCCATCTGGCATAGCATTAGCCCTTAGAGCCTTTGAACGCCGCAGCTCCGAATATGAGTAATAGAATTGCAAGACTTATACGAGCAGGTCCGAAATGTCGCTTTTCTCCTGATGCGCGCCCTCCAATAATATTGTCTACTCCTTTTAATACACCACGACCTGCCATTGCATTCTTTGCGGCTCTTTGAGCATCAACATCGGCCATTGCTCGCGAGATAAGATCTCTCCCCTTTGCAGAACTTGTGATAGCTGTCATCTCAACACGACCCAATCTCCCTCCCGATGATACAAAATCTGCGAGAGCTTGAGAAGCCACCACGTCCGCTGTTTCATTCAGAAACGCTTGACTTCTATTCGGATCAGCAAGAGTTGCATGGAAAATAGTTATTTCCTCAGGAGTAAGGCCGGCCGCCGCTAGATCTGGATTCGGAATTCCCAACATCTGCGTACGGACTCCTTCATTCCCCTGTTGTGTCCATGCATTCACCCACTGGCCCGCTCGCGCCCGATTGGTTACTAAGCTCATTACTCCCCTCCTTACCACCGGATCCTTCCAAATTTTATTCAATTTTTCCGCAGCTGACGCAAGCTGCTCTTGTTCTCTCGTTTGTTCTCCGGTTCTTGCGGTTCTATACAAATCGGGTAATTGCTGCATTTCCTCTGCAAGCATTTCCTGCGTAACATCTTCAGCCATATGTGTAACAGATCTGTAGTCATCTATCATTTCTTTTTGGAGTACATCTCTCGCATCTGCCAGTTCAATTTTTAGATTCTTTATCTGCGCATCAATATCTGCTTTTTCTGTGGCCGACATCGCTCCGCTCGCTTTGTCCTTAAGCGCCTTGAGTTTGGACTGAGCTGAGCTAAATTCGCTTACTGCCGTTTTCTGAGCCGGATTTAAAGCGTCGAGATAGGCCTTCGCATTCTCATATCTATCAACGGTTGATTTGGCCGCTCTATAATTTGCGAATTCTGTGTTCGTTCTGAGAGTTCCCACAGTATTAAATATTCTTTGATACTCTTGAGTACCGGGAGGGGGAGTTCCTGAGTCTAACTGGGCTTGTAACGTAGTTATTTGTGCGTCAACTTGATCATGAGCTAACTTATTAGTGGTACAGATTGATCTCGCTTCATTTACATGAGGAGCGAGATTGTCAAAATCTGCCTGGTATCCTGTTATCTCCGTCACATTTGCCCCTGAGGCTACGAGATTTGCTTCGGCAGTCGTTTTAGCCGTTTCTGCAGCGGTCATTTCAGCTGGCGTAACTTCTCCGACTAATTTTGACTCCAATTTAGCTAGTGAGAGCTCCAAATCATGTACTTCCTTTTCGGATTGTAGTGACTTTCTCGGATTGGCTCTTTCCCCATAAATCCGGATTAATTTCGATCTAAAGATGGGATCATTCAATATCTGATCGTCTACAAGCGCATCAACTTGCGTAGGAGTCATGCCAACGATAGCATCTTGAAATCCAACGGATGCTCTTGTCAAAAACCCTCGCACCTCATTCCGGATCGCTGGAGATATGGTTCCATTTTCAAGAAAATCGCGATAAGTTTCGACCTTGCTTCTAGCCTCTCTTAATCGTCTTCGTTCCTGTGAATCGACTGGATCTGCTCTTTTTCCAGCTGCATCGCGCTCGGTACTATATCTGTTTATCAGGCTATCTTTTACGTCTTTTCGATCATGAGGTACCGCAGCTGGGGATGCAAGCTCGAGAAGCGCTTGCTCCGCTTTACCATTTCGGAAATTTTGTAGAGCTGCATCTACGTTAGCATCTGGCGTAACAGGCGCTTCGCCAAATCGTCCTCTTCCCAAGTCACGGGCAACGTCTGGAGTAATAGGTATTTCTGCCATGTAGTTATTCTTGCGAAAGCTTTGATAACTGTTGCTGAATGTTCTCAAGTTTTTGAGCGTCTTGTTTGCTCAAAGTTAACGCTGCTCGATCTTCTTGAATCTTTTTTTGGAAACTTTCATTTAACTTTTGAAGGAATGGATAATCTTCAGAACATTTTTTCAGAAATGTGAGAATATCATCTACATCTTTCCATGCATCTTTCATTTCCAGTACTTCTGTCGCGAGTAAACGACTTGAGTCCCTACTCAATAAATCACCTTCAATCGCTTCGAGTAATTCTTTCGTTATTTGGTGAACAACGAAATGTTTTTTGGATAAAAATTCAGAGTCTAATTGCGTATGTGTCATTGTATATACATTTACTATAACAACCTCGCATACTTTTGCAACAGAAAATATTCTTATATAGCTACGTACTTGATACTCTGAGATTGATGTACCATACTTATGGTATGTACTGCGCAAACTGCGGAGAGCAGATGTTACCACTCACGAGAGACGATCATCAACTTCATCATTGTCCAAACTGTGGAGCAAGTTTTTTTGCAGACAATGTCGTAAACCGCATCACCTTAGAATCTGCCCAGTATCTTGCAGAAAAAAAGCTGACAGAAAACCCCGAACATATCGCTGCACTGAAGAAGTGCCCAAAAGACGGTATCGTCATGCTCCCTATTCTAAACTCTGAGGCTCTACCACGGTCCGTTACGCTTTTTCATTGCAAACTGTGTAATGGTCTTTTTGCAGGGGCTACTGAGCTTGTGAAATTTAAGGAAGCACAGCAGGTAAAGGTACATTACTACAAAGTATGGGAGATGCCCCTCCACGACTTCAGTCTGTACTTATTATATTCATGATTGCCCTTCTTACTGGATCGGTTTATTTAAGCGTTAGTTCTATCAACCAAAGCGCCGTATACCGATCCGAAGCTTCTGAATTGATACAAAAAGTTAACCTCTTCAAGTCTGGACGCTATATACTCATTACCTTTCGCACCACTACTCCGTTTACTTCGGAGATTATTCTCAGAAACCAAACAGCCGACGACGAGAAAACTAAACCAATCATGAAGCTCCCAAATACGCAGCATTTCGCCACGTTGAGCGATGTCAATATTTCAGATGAGATTTACTTCAAGATCAGACTAACCGATTCTCGTGGTAAATCCGTGGAGACCGTAGAGCGCAGACTAGAACTAAAAACTAAGAACTAAAGTCACATCTTACTTTTGAGCTTGCTCATAATATTACTCACCTTATCATCTACTCCTTTGTAGCCAAGCGCTGCGTTGAGAGGATCGATTTCATTTACCGACAGCCCCGTTCCTAACTCAAATCCCGCACGATGAACGAAGCGAGGAATAATGCGAAGATACCAGTTTTCCTTTGGAGATATATAGTAGTTATAGCCAAACGGAACGTGAAAGTTACCTTCATCGTACAGATCATGAAGTCGTTTTATTGTTCTTTTCATAATTCGAGCGAGCTCCGGTAAATCCTTATCGGTAATATCACCGAAAAACGACTTCGACTCTTCCTTTGGCGTGATCCAAACTTCATATGGCCACTGTGAAAAGTCTGGACAGTAGACGCTAAACACTTCATCTTCATCTACAAGGTTATTTTTTGGTTCTCTCGTTAGGGAGTCGAGATTGATCTGGGGAGGCAACACAACGATCTGAGAATGTGGATGCTTGATAGAGGCACCGGCATGCTCTCCATGATTGCAGAAAATGAGAACCTGTCCTCGTTTGCGATAAAAATTGAATCGATCACGATACGCATGAAGAATCGACTCGACCTGCGACTGAGAGTATTCAAACAGGTCTTCCGTATCACTTGGCGAATGAATCACAACTTCATGAAGATCGGTAATTGGAAACTTATTGAGAATAACTCGAACCTTCCATCCTTTTTCATTCCTCTCCCCTTCTCCGACTCGATAGACTTCCTCCGAGGTTAATTTTTCATTTCCAGGACAGAAAACACACACTACCTTCTTCTCGCCTTTACTTTTCTCTTTACCATTTTGATCTGGTCTAGCTGCGCGCTGAGCAGAGACTATGACCCATCTTCGAGAGCTAATGTCTGGAACGTATTTGGTCATTGTTTAATTTTTAATTTATATTTTGTAATTTGTATTAAATAAATATTTTTTAAAAATTTAATAAAAATTAAGAATTAAGAAATAAAAATTGAGGGTCTATTTTCAGTCTAAGCAATACTCAAAATAATTGCAACGTATATAATACCCATATGAAAGTATTAATTGGTCTGGGGAATCCTGGATTTCAGTATCAAAAGAATCGACATAATGCGGGTCATATGTTTATCGACTTTCTTAAACAAGTCAATCAAGCCCCTAATTATTCCAGTAGTGCAAGCGCCAAGGCAGAGTATGTCTGGATTACCATAAAAGGAGAGAAATGCGAGTTACTTAAATCGCTTTCATTTATGAATACGTCGGGTACCGTAGTTAAGAAGGTACTAAAAAAGCATCCTGAAATTACAACCTCACAACTTTACGTCGTTCACGACGACCTTGATATTCCATTTGGTAAGTTCAAAATTCAATTTGGGACTGGTCCAAAGCTCCACAATGGTATACTATCTATTGAGGAGGAGCTTGGTACGAATGAGTTCTGGCGAATCAGAATTGGAGTAGATAATCGAGGTGAAAATAAAGTAGATGGTGAAACATATTCTCTTGAGGACTTCACCGAGGAAGAACATAAGCAGTTGCAATCCGTATTCGAAAACGTATATAAACAACTGACACAGTAAATATGCGCATAATGTTTCTCCATATGTTCCCACTTTGGGGTAATGGGAGCGGAAGCTGGCTTCGTAAACTTTCTGATCAACTTGCTAAAAAAGGCCATACGGTAGCCATTGTCGCACCAGAAAAGCGGAATCTCAACGGTATCAAACTGTACACGGTAAAACCTCCACAGATGGGAGTCTTCGTCGGAAATCCGGAGCTTAAGAATGCGAAAAAGTATGAGGATATGAACGGTGTTGAAATTGGAGAAATCTATACAACATACGTTAATGCTACCTTAAAGGCTGTGCGAGAATTTCAGCCTGAAATCGTTCATTCGTTTCACACTGCTTTTCTCCCTGCCGTTGCACGTCTCGTAAAGATCTTATATGGAATTAAGTTCGTCATCACTACTCACGGTAGTGATCTACACTATCTCAGCCGCGACCGTAGATTAATTGGCTTAATCAACGATGCAAACGCGGTCGCTCGCTTTATTACAGCTAATAGCGCCTTTACAAAACGATGGTATCTCGATATGTTTGGCCATGAATATGCGTATAAAACCAAGACGATCTTAGGTGGAGTTGATCTCGCAGATTATACAAAGGATTTTAGTGGTGAAATTGCCAAGATAAATAAAAAATACGCCTTAGAAGGCAAAAAGGT
Organism: Candidatus Roizmanbacteria bacterium; assembly: GCA_016699265.1. Classification (NCBI taxonomy): domain Bacteria; phylum Candidatus Roizmaniibacteriota; species Candidatus Roizmanbacteria bacterium. The sequence goes on along the minus strand of CP064967.1, from coordinate 145,360 downwards.
AGTCCTTTTTACTGGACGCTTGACGAAGTACAAAGGCGTAGACTACCTCATTCGTGCATCAAAAAACATTCTTGGTACGGTCTTAATTGTCGGAGACGGACCAGAAAGACAAAATCTTGAAAAACTTATCAAGGACTACGAAATCACAAACGTAAAAATTCTCGGATGGATAAAGGCAGAAGATCAGATGAGTCTTCAGGCATTTTACGCTCGGGCAGATGTATATGTGGCTCCAAGTACATGGAAAGAACCTTTTGGACTAGTCATAGTTGAGGCAATGGCCTCAAAAAAAGCGGTCGTAGCAACGCACAGCGGTGGAATTACCTCAATAATTAAAAATGAAGTAAATGGTCTACTAGTAAAAACGCGCGACAGTAAAGCTATAGCTGATAAAGTGAATTTATTATTAGCGGACGAAGAATTAAGAAAAATAATGGGAAATAAAGCGTTCGAGACGGTAAAGCAAAAATTCACATGGGAAAAGATGACCGATGAGTATGAAAAATTTATAGAAAGTTCCGATTTACGACTAAGGAGTACCTTCATGCGGTAAGAGAACTTCCAAAAACACCCTACGCGGTATAAGTAAGTATGAACATACTATTAGTCGCAACTCTCAAGCGGAGGGTCGCTAAGGGTGAGTTTGCTTCTCGAACTCGTATTATCTATCAGCTCGGTCAGGAGCTCGTAAAACGCGGACATACAGTAAAGATGCTCTCCTCAGCCGATAGCTCTATACCTGGAGTTATAACAGTTCCGGTTGTAGAAAAACCTTGGGTAAATGCACAACATGTCGAAAATGAATTCCAACGCGATATTGCTGAGCTAATGCTTCTATCAAAAGCGATTCTGAAAGAACAACTGTGGGCAGACGTTATACACAACCACACCTATCCCGATTTATTTCCTTCGGTAATTGAAGATCAGCTTATCAAACCACTTATCACCACATTACATGTGGTCCATGATTTTTATGTAGACGATATTGTTAGTTCATTTCCGAAAACACAGTACGTCGCACTATCTGAAGCCTACAAACAGAAAATAAAAAATAATGCTAACGTTGCTGTTGTGCATAATGGCATCGATACAACCCTCTACACTTATCAGAAAGAGAAAAAAGATTTTCTTTTTTGGCTCGGAAGACTTCCAAAGTCAAAACACAAAAACGGAACATTCATGGATCCTAAAGGTGTTCGCTGGACCATTGAACTAGCCAAAAAAACCAACTCATATCTAGCAATCTCTGCGCCTGTTGAAGATATAAATTTCTATGATCGCGATGTTAAACCATACCTAACCAATAAAATTAGATTCGTTGGCGAACCATCTGCCGAACAATCTACACCAATTACAACTATCATTGAGTTGTTCCAGAATGCAAAGGCCTTTCTTATGACCATCAATCAAGAGGAACCGTTTGGTCTCGTGATGGCAGAGGCGATGTCCTGCGGTACACCAGTCATTGCATTTAACAGAGGTGCAGCGTCAGAGATTATTATCGATGGCAAAACGGGTTTTCTTGTTGATCCGAAACGAGGCGTCGATGGTCTACAAGAAGCATTGGCAAAAATTCATACCATAAATCAAGAAGACTGCCGTAAACATGTTGAGGAAAACTTTTCAGTACAGAAAATGGTCTCAGATTATGAAAAACTCTATATGAAACTTAGTAATAGGGAAAATTAACCCCTATTAACGCTTGACACAATTACATTTATTCTTCATAATGATTCGTACTAATGAAAGTCGTCATCTATACTCAAAATAACTGCCAGTTTACACCTCAAGAAAAAAACTATCTCGCCTCAAAGGGAGTCACATTTGAAGAGCGCAATGTTGAGACAAACAAAGGATATCTTGATGAAATGATGAAGTTGGGTAGCAACTTTGCAGGAACACCAGTAACACAGATTGTAAAAGATGACGGATCCTCTACAGTTCTCAAAGGATTCACCCAGACCGAGTTCGATGCAGCGCTTGGAGGAGCTCCCGTTGCAGCAGCAAACGCAGATATGACTATGCCACAGGCACCAGTTGATCAGCCAGTTGCGCCAGCCACGTCTGACGTGGCGCCAGTCGCGTCTGACGCGATGCCTCCAGCACCTGAGCCAACTCCAGCCCCTATGCCGGAACCAGCTCCTGCACCAATGCCAGAACCAACACCCGCACCAGTCGTTGAGACTCCAGCACCTGTTGAACCAGAAGTTCAAACTGCAAACGCAGATATGACGATGCCACAGGCACCAGTTGATCAGCCAGTTGCGCCAGCCACGTCTGACGTGGCGCCAGTCGCGTCTGACGCGATGCCAGCTGCTCCTGAGCCAACCACTCCTCCAACGCCAGAGGCTACGGCGGACAAGGCCGTTCAAACAGCAAATAATCCACTCGATGCAATTCTTGCCGATCTACAACAAAAAGTATCTGCAACGACACCCACTGTTCAAAGCGCTAACGCTGACATGACCATGCCAGCAGCTCCAGTAGATCAACCAGTTACACCGCCAACGCCGGAACCAGCTCCTGTACCATCACCTGAGCCCACACCCGTGCCAGCTGTTGACATGCCAACTCCAGCCACGTCTGACGTGGCTCCATCTGCTGATCTTCCAAACGTCCCCGACTTCCCAGCAAAATAACATTATTATTTAATAATTTGTTATTTTTAATTTGTCATTTATTTGAATATTGTTTTAATTCAATATTTAAATTGACCAATCAATGATCAATGGAAAATAATAAATAGATAAATTAACATACTGCAATGCACTCAGTAAAGGATGTTCTCAAAAAGTTCAATCCCCTCAAGGACAAGTACGTCTCCCGTGAATTCCAAGCCTTTGGTGTAAATCTCGCAGAACGACTTGAGGATCCACGTCGCAAGGGTCTTTATATTAAGTTTGCAAAGACCGTTCCAAGGCCACTTCTTGAGATGGCACTTCGTTTCGTCATAGACGCCAACGCAAAGAACAAAGCAGCTCTATTTATGTGGAAATTAAAAGAAATGGGCGCATTTCCAGCCAAGTCCATAAAGTCAAAAAGCTTGCCTGCCGGCAGGCAGGTCGTAAAGTCCATAAAGTCGGAAGTCTGACGCTCTACAAATCGTGGACTTTATAGTCCTAACGGACCTTATAGACTTTATAGACATTCGACTCGTCTAGAAGTATCCGTAGGCCCAGTACGCGACAGACTCGACTCCCTTTTGTTTCAAAAACGCTTCCTTTTTCTGAGTCGACTCCTCATCCTCAAACCAAATAATGTGATATCGCCCATCCGCACCAACGTAATTAATCTCTGTTTCTGCAGAGACCGGATCCACTAGCTTAGTACAGTGTAGGCTGTCACATCTTTCTATGTATTCTTTAATAATTTGTGCCGAGGTAAGTGAAATTTGCCTGAGTTATTGGTCGTTTTCTGTTCATCCACCTTCCAGTCATACCCATACATTCCGAAGATTACCGTCAAGTTTCTCTGCCGGAACCAACTTTTCAATATCGTTAAAGAGAAGGTCGTAACCATACCCATAAGTTTTTCCTGCTTTCAATGGAAAGTTGGGTCCTGGCTCTCCTCTACTCTTATGTAGATCGTAGGCCATGATCATAACTTCGTCACAGTTTTTGCTATTTCAGCTACGTTATAGGGACGTTTGCGATAAAAGACATCACCATACAACGTCACCGCAAACTTGAGATTCCCCAGCTTAGCATTTTCATTAAATAATTTGTAAAAAGAGGTTATTTCCTTTTCTCCAGTACCAAATAATCCGCTTTGCTCAAAATCGAGGACTAAACCGTCAAATCCATGCTCCTTTGCGATTCGGACCGAGTCGTTGACCACCTTTATTTGAGACGTTTTATTACTCAAGACAACGTCATTCACCTCGAGTCGGTCATACGTATTGTTAGCCATCGCGATCCTTTCGCCATACTCAAAAATCCATCCATATGCTCGTATCCTGGGTCATCTGTTGGAACTCCATCTACTGTACCGGCTACACCGAAGTATATGTATCGATCATACTGACTATCGAGGTCTGACGGCTGATTACTTCGGATAGTTGCCAGTATGGAACAAAAATGCTCCGTTTGTAATTGTTAAATGCTAAATGATTTTTGCTTTTAGCATTAATGTCTTGCGGACTCAACCTCTCAACATTGGTTTTACTTACGGATTTTGAAAGAGAGAAAATCCGAAATAACAAATAGCACCTAGCAATGTGGCAAATAGCAATATAGCAAGTAGGAGTCTTCTACCAATCATCCCCTCATTATAATCCAAATCATAGGTATAATTACCTATATGTCCGCAGCACAACAGCATAAACTCTATCCCGCAATTATGGAGGAAATGGTTCTCGATCTCGAGTTATTTTGCAAAAATAACGACATAAATCATCGATTCGTTGGCGGAATCTCATATGGCGGACTCCTTAATGACAAAACAGTTTATACAATCGATATTTCCAACCGTAAAATTGAGCTGAAAAAACACAATCCAGTTACTCTGCTACGCGACGATGGCACTGTCCGAGATATTGATATTATTTTTTTCACCCAAAATCAATCGGACATTAAAAAACTTAAGGAATATGTAAGAGAGTTAAAATGGAAAACCCGAAACAAAATTTCATTTACTCCTTCCATCTCTATAGAGGGTGTACGCCAAATAAAAGAAAAGGGGAAAGCTGGACAATTTTTTCAGTACGTTACTGAAATAGGTGTCAAAAATGGTCACTATTTTCTCATGTTTGACGAGGTTAAAGAAGCTATAACGGTTGAATCACTTGAGTCTTGGACGGTAGTTTTGGAGGGAGGAGTTTGCTACACAACTCGCAATCCCCTAGCCGACTACTACGCATATCAGTTTCGGTCTCCAAGTGGAGTCAAACAAAAGGATATAGAAAAAGTTAGGTTGCTAAAAAAACTCTCATCTCAAGTAGTTAAAGAAGGACTAAAACATTCAGTAGCCTACAACTCCAAACAATACTATCAATCTTGGCAGCAGTACATACGAAAACTACAACGAAGCACCTTACCAGCAGTACTTTCAAAGAGAGCGATTCTTGCTTGGTACTGGCAAACCCTAGGAACCTCCTTTGCGCACGGTAAAGGCTTACTGGGAAAGGCAATTTTTGGATTATATAACACTCTTACCCGTAATCAACTATGACTCAACCTGCCTTCACCGTCACCTCAGACTTTGATGGTACTCTTTTTGACCCAAATCTGAAGGCATTTATAGCTTGGTATTACAATGCTCAGACTACTAGTCTTTTAAATAGTCACAACATTCCCTTCATCTTAAACACCGGCAGACCTATCTGGGACACCTTTTCTGATGTACAGATTGCTGCTGCAGGAATGAAAAAACCAGATGTCGTCGTGTATGGGGCCGGTACAAAAATAGTATGGAGAAGAGGTAATACATATGAGCTGGACGAAGAATGGGAAAAAATAATGCAAAAAACTGGATGGAACAAAGCCAAAATTCTAAAGGCGATACAACCTATTCTTAAGGAATACAACGCGGCTCTTTTTGACACTCACAACGAATATATGACTCGAATCTGGATTAACAAAATTCCTGTTGAGGAACTGAATAAATTTGTAAAAGCCGTTCTTTCAGTGGTAAGCGACACCAAAGTTCTACGAACTGAGCAAATCCTCTTACCGAATACAGAGGTTATTTTCTCAGGGTATTTACTTCTTATTCCATCTACTGCTGGTAAGGACGTTGGCATGAAACACGTTCTTAACACGCTCAGACCAAAAGCGAATTTAGTATTTGGAGACGCACTCGTCGATCTGCCAATGCTCATGGATGCATCCTCTGAGGGGTACGCCGTAAATCCCACTGCCATGGCCCGAATGGAACTTAAAAATACTAAGGTAACCATTCTTGAAGGAAGCCCTCCTGAGAATATATTGAGAATTATTACTTCAAAATTAAACATTGAAAAATCAATTCGGAATAGTCCCTATAGATCTGTCTCATCCTCATTTTTTTCAATTCTAGAACCTTTTATTTATCCAAAACTAACATCAGATCAACTATCTCTCAAGGGCTTGGAATTAGTACAACATTCAATAACTAAAAAGCACCTAGGTGGTATGTTTTTATTAGTGCAGGGACTTTTGCTGGATGTTTTTGATGGCTTGAGAGCTAGAAAATCACCAAAATTAACCTCTGATAATGGCCAGCTTATAGACGGCTACAGCGATCGCATGAAAGAGTATGTTCAACTCGCTAATCGCAAGCACTACGATTCCGCGATTAGCTGCTTTTTACCAAGCATTGCTCGCGCACGGGCCGAAGCAATTGGATCGGTAGTACCAGAATTTGACTCTGCCGGTGGATCTGCACTATCGCGCAATGTAAAACTCGTTAAGTCATATTTTCTAAGCTCTGTCGGAAATGTTGACGGGTCTAATCGGGTCGATAAATCAATCTATTTGTCTAATATGCAGACCTTTCATAATCGCAAATCGTTGGCTAAGTCGTTTTCATGGAGCAATCTAAAAAAATATGATAGACCTTCGGTACAACGCTTATTATTTTATATATCACTACTTCAATCTAAAGCCAACGAACAGAAAGTTGAGAACTCAGAACTTAACGAAGCCTTGAAAGAGTACATGAAGATTAACATAGAAAAACTTAAAAACGACCTCAAAATCACCTTCCCGAAGATTAATCACTGAGTAACGGCAATTCTCAGCTTTTATCATCTAAACCTCGATCTAAAGTATCAGAAATAAATCTCATAACTCTCACTTCATCTTTTAGCACCTCTCCCGTTAATACCGTTTTACCGAATGATAAACTGGCCTGTAGAGCTTTTTCAACAATTTTCTCTGTAGGTCTCACTATACTGCAGTTGGCTCCCCTACCGAACTTATGAAACGTGACACCCTGAATCGTTATTCGCAAACCATATTTGTCAGGAACATATTTAATCGCTCCTGATAGACGCGTGTCATTCACTGCCGCTCCTTCCAAAGTTTCAGCTAAAGATATCTGTAATTCATCCTGAGCAAGTTGATCTGCCGTTGGAGTGCCAGGGCTTAGTCGTCCGTTGGCAATGTGTACCCCCCAACATCCGCTTATGGGATCGACAATTACGAAAGTAGATCCATTTCTAGGATTAGTAGCAGGTTTCGTAAAAATTATTGGAACAGATTCTCCCTCTGGTCCTAGCGGAATACAAAATGGTCCTCTCGTAGCTCTTTGTAGTAGCATCCCTTTAATGGAATGGGAACGCGCTTCTCGTACTTTTTCTCCAATATTTCTTCCTTCGATTTGATTTGTCATAACACTCTAATTTTAGCATAAAAACACACAATTTTCAAACTATAGGCTGTTTATTGAAGTTTATAAATATTTTCAGTAGTCATTCCCAAAGTTTTTTTCTTACTCTCACAGTTTTCAATTTCGACCATCTCTATGCAAAAACTATTACAATACTAATCGCTTTTTTACCCCTTCAACAAAACCGTTTAGTTGTTCTATGATAACTGGATCTTTCGTCCACATTGATAACTCTCTTGTTCCCGTCCAAACTGTCCAGCTCGTTAAGTTATGCGATCCAAACAGTACTTCCCTACTACCATCCTTCCTTTTTATCATTAAAATCTTTGCATGAGTTCCCACTGGTAAATTTTCTGCAGTTAGGTGAGGCTTTGAAGCAAACTTTTTGTCAACTTTACGCTGAAGAAAATTAGATACTCCACCTATGGGATGAAGTTCGTCCTCAGGACTCATTAAGAACGTACCGTTCACGCCCTCGTCTGCTTTAGTTTGCATTGCATCAAGCAGGCTTCCCATCATGACTCGTACTGGCGGCCACTGACCAACGTAAACGAATTCATCCCCCTCTTTCATAGACCGCACCATTTCATGGGCTCGCTGAAAAATGGCTGATTGCTTTGGAACTCCGGCATCCAGAAGTAACTCAGTATCGCTTGAATCATCCTTCTTGAAAATTCGATCCTCAACTATTCCGGATTGCTCAGTCTGGTCAAATACGTCCTTCAGCACATCAACCCAATATGGATCTTCGACCTTCATCATGAAGTTGGAAATGTCAAAATCAAGCTTACGGAGATTCATAGTGCCAAACCAAGCTACGTTGTCCGCAATGGCCAATTTAACATGGTTATGTCTAAATAAACCATGCTTTTCCCCTTCAAATCCGATGCCTCTATCTTTAAGTTTTCGCATGATCATCTCCCGCTCGTTACTCGCTCTCTGTAAAGCACCCCACTCCGTTCCTTTGTAGGGCAATGTCAATCCTTTTAGCACAATAGCCTTGCTATCACCTACCGCAATGTGACTGCCTGCTACCCTATCTGATTGGAATCTCACACTTGTTGCATCTGTGTTTAGAAGCGATTCAAAGATGGGTCTCGTTTCATCGCAGACTTCATACTGCATTGTTTCTATGCCAACCTGATTTTGTGCGATTTGCGCCGCTTGAACAAAATTATCTCGAAATTCTAGAGGAGATTGTAGTTGAAATGAGGGCTTTGGGGGCTTCTCTCTTATTTCTGTACCAACTTCCATTTGTAAAATTGTAGCAGGAAACGGGTCCGCCTTCGTCACAACTTCAGCGGGATATAAGAAACTGTAATGCCTTACTAAGTTCGGAAACAGTTTCTAATGCAGGGGCGGGAAGAATCGGACTTCCGTCAAAGGTTTTGGAGACCTCTATTCTACCACTGAACTACGCCCCCTTTATTATTTTGACCTGCCTGCCGGCAGGCAGGAATTTGAAATTCGAAATTTTAATAAAAATTAAAAACTTCAAATTAAAAATTGCTTTTGGGTGTCCTCGGCGCGACTCGAACGCGCAACCTTCAGATCCGCAATCTGATGCTCTATCCGATTAAGCTACGAAGACTCAAGGTATATTTTACCACGAAGCAACTTTAATTCAGTTGGGTATAATACCTCCATGGAGCCACTCGCTAATCGACTTAGACCTACCTCACTGAACCAGTTCATTGGCCAGGAACATCTTGTAGGCCATGCCCGCAATGCTACTCATAGCGTTGCAGGCGGGAAAGCCTGTAAAGGTAATTCTGCTGGTCCATTAAGGGTCGCGATCGAACAAAAACACTTATTTTCCTTTATTTTATGGGGGCCCCCAGGTGTAGGTAAAACGACTCTAGCTCAGATTTATGCAAAGGCAATTGGCGCTAATTTTTTTATTCTTTCTGCGGTATCTGCTGGCAAAGATGATATTAGAAAAATACTTGAGGAAACAGGTGAACTTCTGGGGCCTCGCGTGCTTTTTCTCGATGAAATTCACCGATTTAATAAGTCGCAACAAGACTTTCTTCTCCCCTATGTCGAGTCTGGGCGACTCACGCTCATTGGCGCAACAACCGAGAATCCAAGCTTCGAGGTAATCCCAGCTCTGCTTTCGAGATGTAGAGTTTTTGTTTTGGAAGACCTAAATGAAAAAGATCTAAAAATAATCTTAAAAAGAACAAAGATCGTCATGGATAAAGAGTCGATCGATTGGCTCATCTCGATGAGTGGAGGCGATGCGAGACAGATGTTGGCTATGGTGGAAAATACTCAGTCGCTGTATGGAAAAATAACCATTGATAATCTTACTCAAACGCTCCAGTCAAAATTTTTACGATATGACCGAGCTGGAGAGGAACACTACAACACCATATCTGCCTTCATTAAGTCCATGCGCGCGTCTCAACCAGACGCTGCTCTCTACTACATGTCTCGAATGATAGCATCCGGTGAAGATCCTGTTTTTATAGCGCGACGAATGGTTGTTTTTGCAAGTGAAGATGTTGGAAATGCACAACCAACAGCACTTGTCGTTGCGAATGCGGTTTTCGAAGCAGTAACCAAGATAGGCTTACCGGAATGTGGAATTAATCTCGCTCAGGGAGTGATTTATTTATGTAGGGCTCCTAAAGACCGCTCAGCTTACGATGGATTTATGAGCGCCATGAAGGATGCAAAAGATCTGGGAAATCTTCCCATTCCACTTCACCTGCGAAATGCTCCAACCAAGCTTATGAAAAACCTTGGGTATGGAAAAGGGTACGAGATGTACGACTCAAACGACTACCTGCCAGCCAAACTAAAAGGAAAAAAGTATCTGAAGTAAAGTTATTTTGCTCTAAGATCTTGAAGATATTGATCAACAACATCATCGCTATAATTTCCATCCAAAGGCAATGGAACTCGACGACCGTTCACGGAGAGTTGCCCCCAATTTACCGACGAAACATAGTAGTGATCTGGGTCTTCGAATGCTGAGGTGACGAGTCGGCCTCGAAGTTTCGCTCTACCTTCTGGAGGTTCTGCGAGGGCGTCTTCAACTTGTTGATCGGTGGGAGTGTGAGCAGAGAAAACTCTCCCTTTTCTCCTCAGACCGAATCCAGCTCCATTTGGCAACATGTCATACCCAATCTCATATTTCTTTCTGTCTCTCTCATGTTTCTTTCTGTCTCGAGGAAAGTTCGACCTTGATCGATCCAGCCCATTCTTAACTACCTTAAGTCGAGCATACCAATCAATCTGCATCAATAAAGGGTCTTCGACACCTACCGTTATGTACTGATCAAGCGCGTCCAACACTCTTCCCCATTCATTTAACACCTCTCGCTCATGGTCCGGGATTGCGATGATTTCTGCCATTGCTAAACATTTGTTGAAGAGTGATCGTTGAATGCTTATTGCTGATGCGTAGCTACCATCATTGATTTCGTAAACTGCTTTAAGATTGTCAACGCCTCCTGCGACATTTACCGCAACCTCTAAAGGCTTCTTTAACAACCAGTTCTGACCGATCCAATCCAACTCATGTTCTAATAATCTGAGTACGAGCGATGTTGTACCAAATTTCATCCGAATCGCCCAAGGAGAAATATTCGCATCTCCACTAGTGACATGCAACCGCTTAGTTGAACCCGAACCATCATGTGGCTCGTTTCTCAAATTGACGAGGGGTTTGAATCTAGTAGTCTCAATTCCTGAAAGGGATTGAACGCGACTTGTCTTCTGACCCAAGTGATATACACCTTCAGGACTAAAGTAGCCTGCGCCAGTATAAATTGTACGAGTTGCAAAGTGTGTTGCAAGCTTCTGTATTCTTCTGAGTCTATCTGGGTTCGCGGAGCTCCAGACATCTAAGGTTGTTGAATAGTTTTCATGAGCACCATAGGTAAATTTCCCGACTGTGTCTATGGCGCGCTTATGTACTGTTTGAATTTCCTCGATACCTCCAAACGCTTGAAGTGCAAAATTTTCGCCTGCTAGTTCGTGTATAACGAGGTCATCAAGCGACAAGCATTCAGGAGTTGCGTACTCGACAAGATCGAGATCTTTATATAGTCTCCCCCCATTTCCAAGAAAATCACCAATATGAGGCATCTTTCGTGGAATTAGTGATGCGACCGTAGTTAACGCTGAGCACCCTGATTCAACTCCTCTTTGAGTATAACTGTACTCTACCTCACTACCATAAACACGTTGCGCCGAAGGCATTTCCTTTGTCATGAAGCGCTAATTATACCACTTACCAACTTCCACCACCGCCTCCACCGCCACCTCCGCCGGAGAAACCACCGGAGAAACCTGAGCCACTAGAGTGTGGTGGCTGGGCCGCAATAGAAACCGACTTAAGAGAAGAGTCTAGACTTGAAACGAATGCTGCGCTATGAAATGCGCCAATATGTGAACTTGTGTACCATTCGGGCTGCTTAAGTCCCACATCCTTAAACCGCTCAGCCCAGAGTTTCTCTACCCCAAATGCTACCGCAAACGGCAGTAGTCGCTCGAACATCATCTGCTTACTCGCCTGATAGGCAAGCTGCCTTTCTTGCGAAGAAAGAAAGTTCTTCAACGACCGTCCCACAGCTGCCGCATCTGCACCTTGCTGTGTTTTCTTTGCCATATGCAGCCCAAATAATATCGCCACGATAGCTAAAGGTAGGTTAAATGTTATAAATCCGAGAACAGCAATGGCTCCATAAAATAAACGTGTTTTACTTGGGTCCTTAGGGAAAAATTGGTCCGAAACTATCTGAGTATAGATCTGTGTCTTTATCGTAAGTATAGTTGTATAGAGCGCTGAGTTTTTTAATCTAAGTTCGCCTCCATCCGCAAAAGCTGAATCTAAAAATGTCCTTTCAAAAGGGAGTAACGAATCGTCTTTTTTCACCTTAGATTTTTTAAGGAGATAGAAATCCTTTTTATCACGTTCCTCAATCTGGAGATAGCCTCGTCTTGCAAGGTCCACGATCATGGCAGATATGTCTTTGGTGTCAACTGACTCGTCGAGAAGTGCTCCAGTCTCTGCTGGAGTAAGCTTACGTCCCCGTGATGTAGTTGGGGGATCGAACCATGCGCGCGTCTCCCCCATCATTGGTCGTGGATCTCTTCCACGACGAAACCATTTTACAACGATCCAAATGGGATACATCACATACCAAAGGAGCGCGAGCAAAAAGAGTCCAATAAGAAGTAACTGACCATACCACCGATCGAAAAAAGACACATACCTCTCCGCCTGCAATGTCGCTACCGTACCTTTGGGAAAACCTACGACAACTGTGGCCCCTTCCTTAGCTCCTAACGACTTCATAACTGTAAAGTCCTGAATGGTTCCCTTCGAAGAAGACGAACAGTCATTTTCTGCAGAACCTAAAGTTCCTGTATAACAGGCTAGTTTTAATTCACTTCCAAAAATCTGCTTGGGAAGTTCAACAGTTATATGTGCAGAATCAATCGGAACCTCCCACTGGTCTCCTGTTCCATTCCAGTACAACTCTGTATGATCTGGTAGGTAGGTGAGAGCCCCTTGTACTACATATGTAATTATGTAAGTATGCTCTCCAGAAATAGTACGGTTTGCGTCGCCTATTTTAATTCGTAGGTAGTCAGAGGGATACAATAAAGAGTATTGGTAAGCGCCTCCCGCCTCATCCGTAACACTTTCAACGCTATATTTCAGAATATACTTATCGTTTCTTTCTCTATAAACAATACTTGGAATATCGCGATAGATTCCATGCCGATAACTAAATCCAAAATCATACAAAATGGTTTCAATAACCCGAATAGATCCGTCTGACTGAATTTTTATATCGGAATCGAAGCTGCGAATTCTCTCCTCTGCCAATGCATGAACAGGCGCATACTGGAGAAAGACGAAAAGCGCGAGAAGAAAAATGAACAGCTTCCTTAGCATGATACAATAGTAGCAGTTTATTTTGAATTTTAAATTTCGAATTTTGAATTCAATTGTCTATTTTAATACTGAAAACTTAATCTTGATTACAAACTAAAAACTTCAAACTAAAAACTACAAAATTCAAATTATGAAGTATGATCTCGCTCCCGATGTAAAAAAAAGAATTGATGCCCTTATTGAGGCACTTGAATTTACCCACATTATTCCGAAGCAGATCTACTGTATCCGTAGTGTTGATGCTAAAACAAGAGCGTACGCTCGCATCTGGGGCATGGCAAAGGTGTTCAGCGAGGTTGCGGGAATAAAACCAACCTACATTATCGAGGTGAATGCAAAAAAATTCGATAAGCTCTCTGATCGCGACCAGTTAAAAACCCTAGTTCACGAACTCATGCATATACCTCGCACCTTCTCGGGAGCGCTCCTCTCTCATAAGGGTCCGTACCATCGAATTAACGATCGAGAGGTAGAAAAAATCCTTCGAGCAAAGAAGTTTTTGTAGTTAATTGCTACACTTTTTATATGGGCGAAATTTCATCTGATGGAGCATTTATAAAACCATCACCGGACCCAATCACAACTCAGGAAACACTTAGCAATCTCGGACCAGAGATTCCGAGAGACCCTCAACAAATTGCACAGCTTCTCATCGACGCTAAAAAACTCGGTATCGAGGGTCTTGATGATAAAACCTCTCAACTGCGCTTAATGCGCAAACCTGGAAGTACCGATCGCTGGCGTCAGGAACCCGAGGACCCGATAAATGTGGTTGATAGTGTGGTTGTTACACTCCTCCACCAAGGCCACGATGAACTTGCATCGGCTCTTTTATCGTGCTCCAAAAATGAACTGGAAAATCTAAACTGGAAAATTGACAACGTGGTAAAGGATCCTAAAGAGAACGCAGTTCTTAAACTACGTCTCCAAAAAATACTGGAGGAAAAACAAGCGGCTGTGCAGGCACAGCTAGTGCAAAATGGTGCGTCTGAGCAAGTTGCTCAGAATGTTATTCATCAGGTAGGTTTTCCTGAGGGTGCTCTTGAGATATCTCCCGAATTCTGGATACTTTTTCCAACTTTACCATATGAAGAACAGAAGATTTTATACACTAAGTGGCGCAGTGTCGAAGTAACCGCTATTCAAATTACTTCAATCCATGAAGTGGGTCTTGACTCATTTGCCGATCTACTAGTTCGCAATCTAGACAAAACACAAACCGCTGAAGAATTACACGCATATTTAAATTCTGCAAAAAAACTATATGAGGTTCTTCAAGAAGATCCTATCTTCGAAAATTGCTCGTCGGAGCGAGGCTACACATTTACAGGTTTTTTTGACTTCGCTGATCCACTTCTTGCCTATCAAACAGCCAGAGATTTATTTGGCAATCCAGATCAAGCATTCGATCTTCGATCGTACGCATCTCAACTTCAAAATATTGTTAATGGATACTATATTGCCTCAAAACCACATATTGAAATTGATCCAGAGTTTATATCGAGCTGGAAGACCCTCACGCCATTATTAACCCCACTTGGAGACAGTAATATTTGGACAGAAATTTGCTCCACAGCTATGCGAGAAGCAGATAACCCTCTCGAATTTGTGCTCAATTTTCAGAAAGCTCTACCTCTATTACAAAAGTTTAATGACCAATATCCATTTCTGAGATGGGAATATAGGGATATGAAAGACCCCCATCAATATCTCAGCGCATTTGATAGGATTCAACCTCTTCTCTCTGGGAATACGAATCCAGATCTACCAATGCGCCTAATGGGATGGCTTTATATTGGTGGTGCCACAGAAGCTCGCATCCAGACAGTGTTGGGTGCTGAAGAGCGCCTTCATGCTTATGGACTGTCTCTGAAAATGATTGGTCTTGGTGATTTCACATCATTTGTAAACCAAGGCGAAGAAAATATAGATAATCCTCAGCGAGATCTCGTTGATCAACGTTTCTGTGAGAACTGGATAATGGTGAAAGAATGTGAAGATCAATATTCTGAATACGTTGAACATCTTCCAGCAGGAACTTGGAGATCTTTTGTGCATATTCCCCGACCGGATTTGCAGCAGTTTCCCAACATAATTGGTAGATTTCAGGAACTCGGAATCGATCAGAGTACTGCTCAAAGAATGTTTCAATCGTGGAGCACCTACAGCGCCGCTTCACGGATAACTTATAAAGATGAAGAAGAAAGTTCTCGAACTCTAACGTCTCAAGAAAAACAACGTGCGATAGAAGACCAAGTTAAGCATATGACGAATGAGGTCGCAGCAATTACAAGCTATGCAGACACCTATGGCAAAGCTGAATTAAATGAGATTATCCAAACCTTCGGACTGTATAATTTATCTCTTTATGAGGTGCCACATCTTCATAAACAGCTACTACAGTGGAAGACTGGCGACACCCCTATTACAAATATTGTTATAGGTGCCCGCACAGACTGGAATGGGTCTTCCTCAAATCTAGGTAATGACTCTATTCGCGCAATGGGTGATGAAGATGCGATCTTTTTTGAGGCTGGATCGGAGTTCGAAATAGCAAAAATTCTTATAGCAGTGGGTAATCATGAGCGTCAGTTTGGACGTGATCCTTTACAAACAAATGCTATTAGGAATGTGCTCATTCATGCTCATGCTAATGCGAGAGGGCTAGCACTAGGACCAGAAGGAGAAGATTTAGATCTGCACGATTATCTCGACGCAGAAAAAAGACAGGCCAAAATTAAGGGACGTGCTAACGACTATCGAAAACACCTAGGAAATAATTTTAGGATTCTTCTTCAGGCATGTTCAACGGCCGGTGAGACTGCGGACGGCATAAATATCGCAAATAGGATAGCCGAATACCATAATGCTGATGTGGAAGGTTCTCCCTTCATCACAAATGGCATGCTTGTGATAAATCCTGATGGGTCTGTGACCTTCAATACGACCGAAGGTAGAATTGACAGCGTCACCTACTCAGGAAAATAACTTTCTTCTGCGGAGAGGGTGGGATTTGAACCCACGCGAGCTGTTAAGGCTCAAGGGTTTAGCAAACCCTCGCAATGGACCGGGCTATGCGACCTCTCCTAACATGTATTCTACCAAACACCGGGTGCCGAGGGTGGGAGTTGAACCCACACTCCGTTGCCAGAACACGCTTCTGAAGCGTGCGCGTCTGCCAGTTCCGCCACCTCGGCATTTTATAAACTATCTGCTATTTCTTTCAAAACTTCTCTTCCGAATCCCGATTTGTAAAATTTTTCTAAATTTCTCGCCTCTAATCTAGAACTACAAAACTCTACATGTAGTAGTCTTACGGGCAACATTTTTCTAGTAGTTTGGTTCCTTCCAAGAAAATGCTGAGCGATTCTTCTATCTAAATCATTTGTTAATCCTTTGTAAAATGTCTTAGATTTAACACCTTGCAAAACATAAACAAACCACATATGTCAATCGTGCTTGCCTGCCTGCCGGCAGGCAGGTCTGCCAATTCCAACACTCTGGCGGATAAGGTAATTATACCTTACTCTTCACAATTCGGCTGTAATCTCGTGGATGAAACCAGAGCTGTCCTATCTCAATTCGTTCCTCCCCTTTTGGGTGAGCCATATATAAGAGCTGAGCTTTTCTCAAAATCATCTCCAGTATATTTCCGAATAGTACGGAACCAGAATGAACCCAACTTTTGGATACAAATCTAATAGATGACGCGTTGCTCGGCAGATATCGGCTTAGCCGCACGTTAGGAAAGAATGAGAGTATCCAGTCGTTATCTCTTAAAAACTTCCTGTACGTCTGATTTACATCCAAAATTGGCCTCATCTGTAGCACCTCATGGGCCATATACTCAGTTCTTAGTTTTTTTTCAATTCTCAAATGATCTTCGCTAAAAAAAAGATTTAAGCAAATTTTATCTTTCGCTTGTTTTTCATATCTTCCTCTCTTTAGTCCGTAAAGCAATGCAGCTATGTTAACTATGAATCTTGTTGTCCACAGTCTATTTTTAGCGCTCACCATAAACAAATCTATATCATCATTCTCTTTTGCATTCAGCATTGCTACGCTTCCAGATAGTCCGATCAATCTAATCTGTGGAAAAGACGCTATGATATCCAAATAATTCTTGACTTTATGAAGCTTATTCAATGAAACTTTCGACTTTTGACGTTTAACTTTTGACTCGATACCATACTCCCCTAGAGTATGTCTATACGTCTTGTCAATATATTCCTTTAGCCTTTTTTGGTTTGCTTTCCTGGGATAAAAGGTATAAATCTCCTCAAAGGACGGTGAATACTCAAAACAATTGAAATATTTCAGGACTTTTTGTAGTTCTATCTTCATATCTCCCTATTATAGAGCGCAGTTTTCAAAAAAAAGGGCTTAAAATCGATTTTACGGGGATTTTTATTTTTAGATTGTCATGGCAATCCGATAAGGATCGACGATAGTTAAACTATCCATCTCAACCTTCAGACCTCGAAAATTTCTGCTTTAATACCAAGTAAATAAATACCGGTAACTGAAGCTGACGTCGCCATCTCCAAGGCTGACGCATTAGTCTGTACAGCCACTCAAGACCTATACTCTGAATCAGCTTCGGTGCTCGAGCAACTCTTCCGCTCAAGAAGTCGAAAGCTCCCCCAACACCAATGCAGGTTATTCCTTGTAGTGACGCTCTATTCTCATATATCCATTTCTCTTGGTATGGAGAACCAAATGCAACGAAGATCAGATGTGGCCTCAGAGCAGTCACTATAGAAAGGATCTCTTTTTGCTCGCCAGATGTTGGATGCTTTATGTCTTTGAAGCCAACTATACCTTTAAATTTTGAAGCTGGATAGCTTCGACTATAGCAGTCTGCTAGCTCTTCTGCCAATTTTGAGTTTCCGCCTATTAACAGCACCCTGAGGCTCTCATTAGCAGCCTCATTTATGAGTTTTTGCATGAGCTCAACTCCGGTCAATCTAGGCACGAATGATCCAAATAGCATTTGGCTTGCTAGGACAATCCCAATACCATCATTTATGGTAATCTCGGCTTCAAGTACAATCCTCTTAAATAGGTCGTCATGTAGGGTCAGAACTATGTTTTCAGGGTTCAGAGAGACAACATGAGTAAATACTCGCTGAGACAATAGACCTTTTTTAATATTCTCTAGGATATAATTGGTTGGGTCCATATTCACCGATACTCCTAAAATACTTCTGTTGGCTTTTTTATTCATATTTACTATATATATTTTTTGTCAAACTTTTATAATTTATAATTATCTTTTGTTCAAATATATTTACTATACTTTTGAATGTTGACTCGGTCTAAACTATATTTCAGTACGTTTTTTATTTATAGATAAACGAAATACTATTTACATTTTCTTTCTATCTACGCTTAAGACGGCTAACCACAACAGCCTCAAAATACTTTATTAGCATTATAGGTTATTTGATAGCATTTTTGAAGCTATCTAGATTCTCAATAGTTACTCCAACGCCACGAATTACGCAAAACAAAGGGTCTTCAACCACAAAAGCCGATACGCCCGTGTAGTAGGTAATATATCTGTTTAGATTATGAAGAAGAGCCGTACCTCCGGACAGCACTATTCCTTTATCTACGATGTCTGCAGCTAGTTCAGGTGGAGCCATACCAAGTACTTCCTTAATGCCCTCCAGTATTTGCTTGAGTGGTTTCTGTATACCTTCGTTTATCGACTTCTCACCAATCTCAAGAATACGTGGAAGTCCGGTCTGAATATCTCTACCCCGAACCTCAGTGGTACGCTCAACATATCCATCACCCTCTTCTATAAAGGCGCTCCCTATTTTTATCTTTACTTCCTCTGCAGTCCTCTCACCCACAACTACATTGTGCTTCTTTCGCAGATGCTGCATAATCGCCTCATCAATCTTTGTACCAGCAACCCGAACTGTTTTATATGCAACAAGCTGCCCTAAGGAAATGATAGCAATCTCAGCGGTTCCTCCGCCCATATTAACTATCATATGGCCAGATGCCTGAGAAATGGGAATCTTTGCGCCTATTGCAGCAGCAAGCGGCTCCTCAATAAGATAAACATCTTTTGCTCCAGCCTGCTTACATGCCGATACGACCGCTCGCTTTTCAACCTGCGACGAGCCTCCAGGTATCGAGATCATGACATCTGTCCACATCGTCTTACCCTGTACGGCTTTTTTAATAAAGTAGGTTATCATGGCAGATGTAGTCGTATAGTCGGCTATGACGCCCTCTCTCATTGGACGTGAAGCTATTATTGAGCCTGGAGTTCTACCGAGCATCTGCTTTGCATCGTTCCCAACCGTAAGAATTCTCCTGTCTTCCAACGAATAAGCAACCACAGTTGGCTCATTCAATACTATTCCCTTACCCTGCACATAGACGAGCGTGTTTGCGGTTCCTAGATCGATTCCTATACGTTTGCGACTGAAAAAACCCATATAATCAATTTGAAATTCGGCTTGCCTGCCGGCAGGCAGGAGTTTGAAATCAATTTTCAATTTTTAGCGTTTAAGAACTAGACATTAGATCTTGAATAAAAAAATTGAAAATTTCAAACTAAAAATTAGTGAATTTATTGTATAATATCCTTGCCGTGAAAACAAAAAAAAGCCAATATTACAGTATCAAAAAACATCTAAAGTATATCAAATCAGATCAAGTGTCAGAACACCTAATTCGTACCACTCTTCTTTCGTTATTCATAGTCTTTTCTATCGGTGTTATTCTCTATGCTCGTGGATACAGATTCGATCCTGTCAGAAAGCAGCTTTCCTCGACAGGAATACTTGCAGTAAGCTCAACGCCCAGAGCTGCCAAAGTCTATATTAACGGGGATTTTAGAGGCGCCACCGACCTCAATCTCTCTTTATCTCCTGGAACTTATACAGTAGAGGTAAAAAAAGAAGGATACACTCCTTACTCTACTACGCTAAAACTTCGAGGAGAAATAGTTGAGGTAGTCAATCCAGTACTATTTCCCCTAAATCCCTCGCTCTCTCCTCTTACTAATTTGGGCATAACAAAGGCGGAAGAAATCGATTCTTCAGATAAAATTCTGCTATTCTCTGAGAATGGCAACTTAGAAACAGATGGCATCTATGCATTTGAGGCGTCCCGAACTCCACTCAACATTTTTCAACCTTTAAAAAGACTCGCCTTAAAATCATCTCTACTTCAGTCTGGTAGTTTTTCGGACTCAAACGTAGAATTTTCGCATGATTATAAGCAGGCAATCATTACTCTCCTACAGGAAGATAGCTCTGTATCCTACCTCATCTCTCTTGATCAAGAGAATCAGATTCCTCTTAATGTGACCGAATCGAAGCAGGCTTTACTTTCTGCATGGGAGAAAGAACATAAAAAGGAGCTGCAAAAAATTTTTGAAGCTTATCCAAAAGAAATTCGAAAAATAGCTAGTGACTCCTTTTCGATGGCCAGACACTCACCTGACCAGACGAAAGTTCTTTATAGGGCAAAAAGAACGGTAAATTTGCCTATGGTAATAGTTCCACCACTTATTGGATCGAACCAAACCACAGAATCACGTCAACTTCTGCAAGACCACGTGTACGTATATGACCGTAAGGAAGATAAAAACTTCGAAATAGGTAGCTCAGACAAAGAAATAGAGTCAATTCGTTGGTACTCAGATTCGAGTCACCTCGTGTTTGGAGAGGTAAAACAGATTACATTATCAGACTATGACGGAACCGCAAAACAAGCGATCTACTCTGGTCCACTTTCGCAACGATTTTTCGCAATAACTTCAGCAGGCCAACTCTTAATTCTCTCTAATCTAAACCCACTTCAGAATCCCTTACCCGACATCTACGAAGTCGGAATCAGGTAATAGGGATTTTAGTTTTCAGCTATCAGCAATCGGTTATTTAAGTTTGATTTTGATAAATTCTGACAACTGATGTCCGACAACTGATAACATATGATCAGCCGTCGTAGCTCAACGGATAGAGCAATCCCGTCCTAAGGGAAAGATGGGAGTTCAATTCTTCCCGGCGGCACAACTAGATTATTTAGTATGATTCACCTAGGGGGTTTCCCGACGGTACGTCGGGATCCCGACGACAACGATCGTCGGGGCAATTCCTCTCGATGGCACAGTTTTAGATGTCTAATATTTATTTCTTATTTCTTAATTATTATTAAATTAGTAATTAAAAATTTGAACTTAAAAATTGAATAAAAATTAAAAATTAAAAAATTCAAATTACTATGACTTCTAAGTCTGAATATAATAAAATTCTTCTTCTTCGCACTATCGGCAATGTTCTTATTATTTCATCTCTCGTTTTGATGATTAAGACGTTCTACTTGCCATTAAAACAAGAGCTTCAGTACACTTTGAATACGTCACTAAATAAATCATATGTCGTAAGCACAACTTCGCCTTTCCCTTCTCAGAAACCAGAAGACCGCAGAGGCCTTCTCGCCAAAGCGCTCACCGGATCACAGCGTGAAGTTCTTGTCCCACAGGATACTAATTTCAGTATTGTGATCCCAAAGATAGGCGCCAACTCTAACATTATAGGCAATGTGGACTCTGCAAACGAAGAGGAGTACTCTAGCGCTCTAAAGTACGGAGTTGCACATGCTTTAGGAACTGCTTTTCCAGGCGAGGGTGGTCATATTTTCTTATTTGCACATTCTACCGATTACTTTTGGAATGTCGGAGCATATAACGCCATATTTTATCTTCTTTATAAATTGGAGAAAAACGACGAGGTAAACTTGTTCTACAAAGGACAAAGATATAGATATCAAGTGGTATCAAAACAAATCGTAGACCCATCTCAGGTAGAGTATATTACACGTAAAACGAACAAAGAGTTTCTCACTCTTCAGACATGCTGGCCTCCAGGCACTACACTAAAAAGACAGCTTATCTTTGCAACGCGAATTATTAACTAAAGAGTGTCAACTCCGATAAATATTTGCACTACATTATCCATATTTCTCAAAACGCCTGCGTTTAATTTTATTTGCTGTTTCGCTCCGTCCAGATGAGTTAGAGTAATCTGATCTTTAATAAGAGATATGAAATTCTCATGAAAAGACAGTATGTCGAATGGCCCCTTTTCATTGATAGAACTAATTGCAGACACGTCACCCTCAAACACCGTCCTTGCGAGGTCCTGAATAACTACATGAATTACATAGGAAGTCATGGTTTTAAGCCTTCATTAGATCTTTTAATGAACCGATATTCATAAATGACTGGGGAGGAACATCATCATATCGACCTGAGATAATCTGCCCAACATCTGTCACAAGCTCTGATAATGGCACATAGACTCCTTTTTTACCGGTCTGTAGTTCTGTAGTGAAAAAATTCTGCGTAAAGTAGTTTCTCAGAATTTTAGCTCTCCTATAGATTGACTGATCTGCTGTTGATAGCTCGGACTCTCCAATGAGCGAAACGATACGTTCAAGTTCGATAGCTCGCTTTAATAGTGACTGAGAGGCTAGATAATAACTGTAGTGACTGTCTCCCACAGTTTCCTTGCTCAATGCAGAAGACGTCGAGTGAAGTATGTCAACGGCAGGAAATCTTCCGTCCTGATAGATGCTACGAGACAGAACAACAGATGAGGATAAAAATGGAAATATAGACTGAACTGCATAGTCTGTAAGATCATCAGATGGCACGTAAATAGCCTCAATACTCGTCATTGTTCCGGATGTGGTGGAAACTAAGCGCTCTTGTACTGAGGCAAGTTCCGAAGCTAAAGTTGGCTGGTACCCATCCTGTGAAGGAATCTGATTCATTAAAGTACCTAATTCGTATCCTGCCTGTGCAAAACGGAACATATTATCGATAAAGAAAAGAACATTTGTTTTTTCTACATCTCTAAAATGCTCTGCGATTGTTGCTGCAGCCATGGCAGTTCTGAATCTTACTGCCGCATTCTCACCCATCTGGCCAAATATAAGCGCTACCTTTTGCAATACGTTACTCGCCTTAAGCGTTTCATAGAGTTCATGACCCTCTCTTGCACGCTCTCCTACTCCGGCAAACACCGACACATTCTCCTCTATGTGCAAGATAACGACATTATGAATTATCTCTGTTAGAAGAATTGTCTTTCCGACGCCGGCGCCTCCGAATAATCCAACTCTACTACCTTTTAATATGGGGGAGAAAAAATCTATAACCTTGATGCCTGTTTCCAAGAATACAGATGGCACCGAAATGTGATCATATGGAATATCTGTGGGTGAAATAGGAGCGTAGGTAAGATTCTCAAGCGGAGCTTCTCCATCTAAAGGCTCCCCAAAAACATTTATTACTCTACCAAGCAAACCTTTACCTACAGGCACTACTAATGGTTTTTTTGTGTTTAGAACCTTCATGCCTCGTTGAAGTTGCTGAGAACTCCTTAGCAAAAAGCAATAAAATGATTCGTCGGACGCTGAAGAATACACCTCAAAAATAGCTGTAGGATCGTTTTCAAGAGTTAGAATATCGTTGATGGCGGGTTTATCCTCGCGGAACTCAACCTCGATTATCTGACCTTTAATAGCTGTAATTGTTCCTTCTTTCATACCTTTGTGCTTGTTACCTCCAGAGACGCATTCCTGAAAGTCTCTCTAATTGCTTTTTTTGTTGACTCGCTCGGGTAAATCTTTTTTTCGCATCTTGAAGTTCTTTTTGTCTTCTTTTTATAAACTGCAGTGACTCTTCCATTGCATTTACTCGAGATGCATAGCGCGCAAGTTCAGACTCATGTACGGTTTGCCTAAAAAGTGTGGCGAATATTTGAGTTTCAAAAAACTGGATCAACTTCTCAAGATTTGGTTCAAATAAAAATTGCTTTACCGCATGATTCTCTTGAAGCATACCCTCCTCTACCATTACATCTCCCGTAATATTCGCCCTTATCGCTCTCTGCGTCATTAGATTGTAAAACTTTCCATGAAACACAATGACCTTTTCGTATTTAACTATATGAAAAATAATTGGTTCAAGGTCATTGGTCTGTAGATTTGCATCAGGGATCTCAAAGAATAGATGCTTTCGCTCTAATCCCGTTTCCTTAAATAACCGTTCACCCAACCTTCCTACAATAAGAATATCAGCATCTGGTTCTTTTTTTATTGCCTCAACAAAAAGTTGGTAAACATCCTGGACTATGGCACCATAAAGCTTCGTATTTGCAGACAGCAAAATAATTAATGTTTTTTGCAGTTTGCCTGTATTGGTCACTGTCTTATTGTGTTGTCTTGTCTTGTTAAGTCGAGCAATCTCCCCTGAACGTGCAGATTTAAGTTCGGAATAGATCTGAGAAAGTCCCGAAAGATAATCTCGTGTTTTCACGACTCCAGTACGAACATCTTGAATTTTGATAATTGATGTTTCCTGATATACCTGTGCTATTGTGCGCAAACTTTGTAGAACCGGCATCTCTTTGTTAATGAATTTTAAACTTTGCATATAGTAAGAAACTCCTGCTCATTCTGAGAAACACGCGTTAATAACTCGTACATCGTCTTAGCATTTAATGATAAATCGAAAAGTTGTCGACTCTGTTCAGCTACAAATGCAGAACTTAATTGCTGTTTACACCTAGCAATATTAACGTTAGGAATTTTATCCGTTATGTTAAGCCATATTAGCGCGAAAAGAACAAACTGAACTGCCTCTGGAAAGAGCTCCGCATAATTCTGGTCAAAAAATTTATATAACAAATCACCCTTTTTAATAATGTCCTTAATCTTTTGTGAGAGTTCGGCACCAAAATGTGAGTAGTTAAGTGAACGTTCGTACTCAGATAAAAACACCGAAACCTCATGATTAATCTCACGCTTAAGTGATGACTGAGCCTGCTTACCTACTCTAGTTACTGAAAGTAATGGCTCAATCGCTGGCCTTCTCCCGTTAAAGTACGCATTGCTATCATAAAAAACATGACCATCGGTCATACTCATAATATTTGTACATATGTAGCCGGTCAGATCGCCTTCAATTGTCTCTACCACAGGAAAACAGGTTATAGATACCTCTTTATTGTCTTTTGATCTGTAGTTTCCTGATGCTTCCAACAGTCTAGCATGTACAAAAAAAGTATCTCCTGGATACGAATCTCGACCAGGAAACTCACCTCCGGTCAACATAATTTCACGGTAGTATTTGGCGTGCGTTGTGAGATCGTCAAGGATAACCACCGAGTCTACACCTTCGCTTTTAAAGTACTGCGCTATAACCATAGCCGTTGTAGGAGTAAAAGCAATCATGCTTGGTGAGTCCTCCGACGTACTAACAACAAAAATTACCTGTGAGCTGAGGTTTGCCGATCTATACTTCTCAATTAATTGCTTCACATCTGATTTACTCTTTCCGATAAGGGCGTAAATAATTACCTGCGAAGGATTTTCCTTAACCTGAGTTTTTACAGTCGTGAAAAAAAAACTACTTTTTCCTACCTTTCTGTCTCCTACTATTACCTGCTTTTGTCCTTTACCGAGTGGAACCATAAAATCAACCATGGTTACACCGGTAAAAAAGGGTTTACTAATTCGAACTCTACGATCTAACAATGATATCTGTTCAAGCACCGCCTCACGTACGACCTTTGGCTTTCTATAGGTTGGTGTCGGTAATATGATTCTTCCAAGCGGATCAATAACACAACCTTTTAGTTCGGGCCCTACCGGAATGGAAATCGTCTTTCCGGTTCTCACCAGTTTTGTCCCTACTCGAATATGGGTCTGAGAAAATAATAGAATTCGAACTATTCCTCGCTCAATTCGGAATACATATCCCCACTCACCCGTCTCAAACAACACGAGCTCACCGATTCGTACACTTGGCAGACCGTCAACGTTCACCATATGATTATGCACGTTCGTTACTACTCCATATTCCTTCAATGTGTCTAAATAGCTCTGATAGGTATCCATATTTTTCAAAAAGTAATATTAACGGCTAGGTTGGATCATGCCTTTAATTCTGGTCGACAAAGATAAATCGAGATAGACGCCATTATATTCTAGCCTCAATCCCCCGAGGAGTGAAGGCTCTATGTGGACATCTAATAGAACGCGTTGATTAAGTTGTTCGGTCAGCTTCGTATGTAGCTCGGATATCTCCGATCTACTCATATCTATGGCAAGGCTCAGTCTTACTACGTCCAGATCCATTGCCTTACCTCTTAGGGACTCCAGAATTTCCTCAATAATATGTCCATCATATATATTTTTTTTATACTTACTTAGATACAAAAAAAACTCCTTTGCCCTCGATTCTGATAGTTGTTTTTTAAGTGTTTGCTCCAATGTCTCGGAATTACTTACAGCAAAAATTTCACGTCTGACCATCTCTATCTGATCAATGAGTTTTTCACGATCGCTCACCAAGATGAGACCTTCAAAAAAACTTAAGACATCGTTCATATCATTATTTTTTACCTGAAAAAAAATCTTTCTTTATTGATTCTAAGGAGCTCCATATGAGCCTTTTTTGATCTTCCTTAGTTAACGATTTCTTAACCACGTCGTCTAGTACTTTTGTAAAAATTATCTGTAGTTCTTGCACACTTTTTTCCTCCTGCTGCTTTCTATACGCTTCAAGTTCCCTAGTTACGTTCTCAAACTGCGTCTTCTTAAAAACTTCCACAAGCTCATCGGTCTTGTCCATCTGTTCCTTAAACCTGCCGTCCAGTTTCTTTCTTAGATCCTTCATATTTTGATAAAACGCTTCCTCATATTGTTTTTCTACTGAGGCAAGCTCTGAGTTAAGACTAGCCACATACCTATCTTTAAAATCTTCGAAGATCATTTTTGCTTGAGACTCGATAGTGCCTTTAAAATGATTCGTCTGTGATAATAGTCGATTCATTTTCTCGGTCGATTCGTTCAAAACTGCTTCTGAACTATTTATCACCCGTTTCATGTGTTCATCTATTTTTTTCTTAGCATGCTTTTCATACTTAGAAATTCCAAACTCATTTTTGATTATGAAATAGGCATACACCGCAATGAGTCCTAAAGTAAAGACCGCAAGAGACAGAATGATATAGGTCATAGGTTTGGTTAACTACGAATAATAAATAATGAGACCAGAATTCCAACACCAATAATCACACACGTGATTAATACGTTCATAATGATTCCGAACTGAATAGCCCGACTTGCGAGAGGATTTCTTCCCAACGCCTCCACTCCTTTACTCGCTATTCTTCCAAAATAAAAGAATCCAAAAATGAAGGAGAGCAGCGTGATTATTGCAGCAATCACATACTTGAAAACAATTAGGGGTTGTTCGTATGATGCTAAGGCAGATAAGCTGAATATATCGGTCAAGGAAGATCCTAGAGTTGACGGGGAAGGCGCGTAATGGATATTTAGCTCGACACTTAATAGCACATTTTGTGTACGATTTGTATTTGTGTAGTCTTGAAGTGAAGTCCCAACAACATATCCCGACTTATCGGCTCGAACCGCTACGCCTGCTGTTGTTGAGGTTCTTAGCAGGTCGCCTCTTTTTATCGGTCCATTGGATGTGTTTGCTAGAACCCTAGCCTCTGCCGAGCTTGTAAGTGCATACTTTTTGTTAGGATTGTCCGACTTTACATAGATTGAAGGATCGGCGACTATTACGCCCTTGGTTTGTGGGTCGTAGGCTTTTCTGCTAAGTGAATAGCTTCCATCAGGATTCTGTGAAACCAGTGAGCCGGAAGGTACCTTCTCATCTTTAACCTCAATATATCGAGCTATGCTATATGAGGAAATCTGAGCATAGGTGAAGGTAAATAAAGGCGTCATCAAACATAAGAATCCGAAAAAAATAGATATCTTAACTGTTTTCATAAAAAATAAATAGCTGCAATGTATATCTAAATATATATGCTTAAACTCATTAATTGCAAGGGTCAAATCGATCAAACTAATTTGCACTAAACTATACGTCTGTATAAAATCATGGATGGTATGATTCTTAATTAATTCGGATTTTCATAGAGCCTCAAACGCATACTAACTTTATTATAGGATTTTGAGCATTTTGGTCTAATATAGTAATGCTTTTTTAATGATATTGCTTCAAATTCTATGAGCAATTCCTATGCTTTCTTTTATTTAAGGCCAATTGAGGCCTTGACGTACTACCGATGAGCATGATATATTTAAGCTACCCTGCAGATATAACAGGCATCACACCTATGATTGAAAAAACATTAGTCGTCGTAAAACCAGACGGAGTAAAGCGAAGTTTAATTGGAGAGATAATTTCTCGTTTCGAAAAAGCTGGTCTAAAAGTGGTCGCTTCAAAGATGACGGTCGTAACCAAAGACCTCGCAGATCAACATTACCCAGCTGATAGGGATGAACTCTGGATCGCAATTGGAAACAAAACTCTTGATAACTATAAAGCGCTTGAGATGGATGCAGAAAAAGTCTTGGGAACCACCGATGCCAAAAAAATCGGAGACATGGTACGCGTTTGGCTACTCGACTACATAGTGTCTGGTCCTGTGTTCGCTATGGTCCTAGAAGGACCTCACGCCGTAGAATTGGTTCGCAAGATCTGTGGCCACACCCTACCGTTATTATCCCTTCCAGGAACAATCCGAGGAGACTACTCATACGACTCTTCCGCTCTAGCAAACACTGCTAAGAGAGCTATTAAAAACTTGATGCATGCTTCAGGAAACCTAGAGGAAGCCAAATATGAAATCCCTCTATGGTTTAAAAAATCAGAGATCTGCTCCTACACTCGAACCGACGAAGATATAATGAAATAAGCTGTAAGGGAAAACACAGTCAATGAAACGCCTACTATTTTTCCTATCATTTCTCACACTCGCAGTTACGGCATTCGCACAGGAAAACACCGCTCCTAAGATATCACTTGATAAAAAACTATTTAGAAAAGGCGAAACGGTAACGCTGAACTATTTGGGGACGCCACAACCGCTAACAATAACGCTTGAGAACACCATTGGTCAGTCTGTCGGATATAAAGCCACAGTATCGGCTCTACAGGAAAAAGATTCAAACAATGAAGTTCTTAGAATTCTACCCTACTCACCTTGGAAAACAGGCACCTACTCTATAGCTATAACACAAGGAACAACCCAACTACTACGAGACACATTCGTAATAGACGAACCATCGCCGTCAATTACCCGAATGAGCTCAAAGATAATTGAGCCAAACAAAACGACAACGGTCACTCTAAATATTCCTGACATTACAACAAAGACAGCTACAAGCTCTATGACCCTTGTCGAAAGCGCACCTATAGATGCAGTAATCAATGACCCGAACATTCAGCAGATACGAAAACCTGAACTCCTTAATCTCCGATTTCCGTTTAACGAGGACTATGAGTTGACCCTTGGTTTCGGACAGGTCGATCCTACCGAACATCTTGGAATGCCTAACCATGATGGAATTGATTTTGCCACAGCCTCCGGAACTCCAATCGTTGCTGTTGATGAAGGAGAGATCGTCCCCTATCGTGAGGAAAACAACTACGGAACGACGGTTGCGGTTCAGCATCTTTGGGGACAGTCGTTTTATGGTCACCTATCTACTTCCTCGGCACAGCTTGGAGAAAAAGTCAAAAAAGGACAAATTATTGGATTTTCAGGTAGTACGGGAAGATCGACCGGACCCCATCTCCATCTAGGAATCAAATGGAACGATAGCCGGATGATAGATCCTCTTCCACTTCTTTCTGCCTCAAATAATAATAAAGTGGCAGAAAAACAGCTCATTTTTACTATTCCACTATCGACTTCCCAGATTTCCTACGATATGGTCCTTGTGAGACCTGAACCGGTCATTCAGAGCATTGAGCTATCACCTTCTTATATCTACGTAGCGACTCCAAAACCTCTTTTTACAGAACGAGATTCTCACATTATTCTACTCAATGGTGAGAAGGATGCCGGAGACAAGCTTATTCAAGATCCTCACCTTACCATAAAAACGCGCATCACGTCTCAAGACGGGGTAATTATCTGGAAGAATGATGACCAAGATATGTTAAAGGTCTATGACACGGTGACTAAAACATTTTTTGAGCAGCCTCTTTTTACAGATCTTCCCAACTCATTGAGCATCGACTCTAAAGAATATCACGTAATGACTTCCTCAGGAACTCTCGCGCTCAACCCCGTCATACAGTAATCATCCAAAAAACCTCCCGATACATCGGGAGGTTTTTGATTACTAACCTGAATTTACTTTTTAACTGTTGGTACAACTGGAGCCTTTGTTGGGGCTACAGTGGCGCTTCCAGTTGGTGCTGCCGCTTGCTTCTGAATATTTATCGGCGCGACCTCAATGATCTTATTGTTTGACTCTCGATAAAGAATAGCTTTCTTTGCCTTGATGAAAAGCAAGAGCTTATCTCCGTTGACAGCATTCTTAAAGAATGGCTGATCTTTCAACTTCGACTTATCTTGGACAGTTGCCAATGATGGTGTTTCGTCATTTGGCAAGGCAATAAGTTTGCCAACCTTATCCACGACTGACTTCGTCTGCTCTAATGAAACCTGTTGAGGGTTTTTAAGCAGCTTTTGAGCTTGCTGATACTTCGTGTAGAAGTAATATGATGGGATAAGAGCTAAAACAGCTCCGATCAATAATCCGAGGACAATATTTCCTCGTTCTTGGTTTGTTAGAATTTTTGAACTTATCATAGTAAGGTTCACTATATATGTTTTGATTATTTTTGTCAATGCCGAATTAGAGGCAATTTTAAAACATAATGGCGGTAAGATTCTTTAAGCTCATTCTGTCTTAACTTTACATAATTACGTGATGTAGAATAAAGACGTTTATGCAAAAGGTACTCGGCGTAATCTGTTTGTTATCACTCACTACGAACGTCTATTTTATTTTAGCAAATCAAGACTCAAAAAAGGTCGGTCTGCCGATAGCCACAGAAGGTTCTCAATATAGTTTTTTATCACCACGTATTTTTTCAGAAAATCAAAATAACCTTATTGTGAACTTTGTTTCCTTAAGAAAGCATATGCAACAACTTTCGTCACAACTTAGTTATAAAACCAGTGTGTACTTTGAGTATCTTCCAACAGGTGCCTCGATCGGAATTAATGAAAAGAACGCATTTGTACCGGCAAGCCTACTCAAAACTCCTTTGGCAATGGGGATTTATAAACACTATGAGAGTGGAGAGCTCAAACCATCGGATACGATCATTATGGATGATGTATCGCGTGATAGGGGTTTTGGAAAGCTTTGGAAGCTTAAATCGGGTACCATTATTACAGTAGAGCAAGCATTAAATCACCTTATAAGAGAGTCTGACAATACCGCACAAAAGCTACTTCTTAAAAAAATTTCTACTGAGGAGATCGATAAGGTTTTTGATGCTCTGGACATACCAAAAGTAAGAGATGGCGACGGCGAGGCAGTAGTCACAGCAAAAAACTACTCATCGATACTAAGATGCCTCTACCTTTCCTGTTATTTGTCTAAGAGCAACTCAAATCAACTTCTTCAGCAACTATCTCAGACAGAGTTCAATGACAAACTCCCCGCAACAATTCCTAGCTCTATTCCAGTGGCTCATAAGATTGGAGAGCACCCATCCATGCGCAACCCAGAGAAAAGCACCTTCACCGACTGTGGCATTATTTATGTACCCAAACGCCCCTATATTCTATGCGTAATGGTTGAGGCAGACGAGTCGACCTCGACCTCAACTATTGCCTCGTATTCAAAGATCGCGTTCGATTACGTTCAATCATATCAATAATCAACGGTTTTCTTGTTGTACGCGCAAACTCTCTCTGCTATAGTCTGGGCATGAATTCATTTTGGAATAAAAAAAGTGTTTTGGTTACCGGCGCAGGAGGATTTATAGGGTCATGGGTAACTCAGCTTTTGGTAAAAAATGGTGCACATGTAAGTGCGACGTGTAATCACAACGACAATAATCTTGCACATCTTGCCGGAAAGATTAAGCTGATTAGGTGTGATCTTACAAATTATCGAAGTTGCCTCAAGGCTACAAAAAATATCAATGTAGTGCTCCACCTCGCCTCAAAGGTGGCAGGAATTCAGTACACAATGAATCATCCAGTCGAGATGTTTGAGGACAATATTGAGATGACTAAAAACATTCTCCGAGCATCGCACGCAAACAAAGTTGAACGAGTTCTTCTTGTAAGTTCTGCCTGTGTCTACCCGCGTTTTGCCAACCCTCCAACCAACGAAAACATGGGCTTCGTAGACGACCCAGAACCAACCAATCTCGGCTATGGTTGGTCCAAACGAGTGATGGAGCTCATGGCCCGATTTTATCATGATGAATATGGTCTAAAAGTGGCCATTGCACGACCGTACAATGCCTACGGTCCTCGTGACACCTTTGATCCTGCGATCTCTCATGTAATTCCCGGTCTAATTAAACGAGTACTTGATGGTGAAAATCCATTGGTTGTATGGGGTTCCGGAAAACAAACTCGTTCCTTTATTTACGTTGAGGATCTTACGCGCGGACTCCTCGATCTGATCGAGAAATATCCCAAGCCCGATCCAGTAAATCTGGGGAGCTCAGAGGAAATATCTATTCAAAACCTTGCAAAGCTCATCATCAAGATCTCTAGTAAAAAAACAGGAACCGTACTTGATAGATCGAAACCAGACGGACAACCGCGTAGACTTCCAGATACAAAAAAGGCAAAAAAAATGATAGGATTTAATGCGACAATCCCCTTAGAAATTGGCTTAAAAAAAACAATCAAATGGTACCAAACACAACGCTCATCATCCTCACACGTAACGAAATCGAAGGCGTCAAAGAGATAGTCCCCCGAATTCCGCTTGATGCAGTAGATGAAGTTATTGCGGTAGACTATAAATCAACAGATGGCACAGTTGCATTTTTCGAGCAACACAAGATTAAGGTTATAAAGCAACAAAAAAAGGGGCGTGGCGAAGCCTTTCGTATCGCAGCAGAACAAGCCAAGAATGAAAATCTCCTTTTTTTTAGTCCAGATGGAAATGAGGATCCTAAAGACATCCCCAAGCTTATCGGTAAAATGGACGAAGGATTTGACATGGTAATTGCCTCCAGATTTATGAAGAGTTCGCACAATGAAGAGGACGATCAGCCAATTAAGTTGCGTAAATGGGCAAACCAAGGATTCACGCTTCTTGCAAATCTATTCTGGCACGGAAAGCTTACGGACAGCATAAATGGCTACAGAATAATTACAAAAAAAGCCTTCGATTCGCTCAAGCTCGATGGTGAAGGTTTTGTTATTGAGTATCAAATGAGCATAAGGGCTCTTAAGCTAGGGTTAAGAATCGGCGAAATTCCTACCTACGAAAGCTCTCGTATTGCGGGCGAAAGTGGTTCATGGGCAGTCCCAACCGGAATTCAGTTCGTAATACAATTATTTAAAGAACTTTTCAAGCAATGAAACGTATCGTTATCCCCGTGCTTGTTATGAGCATTATTTTAAATGTAGCTTTACTGTCATTTACGTTCATGAGTTCTCCGAACCCTGTACCATCGTTGCACAAAAACTACCCCTATCTCTCAAAAAGAATCTTTGTTGAAAATCAGAATGATGTTTTGGTCAGATTCACAAAGCTGAGATCATTACTAAGATCCTATGTCGCTGCTATCCCAATGAAGACGGGAGTGTACTTTGAATATCTCCCCTCGGGCACATCGATAGGGGTCAATGAGAAAGAAGAGTTTATTCCTGCGAGCCTTATCAAGGTCCCAATTGTTATGGCTATCTATAAAAAGATTGAGTCTGGTAAGTTGAGAAAAAATGATTTTGTCGCTCTAGAGGAACGGTTTAAGGATAAAACTGCAGGCACCTTATGGGAAGAGCGTGTTGGTGCGCGGATTGCCGTTAAGGATGCTATAGATAAAACTATCGATGAGAGTGATAACACTGCGAAAAATATTCTTCTAAGTCTACTTACTCGAGAGGAAATATCGTTTGTGTTTGACACTCTCGATATTGATCTTGAATCGGAGAATGATGAGTCAGCAACCATCACTCCAAAAAATTATTCATCTATTTTGAGAAGTCTATACCTTAGTTCCTACCTCACTCAGGAGCACTCAAATGAGGTGCTAGAGTTAATGACGCAGTCAAGTGATGATCTTCGGCTTCGATCGGGTATACCAGACGGCATTCCGGTTGCAAGTAAGTATGGCGTATCGTACGGAGCTCGTTCAAGCGAATCTATATACTCCGACTGCGGAATTATTTATGTTCCAAAACGACCATTTTTGGTATGCATCATGATTCAATCCAATGAGGAGGAAGCTAGTAAAATTATGAAGAGCGTAGCGGAGATGACCTATTCATTTGTATCACAGTCAAACCTATAATCACCTTATCATGAAGAAATATACATATCTCCTCCTGATCTTTGCGTTACTTGCGTCATCGATACTATTCATCAAAACAGTGGTTGCCAACCCATTGTTTTCAGATTCATACCTTCATCTGGCTGTTGGGAAACACATCGCACTATTCCAAAAAATCCCGTCACACTACGATATAAGTTATAAGACTACGGATGCTTCGTTAGAATGGTTTAGCCATTCATGGCTTTCGGACATACTTTTGTACAACCTTACAGCCCCCAACCTGCAACTACTTAGCTCTGCCGTATCGATCGTTTTCTTTGCCGCTTCAGTTACGCTCATCTGGGTCTTGTTCGGCATGTTGAAAATAGGGTTTTCCGCTCGAATACTTACCATTATTGCCATACTGTTTGTGGTCCAGATATACTGGCGGATTCACCCAATCATTATCATCTCCCCTCTCTATTTATTTATCTCCATAGTTCATATAATCGCCCTGCAAAAAAAGCAGATCAAATATCTCGCTCTTCTTCCGTTGACTGCACTGCTCTGGTCGAATCTGTACGGCGGCTACATATTTCTACCAATTATTACTCAGTTACTATATATTCCAGTTACATATTTTTACGTAGAACGGCAAAAGTATCTACTGATGAGCGCGCAGATTGCAGCTCTTCTCGCGTCCTTCATCGTATCTCTTATTAATCCGTATGGATTTAAAATATACACAACCTTCTTCACCTTCCAAGGCACTGTCTATCTTAAGCGCGCCTTTGTAAGTCTTCCGAACCTCCTCTCTCTCGTGAATCAAAGCTTTCTTATGGAAAATGTTTCCACGATCCCCTACGCAGCATTCGCATTGATCATTGTTGGATGTGCGGTTTCATTGGTTTATTTTGTCATAAAAAAAGACTTTGGCTTTCTTAAAAGAAATACGATCGCACTTCCTCTACTAGTGCTCATACCAATTTCGTACATCTATATACGATTTATGCCTCTTGCAATGCTCAGTATTGCTTTATTTCTGGCAACCGTCATAGATGAGATACAAAGAAAAGGTAAATACTCACAAATAATTACGACTGCATTGCTTATAGGGCTAGTTCCATACATTACATACCTCATCTTCTTTCCTCTAAAAGTCCTTAGCGTCCGAAGTCCTGTTGAACAGATCCGCATCATTAATTCTCACAGTCTTCCCGGAAATATTCTTACCACCTCTGAGCTTACTGGGTATACCAAACTATATCTTCCTCATAAGCTAAATATTGATCTACTGGATGAAATCTATGACGAATCAGAAACGCTAAATGTTCTTTTACAAAGCGGCACCTTCCCAAAGGACACTCTTAAAAAGACCTTAGACTCAAAGCATGTGAATACGGTCCTTGCATCGAAGGAATCGGGCAACTTTTCCCGATCAATTCAGACAACGCTTACCGATGAGTGGGCGCTTATCTATCTTGATTCAAATGGCGCTCTGTTTGTGCGACGAAATAAAGTTTCCGAATCGTTTTTGAAGAAGTATGAGCTGCGATACCTCTCACTAGTATCGAACCTTGGGGCAGATCCCAAGCACATTCCTGAAGCAACTGCAGAACTTGAATATATGCTGCGCCTATACCCCAACAATTTGCTCTACCGTGGAC
This sequence comes from Candidatus Roizmanbacteria bacterium, assembly GCA_016699265.1. Classification (NCBI taxonomy): domain Bacteria; phylum Candidatus Roizmaniibacteriota; species Candidatus Roizmanbacteria bacterium. The sequence goes on along the minus strand of CP064967.1, from coordinate 109,137 downwards.
AGCTTGCTACATTGTTGCGCATTCAAGGGCGAGCAGAGAAGGCAGTCGGACTTCTCTACGAGATACCTCTGAATCTATGGGACTATAAACTATTTACCGAAATGGGTAGACTGCAGGCAAGTATGGGAAACTGTGCAGCTGCTGAACAGTTTTTACTTCAAGCACTGGATGACCGTACTGAAACTAATTTTTCTCAAGCTGTTCTGGATCTTGCAATTGTGTATGCTGGCTGCTATCAGGATAAAGATAAGGCAAGACATTACTTTGAGCGATACCTCTCATTTACTATTCCGCATACTGAAAAAGAAAAAGCGCGAAAGATAGCCTCTGATTTTGGTATTAATGTAGAATAGAGTATGCTCGCTGAAACGCTCCTCGGTATTATTTTTCCTTGGACTACAACTGGCATTCTATTTCTGTTTGTCGTGCTCAATCTTCTATTTCTTCCAAGATTCGTTAAACATTTACTTAAAACACCGAAGATCATTCTCTTGATCGCGATTGCAGCCATAGCTGGAGGAGTATATCTTCGCTTTGCCTTTGTGCCCAATCAACATCGCATTTTTTACGATGAGGATCGGTATCTTGGGTATTCTGTAAGCTTCGCGCGACTAAATCAAGCAGTAAGCGTTGAGGCAGCTACTCCTGAAAAATCAGTGATCGGAAAACCGGATCAAGCGGTACGAGTCACAGTCCCCGTATTGCATGGATGGATACTCAAGCTATTTGGTTACCAGGAGTCGAACCTCTTCAACGCCTCTCGCGTCGTGTCCGTGCTACTCGCTATCTATCTTTCTGTACTAAGCTACATGCTGTTCCGATCATATCTTGGATCACTACTCACTCTGGTTGGCATGCTTTACTTACCGATACTGGTTTACTGGTCTGCTTCGATGGCACTTGACCCCTATTTTGTATTTTTTACCGTAACCTCATTCGTATCTCTCGCACTCTATCTTAAAGGTCCTTCGTTCACCTATGCGCTATTTGTTACCACGAGTGTTTTTCTCCTGCTCTGCGTGCGCATTGAGGCCTTTATTTTACTACCGCTTTTTCTGTACTTCGCAATGGGATATAGAAAAAGTCGAGGAGAAATACTTTTCCAGTCGCATGACAAACAACTTCTCATAATGATGATTCCACTAATCTTGGCGCGAGGGATCGCTTCTCTTTCGGTTCTCGGAGAAAAATGGTGCTGTGCAGACTCTCTTCCACTTGAGTCATTCAGCGCTAAGTATATTACGCGAAATACACTACCCAATCTTATGTATCTTGTCACTGGTTTTGAGTTTCCGTATGTATTGTCGCTTCCTGCACTATGGCTTGGGCTTACCTCCAAAAGTATTTCACATCGCTTACAGCTCTTCTGGATCGTTTCATTTTTTCTACTTTATTCATTTTATTATGCGGGGCTGTTTGTAACCGCTGAGTTCTCAGGTTCGTACGGCCGGTATTTCCTAATTCTAATTCCGCCACTGATATTGCTGTACTCCGATTGTATTGCATCTTATATCGTACCAAACATTCATAAGGCAAAAAGGTACGTGGCTGGATTTATTCTTCTGGTTGCGCTGACCACGGTTCAACTCGGCTCTAATTTTTGGCATTATAAAGATCTGGTCATATATGCGCCCACAATGTTTAACGCGGTTGATCAGGGACCAGTTTATGTTCATGCGTATCTGGAACAGATATTTCTTCCAGCGATACCTAAAGATGCGGTTGTTATACATCCTATAACAGCTATCCCGCTACTTCATGGGCATCCTACCGTCTACTACCAGTATTTCCTTGAGGATGATACCACCATCGAGTTCGTGAAAAACCAACTGAAATCTGGTAGAAGAGTTTTCACCATGAATGCTTTCGAATGTAAGGCCATCCCTCATAAATGTAGAAAAATAGAAAAACTATTCGCAGCCAAACATAGCGATTTAAACAAGGCCGAGACAAGTAATATCTTCCAGATCTACGAAGTCTTTCTTAAATAAGACCTTAGCCTTTACGGTCCGACTGAAGGAGTTGGCGTGAGCTCTTCAACGCTAAAAGGAGTAGGCGTTATTGGAACAATTGGTGTTATGATAGCGCTCGGAGTTGCCTCACCCGCCACATCTCCTTGATCCAGTTGCGCAGAGCCACTCGCTTCATTTAGGAGTTCCTGAGTGGTCTTTGTGACCGATGTTTTTGCATTCTTTACGGCGATCGCCTGCCACGAGTAGGTGATGTCGATCGGAGCTGGCTTGTTCAGAATTATCATAAAGCCCTGCGAGCTCTTTCCAGTAACTCCTTCCTTAATATCTTCACCTAGTACGAGGTTTGCAACTTTGTCTTGACATGCATCCTTTCCTTCAGTGGCATCACACTCACCAGACGCTATTAACTCTTGGTATAGCTCATCGGTGACCTGTGGTACGTTAATGCTAAGGTTGACGATTGGCTCTGTTTGATACGAATTGTCAAAGGCCACATCTACAAATCTTTCACCCTTTCTGATTGTTGCATAACCCGCAGTATCTTTATTGAACTCAACCTGTCCTTCGAAACGAACAGTGCTCTTGAAGACCACCTCAGCCCAGAACTCAGCAGTTTCTTTGAACGTAACCTTATTCCAGAATTCTGTAAGGCCTTTATAAACATAGCTTCGGATGGCGATGACAGGGCTGTTTGCAAGCGTTGCGGAGCCCGAGGCGAGCTCGCTCTGACCGAAGCCTATCTCGTCGTTCTGCTCTAACCCAAGCTCATCCCCTAGATAATAACCTACATTGACGTTTACCATAATGGTTCCTGACCCTTCTGCGGTGTATGCCTCCATCGCGGTTCCAAGAATCTTACCGGCCTCGGTTGCCTTCATACCCTCCTGAAATTAGAGATGGAGTGATTGGATCGCCTATCTTTATTGCTCCACCACTACCATTAACCTTCACTGACACGCGTCCGGTAAGCGCGACCGGTACAGAGTTAGCCGCAGCCTGCCCAATCTCAAGACCCGGAGACTCAGACACTACACCTAAGAGTTTGCGATCGTATGGTCTTGTTGATTTATTTACCTGACCTGCATAGTTTCCGAGCGAAACGATCTCTCCAGGGTGAATCTCCTGTCCTTCAGGAACATAATAGTGCTCGGCAAGGTCTGCGCCACCCATAATGTCGGGGATTTCTTGCGTTGTGTTGGCTAACTCTGCGTCGGTTGATAACGCCTGCTGTGGAGTCGTACCATCACGCACATCATCCTGAACGAAGGCAAAAAGATCGACAAATAGACCTCTTGTGACGGTGACGGTTCCGCCGTTTTGGGCAGCCATAATTTGTGGCCTTAACATTCCGGTTGGGATGTTTGAGGTAATGCCGCCTCCACACTCACTCAGACTAACACCGTTAGAAACATCCCCGTCAATGAAGAAATGAACATCATTAGTGGCACGAGCCTCGATACGCATCAATGCCCATGCATTGGTAGCAGTACTGATGTTGGCATTCGAACACGATACCGTAGATATATTGGTAGCTGCAGTTCCATTTTGCACCCATCCATTCCACACCGTACCGGCCGTAGCGTTCGTACCGGTCTGCGTCTGGGTACCATTGAGATTGGTGAACGCAATGAGATTATTATTTGAAGTAAGGGTTGACTTACCAAAGTAGCCTTGAGTATGCTGATTTGCCCCTAGCCAGAAAAAGAGGTTGTTGTTGCTTGGGGTATTTGTTGCGGTGTAGTTTGAGTCCGGTCGGACTTTATAGTACATAATGAACTTGTTGGCTGCATTTAGCTGAGCCATGCGTGTGGCATTTGAGCCGGCGGTGTCAGCATGATACATCGCGCACCACGTATTCGGTGTGTTTGTCACTGAGTTTGAGTCAAGCTTCATATACATAACGCCATTTAGTTGATTACTGGTACCGTATGTAAGGTTAGTGTTACCGCCACCTACGCCTACCTGACATCCTACCTGCTGAGTAGCAGTGCCTCCTGCGCCGGTTGCAGCCTCATCGACGACCCAGTCCCGATTGTCTCCGAGTTTCGATGCGCCGGAAATATCCGCTGAGGCAGATCCCGGATTAATAAAGTTATCCATTCTATACGATCCATCAAGATTTATGAAGCCACCGGCCTCCCAAACGCCAAAGTTCGCATCGGAGAAGTACTCCTTTAGTCGAGCAAGTGGGAGATCGCTACTTGCGCCTCCACCGATAAAGTTGTCGGTAATTGCAATCTGTCCTCCACTCTGAATTCTAAGAGTCGCTGACGCAGAGGCGAAGTAGATGTCATCATCAAAACCGGTACCTATTGAGATTCCTCGCTCTCTCGCGCTCGTACTCGCTCCGGCGATTGAGATGCTTATTCCATTGAGAACATCAGCATCACTACTTGATTGTGTGAGATTAATGTTTAGGCCGGCGTTGTTATCCGCACTGTCTCCATCCGATGACAAAGTAAAGTCAATCTGTAGTCCATCAAATGCTGCCGAACCTGAGGTAGAAGCTAGGATGTTTAACTTATCTGTTGGAGTAGTTGTTCCGATACCCACTAGGTCATTGAGCGTTGATAAGTAGACGTTAAATCCACCATCGGTCCAACCTGGAGCTGATCCACCTGTAGTATCGTCCGTTCCGCAGTTTAGCGCTCCTGTAGCGGTAGTTTCTAATGCTGAGCAGCCCAAGCCTCCATTCGTAAAGGCTGCAAATGTTACGCCTCCGGTAATAATAAGATCTGCATTTGTTCCCGTATCAACGATTGAGAACAAGGTGTTTGTTCCGTCATTGAAGGTGAAGGTACCAGAGTTTGCAATGCTAATATTGGTTGTCGTGTCATTAAAGTACAGATTGCTATCCCATCCTGATCCAATCTGCAATCCTCTCTCAAACGCTGAGCCTCCGGTAATATTTGCAATGTTAATACCAAGTACTGTGTCTTGGTCTGAGGAAGATGAAGTGATGTTAATGTTAAGTCCTGCATTGGTGTCTGCTGAGTCCGCATCATCGTCTTGAGTAAAGTCAATCTGTAGTCCGTCAAATGAGGTTGACCCAGAAGTTGAGGCCAATACGTTTAGCTTATCAGTTGGAGTTGAGGTCCCAATACCTACCCAGTCTGAGGAGACCGAAAGATATGCATTAGCGGTTCCGTCTATCCATACGCTTGCTCCACCACAGTTAGCGAACGATTGTAAGCAGATTATGTCGCTGCCCGTAATGGCGGGAATAGTAATGTCATAGTTAGTAGCAGCTACCTGAGTTCCGGATTTAATAGTAACAGTACTACTAGTTCCGTCATTGATGACGAGCGAACCAGCTTGGTTCGCAGAGCCAAGAGTAGCTACTCCAAGGCTCGAAACCTTGAAGTTCGTCGCATCTATAAGATTGGTTATAGTTCCGCCAAAGCTTATACCTGTGTCAGCAGTACCCTGAATAGAGATACCTTTCGAGGTTGCGGAGGCTCCACCGTCTTTTATGGTTAGGTTGATGCCCGTTTGATTACCGGCAGAACTGTTTGGAACAGTGAAGTTGGTGGATTGATCTAGGCTGAGGCCGGTGACTGCCCCGGTTTGAGTTACGGAACTTGGCGCAGAACCAGAAATCAAGATACCTGTCCCGGTATTATAAGCAGATGGTTTTATAGTAAGGGCCGTCCCATAACCTGACTGAAATTTGAATAATCCATCCGTCGTATCTATGTTAAATGCAAAATCACCCGTATTGCCTGGTACTTGCAAACCACTTTTGCTTAGAGCAGTACTGTAATTGCTGTCTCCGGAACCAAATATAATTGCGGCATATCCTCCGCTATCCTCGTTACTAAATAGTCGTAGTAAACCGTTGACTACGACGCCAGCTTCCTGATTTGAATGCGTTCCACCTGGCGTATACACTCCCATACTGGTGCCTGATTGGACCTGAGCTCCCCACGCAACAATGGTTTCTCCACTGTTCGTAATGGTTATTACCGGACTGATAGCGGTAGGGCTACCAGTGAAGGTTTGGGTCACACTGAAACGCTTCCATTCGGTAGTAGCAGTTATGCTGACTGCGGTACCGGTAGTAGGACTACCCGCCGTAGAGTCTAGACGAATTGTTGATGGTATATTACCGGCGTTTGATTTAAGCCATATGCTAAATGTGTAAGTGCCTGCACCATCAATGTCGCTGTTAGTATAGGTTAATGTACTATTTGCAGCCGAACCACTTAGTGTGTCTGCTGTCAGGGTCGCGTCTGGAGCTGAGCTGTTGTTGGCTGTTACTGTTAGATTATTTGCCGTCCATAGAAAAGTATTTTCGAGCTCTTCTGACAAACCGAGTCTGTTTCCTATTACACCTGTTCCGCCATAAGGACTGCTGATATTATTGGACGTCTCAATATCTGCCTTCAAAGTTATACGGTTGTTTGAAGTATCCACATTTAGTAGGCTCGTACCTCCAGAGTTCTGAACTACGAAAGCAGTTGTAGAGTTGGTTGTGTTTTTGAATAATGCTGTACCTGTGCTGCTTAGCGCTAATGCAGCATTGGATGATCCTCCGTTTGTATTAAATAGTAGATTTGTGCCTTCCGTTCTAATGACTACATCATTTGCGACTGAGTCAGATGATAACTGGCCCGCTCCGGTAGAAACACCGAATCGAGCTCGCGTTACACCGCTTGATGCGATCTGTATAGTTGGTCGATCTGTACCATCAAGATAGATGCCATCATTGGCTGTAGTTGTGTAGACGGATAGAACGTTCGATGGTGCGGTCGTCCCAATTCCTACTTTACCTGCAAATAAGGCGGAGTAATCCCAACCTGATCCCACATTTAGCCCTGTCTCTCTTGCACTACCTCCAGTAATTGCTGCGATATTGATTCCGTACAAGGTATCTGGATCTGAGGAAGACGATGTGATGTTGATATTTAGTCCTGCATTGGCATCTGTGGAATCGGTGTCATCTGACTGGGTGAAGTCGATCTGTAGTCCATCAAATGATGCTGATCCTGATGTTGAGGCTAGGATATTGACTTTGTCTGTTGGAGTGGAGGTTCCAATACCTACCCAGTCTGAGGAGACTGCAAGATATGCTGTGGCAGTACCATCTGTCCATACTCCTGCTCCACCTCCAACATCGTCAGTTCCACAGGTAAGCATTCCAGCTACAGTCTCAAGTGCGGTACAGGTGGTGAAAGAACCGTCTGAGAAGCCAAGAGCAGATCCTGAGGCCCCAGCAATCTTTGCAGTTAGTGTAACCGTATCTGTTGTAGCATCTCCAAGGGTTGTGTTCCCGTTAACGGTAAGGTTAGTTGAGAAGACTCCAGCTCCAACAACATCAAGTGAAACGGTTGGAGCGGTTGTACCAATACCAAGTCTTCCTGAGAAGGAGGCGGTCCCTGAGGTGAAGATCTGAGAGTTTGCAATGCCAATATTGGTTGTCGTGTCATTAAAGTACAGATTGCTATCCCATCCTGATCCAATCTGCAATCCTCTCTCAAACGCTGAGCCTCCGGTAATATTTGCAATGTTAATACCAAGTACTGTGTCTTGGTCTGAGGAAGATGAAGTGATGTTAATGTTAAGTCCTGCATTGGTGTCTGCTGAGTCCGCATCATCGTCTTGAGTAAAGTCAATCTGTAGTCCGTCAAATGAGGTTGACCCAGAAGTTGAGGCCAATACGTTTAGCTTATCAGTTGGAGTTGAGGTCCCAATACCTACCCAGTCTGAGGAGACCGAAAGATATGCATTAGCGGTTCCGTCTATCCATACGCTTGCTCCACCACAGTTAGCGAACGATTGTAAGCAGATTATGTCGCTGCCCGTAATGGCGGGAATAGTAATGTCATAGTTAGTAGCAGCTACCTGAGTTCCGGATTTAATAGTAACAGTACTACTAGTTCCGTCATTGATGACGAGCGAACCAGCTTGGTTCGCAGAGCCAAGAGTAGCTACTCCAAGGCTCGAAACCTTGAAGTTCGTCGCATCTATAAGATTGGTTATAGTTCCGCCAAAGCTTATACCTGTGTCAGCAGTACCCTGAATAGAGATACCTTTCGAGGTTGCGGAGGCTCCACCGTCTTTTATGGTTAGGTTAATGCCTGTTTGATTTCCGGCAGAACTGTTTGGAACAGTAAAGTTAGTGGACTGATTTAGGCTGAGGCCCGTGACCGCAGCTGGTTTGGGTTACGGAACTTGGCGCCGAACCAGAAATTAAGATACCTGTCCCGGTATTATAAGCAGATGGTTTTATAGTAAGGGCCGTCCCATAACCTGACTGAAATTTGAATAATCCATCCGTCGTATCTATGTTAAATGCAAAATCACCTGTATTGCCTGGTACTTGCAAAACCACTTTTGCTTAGAGCAGTACTGTAATTGCTGTCTCCGGAACCAAATATAATTGCTGCATATCCTCCGCTATCCTCGTTACTAAATAGTCGTAGTAAACCGTTGACTACGACGCCAGCTTCCTGATTTGAATGCGTTCCACCTGGCGTATACACTCCCATACTGGTGCCTGATTGACCTGAGCTCCCCACGCAACAATGGTTTCTCCACTGTTCGTAATGGTTATTACCGACTAATGGCTGTTGGGCTACCAGTGAAGGTTTGGGTCACACTGAAACGCTTCCATTCGGTAGTAGCAGTTATGTTGACTGCGGTACCGGTAGTAGGACTACCCGCCGTAGAGTCTAGACGAATTGTTGATGGTATATTACCGGCGTTTGATTTAAGCCATATGCTAAATGTGTAAGTGCCTGCACCATCAATGTCGCTGTTAGTATAGGTTAATGTACTATTTGCAGCCGAACCACTTAGTGTGTCTGCTGTCAGGGTCGCGTCTGGAGCTGAGCTGTTGTTGGCTGTTACTGTTAGATTATTTGCCGTCCATAGAAAAGTATTTTCGAGCTCTTCTGACAAACCGAGTCTGTTTCCTATTACACCTGTTCCGCCATAAGGACTGCTGATATTATTGGACGTCTCAATATCTGCCTTCAAAGTTATACGGTTGTTTGAAGTATCCACATTTAGTAGGCTCGTACCTCCAGAGTTCTGAACTACGAAAGCAGTTGTAGAGTTGGTTGTGTTTTGAATAATGCTGTACCTGTGCTGCTTAGCGCTAATGCAGCATTGATGATCCTCCGTTTGTATTAAATAGTAGATTTGTGCCTTCCGTTCTAATGACTACATCATTTGCGACTGAGTCAGATGATTGGCCTGCTCCGGTAGAAACACCGAATCGAGCTCGCGTTACACCGCTTGATGCGATCTGTATAGTTGGTCGATCTGTACCATCAAGATAGATGCCATCATTGGCTGTAGTTGTGTAGACGGATAGAACGTTCGATGGTGCGGTCGTCCCAATTCCTACTTTACCTGCAAATAAGGCGGAGTAATCCCAACCTGATCCCACATTTAGTTCTGTCTCTCTTGCACTACCTCCAGTAATTGCTGCGATATTGATTCCGTACAAGGTATCTGGATCTGAGGAAGACGATGTGATGTTGATATTTAGTCCTGCATTGGCATCTGTGGAATCGGTGTCATCTGACTGGGTGAAGTCGATCTGTAGTCCATCAAATGATGCTGATCCTGATGTTGAGGCTAGGATATTGACTTTGTCTGTTGGAGTGGAGGTTCCAATACCACCCAGTCTGAGGAGACTGCAAGATATGCTGTGGCAGTACCATCTGTCCATACCCTGCTCCACCTCCAACATCGTCAGTTCCACAGGTAAGCATTCCAGCTACAGTCTCAAGTGCGGTACAGGTGGTGAAAGAACCGTCTGAGAAGCCAAGAGCAGATCCTGAGGCCCCAGCAATCTTTGCAGTTAGTGTAACCGTATCTGTTGTTGCATCTCCAAGGGTTGTGTTGTTAGTTAACGTTGAATGTGCCGGTTGTAGTTACGTTACCAGTTGTTCCTGCATCAACGATTGAGAACAAGGTGTTTGTTCCATCGTTGAGAGTAAAAAGGTGCCAGAGTTTGCGATTGGTTGAGTCGTTAAAGTACAGTGGTTTGAGTCCCAACCTGATCTGATTTGAATACCTCTCTCAACCGCTGAGCCTCCAGTAATATTGGCAATGTTAAGTCTTCCAAGCAGAGTATCTGCATTTGTTTGATGAGGAAGATTGATATTGAGTTGCATTGGTGTCTGCAGGTTGCCTGTTGACTAGAAATCGTTTTGTCCTGAGATTGTTCTTGCATTGAGTCAAAGGTCCAACAAAGTCAGATCCTGAACCGAATCAAAGGTGGTGGTTTTGCCTCTGTAGATGTCAAGAGTTAATGGTTAGTACCAGTGCTAAGTGTCAGGTACCGTTTGGCTAAATAGAGATTGTTCACTCCAAATGTTTGTTGTTGAACCGTTTGTAAACCTAATGGAGGGAGGTTGTTTCCAGGATGACAGAGAAGATAATTAACGGGTTTGTTCCCGGAAATTTCCGGTTGATTTAGAAGGGCCATCCAATCCGAGTGTCGGTTCCATTTAAACAGGTACCGGCATTGATTGAACGAGTCAGCAGGTATCAGATCAGCTCCACTAAGTCCTGAACCTGTAAAGTAAAGTTGGCATTTCCCCTGTTAGTTAGTCCCTGAGGCAAATTTAGTTTACCAGTATCGGTTCCAGAGTTGAGAACTAGCAGACCCTGAACAAAGTGTTTGGAACCTCTGCAGAGTCGAATGTCAATAAGTTTGTACCACCTGAGATTGTTCTTCATTCCTGATTGTCATGTTTGAGTTAGTGATCCAGCAGAGACTGATGAGTTCTTAAGATAGAATCCAAGAGTATCGAGGATCCACCTGAGTCCATCCACCATTCCATGTTTCTGTTGTGAGCCGTTGAGGTCAACTGGAGTCTGAACCAGCTCAGATCCGCAGACCCTGAGGTCTCCAGCAAATTTGTCAAAAGGTTAACATTTACCATCAAAGTTGTAGGTACCGGCATTGTTGTCTGAGAATACCTTTCCATCCAGTTCTGAGGCTCCAACAAGATATTAAGGTTATGTTCATATTCCATCTCCAAGGGATCTGTACCTGAGGTAAGATCTGAGAAGGCAATTGAGGTATCGGTTAGTTGAGTCAAAGGTCCAGGCAAAGAGTCCAAGGTGGTTCAGAAGTTCTGAAGTTAGACCTGAACCGGTGACCAATACCAAGTCCTTGTTGTTTGACTGAGAGCATTGTTGATCCGAGAGTTAGATCCCATTGTGCAGTTCCAAAGTTGAGTCAAAGTCACCAGCAGGCAAAAAGTTATCTCCAGATCCCTGAACCAAAACAACATCAAGTGAACGGTAGGAGCAGTTGTACCAATTCCAAGTCTTCCTGAGTAGTACCTGAGGTAAAGATCTGAAGTTAGATCCAAAGGCATTGGTATCGGTTCCAGCAGTTGAGTCAAGGTGGGAAAAGCAGATCCTGAACCAAAGGTGGTGGTTCCAACCTCTGGAGTCCAGGTACCGTTGTTGTTGTCTGAGGTGACCGTTTTGTACCTTGTAGTTCTTGCCTAATGCCTAATGCTGTTGTTGAGGAGCCTAAGTCACCAGCAAAGGTGATTGTAGAGTTATCAAGCTCCCCGTTTGAGATTGAGGTACCAAGGGTGGTGACAAGTGTGTTACCAGCTGCACTAAGTCCTGTACCTGTAAAGTCTGTGATGGTGTCTCCTCCAACAGTTAGTGATCCAGCAGAGACTGATCCAGTGACTGTAAGGTTCTGGGAGAATAGACCTGAACCAACAACATCAAGTGAAACGGTTGGAGCGGTTGTACCAATACCAAGTCTTCCTGAGAATGAAGCAGTCCCTGAGGTAAAGATCTGAGAGTTAGATCCAAAGGCAATTGAGGTATCGGTTCCAGCAGTTGAGTCAAAGGTCCAGGCAAAAGCAGACCCTGAACCAAAGGTGGTGGTTCCAACCTCTGTAGAGTCAAAGTTAATGGTTAAGGTACCGGCATTGTTGTCTGAGGTGTCAATACCGTTTGTACCACCTGAGATTGTTCTTGTAGCGCCTAATGCTGTTGTTGAGGAGCCTAAGTCACCAGCAAAGGTGATTGTAGAGTTATCAAGCTCCCCGTTTGAGATTGAGGTACCAAGGGTGGTGACAAGTGTGTTACCAGCTGCACTAAGTCCTGTACCTGTAAAGTCTGTGATGGTGTCCCCTCCAACAGTTAGTGATCCAGCAGAGACTGATCCAGTGACTGTAAGGTTCTGGGAGAATAGACCTGAACCAACAACATCAAGCTTGGCCCCAGGTGCTGTTGTTCCAATACCTACATTGTCAGAGGAGGTAATAAGATAGACGTTTGATCCACCATCAATCCAACCTGAGTCTGATCCACCAGCATCAGATCCGCAGGTCAAGACTCCACCGACTGTCTCAAGGGCGGTACATGTTCCAAATGTTGAGGAGGCAAATGATATACCTGCACCTGATACACCTGCATTAAAGGTTATGGTGTCACTGGTGTTATCTCCAAGGGTTGTGTTCCGTTAACGGTAAGGTTAGTTGAGAAGACTCCAGCTCCAACAACATCAAGTGAAACGGTAGGAGCGGTTGTACCAATACCAAGTCTTCCTGAGAATGAAGCAGTACCTGAGGTAAAGATCTGTTAGATCCAAAGGCAATTGAGGTATCGGTTCCAGCAGTTGAGTCAAAGGTCCAGAGGCAAAAGCAGATCCTGAACCAAAGGTGGTGGTTCCAACCTCTGTAGAGTCAAAGTTAATGGTTAAGGTACCGGCATTGTTGTCTGAGTGTCAATACCGTTTGTACCACCTGAGATTGTTCTTGTAGCGCCTAATGCTGTTGTTGAGGAGCCTAAGTCACCAGCAAAGGTGATTGTAGAGTTATCAAGCTCCCCGTTTGAGATTGAGGTACCAAGGGTGGTGACAAGTGTGTTACCAGCTGCACTAAGTCCTGTACCTGTAAAGTCTGTGATGGTGTCTCCTCCAACAGTTTAGTGATCCAGCAGAGACTGAACCAGTGACTGTAAGGTTCTGGGAGAATAGACCTGAACCAACAACATCAAGTGAAACGGTAGGAGCGGTTGTACCAATACCAAGTCTTCCTGAGAAGAGGCAGTCCCTGAGGTAAAGATCTGAGAGTTAGATCCAAAGGCAATTGAGGTATCGGTTCCAGCAGTTGAGTCAAAGGTCCAGGCAAAAGCAGACCCTGAACCAAAGGTGGTGGTTCCAACCTCTGTAGAGTCAAAGTTAATGGTTAAGGTACCGGCATTGTTGTCTGAGGTGTCAATACCGTTTGTACCACCTGAGATTGTTCTTGTAGCGCCTAATGCTGTTGTTGAGGAGCCTAAGTCACCAGCAAAGGTGATTGTAGAGTTATCAAGCTCCCGTTTGAGATTGAGGTACCAAGGGTGGTGACAAGTGTGTTACCAGCTGCACTAAGTCCTGTACCTGTAAAGTCTGTGATGTGTCCCCTCCAACAGTTAGTGATCCAGCAGAGACTGATCCAGTGACTGTAAGGTTCTGGGAGAATAGACCTGAACCAACAACATCAAGCTTGGCCCCAGGTGCTGTTGTTCCAATACCTACATTGTCAGAGGAGGTAATAAGATAGACGTTTGATCCACCATCAATCCAACCTGAGTCTGATCCACCAGCATCAGATCCGCAGGTCAAGACTCCACCGACTGTCTCAAGGGCGGTACATGTTCCAAATGTTGAGGAGGCAAATGATATACCTGCACCTGATACACCTGCATTAAAGGTTATGGTGTCACTGGTGTTATCTCCAGGGTTGTGTTCCCGTTAACGGTAAGGTTAGTTGAGAAGACTCAGCTCAACAACATGTGAAACGGTTGGAGCATTACCAATACCAAGTCTTCCTGAGAAGGAAGCGGTCCCTGAGGTGAAGATCTGAGAGTTAGATCCAAAGGCAATTGAGGTATCCGTTCCAGCAGTTGAGTCAAAGGTCCAGGCAAAAGCAGATCCTGAACCAAAGGTGGTGGTTCCAACCTCTGTAGAGTCAAAGTTAATGGTTAAGGTACCGGCATTGTTGTCTGAGGTGTCAATACCGTTTGTACCACCTGAGATTGTTCTTGTAGCGCCTAATGCTGTTGTTGAGGAGCCTAAGTCACCAGCAAAGGTGATTGTAGAGTTATCAAGCTCCCTGTTTGAGATTGAGGTACCAAGGGTGGTGACAAGTGTGTTACCAGCTGCACTAAGTCCTGTACCTGTAAAGTCTGTGATGGTGTCTCCTCCAACAGTTAGTGATCCAGCAGACTGAACCCAGTGACTGTAAGGTTCTGGGAGAATAGACCTGAACCAACAATGTGGTAGGGGGAGTTGTTCCAATACCAAGTCTTCCTGAGAAGGAGGCGGTCCCTGAGGTAAAGATCTGAGAGTTAGATCCAAAGGCAATTGAGGTATCGGTTCCAGCAGTTGAGTCAAAGCCAAGTCCAGGCAAAAGCAGATCCTGAACCAAGGTGGTGGTTCCAACCTCTGTAGAGTCAAAGTTAATGGTTAGAGGTACCGGTGAGGTGTCAATACCGTTTGTACCACCTGAGATTGTTCTTGTAGCACCTAATGCTGTTGTTGAGGAGCCTAAGTCACCAGCAAAGGTGATTGTAGAGTTATCAAGCTCCCCGTTTGAGATTGAGGTACCAAGGGTGGTGACAAGTGTGTTACCAGCTGCACTAAGTCCTGTACCTGTAAAGTCTGTGATGGTGTCTCCTCCAACAGTTAGTGATCCAGCAGAGACTGAACCAGTGTCAAGGTTCTGGGAGAATAGACCTGAACCAACAACATCAAGTGAAACGGTTGGAGCGGTTGTACCAATACCAAGTCTTCCTGAGAATGAAGCAGTACCTGAGGTCCAAGATCTGAGAGTTAGATCCAAAGGCATTGAGGTATCGGTTAAGTTGAGTCAAAGGTCAGGCAAAAGCAGATCCTGAACCAAAGGTGGTGGTTCCAACCTCTGTAGAGTCAAAGTTAATGGAGGTATCTGTTTTTCCTGAGATTGTTCTTGTAGCGCCTAATGTTGTTGTTGAGGAGCCCAAGTAAGCAAAGGTGATTGTAAAGTTATCAAGCTCCCTGTTTGAGATTGAGGTACCAAGGGTGGTGACAAGTGACTCCAGCTGCACTAAGTCCTGTAAAGTCTGTGATGGTGTGAAGTTAGTGATCCAGCAGAGACTGATCCAGTGACTGTAAGGTTCTGGGAGAGTTGTACCAATACCAAGTCTTCCTGAGAATGAAGCAGTACCTGAGGTAAAGATCTGAGAGTTAGATCCAAAGGCAATTGAGGTATCGGTTCCAGCAGTTGAGTCAAAGGTCCAGGCAAAAGCAGATCCTGAACCAAAGGTGGTGGTTCCAACCTCTGTAGAGTCAAAGTTAATGGTTAAGGTACCGGCATTGTTGTCTGAGGTGTCAATACCGTTTGTACCACCTGAGATTGTTCTTGTAGCGCCTAATGCTGTTGTTGAGGAGCCTAAGTCACCAGCAAAGGTGATTGTAGAGTTATCAAGCTCCCCGTTTGAGATTGAGGTACCAAGGGTGGTGACAAGTGTGTTACCAGCTGCACTAAGTCCTGTACCTGTAAAGTCTGTGATGGTGTCTCCTCCAACAGTTAGTGATCCAGCAGAGACTGATCCAGTGACTGTGGGAGAGTTCTGGGAGAATAGACCTGAACCAACAACATCAAGCTTACCAAGCAAGAGTGCTGTTGTTCCAATGAACCTACATTGTCAGAGGAGGTAATAAGATAGACGTTTGATCCACCATCAATCCAACCTTCTGATCCACCAGCATCAGATCCGCAGGTCAAGACTCTCTCAAGGGCTGTTCCAAATGTTGAGGAGGCAAATGATATACCTGCACCTGATACACCTGCATTAAAGGTTATGGTGTCACTGGTGTTATCTCCAAGGGTTGTGTTCCCGTTAACGGTAAGGTTAGTTGAGAAGAGACCAGCTCCAACAACATCAAGTGAAACGGTAGGAGCGGTTGTACCAATACCAAGTCTTCCTGAGAATGAAGCAGTACCTGAGGTAAAGATCTGAGAGTTAGATCCAAAGGCAATTGAGGTATCGGTTCCAGCAGTTGAGTCAAAGGTCCAGGCAAAAGCAGATCCCTGAACCAAAGGTGGTGGTTCCAACCTCTGTAGAGTCAAAGTTAATGGTTAAGGTACCGGCATTTGTTGTCTGAGGTGTCAATACCGTTTGTACCACCTGAGATTGTTCTTGTAGCGCCTAATGCTGTTGTTGAGGAGCCTAAGTCACCAGCAAAGGTGATTGTAGAGTTATCAAGCTCCCCGTTTGAGATTGAGGTACCAAGGGTGGTTACAAGTGTGTTACCAGCTGCACTAAGTCCTGTACCTGTAAAGTCTGTGATGGTGTCTCCTCCAACAGTTAGTGATCCAGCAGAGACTGATCCAGTGACTGTAAGGTTCTGGGAGAATAGACCTGAACCAACAACATCAAGTGAAACGGTTGGAGCAGTTGTACCAATACCAAGTCTTCCTGAGAAGGAGGCGGTCCCTGAGGTAAAGATCTGAGAGTTAGATCCAAAGGCAATTGAGGTATCGGTTCCAGCAGTTGAGTCAAAGGTCCAGGCAAAAGCAGACCCTGAACCAAAGGTGGTGGTTCCAACCTCTGTAGAGTCAAAGTTAATGGTTAAGGTACCGGCATTGTTGTCTGAGGTGTCAATACCGTTTGTACCACCTGAGATTGTTCTTGTAGCACCTAATGCTGTTGTTGAGGAGCCTAAGTCACCAGCAAAGGTGATTGTAGAGTTATCAAGCTCCCGTTTGAGATTGAGGTACCAAGGGTTGTGTTACCAGCTGCACTAAGTCCTGGTTGATGGTGTCCCTCCAACAGTTAGTGATCCAGCAGAGACTGATCCAGTGACTGTAAGGTTCTGGGAGAATAGACCTGAACCAACAACATCAAGCTTCCCCAGGTGCTGTTGTTCCAATACCTACATTGTCAGAGGAGGTAATAAGATAGACGTTTGATCCACCATCAATCCAACCTGAGTCTGATCCACCAGCATCAGATCCGCAGGTCAAGACTCCACCGAGTCTCAAGGGCGGTACATGTTCCAAATGTTGAGGACAAATGTCTGACACCTGCATTAAAGGCAATGGTGCACTGGTGATTGTGTTCCCCCTGTTCCAAACGGAAATTGTTAGTCTGAGAGTCAAAAGATTTGAGGTTTGAGCAAAAATTGAGAGTTGGTTGAATTTCAGCATTGTCTGAACTTGAAGTTGGTTATACACCTGCATTTTGTCCAATTGTTCATCAGATGTCAAGTCACCGACTGTCAAAGGTGATTATGTTATCCAATGTTGAGGAGGCCAAATGTTCCAGCTGCACTAAGTCCTGCCTTAAAGTCTGGTTGGTGTCCTCCAACAGTTATCTCCAAGAGACTGTTAGTTGAGAGGTTCTGGGAGAAGAGACCAGCTCCAACAACATCAAGTGAAACGGTAGGGAGTTGTACCAATACCAAGTCTTCCTGAGAATGAAGCAGTACCTGAGGTAAAGATCTGAGAGTTAGATCCAAAGGCAATTGAGGTATCGGTTCCAGCAGTTGAGTCAAAGGTCCAGGCAAAAGCAGACCCTGAACCAAAGGTGGTGGTTCCAACCTCTGTAGAGTCAAAGTTAATGGTTAAGGTACCGGCATTGTTGTCTGAGGTGTCAATACCGTTTGTACCACCTGAGATTGTTCTTGTAGCACCTAATGCTGTTGTTGAGGAGCCTAAGTCACCAGCAAAGGTGATTGTAGAGTTATCAAGCTCCCCGTTTGAGATTGAGGTACCAAGGGTGGTGACAAGTGTGTTACCAGCTGCACTAAGTCCTGTACCTGTAAAGTCTGTGATGGTGTCCCCTCCAACAGTTAGTGATCCAGCAGAGACTGATCCAGTGACTGTAAGGTTCTGGGAGAATAGACCTGAACCAACAACATCAAGCTTGGCCCCAGGTGCTGTTGTTCCAATACCACATTGTCAGAGGAGGTAATAAGATAGACGTTTGATCCACCATCAATCCAACCTGAGTCTGATCCACCAGCATCAGATCCGCAGGTCAAGACTCCACCGACTGTCTCAAGGGCGGTACATGTTCCAAATGTTGAGGAGGCAAATGAAACACCTGCACCTGATACACCTGATTAAACCTGTGTGTTATCTCCAAGGGTTGTGTTCCCGTTAACGGTAAGAGTTAGTTGAGAAGACTCCAGCTCCAGGTGAAACGGTAGGAGCGGTTGTACCAATACCAAGTCTTCCTGAGAATGAAGCAGTACCTGAGGTAAAGATCTGAGAGTTAGATCCAAAGGCAATTGAGGTATCGGTTCCAGCAGTTGAGTCAAAGGTCCAGGCAAAAGCAGATCCTGAACCAAGGTGGTGGTTCCAACCTCTGTAGAGTCAAAGTTAATGGTTAAGGTACCGGCATTGTTGTCGTTTGTACCACCTGAGATTGTTCTTGTAGCGCCTAATGCTGTTGTTGAGGAGCCTAAGTCACCAGCAAAGGTGATTGTAGAGTTATCAAGCTCCCCGTTTGAGATTGAGGTACCAAGGGTGGTGACAAGTGTGTTACCAGCTGCACTAAGTCCTGTACCTGTAAAGTCTGTGATGGTGTCTCCTCCAACAGTTAGTGATCCAGCAGAGACTGAACCAGTGACTGTAAGGTTCTGGGAGAATAGACCTGAACCAACAACATCAAGTGAAACGGTAGGAGCGGTTGTACCAATACCAAGTCTTCCTGAGAATGAGGCGGTCCCTGAGGTAAAGATCTGAGAGTTAGATCCAAAGGCAATTGAGGTATCGGTTCCAGCAGTTGAGTCAAAGGTCCAGGCAAAAGCAGACCCTGAACCAAAGGTGGTGGTTCCAACCTCTGTAGAGTCAAAGTTAATGGTTAAGGTACCGGCATTGTTGTCTGAGGTGTCAATACCGTTTGTACCACCTGAGATTGTTCTTGTAGCACCTAATGCTGTTGTTGAGGAGCCTAAGTCACCAGCAAAGGTGATTGTAGAGTTATCAAGCTCCCCGTTTGAGATTGAGGTACCAAGGGTGGTGACAAGTGTGTTACCAGCTGCACTAAGTCCTGTACCTGTAAAGTCTGTGATGGTGTCCTCCAACAGTTAGTGATCCAGCAGAGACTGATCCAGTGACTGTAAGGTTCTGGGAGAATAGACCTGAACCAACAACATCAAGCTTGGCCCCAGGTGCTGTTGTTCCAATACCTACATTGTCAGAGGAGGTAATAAGATAGACGTTTGATCCACCATCAATCCAACCTGAGTCTGATCCACCAGCATCAGATCCGCAGGTCAAGACTCCACCGACTGTCTCAAGGGCGGTACATGTTCCAAATGTTGAGGAGGCAATGATATACCTGCACCTGATACACCTGCATTAAAGGTTATGGTGTCACTGGTGTTATCTCCAAGGGTTGTGTTCCCGTTAACGGTAAGGTTAGTTGAGAAGACTCCAGCTCCAACAACATCAAGTGAAACGGTAGGAGCGGTTGTACCAATACCAAGTCTTCCTGAGAATGAAGCAGTACCTGAGGTAAAGATCTGAGAGTTAGATCCAAAGGCAATTGAGGTATCGGTTCCAGCAGTTGAGTCAAAGGTCCAGGCAAAAGCAGATCCTGAACCAAAGGTGGTGGTTCCAACCTCTGTAGAGTCAAAGTTAATGGTTAAGTACCGGCATTGTTGTCTGAGGTGTCAATACCGTTTGTACCACCTGAGATTGTTCTTGTAGCACCTAATGCTGTTGTTGAGGAGCCTAAGTCACCAGCAAAGGTGATTGTAGAGTTATCAAGCTCCCCGTTTGAGATTGAGGTACCAAGGGTGGTTACAAGTGTGTTACCAGCTGCACTAAGTCCTGTACCTGTAAAGTCTGTGATGGTGTCCTCCAACAGTTAGTGATCCAGCAGAGACTGATCCAGTGACTGTAAGGTTCTGGGAGAATAGACCTGAACCAACAACATCAAGTGAAACGGTTGGAGCGGTTGTACCAATACCAAGTCTTCCTGAGAATGAAGCAGTACCTGAGGTAAAGATCTGAGAGTTAGATCCAAAGGCAATTGAGGTATCGGTTCCAGCAGTTGAGTCAAAGGTCCAGGCAAAAGCAGACCCTGAACCAAAGGTGGTGGTTCCAACCTCTGTAGAGTCAAAGTTAATGGTTAAGGTACCGGCATTGTTGTCTGAGGTGTCAATACCGTTTGTACCACCTGAGATTGTTCTTGTAGCACCTAATGCTGTTGTTGAGGAGCCTAAGTCACCAGCAAAGGTGATTGTAGAGTTATCAAGCTCCCCGTTTGAGATTGAGGTACCAAGGGTGGTGACAAGTGTGTTACCAGCTGCACTAAGTCCTGTACCTGTAAAGTCTGTGATGGTGTCCCCTCCAACAGTTAGTGATCCAGCAGAGACTGATCCAGTGACTGTAAGGTTCTGGGAGAATAGACCTGAACCAACAACATCAAGCTTGGCCCCAGGTGCTGTTGTTCCAATACCTACATTGTCAGAGGAGGTAATAAGATAGACGTTTGATCCACCATCAATCCAACCTGAGTCTGATCCACCAGCATCAGATCCGCAGGTCAAGACTCCACCGACTGTCTCAAGGGCGGTACATGTTCCAAATGTTGAGGAGGCAAATGATATACCTGCACCTGATACACCTGCATTAAAGGTTATGGTGTCACTGGTGTTATCTCAAGGGTTGTGTTCCCGTTAACGGTAAGGTTAGTTGAGAAGACTCCAGCTCCAACAACATCAAGTGAAACGGTAGGAGCAGTTGTACCAATACCAAGTCTTCCTGAGAATGAAGCAGTACCTGAGGTAAAGATCTGAGAGTTAGATCCAAAGGCAATTGAGGTATCGGTTCCAGCAGTTGAGTCAAAGGTCCAGGCAAAGCAGATCCTGAACCAAAGGTGGTGGTTCCAACCTCTGTAGAGTCAAAGTTAATGGTTAAGGTACCGGCATTGTTGTCTGAGGTGTCAATACCGTTTGTACCACCTGAGATTGTTCTTGTAGCGCCTAATGCTGTTGTTGAGGAGCCTAAGTCACCAGCAAAGGTGATTGTAGAGTTATCAAGCTCCGTTTGAGATTGAGGTACCAAATGTGGTGACAAGTGTGTTACCAGCTGCACTAAGTCCTGTACCTTAAAGTCTGTGATGGTGTCTCCTCCAACAGTTAGTGATCCAGCAGAGAGAACCAGTGACTGTAAGGTTCTGGGAGAATAGACCTGAACCAACAACATCAAGTGAAACGGTTGGAGCGGTTGTACCAATACCAAGTCTTCCTGAGAAGGAAGCAGTCCCTGAGGTAAAGATCTGAGAGTTAGATCCAAAGGCAATTGAGGTATCGGTTCCAGCAGTTGAGTCAAAGGTCCAGGCAAAAGCAGACCCTGAACCAAAGGTGGTGGTTCCAACCTCTGTAGAGTCAAAGTTAATGGTTAAGGTACCGGCATTGTTGTCTGAGGTGTCAATACCGTTTGTACCACCTGAGATTGTTCTTGTAGCACCTAATGCTGTTGTTGAGGAGCCTAAGTCACCAGCAAAGGTGATTGTAGAGTTATCAAGCTCCCCGTTTGAGATTGAGGTACCAAGGGTGGTGACAAGTGTGTTACCAGCTGCACTAAGTCCTGTACCTGTAAAGTCTGTGATGGTGTCCCCTCCAACAGTTAGTGATCCAGCAGAGACTGAACCAGTGACTGTAAGGTTCTGGGAGAATAGACCTGAACCAACAACATCAACTTGGCCCCAGGTGCTGTTGTTCCAATACCTACATTGTCAGAGGAGGTAATAAGAACGTTTGATCCACCATCAATCCAACCTGAGTCTGATCCACCACATCAGATCCGCAGGTCAAGACTCCACCGACTGTCTCAAGGGCGGTATGTTCCCCAGAGGCAAATGATATACCTGACCTGATACACCTGCATTAAAGTCACTGGTGTTATCTCAAGGGTTGTGTTCCGTTAACGGTAAGGTTAGTTGAAGACTCCAGAGGAGCGGTTGTACCAATGTCTTCCTGAGAATGAAGCAGTACCTGAGGTAAAGATCTGAGAGTTAGATCCAAAGGCAATTGAGGTATCGGTTCCAGCAGTTGAGTCAAAGGTCCAGGCAAAAGCAGATCCTGAACCAAAGGTGGTGGTTCCAACCTCTGTAGAGTCAAAGTTAATGGTTAAGGTACCGGCATTGTTGTCTGAGGTGTCAATACCGTTTGTACCACCTGAGATTGTTCTTGTAGCACCTAATGCTGTTGTTGAGGAGCCTAAGTCACCAGCAAAGGTGATTGTAGAGTTATCAAGCTCCCCGTTTGAGATTGAGGTACCAAGGGTGGTGACAAGTGTGTTACCAGCTGCACTAAGTCCTGTACCTGTAAAGTCTGTGATGGTGTCCCCTCCAACAGTTAGTGATCCAGCAGAGACTGATCCAGTGACTGTAAGGTTCTGGGAGAATAGACCTGAACCAACAACATCAAGTGAAACGGTAGGAGTGGTTGTTACCAAGTCTTCCTGAGAATGAAGCAGTACCTGAGGTGAAGATCTGAGAGTTAGATCCAAAGGCAATTGAGGTATCGGTTCCAGCAGTTGAGTCAAAGGTCCAGGCAAAAGCAGACCCTGAACCAAAGGTGGTGGTTCCAACCTCTGCAGAGTCAAAGTTAATGGTTAAGGTACACTGCATTGTTGTCTGAGGTGTCAATACCGTTTGTACCACCTGAGATTGTTCTTGTAGCACCTAATGCTGTTGTTGAGGAGCCTAAGTCACCAGCAAAGGTGATTGTAGAGTTATCAAGCTCCCCGTTTGAGATTGAGGTACCAAGTGTGGTGACAAGTGTGTTACCAGCTGCACTAAGTCCTGTACCTGTAAAGTCTGTGATGGTGTCCCCTCCAACAGTTAGTGATCCAGCAGAGACTGAACCAGAGATAGTTACATTACCTGCATTAGTAACGGTGAATACATCCGTACCACCAAACTGTTCGAGAGTGAGAAGATTTGAGGTTTGAGTAGCATTGCCGGTTACAACTAGTTGAATTTCATCCGTATCACCAGCGATCTGTAGTTTTCCTTGGCCCCAGGTGCTGTTGTTCCAATACCTACATTGTCAGAGGAGGTAATAAGATAGACGTTTGATCCACCATCAATCCAACCTGAGTCTGATCCACCAGCATCAGATCCGCAGGTCAAGACTCCACCGACTGTCTCAAGGGCGGTACATGTTCCAAATGTTGAGGAGGCAAATGATATACCTGCACCTGATACACCTGCATTAAAGGTTATGGTGTCACTGGTGTTATCTCCAAGGGTTGTGCTACCCGTTACAGAGACGTTGTCTGCAAAAGTCAGAGTTCCAGTTGAGTTTGAAACGTTACCTTGAAGATCTGTGGTTCCAGTGATAACGACATTGTCATTTAGATTAATAATTCCTATCCCATTTGCTACAACTGTTAAATCCTCCCCAGATCCCGTTGTTATATCAGTTCCGACTGATGAGAAGGTTAAGGAACCGGTTTGAACTACGTCTCCAGTATTACTTACTGTATATACATCTGTCCCAGATGAATTTTCAGCAACTATGAGACTTGTTGTCTGTGTTGAGTTTCCTTGAACGAGAAGTTGAATCTCATCCGCCTCTCCATCAATCCCAAGTTTTGCAAGATCCGTAGTAGAACCAAGCGTTACATTGTCGGTTGAGGTTGTTAAACTCACGACCGTACCATTATCTATAAAACCTGAGGCACTTGAACTACCTGAATTTGTAATCGTTACAATGTCGCCCGATGCATCTGTCGTTATAACTATTCCAGTACCAGCCGTTAATGTGAGGGTGTCTGTTGAGCTATCGGCTACCACATCCGATTGTCCACTTACAGAAATCGTATTAAACGTTTGTTCTGTAGATGAAGAGATGGAGGAGCTGATGGTAAGACCGTCGATAGAAATGCCTGATCCTGCAGTTAACACTACCGATCCCGTTGAACCTTGTAGTGACGATACTCCAGAAGCAACTGTAGAAGAAACGGCGTTTATGACTGGGTTCTGAGTATCTCCAGTAATAGTAACTCCTGTTCCAGCAGTGACACTATATATTACATTAGGGGCTGTAATATTTTTTTGAAAGACCGCGGGTATGGCAAAATAGATCGTTTCTTTTTCAGAAATAGCACTTGATGCAAGGGCTTTTTGTACGTCTGCAATATTTACTTGAGCATCTTTCTTAACCTGAGCCACAATGGATACGTTCTTATTTGCTGATGAACTCCAAGGCAACCGAGCTAGTAACTGAGATAGTGAATCATTAATTCTGCTTAATAGACCTTTATCTGTGCTGGCCGCAAGAACCTGTGGCTGTTTATCTACTTTTTCAAAATTAAGTCTAACTGCAACAGCTCTGTCCTTAGTTACGGAGTTGAATACTGTCTGAGCGCCTATAGCTCCGAACACAAGCATTGCTATGAAACCAAGCATTGAGGTAGCCATGAATATGTTGCGAGCGTTAAATTTATACTGTGTCCTGCTGATTTTTCGGATGGCAGCATCTGCGATTCTCGGCTCTACTTCGTTCCTTGCAGATTCAGATTCAGAAGCAAACATCCCTGCCGCTCTTGGCTCATATACGGGAAACTCTCTAGCCTTCTCTGAAGCATATACAGAATTATCGATTAATACCCTTGCAGGCACAGGAATTTGGTCAATTTCAGTTTCGATAGCATCGTTCGTACTAAGAGGCACGCCCTTGTTTTGTTGGCCCTCTCTGGCCATATAAGTCTTGATTGAATTTCGTGAATATTCTCGTTCACCTATAGAATTTCTTTGAGGAACTAATAGACCCTTCTTTTCAATCCTTCTTAGTGTGGATGCTGATACACCTAATTTGATCGCTGCTTCGGAAATGCTGAGTGGTTTTGAGGCCTTCATTTCCCTCAACTCATCTAATGAAAATCTTCTCGCTTTTCCTTCTTCTCTATACGTGTGAATTGCCCCTGCTTTATCCCATCTTCTTATGGCGTCTATTGACACCCCTAAAATCTCTGCAGCTTTACCAATAGATACTAGGTTTTTTTTAGGTTTTAATGTAGGGCTCGTGCTCATGTAATTATGCGAATAATTGATCTAAGATTTATTAGAACAAATCTACGCAACGCTTGTCAAGAGGCATTTTAGCTTCAAATATCTATGCATTGAGTAAGCAATGCATAGATTTCCACTTTTCTCAATTATATGAGTCTATGTAAAGCCCCAAAGCTCTGTAAAGCATTTTATAGTTACTCAATAAGATCAGCAACTCTCATTATTAAGCTTCTATATCAAACTGCATCATTGATAATTTGGAGTTAGTATATTTCCTGGATATTTAAAGATGTACGAAAGATGTACGAATATACAGATTAATAACCAAAAATGCTATTTGTTAACAAATTTTGATCAGTATATTTTTTCTTTTTTATGATGTTTTTTAGAATAGAAAATTGAATAAACTTTGTTGGTCCTTAAAGAAGGATTTTATTCGATTTTCTTAAGGATATTTTTACGCAAATAGTATTTAATAATTTTGACAATATTTTTCTCTTCTTTTATCAATAATCAAGTTGAATCTTTAATCGAGAATTAACTCTTCAAAGTAAGAACTTATTAGTTTTTTTTATGACTCGATAGAGGAAGATATATTTCTTTTACGAAGACCCAAAAAGGTTCTTATTTATTTCAGAGAAGAACTACAAAATCGCAGATAGCATAAATACATATTTCTTTTATCAATCATTTATATATAGTAAATATTCTATAATACAACCTTTCATATTGGAGTATTTGTACAATTATATTAATAATATAAATAGCTTCAGAAATCTATGCACCGGTTGATCAAATGGCAATCTAGAATTTTATGAAGAGTTATGAACGTATTTTATATGCCCAATATAGTATTGAACTCTGTTATAAAGTACTTAGTATAAAAAAGATATAAAATAGCACCTAAAATAAGAAATGGCCCAAAGGCTATCTTACTTTTCATCTTAGTTTTACGCAACAAAATAGCTACAAGACCAAAAAAGCCTCCAGTTATAAATGCCACATACAAAATTATGAAGGCACCTTGTAGTTCAAAGAGGAATCCAAATATAAACAATAGTTTTACGTCGCCAAATCCCATTCCCCTTCCTTTCGTAGCTAGAAATAACAAAAGAAGGGGCATCATAGCTACAAAACTAAGTACGAAACGCTCTGCAATCTGTGGTATAGGCACGTTTGTAGCAATTAGATATGCTAAACCTACTATAAATAAAGCAAGTTGCTCCTCATCGGGAAGAATTTGATACTTAAGATCACTAAAGAACATTGCTATCAAAATAGAAATTAAGACGATCGTATAAATTTGGTATCCAAGACCTCCCTGTGAGAATGATAACCACGTTAGCATAAATACCACTCCAGTCAACAACTCTATTAAAGGGTATTGAATCTGGAGTCTTTTTTGACAGTATCTACATCTTCCTCGAAGAAAAGCGTACGAGAAAACAGGAATAAGGTCCTGTGGCTGTAGTGTTTTTTTACAGTAATCGCAGTAGGATCGTCCAAGGAGACCTTGGTCGTTTGGTAGCCTATCAATAAGTACATTTAAAAACGAGCCCACAGCTAGACCGAGAATAAATAAGAAGCTCAGAATCATTGTAGATAATCATATGGGTTAAGGATTAGCCTGTCAACCTTGCTCGCTGTAGCCCTGTTTGCTGGTATGTGGGTTTGCGTAGGAGGATTAAATCTGGAGGTCCTCAGCCGTGATATCTCCCTCTTTAAAAGGACCAATCAACGAAAGGTTAATATTGTTTCGGTTAAACACATCCTTAGCCACGCTTAGAATCTCGTCTTTGGTCACTTTCTGTACTGTCTCTATCATCTCCTCAGGCGTGGTGGATTTATTTTGCAGAAGCATTTCCAAGCCAAAATATAATGAAACGTTCTGAGAGTCCTCCATAGACAGTATGGTTCTTCCCTTTATTAGGTCTTTAGCTCTTTTAATTTCTACGTCCGTAATATCTCCCATTGTTGTCTTTTTATGCTCCTCAAGAGTAACTCTAATTGCTTCCTTTGTTTTTTCTAGATTATTCGTCACTCCCGCAGAGGTTACGAAATTTCCAACATCCTTATAACTTGTACGACCGGTTGAGATGTAGTAGCACAGCCCTCTTCGTTCTCGCACCTGCATGAAAAGACGAGAGGACATTCCACCACCCAGAATTGTTGACAGAAGAGCTAGTGGATACTTCCTTTTATCATCGATATTGTAGCTGTGAAAGCCTAAACAAAAATGAGTTTGCTCGGTTTTTTTAGAATGAATAAGTATTTGTGGGCTCGTCTGAATCTTCTTAAAAACTCCGTATGTGCCTTTAACCTTCTTGCTTTCCCAACCTCCGAACCGCTCTTCAATTTTCTTAATGTAGTCTGCCTTGCCCTTTCCAAATCCCCCTGCCACGACCAAAACAGCGTTATTCGGGTGATAAAGCTCATCCATGTAGTCGGTAAAGGTCTTCCTGTTGAAGTTGGTTACGGTATCTCTTGTGCCCGCTATGTCCATCCCCAAAGAACTCCCTTTATACATAAGCTCTTCGAATAAATCTCCACTCTTCCACCTAGGAGTATCTTCATACATGTTAATTTCCTCCACAATTACACCTTTTTCTCGATTTATTTCATCCTCAAGAAGAAATGAGTTCATGATCATATCTGAGAGCACAGCTAAGACTGTCTCGAAATGATCGTTCGTTGCTTTAATCCAGTAGCCGGTATGGTCTTTTGAGGTGAAGGCGTTAAACACTCCCCCTAAACCCTCGATAGTCGAAGAGATCGTGAATGAATCCGGAAAGTTCTTGGATCCCTTAAATGCCATATGCTCAAAGAAGTGGGCAATGCCATTATTCTTTGCATTTTCATACCTAGAGCCTGCGCCTACGAGAAGTATCGTGGTCAGACTTGGAAAAGAGTTCGTGTCTATGAGACAGACCTTTAAACCGTTCTTTAAGGTTGTAAGTACAGGCTTCATGACGATCAGTATACACGTACAAAATTAAATTTGAAACCTGAAAAGATGAGGATTTAACATATATATACTATAAGTATGCATTGTTAAAGATTTTACATCTTTTATTATTGCTCTTTAGACTTTATTGACAGAATATAACTGTATATATACTCAAATTCGACGTCTCACAATAAGGGATATGAATTGGTTGATATATCTCCTGTATGCATTATGAAGAGAGCTCTATTTTTAATAGATACGAAGGCTTCGCTTTAAAATCACTCATTCTATTAGAAAACAGAGTTTTGTCCGTACTTGGCTAATACATAGTCCGAATCATCAATGCGCAGGATCATCAGACAAATCGATAGCATGCTAAATAGATCAATTAGCTAAAAGGCCAACATCTTTTCCGAGCCCTAAAGCTTGAATACACGAAGGATATCTAAGAAGTCACAGAACGGCTGTATATCTGTCGTAAATGATTAGGGGCGAGCTGCCATAAGGGAGATCCTCAATCCTTCAGTCGGAATCAACCTCCCCACATTGAGATTGCATTAGACAACTGAGAACTGAAGAGTCGAATGGCTGCCCAGCAGGGACTCGAACCCCGATAAGCAGATCCAGAATCTGCTGTCCTGCCATTAGACGACCGGGCAATATCTTCGTCATTGTACCAAATAAATACTCAATTATTTTCTTATCTTTTGCTAAACGTAATCTTGGCCGACATGCACTTCGATAGAAAATTATCGACTTTTGTTCAATTAATTTGTTTTTAATTGAGATTGCCAGAACAAGCCAGATCTAATAGTTTATGAAGAAAGTACGAAATTGAGCACCTTTCCCTCAAGGTAGATAATCTCATATGCCTTGCCTTCAATATGCCTTGTCACAGAGCCCTCTAATAGTGCTTTTTTGACAATTTTATCTTTTTCGAGCTCAGAATTTGAGACCTGAAGTACGGCCCGTACCTTTCCATTTACCTGAATAGGGATTCGTAAATACTTCTGAACCATTGAGTTTTCATCTACAGATGGAAGCATTTGAAAATGGATGGATAATTTTTCTCCTAATATTTCCCAAATCTCCTCAGTTATATGTGGGGCGAAAGGAGCAAGGAGAATGAGTAATAATTTGTACTCAGAGACGGCAATCTTTTCCTTTTTAGATAAAAAGTTTAGCCATTCCATGAGAGTTGCAATTGCGGTATTAAATTTAAGCTCTAATACGTCATCCACGACCTTTTTCAATGTTTTATTAAGCCATAGTTTATCTTCATTCCCCAGCCCTTCCTGAGTCGAGCCATCAACTTTTTTCTGCAGATCCCAGATACGCTTTAAGAAGTTATAAGGACCGACTATTGCCTGTTCACGAAAATCTCCACCCTGATCATAGGGGCCGAGAAACATAAGGTAGACGCGTAGTGTATCTGCGCCATAGTCCCGAATAAAATCGTCAGGATTGATCACATTACCTTTCGATTTACTCATTTTGGCTCCTTCGGAAATAATCAAACCGTGTGCTCTAAATTGGGTGAATGGCTCTTCAAAATGAGATATCAATCCCATATCTTTAAATACCATACTGAGGAATCTGCTGTATAAAAGGTGTAGAACTGAGTGCTCTGCTCCACCGATATAGGTATTTACTGGCATCCAGTTTTTGAGTCGCTCTGAGCTCCATGGCTGCTTCGTTTCATCTGTGGAAAGGTACCTTAGGAAATACCAAGCAGAATCTAAAAATGTATCCGAAACATCGGTTTCTCGACGAGCTTCTTTACCACAGGTAGGGCAGTTTACCTTATAAAACTCTTCGTTAGATGCTAAAGGAGATACGCCCGTACCCGTAGGGCGAAAGTTCTCAACGTACGGCAAAACAACAGGTAAATCCTTTTCAGGCACGGGGACAGTTCCGCACGAATCGCAGTAGATCATTGGGATCGGTGGTCCCCAGTAGCGCTGACGAGAAATTAACCAATCTCTGAGATGGTAATTGACTCTCTTTACCCCCTCCGGTTTAGCTTCGTAACTTGTGCTCTCAATTGGTAACTTGAATTTTTCGGCAAACTCCCTATCCCTATCATCACCATCCGGAACAGCCATGATTGCACCAGTACCATATCCTACCAGCACATAGTCAGCGATCCAGACAGGAATCTGTTTCTTTGTCACTGGATTCTCTGCATACGACCCTGTAAATACGCCTGTCTTTTCCTTGAGATTGCTTCTCTCAAACTCTGAGCGTTTTTTGGCCATCTCAATGTATTCCTTGACCTGAGTTGATTGTTCTTGAGTTGTGAGTTTTGCAACTTTTTCATGTTCAGGAGCTAGCACTAAAAACGTTGCGCCATCAATAGTCTCGGGTTTTGTAGTAAAGACCTCAATCCCTCCAAAATCAATAATCATTCCTTCACTTTTTCCTATCCAGTTACGTTGGGCCGTCTTAACTTTCTCAGACCAATCTAGGCCGTCAAGGTTTTTAAGCAATCTGTCCGCATAGTCAGTAATTCTAAAGAACCACTGCTCTAGCATCTTCTTGCCAACCTCTGACGAACACCGCTCACACTTCCCAGAAATCACCTGCTCATCTGCTAAGACCGTTTTGCAGGAAGGACACCAATTTACCTCAGCCTTTTTTTTGTACGCAAGTTTTTGCTTAAACATCTGTAAGAAGATCCACTGCGTCCACCTGTAGTACTCAGGCTTATAGGTTTCGACCGTTCGTTCCCAATCAAATGCATTGCCAATGGATTCGAGTTGTTTATAAAATCTCTCCTCCGAGACCTTAGAAAGATCCATAGGGTGTTTATTCACCTTCATCGCATAGTTCTCGCTATGAATCCCGAAACCATCGAGCCCCATCGGTTCAAATACATCAAAACCTTGTAATCTCTTGAGTCGAGAGAAGATATCGCTTCCAGTAAATGCATACATGTTTCCCACATGAAGACCTTCTGCAGATGGGTAAGGAAACATCATGAGGCTGTAGAAGGGCTTTTTTGCGGTATCAAGATTAGGGCTAAAGGTTTTTTCCTTACGCCACTTCTCCTGCCACTTTTTTTCAATTTCGCTGGGAATATACTTCTTCATATGGTAATTTGAATTTTTTATTTTTTTTATTCAATTTTTAAAAAATACAAATTCAATACAAATTTCAAAATACAAAATAAAAACTTCGCGGACTTACAACGTATTATACAAAACCCTACCATTTGCGACAGAGCTTGTATCAAAAGCGACGATCGCTACTAGTTATCATCGAATGTGTTTACTTTCGGCGGGCGTGCTTCGGAGACGATGAGTCTTCTTCCCTCAAAATCCTGGCCATTGAGCTCTAAACCTTGTTGAGCTCCTTCTTCCGTCTCCATCTCGACAAAACCAAATCCTTTTGATCTACCCGAGTCCTTGAAACGAATGATGCTTGTAGAAACCACGGGGCCAACCTTCTCGAAGTATGTGCGAAGCTGATCCTCGGTAACTTCATAGAGAAGATTTCCTACGTAGAGTTTATTTGACACTAATTATTTCACCTCCTTCGGCCACCATAGCCTAGTGCGACGGTGGTCTCCTTCAGTTGAAAAATTGGTAGCTATATCAAAATCTAGCATCGATTAGCGGCAAAAATCAAGAACCAAATGCATCCTGAATCAATTTTTGAGCAAGACTGACCGTCATTCCATCCTGATCTTTTTGTGGATTTACTTCAACAAGATCAAATGACTTACTCTCTTTATTCTTAAAGAGCTCAAAAATCGGCTCGACATCCTTGAGCAATAGCCCATTTTCTGCTGGAATTCCTGTTCCTGGAGCTACAGAACTATCAAAACCATCTATATCTACATCAAGGTGTATGTGATCAAATGAGTCCATGAATCTTTTTATCCGCTGTTGCGAGTCACTATTCCGCAAACCTTTTATCGAGAGTATCTGAATTTTTTTATGATCGATGAGCTCCTGCTCCTCAGGGTCTAGATCGAGATTGCCGATATAGAAAATTTGTTCTGGTTTTAAAAAATGTGGTACTAATTGATTAATGAGCTCGTTCTCAAAGCCGCCAACAAAGGGCCTCATCCACATACCGTGAAAGTTTCCGGTTGGACTAGTCGCGATCGTATTTATGTCTGGGTGTGAGTCGATCTGAATGTATCCTATGCTGTGCGAGTGGAGTCTACGTAGAAGCGCAACTAAGGAGCAGAAAGCAACGCTATGATCGCCCCCAATTACCACCTGAGTTTCATTATCTTGCAATGTTTCCTCAAGGAGGTCTATCGCCTTTTGCGAGTACTCAACGATCGAATCAAAGTATTTTTTTCGCTCGATTTCTTCCGGTAATGGGAAGGTGAAAGAGTCAACTACTACCTGAGGAAATTGGGAAAGAAACTCCTCGGTCAAAATCGCGTCGCCACCCTCTTCCACACCCACATTAAACTCATCCATGCGATGAGGAAGATTCATCATTCCTAAACGACTGCGAAGATTGTAGAAATGAAGATTGGTCATGAACAGAGACCCATCGCATTTTTAACCTCAGCAACGGTTTGGGATGCGATCTCTCGTGCTTTTCGCGCACCTTCTTGAATTAATTGTGCAATATACTCAGGGTTTGCTTCAAGTTCTATTCTTTTATTCTGTATAGGTTTCAGTTTTTCGAAGATTGCCTGAGCAAGCGAATCTTTCAGGTCGGAAAACTGCAAAGTACCAGCCTCAAACTTCTTTTTATATTCTCCAACCGACTCTGAAAGATATATATCTGCAAGCGTAAAGAGTGCCTTAATGCCGGCATTCATTTCACCACCAGCCACCGTGGCCGTGGGCATCGATCGTACTTTTTTCTGGACTTCCTCAAATGAGTCCGTAAGATTAATGAAGCTTCCCTCCACCGACTTACTCATCTTTCCTTCACCTTTCAAAGATGGAATATATTCACCCTCAGAAGCAAAACGCTTAGGCTCGGGGAAACTCAGACCATACTTATCATTCATCTTCCGAGCAATCTCGCGGGCTACCTCAAGATGTGGCTCCTGATCAATCCCAACCGGCACGAAATTCGCTTTGTAAATGAGAATGTCTGCAGACATCAACAACGGGTAGTTTAGAAGAGCCATGGTGTTATCCTGCGGATACTGCTTCACCTTATCTTTATAGGTGGGAAGATGCTGCATTCTCGCAATGGTAGCAACCGATGAAAAATAAAACGCTAACTCCGTGTGTTCCGGAACATCGGACTGGAAAAAAATAATACTTTTCTTTGGATCGAGACCACAGGCAAGGTACTCAAGATAAACCTCTCTCCTATTCGCCTTCAGCTCCTCAACATCATATGGTGTTGTTACGGTGTGGAGATCCGCAACCATATAGAGCGTTTCGTAATCAGGATTTTCCTGAAGTTCCAGCATTCCTTTGACCGCACCGAGATAGTTCCCAAGATGGAGTCTTCCTGTCGCTCGAATTCCAGATAATACTCTTTTTTTCATACTAGAAGCCATTATACCCTACTATGGTTTCATGTATAATACTTTTCAATTACTACTATGACAACTGACGATAAACTTAAATTAGTACGAGAGGTCGGCGAAGAAATAATTCAGGAGGAAGAGCTCAAAAAACTCCTTGAATCAGGTGAAGAACTGACTGCTTACGACGGTTTTGAACCTTCTGGACAAATCCACATCGCTCAAGGACTCCTTCGAGCGATCAATGTAAATAAAATGACCAAGGCCGGAATCAAGTTTAAGATGTGGGTTGCCGACTGGCACGCCATGGCAAACAATAAAATGGGTGGAGACCTCGACAAAATTCAGACGGTCGGAAAGTACTTCATCGAGGTTTGGAAAGCCTGCGGAATGGATATGACGAAGGTGGAGTTTCACTGGGCATCTGAAATGGCAAAGAACTCCGACTACTGGAAGTTAGTTGTTCAGGTGGGCAAATCTAACGCCCTTAAACGCTTTGTGAGAACCGCGGAGATGATGGGACGCGAGGAGTCTCTGGACAATCTTACCGGCGCTCATATTATCTACTCCTGTATGCAGGTCGCGGACATTTTCATGCTTGGAGCTAAAATAACTCAACTCGGAATGGACCAGCGCAAACTAAATATGCTTGCCCGTGAGATCGGTCCCCAACTTGGATTTTGGAAACCGGTTGTCGTAAGTCACCATATGCTCATGGGACTTGGTAAGCCCCCAACAGATATCGGCAATCAGATATCGGCCGTCAATGGTCCGACAACAGACGACCGACCACTGAAAACTCAGAGCGCTATGACCAGAGCTATCGCTCTGAAGATGTCCAAGTCACATCCCGACTCAGCGATCTTCATGACCGATACAACTGAAGATATTAAACGAAAACTTAACAAAGCTTGGTGTCTAGAGGGTGAAGTAAAGGACAATCCTGTTCTAGAATATTGCAAATACATCATTTTTGAGAGTGTTGATTCTATGACTATTGTTCGACCGGAAAAGTTCGGTGGAAATCTCACCGTAACTTCGTATGAGGATCTAGAAAATAAGTTTGCGGCAAAAGAAATTCACCCACAGGATCTCAAAGTTTCTGTCGCGTCAGAACTTGACAAACTATTACAACCAGTGCGAGAGCATTTTGAGAAAAATGAAGAGGCAAAAAAACTCTTAGAAAGAGTGATATCCTTTCAAGTCACCCGATGATTCACGATGCGGCGATGCGAAGGGACTGATTCTAAATATCTCTTGCAATTCAATCCCCTCTTTCTGCATAATTACTCTACATGGACGAAACTGCTATTAAACCCTCTCCGGACTTAGTCGAATCTTCATACGTGAAAGACTACGAAAAACTATATGCAGAGTCTGTAGCTCAACCTGAGGCCTTCTGGGAAAACATCGCTAAGGAACTGAGTTGGTTCAAGCCGTGGGACACAGTTCTTGACTGGCAGTATCCATATGCCCACTGGTTTAAAGGAGCAAAGTGCAACATCGTGAATAATGCACTCGATAGGCATTTGAAGACAGCGACCAAGGATAAGATGGCGCTCGTCTGGGAGGGTCAGGATGGAGGCGTGCGAACATTTACATATCAACAACTCAACGATGAAGTCTGCAAACTCGCAAATGCCTTGAAAACGCTCGGAATTAAAAAAGGAGATCGAGTCAGCATCTATCTTCCAAGACTTCCGGAGCAGACAATCAGTATGCTTGCATGCGCTAAGATTGGAGCCGTTCATACGGTTGTGTACTCAGGATTCTCGACAGACGCAATGAAAAATCGAGTTACCGAAGCAGAGTCGAAGGTCGTTATTACAGCAGATGGATATCATTTTAGAGAGAAGCTCATCGACACTAAAAAAACGGTGGATAATGCAGTAAAAGACTGTCCTTCAGTACAAAAAATGATTATCGTGAAAAGAACCGGTAATCCCGTTGAAATGGTTGAGGGACGAGATCTCTGGTGGGATGATGTGCTCGCCAAACAGGATAGCATTTGTTCTACCGAAATTATGGATGCAGAGGATCCCCTTTTTATTCTTTACACATCGGGAAGTACCGGCAAACCAAAAGGGATTGTTCACAGCCATGGAGGTTATATGGTTGGAATATATATAACGCTTAAGTGGATCTTCAATCTTCAACCAACAGATGTTTATTGGTGCACCGCAGATCCAGGGTGGATTACAGGCCATAGTTACATAGTCTACGCTCCGCTTATTAACGGAATAACTAACTTCATATATGAAGGTCCGCCTGACTTTCAGATCCTGGAAAATGGTGGTCTTTGCTTTCTAAATATAAAGTTTCTAAGTTTTACACGACTCCTACCGCAATCAGAGCTTTAATGAAGTATGGAGAAGAATGGCCAAACAAATTTGATTTTTCAAATGTAAAAATCTTGGGAAGTGTTGGTGAACCAATTAACCCAGAGGCATGGAAATGGTATCATCGGGTCATTGGAGGAGGACGATGCCCGATAATGGATACTTGGTGGCAAACCGAAACGGGAATGCACATTCTATCCCCACTACCATCAGTTGTGCTTAAACCTGGCTCAGCCTTCAAGCCTTTCCCCGGTCTTGAATTAGACGTTGTAGACCATGATGGTCAACCTGTCGAACGGAATAAACAGGGCTTCTTAATAATTAAAAAGCCTTGGCCAGCGATGATGAAGGATATCTATAAAAACGAAGAAAAGTATAGAAAATCTTACTGGGAAGAGATTCCGAATGTGTACTTCACGGGAGACACTGCCAAAATCGATGAAGATGGATATTTTTGGATTCTCGGAAGAAATGATGATGTTCTGAAGGTTTCAGGTTACCGATTTGGTTCTGCAGAACTAGAAAGTGCGTTTGTCGCTCATCCGTCAGTTGCCGAGGCGGCAGTTATCGGTAAACCCCACGAAGTCAAAGGAGAGTCGATCAAGGCCTTTATTATTCTTAAGGTTGGTCAGCAACCAACCGATGAACTGAAGGCAGAGCTCAAGAAAAAAGTAAGAGAGATGA
Organism: Candidatus Roizmanbacteria bacterium; assembly: GCA_016699265.1. Lineage (NCBI taxonomy): Bacteria > Candidatus Roizmaniibacteriota > Candidatus Roizmanbacteria bacterium. Next base: position 72,738 of record CP064967.1, on the reverse strand, counting down.
TCGGACCAATCGCAACGCCTGATGAGATCGAGTTTGTAACATCGTTACCAAAAACAAGAAGTGGAAAAATAATGCGTAGAGTATTGAAAGCGCAGGAACTTGGTCAACCCTTAGGAGATACCTCGACGTTAGAAAACTGAGGAGTTCCGTTATCGTCAATTCCCTCAAACTTCACAACTTGGTTTCTTCCGTTTGCTTTTGCTTGATAGAGTGCTTGATCCGCACAATGAACGAGATCTTGAGGCCGCTCGATATGGGCACCGTTTGGAAAGAGAACGAGACCTACACTGGTCGTGACAGACTCGTTTTTGGGTCCGGCAACATGGCCGGTCATGACTTTTTCCGCAATTGTTTTCCTGTAACGATCGACCATCTTAACCAAATCCTCTGGCGTTAGTTTATGAGACTCCCTAATTATGAGTCCGAACTCTTCCCCTCCAAGCCTCGCAAATACATCTTCCTCTCGGATCTTACCCTTAATGCTGTCGGCAAATAATTTTAAAACTCTGTCCCCTTCCATATGTGAAAAACGATCATTTACGCTTTTAAATCTATCGAGATCTAATATCAGTACTCCGATTTGCGTCCTAATGCCATCACTTTGTTCTCGACTCGTAAGATTGAATGCGTCCTGCAATTCCTCATTAAAATATCGTCTGTTAAAAGCTCCGGTTAGCGGATCTACCATTGCTAACTCCTCAAGCTTCTTTACACGCCTTCCACCTATAATTTTATCTGCCACAATTTCTCGAGCAAGTTTTTCTGGAGCACCTTTTGCAACATAACCCGCAACCTGTTCTGGATGTTTTGTTGGCTTTACTAATCGTGGTGTTTCTTGTCCTTCTGCCATAAAAATATGAGATAGCTTATACTGAAATTATACTCTATGCAATCTTCACAAGAAATTCAGGAACTGTGTAAGTTGGTTCGTCGCCATATTCTAACCTCAACAACACACGCCGGATCCGGCCACCCTACTTCCTCACTTTCGGCTGTCGAACTTATAACAACGCTCTTTTTTTCAGGACCATACCATTACAACATCGACGAACCACATATATTAAACAATGACAGATTTATCCTTTCCAAAGGTCATGCATCGCCACTTCTTTACGCTCTGTATCGCGTTGCAGGCGCACTAACTGATGATGACCTAATGAAGTTGCGAGATCATAATTCTCGACTGGAAGGCCACCCAACGCCACTCTTCCCATATCACGATGTCGAGACAGGATCGCTTGGACAAGGTTTATCAATCGGTCTGGGAATGGCGTTAGGAATTAATTTAAGAACCAAGAACTTAGAACTCAGAACTAACAGAAAACCAATAGTTTTTGTTCTATTAGGTGATAGTGAAGTTGCAGAAGGTCAAGTCTGGGAAGCTGCGGAACTTGCATCGCATTATAAAACATCTAATTTGATCGCAATCCTCGACGTGAATCGTCTCGGTCAACGAGGAGAGACAATGCTTGGATGGGATCTACAAACGTATGCAGACCGTTTTAAAGCCTTTGGATGGAATGTCGCGATAATAGAAGACGGTCACAACATTGATGAAATACAAAAGGCTTACCAGCAAACCCTCCCTGACAATCAACCAACCATTTTCATAGCCAAAACAATAAAAGGAAAAGGTGTTTCGTTTCTCGAAAATAAAGAGGGCTGGCACGGGAAACCGGTTCCAAAGGATAAGCTAGATGAAGCGCTTAAAGAACTCGGAGAAGTTAATTATGATTTGGTTGGCAAAATTAATTCTCCAGATTTAAATGATCAAATATCAGTAGTCAGCGACAATCTGAACACAGACAGCCGAGAGCTAACAACCACGCAATATTCTCTAGGTGAGAATATCGCTACCCGTCAAGCCTATGGTGACGCTCTTGTTGAACTGGGAAAAAGCGATGATAACTTAGTCGTTCTTGATGCTGAAATGTCCAACTCAACATTTTCTGAAAAATTTAAGAGAGTTTTTCCCAACCGCTTCTTCGAGATGTTCATCGCTGAGCAAAATATGGTTTCCGTAGCGTTGGGGCTTTCGAAGATAGGATTTAAACCATTCATCTCAACCTTTGGATCGTTTCTTACGAGAGCCTTTGACCAAATTCGCATGAGTCAGTACTCATATGTTAATCTCACCTTCTGTGGATCGCATGTTGGAGTCTCAATGGGGCAGGATGGATCATCCCAAATGGGACTTGAAGATATTTCGATGTTTCGGAGCGTGTTAAATAGCACTATTTTATACCCATCAGATGCAAATTCAGCGATACAGCAGCTTAAATTACTTCATGGTCAAAAAGGAATTAATTACTTAAGAACGACTCGCGCAACTCTTCCGGTCTTATGCACCACAGAAGAGACAAAATCTATGAAAATTGGCGGGTCCAAAATTCTTCGTCAGAGCCAGAATGACAAGGCAGTAGTCTTCACCGCCGGTATTACATTGCATGAGGCGCTCAAGGCACGTGAAGCCCTAAAAAACGAGGGTATTTCGATAGCAATCGTAGACCTCTACTCTATCAAGCCGATTGATGCAGAAACAATAAAAAAATTCGCTCATTTACCGATAATAGTCGTTGAAGATCATTATGCAGCTGGAGGAATAGGCGAAGCAGTTCTTTCCTCACTCGCAAGTTCTAAGTTACAAGCTAAAAGTTTCGATCACCTCTGCGTTCACAATATTCCTCACAGCGGCACGCCTGAAGAAAATTTACATTATCAAGAAATAGATGCCTCTGCTATTGTTAAGGCAGTAAAAGCTTTACATTCTATATCCCATAGTATATAATTGGGGATGTCTGACGATTCTTCAATATCTCTTACTCACGCAACAAATAACTTTCTCGCAATAGGACCTCTTAAGATCCCGTCGGTTATGTCCGAACTACTGGGAAGAACTGTTACACCAAAGAAAGAGCTCGTTTATCTAAGTGGGTTTGAGTTGGTTATTGTAAAGGATGGCAACGAAACCATTCCACAGTTTGCGCTCAACCCTGTTGATTATAGCGAAGTTACACTGGCACAGTACCACGACCTCACAGCACATGAATTAGAGTTGATAAACAAATTCTGTAGAGTTGGCGAAATTAACGAAGCTCGGTTAGACCGTACTGGTTTTGGACGTTTGAAACAACACTTTCTTATTCATCATCTTCGAGAAGGAGTTCCCTATGTTAGGTATGACTTCGACTCTGAAACAGACACGATAATTGAGGCGATCTACACAGAAGCAGAGCTTGGAATGATTAATCCGTTCCTGGATGAGTATCGAGCCATGGCAAAACAGATCAGGGAGCACCCTCTCCTCCCCCTACAAAGTAGAAAATAAGAGATCTATTGACAAGGCCCTCCTTAGTGCTACAATATGACCTTCTTATGTCTACCGATCAAAGAATCAATGCCCACTACATGGCAGCAGGAGCATTAAAAGACTCTCGTGTGATGGAAGCGCTACTTGGCGAACTTCCCGCCTCACATCAAATGGAACTTCAGGGATTCATGTTAGGTCTTGTACATGGCACCGATGTCAATGCGAGAATGAGAACCGATGTAGTTGACTCGGGGTTTAGTACAAGAGTCTTGGTGCCCAACCGTACTGCCTCTGTTACTGCGCGACTGTACACTGGACTTACAGCTGAACAGTTAGAAATAGTAAGAATGTTTACCTTCGACGGTGTTATTACTAAAGAAGGCACGGTTTCAATAGGTAATGACAATGAAGCCGTTGGTGAAGCTAAAATTCACTTAATTAAAGAGGGTCTACCATACGAAGAACTTTCCATAGAAGATCGCGAAATATTTCCTAACGGACTCGAGGGCACTATCGCAGCAGCTGGAAAAACTCGTAGACGTTTTGAAGGGCGTTTTCATGGTCCATCTCCAGAACGAAGATAAACTTCTTAGTGTAGGAATAAAATTTTATAGACTTCCCAGAAACCCCAGACTGCAAGACCGATGAATACGATGCTTCCCGCAAATGAGATTAATGGATTCTTGACAGCCGTGATTGTTTTCTTAGGTGAGATGAAAAGAGCCATATTTAGAACCATGTGACCTAAAAATACTCCGATAGCAAAACCGAATACATTAACAATAGAGAAAAGTGGAACGTAGCCAGCAAAATCATCAAGGCCTAAAATGAATGGAATTGTGAATGAAGCAACGAAAAGACCAATAAAGGTAAGTCCTTTTGTGGGTTTTAGTGTTGGATGTGGAATTATGTATTTAAGAACAGGAGCAACAAAGCTGTTAATTTTAGTTAATGTCGATTCCAGACCGCCAGAGAAAGTCTTAAACCAGCTCGGAAATTTTGCATCCCACTGATGTACATGCTCGAATCCATCCTGAGCAAGCCTCAACAAGACTAAGGCGGCTATAAATATCATCAAAGCAAGAAGCCACTCAACATCTCTAAAAAAATTCCATATCGTCAAGACGATTAATGTCCCAAGTGCATTCCCCACCGCAGTACCAATCTCTATTGCTATTCTGTTTTTTACACCATCATACGCAGCCATAAGATTTCCAATCAGAAGAGCGAAGTCCACCGATGTCTTCAAGTAGATCGTCAAACCGACCAAAACATCACCCCATCTCACCTGCAACAAAATGTCGGTTCCCGTAAAACGATTTAATAGAAGAATAAAGCCGTATAGAAGAGAGCATAATGCTCCGAAAACTACCACCGTTAATGCAATGGGAATAAATTGATTTTTTACCATATGTACTATTTCAACTCACCTAAATGGGCATGATCATTCCATGTGATAACACACCAATAATCTTCTTTTTTATACAAACCACGCATACCTTCTCCGAATTTACAGACCGTGATACCGGTATTATGAACTCTGAACGCATCATATATCTTCTCAAATTGCTGTACTGTCGCCTCTTTTCCGAAGACAATGCAGGTTAAGATAAATCGCATATACGTTGCATGAGTAACGACTACAATATTTTCTTCCCTGCGTTGCTCTAAAAATCGAAGAAGTTTTTGCGCTCTTTCAAGAGCTTCCGTATGGTTTTCCTCATCGGAGTGATGATAATCTGGCAGATGTTTTTTAGTCTCCATCTCCTTTACCGTACTCAAAACCTCCTCGGAATCATATCTTTTGCCAACTAACACACTTGGTCTTTTTCTCTCTCGTAAAAGCTCGGTGACTTCGACTTCCTTTCCAACAATCTGTGCAATCTCATCTGCCGTTGCTCGAGCTCTAGAAAAATCACTTGAAAGAATGCAGTCAAGATCAATGCTCTCAAAACGCTTCGCAACTGTTTTCGCCTGTCGAACACCACGCTCATTCAGTTCATCAGAATGATCTTGATGCACCTCAGATAAATTGCCGAACGTTTGGCCATGTCTTACAAAATATACTTTCATGAAGGTTTGTAAATTAATTTATATAACCAGATCCCAATTGTAGCACATGCGGATAAAGCGACCATTATTATAAACAAATTAAATGACACCAACTGAAGGCCAAACAATTTTGCGAATGCTGGCACATTAAGCATGATGAACTGGAGTACAAATGGTGACAAAAATGCTACTATGAACATCCCCGAACGAAGTAGAGTTATATTTTTGACAAATGATCTGTGTGAGAGCCATATATCCACAAAGACGTATGACTGTGTTAGAGCTAGAACTGTAAACGCAGCTGTCCTAGCATAACTCTCACCAAATTGAACAAATGCGTAATAAGAGCCAAGAACAACTATTGACCCGAATATTCCAATCACAAAAATAAAAATAGTGTCGAAACGTGAAAAAATAGTAATTTCCCGTTCAGGTCTTTCCGACATCACTCCTTTATCTCCCGGGCTAAAAGCGAGAGCTATCGCAGGCAAACCGTCGGAGACAAGATTTATGTATAAAAGTTGAATCGGGTGAAACAAAGTTGGCACTCCTACAGTCAAAGCAATTATGAGAGCGGCAGCTTCAGTTAAGTTGGTTGTGAGCAAATACTTAACTGTGTTACTGAGTTTTTGAACTATATTTCTTCCCTCCTCGATGGCGTTTACTATCGTTGCAAAGTTGTCGTCCGAAAGAATTATATCGGCTGTTTCTCGCGCTACGTCAGTACCAATTAATCCCATAGCGATCCCAACATTTGCCCGTTTTAAAGCTACAACGTCATTGACGCCGTCACCTGTAACCGCGACTATTTTCCCCAATTTTTGGTAAAGAAAGACGATACGACTTTTTTGAATAGGACTAGTTCGTGCAAAAATTCTAATCTTTTCCAGTTTGGTTAATAACTCTTCGTCAGAACAGGCATCAAGCTGGGACCCGGTCACAATTTCTTCACCCTCTCTAAGTAGTCCTATCTGAACTCCAATTGCCTCTGCTGTCTGCGCATTGTCTCCGGTCACCATGACCACCTCTACTCCCGCCTTCCTCGATCGTTCAATCGCCTCTCGCGCCTCTGGTCTTGGTGGGTCATAGAGTGCCACGATACCTAAGTTTACGTTTTTATCTGCAAATGCTATTACTCTGAATCCTTTATTTGTCCAGTCGTTCAGTGTTTTTTTGAACTTTGGACTGAGCGGTTCTTTCAGCACGGTCTCTGGAGCTCCCTTAATAAGTATATGTTCAACTCCACCCTTTCTGACCTTAACTAACATCTGTTTCGTTACAGAGTCAAACGGCTCCTCATCTTCTATCTTCCACTCCTTACGAGTCCGTTCGACATCCAGACCTTGTTCTTGAGCATATAGTAGAAGAGCGCCCTCAGTTGGATCACCAAGAAAGTCGTAAGAGCCATGATCGTGAATCTTGACTAACGAAGCAGTTGAACATAGAACACTGTTTAAGAGTATCAGTCTCTGATTTTCATCCTTCTCAACGTAGAGCTCCTTCACGCGCATCTGATTAGTCGTAAGCGTTCCTGTTTTATCAGTAGCGATTAAGTTTACATTTCCCAATGCTTCAATTGCAGAAAGCTTTCTAACTATTGCTTTGCGTCTTGCCATCGCCTTTACTCCTATTGAGAGTGTTACGGTCATCGCGGCAGGTAATCCTTCCGGTACGATCGCTACTGCCAAGGAAATAGCAAGAAGAAATGCGAGATATCCGCCGTTACCTTGAAGATACGAAAGCCCAAAGACAAAGACAGACATCGCAATACCAATAATGCCTATGAGTCTCGATAGACTCTCTAACTTTAACTGCAGCGGAGTTTTGGTTCTCTCAACCTCGGACAGATTTTTGGTAATACCTCCAAACTTAGTATGAGTTCCGATTTTTTCTACCCTGATATGACCGTGTCCCTTTGCAACTATCGTCCCCATAAAAACCTCTTCGCCTCTATTCTTAGGAATAGATAGAGATTCTCCGGTGAGAGAAGACTCATTGAGCTCTAAGGCCTGAGACTGTACGATTACTGCATCTGCAGGTATCTTCGAACCATCCTCTATATATACTATATCCCCGTGGACTAGTAGCGCACTATCAAGCTCCTGCTCCTTACCATCACGAAACACTCTAACTATTGTTTTTGAGAATTTTTGCAACAACTCTACAGCCTCCTCAGCCTTACCTTCTTGATATACTCCAACGCCCGCGTTAAGAACGACGATTGCGAGAATTAAAAAAGACTCCACCTTTTCTCCAACAAAAAATGACAGTCCTGCCGCTGCAATAAGTAGATAAATAAGAACGCTGTTTAACTGTTGGAATAGTTTAAGCGCCAATGAAGGCTTTTTCGGATGTGGTATCTCGTTGCGCCCATGTTCTCTGAGAAGTAACGCTGCTTGATCTGAAGAAAGTCCCTGCATATTTATCACATTTATACCTTAGCACTATCTGATGGATATAGCTGTTCGTACGCATACATCATTGTGTCGAGTATCATATCCTTTTTTTGCTCAGCCTCCTCAAGCGTAATCGCCTCCAGATTGTGGGGAAAGTAATGAAAAACTCTATTTCTTCCTTCGGTCCAAGAAGTCCACATTCTTTCTGCCAAATCTCTTGTTCCAAAATCGACCAATTTCTTATAGAGCGATTCATCACCTAACTTACCCACCATATGAGGAGACATTAATTTACCGAGCCTCAGATGATCCGAAAAATAGTCTGACTCTGAAATGAATCCGATATCTTTGAAAAGTTGTTTCAGAAACCCCTCGTATGCTTTTGCGTATGGAAAAACCATGAAGGCATAGTCATCGAAGTTAAACTTTCCCTCCTCAATTACCTCGTGGCGAATGAAGTCGCCCTGATGAATTAAGTCCTTCTGTTTTTGGGACATGTATTTCCAAAAATCGGTTGTCGTATCGTGCTGCATTACTTAATGCTATAAAATCACTTGCATTATTGCAATTAAAGACTAAGATAATTGAGGCAAAATTTTCCGATCCTATGAAAAAACTGTTTGAGCTTATAAATCGAAACATTCTTAGCTCTAAAGTTGAAGACTTTATAAAAAATCGTCGAGCAGGAGACAGGCATCCAATCATTACTATCTCGCGTGAATACGGCTCAGGAGGAAGCATCGTAGCTCAAAAACTAGCTCCTATTCTTGGAGGAAACTGGAGAATTTTTCATGAGGAAATCGTAAATGAGATTGCGAAGGAAGCGCGTCTTGAAAAGAAGCTTATTCGAGAGATCGACGAAAAGCATGTACCTCTTATCGAAGAATTGACCGAAGACTTCTTTGGTAAGCGCTACATGACGCTCCGTAGTTACTCAAGACACCTTCTTAAGATTTTGTCAGTTATCGGTTTGAGAGGTAATGCAATTATCATTGGACGAGGGGCTCAGTTTCTTTTTCCCTCAGCGCTCAAGGTTAGAATAATAGCCGATATGGAAGACCGCGTTAAGACAATTATTAAGTTCAAGAAAATTTCGGAAAAACGCGCAAGGTTGCTCATCGATAAGATTGATGCAGAGCGAAATGAATTTAATAAATCGTTATATAACCATGACCAACGCAAAGCTCATCACTACGACTTGGTTATTAAAATAAGCGAGACCTGTAATTTAGATGATGCGGCAAAAATCATCCTCAGTCTTGCAAAAAGTAGATTTAAGATCTAGAAATATCCTCTGAAGGAATCGCTCCTTCTTGCGATAGACCATTCCGCTCCAGAAACTGCATTCTCGCCCCTTCTGCAACTCTTTGAAATTCGCTTAACTCCCTGAGAAATGGTGGGTAATCCATTCCGTCAACTATTCGGTCCAGATCTTGGCCATAGCCCAATATCTCTGTTTGGATCTCAACTTCCTGTCCTTCCTCATCTGTAACCGTCACCATCTGCTCTTTGTACCAATCTCCTACCAGCTCCCAGTCACGAACCAAAGCTCTATCTCTATCTGTTAAATCCCACATTGTTCCGAGGACCTCTCCCTCACCTGGTCGAATTACATACGTTTCAAAGGACTCTGGATCTGACCATGCTCCTCCAATTATTTCTTTTACCGGTACGGGTAACATGGACCCTACCATCATAGTGTCTGGTATTTGATCAAATCGTTGAACTCCAAGCTCATACCCTTTTAAAACAACAGGAACACCTTTTAATTGCTCGATTGGTTTCCCCGTAATAGCAGACATCATCTCTGCAGTTTTATTTGCACCATAGCCGAAGTATTTCATAGACGAATTGATTATATCAGCCTGGAAGATATTACGTAATATTATGAAACGGAGATTCGAAGTGCTGGAGACATGGTGGTCTTAATGAAGACTTCCTTTATCTTAGCTGGTCCAACTGCTTGGATAAATGTCTGAACATTCTCAGTAATGGCCTTATCGTCTAATGAAACTTTTCCAATCATCTGGTGAACGATGGGAAACTTCGCCTCGCTTTTCCACTTCATAAGTCCACCTGCAAATTTCTTAGCGATCTCCTCAGGCTTAGGAGAGATGGTTCCGGTCTTTGGATTAGGCATTAATCCTCTTGGACCCAAAACCTTCGCGTATCGGGCTAATTTGGGCATAAATGATGGATGTGAAACCAGGATGTCAAAATCAATCTTATTTTCTGCAAGCTTATCGAGAAGCGCATCGTCCACAATCGCAACTCGAACTGTTTTTCCGGTAGAGTGAGGTAGAGAAACCTCGCCTCTCAGACCTTCGGCTGTAGTATTAATATGAAGTTCTACAGATTCGTCAAACTTTGCATATTTGATCTTCTTTAATATCGAGACTGCCTCATCCAATGCGTAGACCTTTTCTTGCTTCACTTGATCCTTCGCTCCTCGATAATTTTTACCTCGCGTACGTTTCTTAGTTTCCTTTATAACGACCTTCTTTATTTTCTTTGGTTTCTCAACAGCCTCAGTTGACACTTCTGCAGTAGAATCCTTTATCTCTTCCTGCTCAGGTGCGGTTTTGGTAACAATCTTTTTTTCTTGAGCGCGCTTTTTCTGCTCTTTTTTTTGTTCCTTTTCAACGTCTTCTAAGCCGATTACTCTGGTTCTTATTTTTCCCATATATTCGTTAGTTCTAAATTTTTATTTCTAAGTTCTTATTTAATTTCTAATTTCTAATTTCTAATTACACTAATGCATTAAAAACTAAAAAATAAGAACTAAAAATTATACTTCGACGTCTACGCCCATCGATCTCGCAGTACCTGCGACAATTCGAGAAGCCTGATCGACATCATACGCATTTAAATCTTTTAGTTTTTCTGTTGCAATCTCAGCTACCTGAGCCTTCGTTAGTTTTCCGACCTTCTCCATATTTGGCTTACCGGAGCCCTTTGTGATTCCTGCTTTTTTCTTGATCATCTCAGAAACAGGAGGAAGCTTGGTTACGAATGTAAAGCTACGATCCTCGTATACAGTGATCACCGCAGGAATGACCTGGCCTTTTTGACCTGCCGTCTTAGCATTGTATTCCTTGATGAAGTCCATGATAGGAACTCCATGCTGACCTAGTGCTGGACCAACTGGAGGCGCTGGAGTTGCTTCTCCTGCTGCGAGATTTAGTTTTAAAATTGTCTTTACTTTTTTTGCCATATTTTTATAGTTTCACAACCTGTAAGAAATCTAATTCAACCGGAGTTTCTCGATCAAAAATTGAGACCAAAACGCGCACTTTACCTTTTTCATCATCAATTGCTTCAATAGTTCCAAGAAAGTCTGCAAAAGGACCTTCAATAATCTTAACTGCCTCTCCGACTGAGAATTTGGTCTTAAACTTGGGTTGTTCTTGCTGCACGAACCTCATTATGGCGTCGACCTCCCTATTGCTTATTGGGGTTGGCTTAAGTCCCGCTCCAACAAAACCAGTAACGCCCTCGGTGGTTCTTACCACTAACCAAGAATCATCATCAAGAATCATCTTTACTAAGACATATCCTGGGAAGACTTTTTCCATTGCCTTGGTTTTTTTACCCTTTTTGACGTTCACTGTTTCTCGTACAGGGATCGTAATCTCAAAAACTCGATCCTCAACTCCAAGACTCTTAATTCTCTGCTCGAGCGCAGACTTTACCCTACCTTCATATCCGGTTTTCACATGAATCACATACCATTTTTTCGGATCGTTGCTAAGGTCAGTCTGAACCTCAATTACTTCCTGAACTTCCTGAGGAATCTCGGGAGAAGTAGCATCAACGACATCGGTTGCACTTTTATCTATATCCATAAAAAAATAAAATTACTTTGTTGTTTTTGTCAAGATTTCTAATACCTTAGCTAGAAGAATATCAATTATACCCACATATGCGCCAATAATCAAGGATATCAATAATACGATAACGGTAAGACGTATTGTTTCCTTGCGAGTAGGCCATGAAACTTTTTTAAGTTCGCTAAGTAGTCCATCAAACATTGTTGCTCTTACAGCAGCTTCTTGATTCTGAGCCATAGCCAACATTGTAACATATTATCTCTTATTCCTTAAGAGGATCAGACCAATCAGTGAACCCAAAATCGCAACGGAAATTATTTTGAATGGAAATGCAAAAAATTTTGTCGATCTACTAAGCTGCACAGTATCATCGGCCAATGTAACGGCGGCACTTACACTATATCGACCTATAAAAAATCCCTTAAGAACTATCGAAAACTCGTCTTTTGAAAGCTTTGTAACCATGAGTCGACCTGAATGAGACAAGATATTATGACTTTCGAGTGGATATATCACCTTCTCCCCCAACGACCCACGGACAGTAATCGCTCCACCTGCGTATACGACGTTTTTCCCTTGATTTATAACATGTAACGTCATGGGGACCGAATCAAAACTATCAACTATGTTTCTCGCAACTTTAAACACATCAATAGTTCCTTTTGCCTGTGTTTTTCCTGACTTCGTTATAGTAACTAATATGGACGACGCAATTTGAGTCTTAATTCTTGCGCTATACTGCTTATCCAATAGCTCTGGTTGCGTTTCAACTATAAAGGCCAAACTGTAATCCCTTTCCGAAATTGAGCTTGGAACATTAAGGTCCACAAATATTTTTTTTACCTCACCATTTTTAATGGTTATACTTTTGATAAGCTCTGACTTCTCATCGTAGAATGACGCTTTAATCGGGAGGCCTTCCGCCGATCCATACTCTACAGACTTCCCATCACCTAGAATAGCGAAGGTTTTTATTAGTGGAATAAGACTAATCTCATCTGATCGATTCGTTATGGTAAACGGCACTCTCATTCTCACTCCAGGTTTAATTAATAACTCAATATTGGGGGGAGCGACTGCTAGATCAAGTCGTTGTGCTTCGACTGGAGCTTGAACACGACAAAATATTACGATCAGTAAGCAAAGCGTCAAAGCTCTTGCACTCTTTGAAGGTCTCATATTAAAAATCTGTTGTCGCTGTAATGATAATAGTGCTCTGATATATGCCCGTCTGTGTCTGTGGTTGTGGACGAAGTTTAAACTCCAAATCCAACTTCTGGCCGTCCTTATTAACGTCGCCCCTGAAAATCATTGCTGACTTTCCTGATGAGTAACCTTGATATAAAGGTCTGAATGCATACTTGCTACTGAACTCGCCCACCGTTGACCTGTCCACTCTATAACCGAATCCAAATCCAGTTTTCCACTCTCGAGCTAATGTTGGCGTGCAGGGTGAAGATTTGTCGTCGCAGTTTGTGGACATCACCGTAGCTCCAAAACTATTTTTAAACTGCTCCGCTTGCCTCACAGCCACAATAAATGGAGTCGCACTTATTCCCGTTAATTTGACGGAGGTTTTTTGTATAGATTCATCCACTATGTCAGCTTTATCAAAGACTAGCTGAGAGTTAGACAACTGCAATCTCAGATACGATCTGTCTGAGGAGTCTGTTTTAACTCGACTTACTGCTACGTATCCCCTACTTTCGAACTGTTTTTGCGATTGTGGTCCGAAACTCGATGAAATATCGTAATTCGCCGAACCTTGTTCTAGATCCTGCTGTAGACTGAGACTTTCAGACTCAATACGATACCTAGGTGACTGTAACTGCTGAGCATCTACATCCATTCTAGCAACTAACGGGAGCGAACTCGCCATACATGATACGATAAACACATTCAGCCAAACCAACCTCATACTGTCAGTATACTAAAGCAACTTTCTTAGCGATCAAACAATCTAAAATCTTAGATTTGTAGCATATAATCCATTGATCTCTCCATCAAACACTGATTTCATTACTTCAAATGCATGAAAAAATCGAAAACATAAAAGAACAGTTACTTTCCCACAAATTGGAGACATCTCTTCTTGGCCTTTGCTTATTAATGTTCGTCGTCTCTTTGTTGTTATTCACGCAGACAAAGATTGACACTACGGGCCAAACCTCCATTATCATTCAAAAAAACCAGCTAGGAGGAGCTTCTAACATGGTTGATATCGGAGGCGCAGTACGAAAACCAGGCGTTTACACGATTGAGACAGGTCAAAGGATATATGAGCTAATTGATAAAGCCGGCGGTTTAACCGACGATGCGGATCTTGTCTATTTTGATAAAAACATTAACCGTGCACAAAAGTTGAACGATCAGGTCAAAATATACATACCTTTTAAAACATATGAAAAACTCATAGTACCCTTTGTCTCAAGTTCCTCATTATTAGTAAGTCTAAATTCATCGACAATTTCAGATCTTGAGTCATTACCTGGAGTTGGTGAAGTCACTGCTAAGAAGATTATTGACAGTAGACCCTATTCCACAATAGAGGACTTACTAAATAGAAAAATTGTTAAAACAAATATATATGAAAAAATTAAACCTTTAGTTACGCTGTAATCGAGTGCCACAATTCTCTATTGATATTTTTACTAACGTGATAAATATATCGCTTGCTGAGCCGTATGCAGCCCTACTCAATGGGATCACTTTTGGCAAAGATATTCCTCCCTACCTCAATCTATATCAAAAATTCCAAAGAACTGGCCTGCTACACATCATGGTACTTTCAGGCTCGAACATAGCTATGCTTGGGGCCATGTTAGAGGCTGTCTTTGGCTTCGTTCATAAGAAAATAGCAGTCATACTCACCATCTGCTTTATTCTCGTATTTGCAGTAAGTGTTGGCTTTGAGCCACCTATTGTAAGAGCTGTAATTATGGGCGCGATCAGCCTCCTTGCTGTCGTCTATGAGCGCAAGGCAACCTCAATCTACTCTCTAGTCATTGCTGGATTTGTCTCTTTAATATTCTGGCCAAAATGGATAACGAGCGTGTCTTTTATGCTTTCTTATGGAGCAACTTTAGGAATAATCTTATTTGGATCAAGCAACTCAAAGAGTCCTTGGTGGCTGACAAGTGAACTAAGACTCAGTCTTGCAGCGCAGTTGTTTACAACGCCGATTATTTTTCTCTACTTCAAACAGCTATCTCTCGTTTCCCCTTTGACCAATATTCTAGTCTCATTCATCGTTGGACCCCTTATGTTTCTAGGACTCTGCATTGCGATCCTAGGGCTAATACATCCAGCACTAACAATTCCGTTCGCCATTATTGCCACGGGCATGCTGAAATATTTACTTTTTATTGTCAATCTATCCGATTTAGTTCCGTACTCATTCATTTCAATCTAAGATGCACGATAGTCCCGTATCTAAAACTGGATTCATTTCAGCCATTATATTTTCATTGCTCTTTTCAATCACAAGCTATCTATATGGCCAAAACAATCACTCTTTTGTGGTTTTCTGTGACGTTGGTCAAGGAGACGCAAGCTATATTCACATTCGACCCAATATCGATATTTTAATTGATGCGGGAAAAGGATCGTCCGTACTAGGTTGTCTTAGCAAATATATGAGCGTGAACGATAAAACTATCGAGATTGCATTCCTATCTCATCTCCAAAGCGATCATTATGGCGGCTACCAATACATCCCGCTTCGCTACAAAATTGAGCGGCTTTTTATGAATTACCCTAAGACAACCTCAATTGAAGCACTAAAACTCCTAAAAATTCTCAAACACAATAAAACCACCATAGAGCCTATATTTGCAGGTGCCTCTATTCAAATTCAAGCTGCAAAATTTAAAATACTTTGGCCTACTGAAGACTATGTGCAGGCCTCAAGCGCTAGTGATGACCCGAATAATGGCTCGCAGATTATCGTCTTTACCTTTAATGGACACTCGATCCTGTATACGGGTGACGCTTCACCAAAAACTCTAAAAAGGCTTCTGGAACAATCTATAAAAAAGATTGACATTCTAAAGATTCCCCATCATGGCTCTAAAAACGGTCTAATCAATGAATTCTTGATATTAGCAGACCCTACCTTCAGTGTGATAAGTGTAGGAAAAAATAATCCCTATGGTCATCCATCGTTAGAGATACTCGATATGCTTGAAAAAAGTGAAACCAATGTTTTACGGACGGATGTATTGGGAGATGTGATCTTTAACCTTGACTGAGAAGAATTTCCTTTATCTCTGAGAACAAATCTAGCGCCTCATATCCTATCCAAGATTTTCCAAGTAACTCCTTTGGCAAACCTGGATCTACTCTAATAAGGTCAACGTATGAGTTTACGATAACGGAAAACTTAGCTAACTTATCCATGTCTTTAGAAAGAACTTCGTGCCACTGCTTAAATAAATCCTTATATTTTTCATGTAACTTAACTTTACCCCATACCTTTTCGATCAAAACTTCCCTATCTCCAAAGACGTGTGAAGATTCAAACGCCTGTACATACTGTTGTTCCTCCTTACCTGATATAAGATTTTTGAGATCCCCGATAATTGGATGTGGAGTTAGCCAGAAAGATCTGTGCCATGGTCCGAGTCCCCAACTAGCAACTTCCCTTCTTAACTTATCCCTAAGCTCTCGTCTTCTCTCTGGAATTTCGTAGGAAAGAATCCGCCACACACCGTCCCAATCCTCTCTGAAAAACCTAAAGTATGGAAAATCTCTACTAACCTCTACAAATCCTACGTCTGTAAGTGAGTATGCATCTTTTTTAGTCTCATCCCTAAGTAGAGCGCCTTTTTTAATTAGCGCATTAATCGTAGACTTTGTTTTTTGGTTTAATGATAAGTCGAATATCTTAAGAAAAACATCGTCTATCGATACCGATTTCGCAGCTTTTCCTCCAAGTAAACAAAAAGCAAGTAGAATTTTAGATCTTCTTTCTTTTATTGCCATACAGCAAAATGTAACAAACGTACATGTTGTTGTCAAGATGAGATTGATTTTAAAAAACTTAAGTTTATACCCATATTAAGTTTTCGTAGTATGCTAACAAATAATAAAAATTAAAAATTATAATGAATATCGCTTCATAATAGGCTCAGCTTCATTTACTAAATTTTATCAATCTTAGAGCTTTAGTGCTAATCACCGAGAAATAGGTAAGATTAATCAGATTTAGTGATCCAATAACCTCAAATAGAAAGCATATCGTTTGTAATTTAATTAGTGCTAAGAGTTGTTGTGCATCATAGCTACTCTACTCCAATTAATTTATATTCCCCGAATTATCAGTATTTATTAGTTTATATACTATATACTCTATGCGCTATAGGCTGAATGATACACTTATATACTGTTTTCTTCAGTAATAGGTCGCGCGTTAAATACTCTTACTGTAAGCAATTTATTCTATATTCCTTTTTTCAGACGTACTTTCTAGTCGATTCATTCTAACTTAGTCATAACAGTGTATATTTAGTACGCTTGACTTTGTTCTAAATTTTTCCTATTCTAAATTTAGAATGAATAAAGCGTATAATTTGTATAATATCGAGGCTTTATTTCTTGAATATCTCAGTGCGGGAAATAATGGACTGAATGCTACTACGATTAAAAACTACTCTTCAGACTTCAAGCATTTTATAGGATGGATTAGATCTTCTCAGACTGACTCTTCTAAGGACAATCTCGTGCAAGATGCTATTACAGAGCCGGTAATTCTCAAATACATTCACTACCTCAATGATCAGGAGGTTTCTAGTAAAACATTTAGTCGCCGGTTATCTACTCTGAGAAAGTTCATTCAGTTTTGTAGCGACAGTAAATTAAATCTAAGCATTGATAAATCTATAATTAAAAGAGGAATTATTACGAGCGTAAGCGGCTCCGTTCCAGCGGCCATTCCTTCCCGCACTCTACATCAAGCACCTTCTACATCACGACGATTGCCTTTGGACAGAAGATTTTTAAATTCAAGTGGAATGATCATTATCATAATCCTGCTAATGATCTATACTCCCTTAAAATTGACTGAAATCCTTAGATCGACTAGCGGCTCAGCTTCTATATCTTCATCCGTACCACTAAAAACCGGAAGAGTCTTTGCGTTTCAAGGTCGGCTAACAGATAGCCTTGGAAATAACATTACAAATTTAACGTCCATTCAATTTAAACTATATAATTCTCCGAAATCTCCGAATGCTCTCTACCAGACTGGACTCTGCTCCATTACTCCTGATCGTAATGGCTTTTTCTCGGTTTTAATTGGAGGATCCACAATAAGTCCTCCTCCGCAACAGGACATCTGCGGTAAAGAGGTTGGAAGCGGAGTTTTTAGTGAAAACCCAAACGTTTATCTCGGTACTACGATCGCTTCAGATAATGAGATGTCCCCTCGTCAACAGATCGCAAATGTTGGATATGCTACGAACGCTGAATCACTCCAAGGTCGTCCTCTTGGCTCAACAACCTCGTCGGTGCCCTATATATCCTCTGATGGAACCGTAATCTTATCTATAAACTCGCCAATGATCGCCTCAACTTACACGAGCGGGACTTTTTCAATAACGAGCGGGTCTAATCTATCACTGGAGACTGCAAATGACGGAGACATCACTTTGAATGCTACAGGAAGTGGTTCTATCAGGTTAAAAACGGGTGGTTCGAATAAAGAGCGGATTTATATATCCGATGGTGGAAATGTTGGAATCAATACTACATCTCCAACCACTTTTAGACTTGAGGTATCTGGAGATCTTGGTCCCGAGTTTAGTGATTCGTATAACTTAGGTTCATCAACTCGAATATGGAATGATGTGTTTGCCGATAGATTATGCCTTGATGGATCCTCTGATTGCATTACAAGTTCTTTAGGAATATTCTCCGCTCTCGACTTGAGTACAACATCACAACTTAAAATCAAAGGTAATCTCGTTTCGGGAAATTCCGTTACCTCAGGATCGACAACTCTAGATATCGGAGGGACAGGAACATCATACGCTCTGTGTCACAACTCCCAATCGGGAACAGATAACCAAGCCCTCGTAGACTGCGCCTCAACTCCAACAGCTGATTTTGCTGAAATGTACCCGGTTGAAAAGGGAGCGGAGTTTGGCGACGTAATGACTCTTGGGACGAAAGTTGTCAAAACTACCGAGAATGATGAACTTCGCCAGCTAATAAAATCCGACAAACCTCACGATGATCACGTTATCGGTGTAATCTCGAACAACTATAGTGACTTTATAAGCGTTGGCCATAATATAGCCTCGTCTGAAAATCCAATGCCAATAGCCCTGAAAGGTAGAGTTCCGGTAAAAATATCCGATGATTCGGAACAAATAAGCGCTGGAGACTATCTCACCACCTCAACCGAGAAAGGAAAGGCAGTTAAGTCTGTAGGTGATGGAGTCGTTATAGGTAAAGCTCTTGAGTCGTGGGAGAAAGGATCTATTAAAAACAAAATTATGGTCTTTGTGGGACTTGACTACGTTGTCCAGTCTCGAAACCCTCTAGAAATACTAGCGCAAGGTATTAGCACAGCGGTAAAAAATCAATTTGAGACCGTTTTAGCAGAACGTGTTATTTCTCCCGTTGTAGAAACTTCAGAGATAAAACCTGAGCCAGGAAAAGACCTTGCAATTAATCTCACTCCAGAGGACTCAACAGCAAGCAACTCATCAAGCCTATCAAAACTTGTAATTAAAGGGCTTAAAAAAGCCGTTGTGGCTTCTATCGATGCGGAAGGTAATATTAAATCAAATGGCACGGTTCAGGCTGAAAACGGCATCTTTAACAACTCGATATCCGCTGACACGATTAAGAGTAGAACAACGGATAACTTAACCGAAAACCTAAATGAAGTACAGGTAAAACTGTCTAAACTGTCTATGGCGAATCTTACACCAAGCATGTCTGACGCTCTTCCCAGTGAAGTCTTATCTTCAATATCTCATGAGTCCCTCACCTCACATCTGGTAGTTACTGAGCTTGCAGATATTAATGCATTAACCGTTCAGGACAGCATTACCGCGCGGTCTGACACGCTACATCTTATGGCAAACTCCGCCATATCTTTTTTTGATGGATCCATTGCCTTTGCGAGAAATGGAAATATTGTGACAAAGGGTACAATCACGGCTAAGGAACTTGAAATACGTAACCCTTCTGGGGTTATGGTGGGATCAATAAGTGCAACCGGATCGGCAACATTCAACAATCTACAACTTCCAAAAACATCGGGCTCCTCAATTATTCCTGAAGGTGAAAACGAAGTGAGAGTTTATAACACGAATGTTTCCGAAGCTACTCTCGTCTACATAACGCCAGAAACAAATCTAAACTTCGTAGACAAACCGCTTGTTGTGAAGGAGAAACACATCTGTAAAGATGCGGAAGCAGACTGTGTCAATTACTTTACCGTAGCGATGAGCACGAACAATCACCCTGACCTACGATTTAACTGGCTCATTATTAATTAAGAATCTACAATACCAACATATGCATAAATTGAAAACATACATTGTCGGCTTTACCACGTTCTTAATCCCTATTTTTTTCCTTCCAATTACTCACGAGTTTTATGACATAAACAAATTTATGCTCATCTCGATCTCTGCGATCATTCTACTCTCAATATCTACTATGCAGCTTATTCAGAAACGCAAATTTAGTTGGTCAAGAAACGTCGTACTAATGCTTATCCCTATAGGGGTGTTTTTACTTTCTACTTACATTTCAGCACTACTCAGTTCTGATAATAAAATACAACCTCTCCTCGATATTACAAATGGTCCTCTTATGCTCACTTCAATGGCCATTTACTTCTGGTACGTAGCCGAAGAAAATGAGTTTTCAATCGTTGACACGCTTCTCCGACTTAGCGGCATATGCATCTCTTCTATAACAATCGTACTTATGATGCGACCCTTTGACACAGTCGCTCTACCAAGAGTATTTCAGTTTTTAAAAATGAACTCATTTACACCAATCGGAACACAGACAGATCTCCTTATTTACCTCGGATTTATTTTTGTCTACCAATCGGTCTGCCTCATTAAAGAGAAAAAAATAACAGGTCGCTTTAGCATACTTACTTCAATCGGAATCTTACTGTCGCTAGTAGCACTTTCAATCTCGCTATAGAGCACGATTTCAGTCCTTAACTCGAAAAAAATACCAAATACGGCTCCGCTCAATCTTTCGCTCAGAACAGTATCAAAAGCACTAGGAACACCTATGGGATTTTTCTTCGGAGCTGGCATTAATAGTTTTGGTTCGGCGCTCACACAAGCAAAGGATGGCACATACAACTCCACTCCATACTGGTCTCAGTCTGGCTTCGACAACGCATCATCAGCGACTCTAAAGATCATCACTGAATCGGGATTTATTGGTACTTTCGCACTTCTCGGACTCTTCATTTTTGGATTTATTCTCAAGAACAAGACAACTTCACCCTCATTTTTGGTCTATTCAGCGATAATAATTGCAGTTGCACCAGCCTCGTTTATGTTATTTTTTATTCTTTTTTTGAGTTTAGCCCTCTCAATAAACGATTCTGCAAACGGTCATAAAAAAATAACTCACAGACTAAGAGGAGCCTTATTAGCGATTTTGACCGTTTTTACCGTTACCGCTCTTTGTTGTGTTTGGTATGTTTTTTGGGTTCTTTTGGTTCCGACTTATCGAGCAGAGATTGCTATGAGAAACTCAGTGTACGCAATCGCGAGAAACAATCTGCAGGAACTGTATGACCAGCAGCGTCACGCAATCGTGCTTAATCCGTATATAGAAAGGTATAGGGTTAATTTTTCCCAAACAAACATATTTATAGCAAAGCAAGTTGCCTCAAAACCAAATCCAAACAAGATCGTAGTAACCCAAACGGTGCAAAGAGCCATAAATGAAGCTCAGTCAGCCGTTTCTCTTAACTCTAATCGCGCATCTAACTGGGAGAATCTAGGCGTTGTATATAAGAATGTGCTAGGAGTAAAAGGTGCGGAACAGTGGGCAATTGGAGCATTTCAAAGAGCCATTCTACTCGACCCACAAAACGTGTCGTATCGACTCGAACTTGGTGGCATTTTTTACTCTCTAAAACAATATGAAAATGCGATAGAGATATTCCAACAGGCTATACTTCTAAAGCCAGACCTCCCCAATTCCTATTACAACCTCGCGTATGCCTACTATCAAAGCAATGATGTAAAAAAAGCCGTTGAGATTATGGACTCCTTACTCGTTCTGTTAAAGAAACAGTCGTCATCAAACTACGAAAAAGTACTTAAAGAGCGTCAGGATTTCGCCTCTGGTACGCCTCAAAAACAGGCACCTTCTGTGTTACAATAGTAACACTACTCTATGCGACAACTCGTTCAATTCGTGCTATTTTTCAGCGATTATTTAAGATCTCGAACCTTAAATGCAGCTCGCGTAATTGAACGGATTAAAGATGTATTTGTAGCAATTTTAATAGTAAAACGAGGAAAGTATTCGTCATCTTTTCTAAATAGCTCATTTATTCTTCTTGCAGTTGCAGCGCTTGTTGGTGGTCCAATTATTGCTGAAAATAATCCTTTCAGTAATGAACTCGGTGCTAATCAGACCCTACAAAGTTCGGTGGTATCATTCAATCCTTATGAAAGCAATATTGGAACAATTATTTCTGCTAAACCAAGGGACAAGGTAGTAGACTATAGCGTTCTTGGAGGAGATACTCTTAGTACAATAGCTAAAAAATTTGACGTCTCGACCGACACTCTTAAGTGGGCGAACAATCTTAAATCAGACACAATTAAACCCGGTCAGATCGTCAAAGTTCCTCCTGGAACCGGAGTTGTTCATAAGGTTATTTCTGGTGACAATATCTATGCGGTCGCGAAAAAATATAACGTTGATGCTCAGAACATTCTTAACTTTCCTTTCAATGATTTTGCAGACCTAGATACTTTTTCCTTAACCCCCGGTCAAACTCTCTTTATCCCGAATGGGTCAGTTTTGCCTCCGAAACCCGTCGCATCTCCTGGTGGATTCTATAGTGGGCCAATCCAAGCAGGAGCACGAGGGAACTCAAATTTTATCTGGCCAACATCAGGAGGAATTACGCAGTATCCAATCTGGTATCACATGGCTCTCGATATAGCCAATAATGCTCTCCCTCCAGTACTGGCTTCCGATACAGGAACAGTAACCTTTGCTGGGTGTATTACATACGGATATGGATGTCATATTATTATCGATCATGGAAATGGATACCAAACTCTTTATGGTCACCTATCTGTTGTTGGAGTTACTCCAGGTCAGGCAGTTTCTCAGGGACAGCAAATTGGAAATATGGGATCTACGGGTAGATCGTCAGGACCACATCTACATTTTGAAATCCGCTCAGGGGGAGCTCAGCTAAATCCTCTCAACTTTCTTAAGTAAGCATTCGCTCAATAGCGACTTCAAACGCGGCATTTTTTAGTGAAGTTTTCATTTTTTGGGATCGATTCCAGATTGACTCAAAGGCAGCGGTCATAAGGTTAAGCATCTTGGAATTAACATCTTTTTCGGTCCATCTTTGATTCTCCACATTTTGTCGCCATTCCAGATATGAGACGGTCACTCCACCACTATTTGCGAATACATCGGGAATTATCTGTACTCCCTTATTAACTAAATAGTTTTGCGCTTCCTCGGTCACAGGACCATTTGCCATCTCAACTACGATCTTTGCCTTAATTTTGGTCATATTTTCGCCGTTTATTACGTTCTCAAGAGCGGATGGTACCAAAATATCAACTGGTAACTCTAGTAGCTCAGCATTGGAGATTGGCCTACCACCTCTTAGGTCGCAAACACCTCCTACACAGTAACAACCTGACAAGTTTCCTTTTTCTTTCTTACAGCTCATAACCAAAGGAACGTCAAGCGGTTCCATATTTTTATAAATAATTCCACCTTTACTATCAGAGACAGATACAACATTGAATCCCTCCTCTGAAGCTATCTTCGCGAAGTAGTATCCGACATTCCCAAATCCCTGGACGGCGATTGTAGGTTTAGAACTTGAAGTGTGGAACGTAGAACCTAGCTTTGAGAGTAGAGCTTTCAAAGCGATGACTCCACCTCTGCCCGTCGCTTCCGTTCGGCCCAAACTCCCTCCTATCTCTAACGGTTTACCGGTAAAGCTCCCTCTCCACTTTGAAATTTGCTCTTCTCCTATTTCGCCAGCTTCCAACTTTAAACTTTCAGCCTTTAATTTAATGTATTCATCCACCATCCATGACATAATCTGTCCGTTTGTATTGACGTCTGGCGCTGGGATATCTTTTTCTTCACCAATGAACTCAAAAAAAGCACCGACATAGGCTCTAGATAGCTTTTCTAGTTCTTTTTCGGACAGGGTTTTAGGATCTACAATTATCCCCCCCTTACCGCCTCCAAGTGGAATACCAGCTACGGAGCACTTTATACTCATGAGAGTTGCGAGGGCCTGTACTTCCTCTACCGATACCTGTGGATGGAAGCGAATACCTCCTTTATACGGTCCTAGAGTATTATTGTGCTGGACTCTAAATGCCTGAAAGAATTTCTTAGCACCACTGTCAAGTACGATCTCAAGAACAGCCTCATGAATAGAGTCGGGAGCTACTAGTTTTTGAATATGCTCATCGCTAAGATGTAGGATTTTGCCAGTCTCTTTTATGAGATTTTGCGCAGTTTGAAGCATCTGGGCTCCTGCAGTACTCATACGAAGATCTTACTCTAGTTCAAGCCATCTCTCAACATCTAATGCGGCAGCTACACCCATACCAACAGCGGTTGTTGCCTGTCTATAAACGTGGTCTACACAGTCTCCCGCTGCGAATACACCTAGTACGTTGGTGCTCGTGGGACTATGGCCTGCGCTCTCTTGTATTTTTTTCACTTTTTCTGCCGGAACTTTACCGTACATCAAGTGCTCTCTGGCCAACATATCAAAGGTAACGATATAGCCTTTTTCATCAAGCTCGATCTTATCTTTAAAAAGTTCGGTGTCAGGCTTGTGTCCGATGCCTAGAAATAGTCCATCGACAGTAAGATTTTTTAGTTCTTTGGATTCTACACTTTGTAGTTTAAGGCCTTCTACTCTGCTCTCTCCCAAAACCTCCACAACTTGCGTGTTCCAAATAACCTCTATCTTCTCGTGTTTTAGGACTCGCTCTTGCATGATTTTTGAGGCTCGGAACGAGTCTTTTCTATGTATTAAGTAGACTTTAGTAGCGAACTTCGTAAGAGTTAATGCTTCTTCCATTGCAGTGTCGCCACCTCCAACAACGGCCACGACTTTGTTCTTAAAGAAAAATCCATCACAAGTAGCACATGCGGACACTCCTTTTCCTTTCAAACGCTGTTCAGATTCAAGATTTAGCCAAAGAGCTTTTGCTCCAGTAGCGATAATTACGCTTTTTGCGCTTACTTCACGGTCTATGCTTTTTACCTTAAACGGAGCCTTGGCAAAGTCTATACTCGTAACATTTTCATCGAAAATCTTCACTCCAAACTTTTCAACATGCGAACGCATCTTGCTAATCAGCTCTGGACCAAGAATAGACTCGAATCCTAACCAGTTCTCCACCTCACTCGTTAGCGTAAGCTGACCACCCGGAGGGGAACCTGCAAACACGACCGGCTTAAGATTAGCTCTTGAAGTATAGAGAGCTGCGGCAAGTCCAGCAGGACCACCACCAATGATTACAACGTTTTGAATTTCTGACATAGAGCTATATATTACATTGAAAGAACTCGATCAACAACTCGTTCGATTTTTTGCGTACTCTCTTTCGGCAGTGACTTGCAGATGTCCGCCACTACCAACTCCTTGGAAATTCCATCAATCGCTTTCTTTACGGCGGATACCTGCTGAAGAATTTCATGACAGTCTCTTTCAGTTTCCATCATTCTTTGTATTCCTTTAAGTTGTCCGATTATTCGATTAATTCTTTGGGTAGTCATAGGGGGTATAGGTATATACTCCATACTACTATAGAGTATATACTCTGTCAACTTTTCTCAAATATCAACCCGCAACTTATGCACATATCATTCACATCTCCCATATAATATGGTTATGAATATTCGCCTCGCTGAAGCGCGGGATACAAATCAGGTTTTAGCCCTTCTTGACGAGCTGTTAGCCGAGGTCAACAAGAAGCGAGTGAATCCGGTGCAACCTACAGAGGAACAAGAGAAGCGTGAGAAAATATTTAATGACCTCTTAGGGCGATCTGACGTTAGGGTCTTTGTCGCAGAAGAAGACTCACACCTACTCGGAGTAGCCGATCTTTTTATTCTGCCCATTATGCGAAGGGGCTATTTTGCGGGACATCTTGAAGACTTGGTTATAACTGAGCGCTCTCGAGGCCAGGGGGTAGGCACAGCCTTACTAAAAGCCGTCAAAGATTACTGTAGAAAAAACCAGATAAAAGTAATGAAGCTTACGAGTGGATTTGAACTTGCGGCTGCCCACAAATTTTACGAGAAACAAGGCGGAGTCCACACCGAAAAGATGTTTCGATTCAACCTAACTGACTAGCTTTACGCTCCAGCGCTTAAAGAGTCTAGGAACTCTGCGTTATTCTTCGTTTTCGACAGCTTATCGATCATGAGCGTTACTCGCTCTTCGCCGTCTAGAAGACCCAACATACGATGAAGAGTCGTTATCTTCTTCATAAACTTCTCGTCAAGAAGCAACTCTTCGTGTCGCGTTCCAGATCTTTCGATATTTACAGCTGGGAAAATTCTTCGCTCAGCAAGTTTACGATCAAGATGGATCTCCATATTTCCGGTTCCCTTGAACTCTTCGTAAATAAGGTTATCCATTCGTGATTCAGTCTCGATAAGAGCTGTTCCGATTATGGTTAAGCTTCCACCTTCTTCACAGTTACGAGCTGCTCCCAAAAACTTTTTGGCTGGGAAAAGTGCTGACGGATCAATTCCGCCGGACATGCTTCTTCCCGTTCCTTGAACAGAAAGATTGAATGCTCGTGCTAGGCGCGTGATTGAGTCAAGAAGTACGATCACATCCTTACCCATCTCAACGAGCCTTCTTGCTCGTTCAAGCGCCAAATTTGCTACCTTTACCTGTTGTCGGGGAGACTCGTCAAAATTAGATGCTGCCACCTCTCCCTTAATGAACCTTTTGATTTCGGTAACTTCCTCAGGTCTTTCACCAATAAGAATGGCCATCAAATGAGCTTCTGGATGATTGACGCTAATTGCCTGTGCAATCTCCTTAAGGAAAGTTGTCTTTCCCGCTTTTGGTTGAGAAACAATGAGAGCTCTTTGACCGAATCCAATTGGAGCAATTAGATCAATTATTCTTGTAGATAATACCTCTTTAGTCGTCTCCAACTTAATCTGCCTATTAGGATGTAGCGAGGTGAGCTGCTCGAAGTCTTTACGAGTTCGACTTTCTTCCTCAGTAATCTCCACTCCATTTATCTTTTTAATAAGAAGTAGACTGTGAAATCGCTCGCCTTCCTTAGGAGGTCGTGCGAGTCCCTCAACCATGTCTCCTCTTCGAAGCCAGAAGCGTCGAATTTGAGATGTTGAAACGTAGATGTCCTTGTTTGGGTTGATGGTGTAGTCCTGTCGAAGGAATCCATACCCACCTACAGTCACATCAAGCACGCCGGTTGCGGTGTAGCTCAATTTCAGATCTTCTTTTAGTCTGTTGTCTGATTTCTGTGGTCTATCTGCCTGTCTATGTTCCTGTTCTGCTTCTGCAGGGGCGATTGTTTTTTCTTCATAATCGTTACCCTCGAGCATGGTGCTGACGTCAAGAACGTCATCTTTCTTATCTAGCATATTTATACTGTAGAAAAATTTATATAGTCGCTAATCAACGGATTAACGCATTAACGAATTAGAAATAACCCGTTAGTTCGTGAACTCGTTGGGTGAATAGACATTTAGTAATTAAGGTAAGATACAAAATGATCCTCTCCAATAAGTAGAAACGTAAAACTTTTCCTTTGCAAAGGAACGGGAAGACATGCTTTCGATCGAAATCGAAAGACCGATGCCCCATTTCCGCAACTTTCGTCGGGATTACCCTATAGATTTGATAGCGTAAAGAAAAAGTTTTTAAATTGCTAATCTCATCAGGAGGATCAGAAAGTAGTATACAGTCGCATTTTTGGGATGTCAATTGTATTTTGGACCGATACAGCTATAATATTTGAATGAGTCCAGACAGATCGGGAGAGGCATCCTTTGGTAGAGTTTTGCCTAAGGTAAATCCGTTTCACGAACTTCCAAATGATCAACGCCTTCGAACAGCTGCTGAAGTTGGCCAGCTATACACAGACTTTTACCAAGCACCACCGAAAACCAATATTGCTCCACATGCTTTAACCGAAAGATGGTTTTCTTTGTTAAACGATAGTTCGATCTCTCAGAAGGCGCGCGTTGGAGTTGCACAACTTCATGAGATCTTAGAGGCATTTCATCGATCTAAGTTGAAACCGGTGGCGACCGAGTCGCCAAACTCAACATTAGAAGTTTCTACCCCCTCACCTACAAGAGATTTTTTACTTGATGTTTTTCATCTTGATCCTCGCATTACATCGTCCGACCTAGATGAACGTCTATCGCAAATTTATCTAAACTTAACTTTAGATCTGTTTGGTGATTCGGCATTAGGGAATACTCAAAAGCGTGGACCGGACGTAAATAGAATGAAACGCATTGAACTATTCTTCACTCACGAACCTATCGATAAGGCAGTGGAATTTTTCATGATTGAGCCGTCGCTTCTACCATCAGTTCCCACCAACCATAAAGATGAAAAATAGAGCACCACTAGCACTCTTATTCGGCCTTACTGCAGTGCTCGTCTTTATCGTCGGAGTACGTTACGGGCAGCATGTAGAAAGTACTAATAAACAGAATGCCTATAATTTCAGCCTTACGCCACTACCCCAACCAACAACTCAGCCCAAGCAGGTCAAATACAGCATGTTCACACATAAACTGTGTAAAATATCTTTCGTTATTCCGGATACGCTCAAAAAAATTAAGGAGTCTAGCGTATCGGCGATCTTCGAGGAGAATTCAAACACGGTTCTATCATTTACCTGTGACAAGAATGGATCTGGAAGCGCTAAGTTAAATCCTTATACGGGAAAACAAACATTCTTCACAGTAGACAAGTCTCTACAGACTCTTATCGACAATACGCTCACCTTTCTAAAGTAAGGTAGTAATACTTGAGTCCATTATCATCCATTTCTTCGCTCTTTTCGACTACCGTCTTGAACTCAGAGTAATCAGGAAAGAATGCGTCAGCCTGTGGATCGTCCTGTACTACAGTTAAATAAAGTCTATGTATGCGTGGTAACGCTAGTTGATACATCTGCGCTCCTCCAAAAACAAAAACCTCCTCTGGGCCAGGAGATTTTTGGGCCATCTCTAATGCTTCCGGAAATGAATTAACCACAACAAATCCATCTTTTTTTAGATCTTTGTCTCGCGTAACAACAATGTTTGTCCTTCCAGAGAGGGCTTTTCCTGCTGTCGCAACAATATGTTCCATGGTCTTTCTACCCATGATGATCGGGTGACCCATGGTCAATTCTCGCACTCTTTTCAGATCGCTAGAGATGCGCCAAAGAAGCTCATTATCCTTTCCTAGAGCCCTAGACTTCTCAGCGATAGCGGCAATTGCACTTATTCTTGTCATAGTTTGAATTTTGAAGTTTTTATTTTGTAATCAAATATAAGTTTTTAATATTTCAAGCTGAATAAAAAATTCGAAATAAAAACTAAGAGCTACTCGTATGCTTCCCTTCAAATAGTCCTCCGGCAACGGTGAGCTCTGCTTTAATGGGTGGGTGGGCTTGATAGTCCTCAAGTATAACCATCTCGGGCCTAAACGAACTTAATGTCACATTCTTACCTTTGATGCTTAGCTTCGGGAATGGCATAGGTTTTCTTTTTAACTGCTCCTTCACCGCATCAAAATGATTCTCATATATATGCACATCTCCAAAAGTGTGCACGAACTCACCTGGTTCACGTCCAAGAATCTTTGCGATTATTACTGTTAATAGCGCGTAACTCGCAATGTTAAAAGGAACACCAAGAAAAATATCGGCACTACGTTGATAAAGTTGAAGACAGACCTTTTCATTTTTTATGTTTACCTGATACATATTGTGACAGATTGGAAATCTTGCTCCTTTACCGGGTTTTGCCATTGTGTAAAGATATTCTGGATTCCAGGAGTTAACGAGAGTGTTATGGGCATTCGGATCCTCTTGTAGCTCCTTTATGACCCAAGCTAACTGGTCTACAGATCTACCATCCTTCGCTGGCCATCTTCTCCACATCTCGCCGTATATGTGGGGTAGCTCTCCCCAGCTCTTTGCAAACTTCTTATCAGTCGCAATCTTTTGAATAAACTCGTCTTTTGTTAATGAGGTGTTTTTATTTTTCGATTTATATATTTTATAAGGATAGTCGTCCCATATATGTACATTGTTGTCGACCAGATACTTAATGTTTGACTGCCCAGATAAAAACCAGTACAGCTCGTGAAGCACTCCCTTCCAGTAGACTTTTTTTGTTGTAAGAAGAGGGAAGTCCTTCGTTAAGTCGAAGCGAATCTGCCGTCCAAAAACGCTGTAAGTCTTGACACTAGTCCCACGGTCAGTTTGCTCTTCACCATTGTCCAAAATGTCCTGAAGTAGATTTAAATACTGATATTCTGGGTTTGTCTGGAGCTTCATACGTTATACATTATACGAAATACCTTATACCTGCGTTTCCTTCTTGTCAGTCGTCACTCTTCCACCTTGCCACTGACCGCGGTACATAGAGCCACCACCATCCACCCATTGAAATTGGGCGTGAATGATGCGGCAACCCGGCTCCAACGTAATAGCAACTGGCCCTTCACTCTTTACGGCAAAGGTAAGCTTGCCTTTGTAACCCGGCGCTACATTTCCAGATCTTATAAATAGTCCGCTTCGAAAGGTTGTGGTCCTTGGCTTAAAGTTGACCGTAATATCCTGAGGAAGATTAACTTCCTCGATAGTAGTCATTAAATAAAAGGCTCCTGGAAGAATAGTGACCGACTGTTTTTTTCCTTTTATATACCCTAGAAGCTTCTTTATAGTTGGCGTCTGCCTTTCCTTCACACCAAGAAATGCATTGCCCTCGATCTCAAACAATTCGTTGAATCGTAGATCAAATCCAGCACCCTCTGGATTAGTAAGCTCTCGCTTGTCAAGATTTTTGACAAGTTTTTTTTCCTTAACTAGTTTTAGTAATATCTTTGGTCCGATAACCATATATTTAATTCTTAATTTTTATTTTTTAGTTTTTATTCAAGTTTTAATTTTTAATTACAAATTTTTAATTGGTTAAGAACTAAGTACTAAGAACTAGAAATTACTTTTGCTTTTTAGTGGACCAGTCTCCTGCAACTAATCGATTTCTCCCGTTAATATGCCAGTCATGTGGATTTGAAGTATGAATTTCTTTCCACAGACGCTTTGCGGTCTTAGTAAACAAACGCTTATATACCGCAGTTCGTGTTGGCCGCCACTTAGTATATAACTGTTTATCTCTACCCGCATAATCTCTGAGTTCCATATCTACATCAAGGTTGTCTGCATCCTTTACAATCTTCGACTCAATGCTTTTTCTCTCCTCATACTCCTTCCACAGTGCCTTAAACTCGTCCTTCAGAGCCGTGCCTTCGAGCATATCATCGATCGCTAGCTCCTCGTCGATCTTCACATACTGTCTAGACACATAATGTGGATCGCCCGTTCTACTCTCGGTTATATCGTGAACTAAGACCATCTTCAAAATCTTACCCGTGTCCTTTACCTTCTCGTGCTTTGCAATTACGAGAGCGATCCATGCCATACGAAACATGTGCTCAGAAATACTTGCAACATCCGATCTCAAAAACTGGATCCATGAGCGTTTTATAAATCTCAGGGTACCAATTTCGTTCAAAAATTCTAGATCTCTATCTCTTCTTTTCATTCAGGAGCGATTCTATGCTACTTTTCCTGCCTTTTCAACCTTAAACGAAGATCTTGTTTTGAAAGTGACATTAAAAATGGGTAGTCCGTTCGCAAGCGCCTTAGCAGTGAGCATCAGATGTTTTCCATGAGTCTCGTCGAGTGCCTTATGTAAGTACTTCACTGTTTGTCCCGCATGAAGTTGTACCGCCTTTGTTTTCACGAGAACTTTTGCTAATTCTTTATGCCTGCTATTAATGAGGGACAGATGAACAATAAATAATTGTTTACCCTTAAATTGGGGGTATACCCCATAGTTCCCATTGATGGTCAAGACCGCTCCTTCTTTATGGTCTCCATTTAACTTTACTTGGATAAACTTATGTTTTGACAGTGCTTCTTTGCAACACTTTTTTATAAAAGTGACCTGACTCGTCTTCAATCCATAAAGTTTTGGATTCAAACTCTTCAGCTTAATATGACCACAACCACCCGCGATTTTCTTCTTTGGAGCATGTGAGTCTGTGTGGAAACGTATATTTTGCTTTCCGCCAACCACCTTACAGATAGCTTTCCACGACTTCATATAGTCGAGCTTTATCTTGTGTCTATTCGCAGTTGCAAACAAAATAGCGAGCTGTCCTGCATCGCCACCTGGAATAGCTAAAGCGGGGAGATCGGGAGCATTCTCATACCTTCCATCGATGCAACGGGATATGAATTTCTTTGAAGGTTTAATCGAATAGGTATTTTTTTTAATCCAGCTTCTTACCTCTGAGTGTTGTAGATGAGTTTTTGGCATAGTAAGTATTAGGATTGAAGTACGAAGGCTTTGGTAGTAACTGCAGATTTTGTTTCGGCTATGATCATGCTTCCACCTTCATTGAGCCAGTCTTGTGCCCATGGTCTTTTTACGAATTCATCTGCAAGTATTACGGACTCTGCCATCGCGCCTGTTTCAAATATGATGGTTCTCGTGTCTTTAAATGGAGAGTCTACATCATACGCTGAGACAGCATGTTCAACAGGGTAGGAAACCTGGTCGAGAATGAGTCCAGGATCGGTGACATGCAATTCTCCATTTCCCACTGCATTGGCGCTTGCCGGCGCCCCAACAACAAATACCGTATTTGGAGTATCAAAAAGATTTGCATATCTATTGCGGAGAGGCATAAGGGCCGTAGTAACAACAATAACGTCTGGGTTTTGTACTCTCTGAGTCTCTTTCAGTTCAGGGCGACTGGCAACAAACCGCCTATTACTTTCAAGCACCTCTCTGAATATTTCAGGAAGCTCCTCCGGATCAAACTGAAGAACATTTTCTGGAGTGATATATTCTGGGTTTTGTATATGATGACTTTGCAAAGTACTCGTCGTAACATATCTTCCACGATCATCTCGACCGCTAAACCAAACTGGAATAAACAATCCCGTTCTGTGATCGATCGCACCTAACATGATTGGCTTATAATGATCTTCTCCCTGTATGAGAAACTGCCGCATTACTTGATCCTTGAGTCGAAAAGCCTGAACGAAAGGATTCTCACTCGAAATATTCTGTCTTAGGTAATGGGCCACATCAGGGTCTGGGATACCGTCCATATTTGGTTCGTGATTATGCATAGTTCTAAATGCGTCCTGACCTCCACACCCATTAAAGAATCCTTGGTCTTCGGACTTAATCCCGTCGAAGTGTGGCGCAATAACAATAGCACCGACTCCATGATGTCGTATTGCATCTCCATATTCTGTTGGACTTACACTTGCAGCAATCGATCTATCAACCGCTGCAGCATCGAAGTTAAAAAGAGAAGGACCAGACCGAGCATCTGCACATAGTTTGAATAGAACTAGCTTACCATCATCTTTCGCAGATTTATAAGCTGCTATTCGCTCATTCGAAATAGGAGATTGATTTGAATCGATGAGTTGGTCCGGCGTAACTCGCAATGGTTCTCGTTGTATTGGTTGACTTTCTGCTGCCATATGAATATTTTAAGGAATGATTATATCAAAAATAGCTTCAAAATCAACAAGTGGTACAATGAAATACATGGACACCTTTATCTACGACCCAACAGCTACCGATTCCCAAAGCAAAGTACGAGGCATCGGAAGGTTTGTGCAGACACTGAAAGAGACCCTTCCTAAAGACGTTGTTTTTACCTCAGACACATCTAAAATCCCATACGACTCAGTATTTATTAATCCTTTTATAAACCTCGTTCAAACACCCGTAGTTAATAAGCGCCTTGCCAAAATACAGATTGGCGTAATCCACGATGTAATTCCCCTTCAATTTCCCAAACATTTCCCCATAGGAGTAAGGGGAGCGATAAATGTATGGAAAAATAAACGTTCTTTAAAAAATTACGACCTGATTGTAACCGACTCAGAAGTCAGTCAGAAAAACATCCTCAAACAGCTACCCCTTCGCAAGAACGGAGTCCGAGTAGTATTCCCCACACTGCCTAAAACCTTCTCCTCCCAGGCTACGGAAAATACTAAATACCAAATGCCAAATACCAAATACTTCATCTATGTCGGCGACGTTACCTGGAACAAGAATCTCGTAAATCTTGCTAAAGCAGTACAGATGGCGGATGCAACCTGTGTCTTTGTTGGGAAGACCTTCATAGACGAAGTTCCTCTAAACAGCTGGACAAAGGAGTTTCACGAATTTATGAACTTAGCGAAAAACGATAAAAGATTTATCTTCCCTGGATTTGTTTCTGACGAGGATCTGAAGATTTTATATAAAAACTCTGTAGCAAACATACTCGTTTCTCGAGAAGAAGGACTTGGATTTTCTTATGTTGAGGCCGCCTCTCAAAAGACGTCGTCAATATTATCCGATATAGATATCTTTCATGAAACCGCCGGAGACACAGCCATATTTGTGGACCCTGAGAATCCACGAAATATTGCTGATGTTCTTAAGAAGATTGTAACTGAGGAGAAAAAACTAGCTACGCTAGGCCAAAAAGCCTTTGAGCGTTGGCAGTCGTTATTTGAGCCAACTGATCGGTGGGCAGATCTTTTAACTTCGCTACAAACTCAGCAATAAGCCTGAGATTTGCTGGAACATTTGGCCCTCGTGTTTCTCTCGGCATTGATCTGAATGGTTCCGGACTTAAAAATGGAGCATCCGTCTCGAGTACAAGCATTTCTAATGGAACTTTCTTGATAAACTCTTGCTTTTGCTTGCTGTAAGTAACGTCACCATCAACTCCAATGTAGAGCTTGTGTTTCTTCGCAAACTCGAGAAGTTCATCGTCTGGCTCACAGCAGTGAAAAACCGTTCTTCCTTCAAGCTTGGAGTCCCAGACAGAGAGGAGCGTTTCTAAAAACTCTGTCTTCGACTCTCTATTGTGAAGAATCAAACTCTTGTCATGGCGCACTGCGAGCACAACCTGATGAGCGAATACTTCTCGTTGCGTTCGCATAAACTCATTAGTGATTTCATAGTCGCCATACTTGGTATTTTTGTAGTAATGTCTATCCAGTCCTACTTCACCAACAGCAACAACTTTTTTGTTCTCCAGTAACCGTTCTATATTTTCCAGATCAACTTTTAGTTTCTCGCTTTTGGCTTTCAACTCAAAGACATGATGTGGATGTATGCCAACGGCCACATATATATTTTCAAAAGAACCTGCAACCGAAATGGCTTTATCAGCAGTAGTTAAATCTGTACTGGGAATTAAGATTTGAGAGATCCCTGAGTTGAGGGCATCCTTAATAATCTGATCTACTTGGCCATCGAAGGCGCCGAAATTGAGGTGACAGTGAGTGTCGAACATAAAACCATTATACGGAACTCAGAACTATAAAATACTCTTGACAAGAATTAATGCTTAATTTACTATGATGCTAATGGCAACAGCGAATGCGTCTCTTTCAAATCTCGAAACTACCTTAAACGAATACTTTGTAAAAAAGGCCCCATTTCAGTTGCCCGAAGGTGTAAAAGAATTTATTGTGACCTTTGGACCTTGGTTCACTCTTGTAACTTTGGTTCTCGCACTGCCAGTACTTCTCGCAGCAATCGGTCTTGGAGCATTCTTAGCTCCATTTGCAGTTCTCGGTGGCGCAAATGCAGCAGCCTTTACCGTTGGAACAGTCTTCAGTCTTGCAACCCTAGTTCTTGAAGCATTGGCTTTACCCGGACTATTTAAGAGAAAGAAGTCTGGATGGAACATGCTGTTCTATTCTTCGCTCGTTTCAGTAGCAGGTTCTCTCGTAGCCTTAAACCTTGTTGGAGCAGTCCTAAATGCAGTCATCGGATGGTACTTCATCTTCCAGGTCCGATCGATGTATAAGTAACTTCGCCACTTTCGTATACCGTATTTCGTATCTCGTATAACGTATAATTATGTTTTCTTATGGCTACATCGAAGTTTTTTACCGTTCATCACAAGTCAAAAAAATCGAAAGCGCGCATTGGGACAATCCAAACCTCACATGGAGAGGTTCAAACGCCCACCTTTGTCCCCTGCGCTACCAAAGGAACCCTTAAAGGAATCCTTCCCGAACAAATTCCAAAGATGAATGTCCAACTCATGTTCGTGAATACCTACCACCTCGTAACCCACCCAGGATCAAGCATTATTAAAAATGCAGGAGGTATTCACAAATACTCAAAGCTCCCAACTCCACTTATGTCAGACTCTGGAGGCTTTCAGGTTTTTTCTCTTGGAAAAAATGAAAGAAGAACGGGAAAATTAAGAGGGGACACGAATGAGGAACCACTACTGGTAAAGATTTCAGAAGACGGTGTCAAGTTTAGATCGGTACACGACGGTGCTTTGATTGAGTTTACACCTGAGTCATCCATAAAGTTTCAACAGGAAATTGGCGCAGATCTAATGATGGCCTTTGATGAATGTACGTATCTTAACGCAACTCATGAGTATGCAAAAAAATCTGTGAATCGGACTCACGACTGGCTGCTTCGCTGCATAAAAGAAGTTGAAAGTTACAGGTTGCAGGTTACAGGTTCTAAGCAGTATTTATACGGCATAATTCAGGGCGGTCAGTTTGAGGATCTGCGCAAGGAATCTGCCAAATTTGTTACAAATCAGGCCGTAGACGGTATCGCAATTGGAGGAGTATCTGTGGGAGAAAGCAAAGAAGAGATGAGAAAGCAGGTAGAGTGGTGTTCTGAATTTTTACCGGACGATAAGCCTGTACACCTTCTTGGTATTGGTCAACTTGATGATATTAGGGATCTCGTAGTTCATGGAATAGATACTTTTGACTGCGTTGAGCCAACAAGAATTGCGAGACTCGGAAGAATCTATCAGTGGGATACTCATAAAACCGGGGAGATAGATATCCAGAAGGCAATATATAGAGACAATTTCGAGAAAATTGACCCCACCTGTGACTGCTGGGCTTGCTTAAATTTCACAAAATCGTACCTACACCATCTCTTCAAACAACGGGAGCTTTTAGGTTACACAATAGCGACATTTCATAACGTCTTCACAGTAGAGAGGTATATGAATTACCTAAGGGATCAGATCGCTCTAAACAAAATCTGACGCTTGCCCTGAGATTGTTGAAGGGTATAATTACATTTATGGTTAGCCCCCACCTCCAAAAACACCTCCAAGATGAGCATAAGTTGTCAGCTTTCTCAACTTATCTAAAGGAAATTGTGTACGGGGGAAGTGATGGCATCGTAACAACCTTTGCTGTAGTTGCAGGCTTTGCCGGCGCCCAACAGACATCAACTACCTACCCCGTCATAATCGTTTTATTATTCGGAATGGCGAATCTTGCTGCCGATGGGGCATCAATGGGGCTTAGTAATTTTCTCTCTCTAAGATCGGAGAAAGATCTTTATCGCATGGAACGCAATAAAGAAATGTATGAAATCAAGAATCATCCCGAGCTGGAAAGAGAGGAGTCGATTGAGATATTAATGAACAAAGGATTTGGTACTAAGGATGCTGAGCTAATAATTTCACTGTATGAAAAAAATCCTGAGTACTACGCCGACTTCATGATGAATCATGAACTCGAATTACCCGACCCTAGAGGCGAAAATCCCTTTCTTACTGGGCTCGCTACCTTCTTTGCATTTACTACCTTTGGCTTTATTCCACTCATACCTTATGTGTTTATGAGAACTCTACCAAATCTCTTCTTCAGCTCATGTCTCTTTACTCTCGTAGCTCTAACTCTGCTTGGTTTCCTGAGGTGGAAGATTACCAAGCATACAATTATAAGATCTGTTGGTGAGGTAGTTCTTTTAGGTAGTGTATCTGCTGTCTTTGCATTTTTTGTGGGAACATTTTTCAGAGCTTGATTTAAAGCACGTTAGGGTAGGCTCTGCAAAAAGTTACGTAGTCCATCTCATTCTTACCTTCTAGTTGAACTTTTTTTATCACGATCTTTTCGTCTTCCCAATGAATTTTCGTAATTTTTAGACGTTTTTTATCCGGTAGGAGAGTCCAGATACCCGGCCAAGGATATAAGCCTCTAAAAAGATTAAACAACTTTTTAGAGGAATTTCTAATTTCTAATTTCAAATTTCTGATATCGATATATCCATCTTGCTTTGTAAGCTTCTTGGTGAAGGTTGCCTTCGAGTGATCTTGCTCCCGAAGCTCTACTGCGTCCATATTTCCCGCATATTTCCCGAACAACTCCCCTAGCATCTCGAACGAAGTTTCTACAAGCCGCTCTGTAAGCTGATCTCTTCGTTGTAAAGGAAAAATATATGATTTTTTTTGAGAAATTATCGGTCCATGATCGAGTAAATTATCCATTTTAATAATAGTAACTCCAGTTTCAATGTCACCATTCAAAAGGGGCGTTGCAACAGGCGAAGAGCCTCTATATAGGGGTAAAAGTGAAGGATGCACATTCCAAAATCCGTATCGAGGTAGCGTCAGCATTTCTGATGGCAAAATCTCTCCATATGCAAAAAGTAAGGCTAAATCTGCTGATTTAAGGTCTGGATTTAATGCTAATTTATACTCCCCTGCCACTTTTTTAACCGGAGAAGGGGTCAAAATCTGTTTTCTACCAACCTTCTTATCTGGCTGAGTAACCACTCCAATAATTTCGATTGGTAAATTCTTATCCTCTACTAATTTTCTAAGTAACTCAGCGGAAAAATCCGGAGTTCCAAAATATACAATCTTTAACTTAACCATAGTGTATTATACTAACCGTATGACCATCTTCATAGGCGCCGACCATCGCGGTTTCGAGTTGAAAAATAAACTCATGGAGTATCTTCAGGAGAAGAATGTTCGTGTTGAGGATATGGGTAACTACAGTTTTGATCCACTCGATAACTTTCCTGAGTTTGGAAAAAAAGTAGCACTCGCCGTTGCCCAACAACCTGAAGAGTTTTTTGGCATTGCGGTATGTGGAGCAGGAATTGGCATGAGTGTAGCAGCTAATCGAATCAAAGGTGTTCGTGCAGGACTATGCGACTCTATAAAGCAGGTTGAACATGGTCGAACAAATGACCATATGAATGTGCTCTGTCTTGCCTCGGATTATCTTACTCTTGAAGAGGCTTTGTCTCTTGTGGATGTGTTTATCGACACCCCAATGAAGCAGGATGAGAAATATATCAGGCGCGCTAAAATGCTTGACGAATGAGTCTTATGTGGTTCTTCCCAACTCCTCTACCCACTTCTTAAACTCGTCCCCTTTTTCTTCGAAGTTCTTCCAAAGACGATAGCTTGGTGATGCTGTAGATAATAAACAAGTCGCGCCAGACTTTGTTTGTCGATATGCGAACGTGACCGCCTCCTTCATACTGTCAGTCTCTAAAATATTGAAGTCTTCTCTATCCTTTTCAAACATTCGCTTTCCCGTATCGGGGAACAAGACAAGATTTCGAACACCTTTTTCTTTCACAACCTTCTCCAACTGTGTGAAATCATACCCCCTATCAGTCCCTCCCAATAGAAGCGTGTCGACTTTGTCTAATGACTGAAGAGCGGCGATGGTCGCCTCAGGAATTACGGCAATTGCATCGTCATAAAACGTAATACCTTTAAGCGTTCCGATATTTTCGAGTCTGTGAGGAAGTGGGACATAGCTCTTTAGACCAGAGGCAATATCTTCATCGGAAACTCCTAGCGCACGACACACAGTTATGGCGGCGTGTATATTCTCGATATTATGAGGTCCTTTTAACTTTACCGAATTCTGATCAAATTGGAAATCAACATCATAAGGTTTTGAGTTCGCTCGAGTCTCCCTTGACCATTCTTTGAGCTCCGCGAAAGAGTTATTATAGATAAAAAGGTCATTATTGGTTT
The DNA here is from genome assembly GCA_016699265.1 of Candidatus Roizmanbacteria bacterium. Lineage (NCBI taxonomy): Bacteria > Candidatus Roizmaniibacteriota > Candidatus Roizmanbacteria bacterium. The sequence goes on along the minus strand of CP064967.1, from coordinate 32,820 downwards.
GGAACTTAATAATTCGTTTTTTTGCATCCACATATCTCTCAGAGCTGCCATGGTAATCAAGATGATCATTGTAAAGGGAGGTTACCACCGCAATATGTGGCGAAAAGTCGAGGTCGTCTAGCTGATAACTGGAAAGTTCAACAACATAAATGCGGTCTGTACTGCGCTGTTTCAAGAGTTCTTCAATGAGAGGTTCCCCAATATTCCCGAGAATCTTAATGTTTTTACCTGCTGTTTTAAGAATGTGTCCGATCAAGGTTGTAACGGTGCTCTTTCCTTTTGTTCCGGTAATTCCAACCACTACGTTCTTCGTAAGTGCAAAAAAAAGATTGGTACCGGTTGTTGAAGGAATCTTCACCTTTTCCTTCGGTACTCCTGGACTTCGTAATGCGATGTCAAACAGCTCTTGTTTGCTAAAATTATCCGGATGAGTTTTTTCATCAGCAATCTCTAACTTTACCTGAGGATATATCTGCCGCAGATATGCTTCAATAGCTCTACCCTCTTTCCCATACCCAACTATCAAGACATTTTTCATTCCACTAAAACGAAACTGATGAGGAATGGTGTCGCACATAACGGTGCGAAAAACGACATCCTTGTCTGCCTGAGATACCTCTATTGTTGGTTTGAGGTATTGATATATCTTTTCGTCTCCAAAGTGCTTTTCTGCCATCACAAACGCTACCTTAGCCTCCTCGAAGGTTCCAACACAGTCAAAGGGTTTCATCGTTCCGTTGCCAAGAACATCCTTAAAGAGTGGCAGTAAAGCTTCCTTCTCAAATAAATTCTGTCCAAAGACCGATACTATCTGTTCTGGATTCATAAATGCAGAACATAGGAGAAATACGAACACGCATTTTGGACACTCTCCACACCACAGCTGTTCAGTTGGTTTTTTAATACGAAATGCTCTGTTGCAACTAGTAAAACTGTGTAGATACTCTGGATATTTCATAAACTGTTCCACGATTCTTATCTCATAAAACGGCCTTAAAAGAGAAAAATATACAATATTCGGACTTAAAGATGATCGACAAAGGTCTTGAAACAAATGTTCATATTCAATTGATTTACTCCATTGATGATTAATCTCGGTTGACTCAAATAGGATGTTCCCAAAATTACTACTGTGCTCATTTCCCACCACTATATAGGAAAAGTGATAAAGTAATGCAAGAAGATAGCCAACCAACGAGTAGATGGCAGAAACCGGTACGTGACCATTATAAGAGTCTTGTATCGGACTGAATAATTGCTGGTCAAGGATTCGCTTTACCTGATATGCTGGTGACTTGGTTTTTTCAACCAAACTTTTATGCAGTGCAGTTTCCTGTTCGCCTCCAACAATAAAAACCGATGGAGCAAACCCTTGCTCCTTGAGTAATTCTAAAGCCACTATCGAGTCTTTCCCACCTCCAAGTCCAACTAATATATTGTCAGTGCTACTCTCTAATGTAAATGGTTCGCGCTTTATAGATTCATCGGATGGAAAGATTGGAGCTTTTTTCAAAGAAAGGTTGTTTCGGTAATAGAACTCACCGAGTCCTTTTTTATATAGTATTGTAAAAAAAGCAGCCTCTTCCGTACTTAAAACGTACGGAACGACGACGGTGTCCTGCACAAAAATCTTGAAGTAGCTTACCCCGATCGTAAGATGAAGATATTTGAGTACACGATCAAGAAGTTCTTGAGGTATGTTGAGTCTGCTCGGCTTATACGGAAGGATCAGCTTCTCAACGAAGGTACGTTTGACCCCATTATGTACAGATATGTAGTTGAACGAACATTCAAGAGTCTCGAGGTCTAAAGAATATGTTCCAAACTCAAATCTATCGTTCATAATTAGTTGTTACTTATTATTAACTAATGCATCGGCTATGGCATTCTGCTCTCTTGGAATGTTTATGTAGCTTATTGGTAGTCCTATTTCGCTCTCAAGCGATCTGATCTTAAGAATAAACTCTCGAATTCTTGATTCATTCACCTTAAAAAGACCCTTTACTTGATTCACCATGAGTCTCGAATCGCTATGAACCGCTATACTCTTATAGCCTAGAGCTTTTAGCTTAGAGCTTTTTAAGAGCTGCTCCAATGCGCGGATGAGCGCGGTGTACTCAGCCTCATTATTAGTTGCGGTTCCAATGTCTTCGCGGTAAGTCTCAACCTTGAGTCCATCTAGAAAGTAGGCAACGCCAACTGCGGCAGGACCTGGGTTACCTTTTGACCCACCGTCAGTAAATATTTGCAAAACCATGTCTAATTATACTCTGCCGACCTACTTAACGTAGTATTTCTCATCAGATCGACGCACCACCACTCCTTCGAGTTCAAGTCTCGAAAGAAGCGTCATTATGTGCTGAGCTGGGTATTGAAGCTCCTGTACTACCTCGTCAATAAGCCTAGGGTTCTTTTCTAAATAACTATATACTGCCAGTTCGTCCACAGATAACTTAAGTTCGGACCTTTCACTTTTTAAAACCTTCTGACCAAAAGCGTAATAATCTGCAATATCGTTTGTTGAGGTAACGATAATCGCTCCTTCTTTAATGAGAATGTTCGGAGCCTCTGATAAGGTCGTATTTATCTGTCCAGGTAATGCAAATACATCTTTCCCTTGCTCGGCGGCATACCGAGCGGTGATAAGCGCCCCAGAGGTCTTCGTTCCCTCAACGATCAACACCCCTCGAGACAGCCCGGATATTAACCTGTTTCTGGCTATAAACAACCCTGGGACAACCGTCTGATCTGGTGGAAATTCCGAAACAACTACTCCTCCGCCTGAAATAATCTTGTCATATATATGTCTATTCCCATACGGATACATAATATTAACTCCACAGCCAAGAAAGGCTATTGTATTTGCTCCAAACTCAAGCGTGGTTTCATGCGCGACAGCATCAACTCCATAAGCAAGACCCGAGACTATACAGATATTGGAGTTGCGACCGCAAAGATCCTGCACGATTTCCCTTGTTATTTTCAGTCCATATGGCGATGCCTTCCTAGTCCCAACTACTGCAAAATGAAATTGCCTCTCATCTGTAAAAAGTCGGCTATCTCCTTTTACATATAAGCAAATTGGAGCATCTGAAAGCTCTTTTAGCTGATTTGGATATCTGCTATCTTTACGACTCACAACCTCAATTTTCCTGTGCGCAAACTCCTCTTGTTTTTTTTGAGGATCAAAATCTTTTCGGAACTGTACAAACTTCCTACTCGTTTGTGCTCCCACAATTCCAGCCAGTACATCTTCCGATAGATTGTAGGCCTCTTCTATCTCGTATTTACTAAGTAGAGCATTGAACTTAATTGGTCCAATACCTAAAAAGTGAGAAAAACCGAGATAGTATGGAAGACTTGTGTCCATATATTTAGATATACACGAAATTAATATACGCTACAATGTAGAGATGCAGGTAATCCCATCTCTTGACGTATCTAATGTATCTGATTTAATCACACAGATTGAAAGACTTATTCCTTTTTATCAAAGATTTCAAATTGATTTTGCGGACGGAATATTTGTTGATTTCGCTACACCGCCCCTTATTTCCCTTCTCGAGACTATTACTCCTTTCAAAGATCTTAAGTTCGACTTTCACCTAATGACTGCGGACTATCAGAAAGCCTTGAACGAAATAAAGCCTTACAATAAAATAATAAAGATACCTACTATCTTCGTCCATCATGGCGCAACTCCGCCTCCTGACCTCTTTTTAGAGCCTCCTCAACCATATAACTATGGTTTAATTCTAAATCCAGATGATTCAATCGATACTATAGAACATGTTTACGACCTTCCGAGAATTGAGAATATTCAAATAATGAGCATTATTCCTGGACCTCAGGGAAACCCTTTCATACCTTTTACGATCAATAAAATTGATCAGCTGAGAGAACTTGGCTATAAGCATAATATTTTTCTAGATGGAGGAATTAACAAAGACTCGCTAGAGATTATTAAAAACAAGAAATATCACCCAGACTACATCTGCCCCGGAAGTTTTTTTTCAAGAGCCGAAAATGTCGAAGACCGTGTACAATATCTCACCGAGGTATTCAAAGATGAAAATAACCCCAATCAAAACTCATAAGATCACCGTAAAGGACTCCGATCTACTTAAGATTTTAGACAGATACGTACCAAAGCTAAAGGAAAGATCCATAGTTGCAATTACTTCAAAAATTATTTCAATCTGCGAAGGAGCGGTTGTTCCTAAGGGCAATCTTAAAAAACAATCGCTTGTTGAGAAAGAGGCTGATCTCTATCTTCCACTTGCTTCAAATAAATACGGTTTTCATCTGACGATAAAAAATGGAACAATGATTGCTTCGGCAGGTATTGACGAGTCAAATGGTAATGGTTTCTACGTTCTTTGGCCACGTAATATGCAGAAAACAGTAAACGGAATTCGTAGCCATCTTGTTCGTAAACATAAAGTTAAAAATTTAGGCGTGATAATTGTTGATAGTAAAACAACACCTCTGCGCTGGGGAACTGTAGGGACAACTCTCGCTTATAGTGGCTTCAGTGCTCTAAATAATTATGTCGGAAAGAAGGATCTTTTTAACTATCGAATGCGGGTAACTAGATCGAGTATATATGAAGGTCTAGGGGCTTCAACCGTTCTTGCCATGGGAGAAGGCGCCGAATCTACTCCTATAGCCATCGTTGAAGATACATCGTTTGTAAGGTACCAGCGCCGCAATCCAACTTCGGAGGAGTTAAAAAGTCTCTCAATCTCCATAGAAGATGACGTATTTGCGCCGATATTAACCAAGGCCAAATGGATCTCAGGGAAGAAAAAGACCAAGTAGTCGTGGGTTTTTAAGAACTTCGAATATATCTCTCCAACTGAAGGTGCCGTCAGGAAAGAAATCGAGCGGCAACATTGCCTTAATACTCGCAGTATTTAATCCTTTCTCAAAACGGACGAAGGTTTGCCTAGGAAGATAGTACTGTGACAGGATTACAACTCGGAACGTTCCTTTTAGGTATACATTTTTAACTTCGGGAACCTGTAGCTCTCCGTTTATTCGTCTTATTCCCTTCTGTTTAAATACAAGCTCTTCCTTATTATTAAATATTTGAAGTTCGAAATCTCGTTCTTTTTTTGCTCGAATTCTTGGAAATAAAGACGTCTTAATAACTAAACTGGGCAATGGTAAAACCCTAAACGACCACTTAACGCTCTTGAGAACCTCTCTGTCGTTCTTATACAGATTTAGTTCTGCTTGTCTTGCATGTCCTTGATCTGAGGTCTTCATGTATAGATCTATCTCCCGCTCATCTCCAGGCTTAATTCCGTCTAAGTTGCCAAAAAAATACTCAAGTCCTTCTTTCTTCTCTGGAATAGCGAACTTCATCGCATATCCATCTTTACTTGTCCAGACAGCCTGTCCATCATTGCGTAACTTCACAGTAAAGTGGTAGGTTGAGTCGGCTAGAAGATCGTTTGGAAGCGTCTGCTTAAGTTCGCCTTTTTGAACCTGATCTGGATCTCCCAAGATCTTATTCATTTCGGTAACAGCATGATAATGAGAATAAAACTCCTGGCTATTTGGTTTTTGCCATGAAAATTGAAGGAATGGATCACTTTGGTAGCTTAGAATAAAAGGTGTAACAGCTCTGACTCTAGGATCGGCCTTCCATATAGAAAATGCAGTTATAAATTTTTCATCAAGACCTGTAGGATCGGCTCCACTATGAATCCAACCGGTCTCAGTAATAAAAACTGGAAGCTCTTTCTTCACACCCAACTCCTTCAATAGTTCCAACTCCCACTCATATCCATGTATCGACAGCCTCCCAACCGCGCTTGGACTCCCACTGAATCCAGGATTTGGATATGAATGCGAACTTAGACCGTCTATTGACTCTTTCAACTCTGGCTTACTTATAAAGACTCTTCTTAAAAATTCGTACTCATCCATGTCCTCACCGTTGCTTGCGGCCGCGAGATCCAGCCCTCCAAGCATTGTAAAATACTCACTATTTGAGGTTTTTAAGGCTTTTATATACCTTAGGCTAATATCTGCAAACTCCTCAGGAGAAACCTCCCCTTCCCATTCCTGGCCGTGATTTGGTTCATTAAACAACGCTATATATCGGTCTTTTACTACCCAGTTTAATGAGTCTAAAAAATTCACCCAGTTACTAATTTCATCGGGTTTTGGACGTGCCCATGTACTTCCTATTGGTTTTGTAGCTAGTCGGACTATTGGTATGAGCCGCAATTCTCTCATTCGATCAAATGCTTCCTGCCATTTTTGCTTATTCCTATCATTTTCCTGAATTACGACGGTTGCATATCCCCAGTTACCTCCGTTTGTATTAACCAGCTTAGCTGCATTCTCAAGTTCTTCCCTACTTGGAGTTGCCACGTGAATGCCAAACATGTTATTTGTGCGCGACTGATCGAATGCATCGACCGCACTATTAAGTCCGAAGCAAGAAATAAAGACTAAAAATAACGTAATCCAAAACCTCTGTAGAAACATAGTTGCATAGTTACATGGCTCCATGGCCGTAATCACAATACAACCATACCAACAATGTCCGCTATGGACTTAATTATATAAAAAAATCCTCCGAACTCGTCGGAGGATTTTTAATTAACGTTGTTTGACTTATCTTGTGACCGAGATCACAGCCGCATTCTCTGCGCTTGGTGCTGCAACAGTGATTCTGTTGTTTGCATCGCGTGAGATGCTGTATCCAGTGTTCCATACTGGGGTTGCCGCTGCACAGTCAGCTGACTCGATACCATTTCCATCATTCAAAGTTGGATCGGTAGGTAGTGCCGAAATATATGTTGGCACTAACTGTGCGCAAAGTGCTGGAAAGTTCGTAGCATTTAAGGTTGTTGGCGTAGCAGCTACTAATGCTGTTACTTCTGCTGGCAACTGACCTTGGTTCTCAGCTACATATGCTCCGACAGCATTTAAGATCTGTGTAACCGCACTTCGTCGTGCCGTATTGTTCGCATTTGCAAACTGTCTTGCTGGGTTAATAGCAATAATCGTGATTGCTAGCAACACTGCCAAGATTCCAATAACTACTAAAAGCTCGATAAGGGTAAAACCCTTTTTGTTTAGGTTTGATCCATTTTTTATCATATACATCCATTAAAAAGAAAGTGCTGAACTTTGTCAAGGGGTAAATAAAGAGACAAAGATTTGGAAGATATTGACGGTCTTCATTTTAAACGAATCTCTACATCCCTACTAAGTCCGGTTACAACCTTCGTGGAGAATACTGGCTCAACTGTCTTGACGATGTTTATTATTTGTTCCTGGACCACGACTGGAATCGCTTGAGAGAAAACTAGCTGTGAAGACTCTAATACGATCGTGTTATCGACCAGCTCTTTCAAATCTGTTATTCCTAAATTTTTAAGTGAAGTTCGAAGCTGTGAAGACTTAGATGCAGCCTGGTCTGTGCGCATAAGATCAATTCTTAGCGTACTTATTATTGCGCTTGGAGACGCTACTATTGTAGGTTTTGCCAAAGACGGAAAAGGGTTGAGTACGACGGATGCTTGGGATGCCGGAATCGTTGGTTGTCTATTGGTAACGACCGCAACCCCAATAAGTACCGAAATTAGTCCACCAAACATGCTGAGCAATAATGGGAGTCGCTTCGGATGGCTTTTATCAGCGGCGTTTGCCGTAATATTTTTCAGTGGATTAATAGCCGGACCCGTGTCTAATAGATTATAGGCTTTTAGTGAGTCGGTCTGTCCGAGTACCGCCTTGGCTATCTGTGGATCGAGCGCAGATGAGATTGATACATTTGTAATTACCGTAGCTGGAAGAATTAAAGGAACCTCACACTTCCGTTTCTCAAGTGAGTGCTTAATGAGAATGATGAGGTCTTTATTGGCAACAATCACTCTTACAACTTTGTCCATATGCATCGTAGTTTTAGCTGTGGAATCGAAGGGAACATTATCTACAAATGATTTAATCGCCTCCTCCTTCTTAGGCTCCTCTATTCCTGAAAAATCTTTGATAAAAAGAAGTGACGGAGCAATAACTATATCAACGCGTGGGCCGTCGACTTTATGGACACTTAGAAATGACTCGAACTGTTTTATTAGAAGATCTCTGTTTAGGACCTCCATGTCCTTCATGACCGTTGTGGGAAAATCGAGATTAAGAATCTCTCCCGTTGCGCCTGAATACAACCAAAGTTTATTCTTGTCAATTAAAATGAGTGATACTTTTTTATCTGCCATACTGATTACTGCTCCTTCCAGGACGTTACACTAAGTATACCCGCACTGTCACTAGCAACAACCTGAATCTTTCTTTTAAATGATCCGTAAGTACCCGTAGAGATGATTGTTTTGGGATTTGTCCCGCTTACAGTAACAACCGCACTCCCGGATCCAACAGCTAAGGTTTCACCCGCATAGGAGGTATCGCGCAATAATCTTAGCAATGCGTTTTCCGCACCACTTTCGGCAACTGAATATGCTATATCTCCTACCTGAGTGCGTGTTGCTGCCGTCATATTTATAAACATATTGATAAGCGCGCTCGAGATCACAACAATAGCAATTGCGACAAAGGAAATAAGCATCACAAGAGCCTGCCCATGTTCGTATGCCGTATCTCGTATTTGGTATTTAGTACTAGGTAAGATCCTGTTTCTTTTTTGTTTTGTTTTTTTCATATGCTATACGTTATACCTGCCGGCAGGCAGGCGAAATACTAACCTACCGCAACGCAACTGCTGTCTGTACAATCGCTACTTCTAGGCCACTAGCTTTCCGCACCTTACCCGTTACGGTAAGAGCTATCTTAATAGAGTGTTTACCTCCGTTGTTTCCAAGGCGCTGAAATGAAAGGTTACTTATGTTTGTATTGTAACCGTTGAGCTGAACACCGTTTAGGGTTAGATTCGTTCCTGTTAATGTATAGGTGTTTGTAACTCCGTTAACCACAGCGGTCAACACGGACCCTTGAGCTCCAAGTGTGGCTGGCGTAGTAATCGAGGTAGCATTCTTGATGTCATACGTTAGACGTTGTAGCAAAAATCGCACATCCTGTGCCGTGTATGAAACAGCCTCGGATTCTCGCTTTATCTCAATCGTAGAGATAAAGAAATTAGACAAGACAATAAGAATAATTCCAAAAATACCCATGTAGATAATAATTTCGATGAGAGTTGTGCCTTTATTCATAGAGCGTGGAACATAGAACTTGCTGTGGCTGCGTTTATTGAAAAAGTGTTTGTTATTTTTGTCATAGTATTCTTAAGTTCCAAATTCTATGTTTCGAGTTCTAAGCTTTATGGTGAATAGTTAACGGTCATATCCTGAATCACAGCTGTCTGATTTTGATCGGTCGAGTCAAAAAAAGCCTTATATCTAAAACAACGACCAGGATTCTCATACCCCGATCCGTCATCATCAAGTAGAACGGGGCTTCCAGATGGGGTATAGTATGTGCTTGCCGTTCCATCAGGTCCGAGAAAATTAAAGCTCACTCCAGAACAACTTCCTGAGATGGGATCGGCAGTAGCAAATTGGTACTGCACGTTGGTCAACGCCGGAATTGTTGTCGTCGAAAAAAATCGGTTAAAGGTTGCATTAAATCCAGGATCAAAGGTTGGCGACTCAAAGGTTCCGTTTGCGTTGTACGTTCCATCCGGTCCTCCTTGAATAATCTTAAGCTCATTTAAGTTAGTATTGGCGACCATATATACAAAATTGTCATAATCAGCCTCTGAAACAGATGTGAGATCATTAAATCCTTGATCAAAGTTGAGACCCCCACAGTATGTTGGCGTTGCTTCTGTTTCACTATTAAGAACCTGGTACTCCTGAGCATCGGTTCCATTAGTGATCCCATCTTTACCGACCAATACGACTCTTTGACCATTTAGTACAGTCATCGATCTTCTTGGATACATCTCACCATCCGCACCGGCAGCGTTGTAATAGCCCGTTGCTGGACCTGTGCCATTATTCGCACCTGATAGGAAGGTTGGAGCTGTTTTGGTAGTCGTATTCAAAATGTAAAACTGTTTACTGTCAGCACCTCCGTTTGAAGAAACGTAGGCTCTAGTTCCATCCGACTTAGCAAAAACAGAGTTCGCTGCTTCTTCAGTCCCTGATGCGGTGTTAAAATCGAATGATCCCACTTTCTTCCATCCGCTGTTTCCACCGGAGGAACGCCCGCATGAACTACTACTAACTGCGGGACTGCTTGATGAATTGGGAACGTCGGTAGCATCGACTATATCGAATTCAGGATTTGTACCAGCACCAACGGCAGCATAAATATATGTCCTACCACCCGAATATACGGGAAAGACATCATTCGTTGCGTATAGCTCAATATTTCCTCCATCTGCGCAGGTGCTGGCATGGGCGGGAGTTGTCGTATCACTCCATGAAGTACCGGTCTCGCCCGATGCATATTTTCTATCGGTGCCATCGGCTGGCTTACATTCATAACCATCAACCTCAATCCTACATCCAACAACATCAAGTCCATTTGTTGGCGATTTACTGTCAATATTGCTCAGATCCATGACGTACAAATAGCCACCTGAGGCAACATAGCCTTTATCCTGCATAACGGTTAAGGAAGTAGCTCCATACCCAAATGGTGACTGATCGTTGGTTGGAGATGTTCCTCCGCTATAAGACACCTTTACACCTACATAATCGAGCGAAAAATCTCTTGAAATATTACTCGCTACATTAATTACTCGAACTCGAAAGTTGGCATTTGAGAATTGGGTATCGCTCCATGACCTACCCCATGTATCTGCCGATCCACCAAGGGTAAAGGTAGACGTTCCGGTGGCGAGTGTGCTCGTCGTCTTTGCCGTAGTCCAGTTAGATCCGCCATCCCAAGAAAGCTGGACACAGTGCTGAGGATTACCAGTACTGCTGTCAGCCTTCGAGTCGAGTCGCACCTCAACTCCTTGTATTGCAGCACCTGAAGGTATACTTAGGCTATAGTTGTAGTATCGGTGCCTATCTTTATCCGACCCAGTACAGCTCGTACCCGTTCCACTTCCACTATTAGTGTCCACCGCAAAGGAATTGTTGATCGAGTATGCCCGTGTAGGGTTTGATTCAAATCCATTTCCGTCTCCACCAGTATCTACGCTGTTTGCAGAGGGACTTCTCATCCCAGTATCGGTCGCGCTATATATGGTGGTATTAAAAAAAGTCCAGTATTTATAAATCTTGCTAACGGGATCTGCAAATTCACCAGATGCGTCGGTATCATTCGCTGCATTTCCATCGTCATACAGCACGGCAACGACTTCATGATCTGGAAGGTCTGTAGCGATGAGTGCATATTTTTTTCCACTGGAGGATGTGTATGTTTGCACATCATTGGTTTTGAAACTATTGGTCAGATCTATACCGGACGGTACGTAACCTGCATCACTGTACTTACTCGCGTCAAGAGTAAAGGTTCCACGAAGAGTTGACGATGGTGGATCTGTATTTGCCGTGACTCGAACATGAGCCATCTTTGCCGAGGTTGTAGCAAATGGTGCCACAACGGCAACCACATCATTCGGGTTATTCACCGATGCACTTGCGGTAGCAGATACGGCTACTGGCGGGCCATCAGGAAGATCAATCGTACCTGAAGAAAAAGCTGGGGAGCACCACTTCGCTTTGTTATTATTCGACATCTGAACCTCACCTCCGCTCGTATTCGTTGTAGCTGTATTTGTCTTGGTTCCCGTATCGAACTCTGCTTGTGTCGTTTGTATAAATGCTCCATTATCGAGATATCTAGTTAGATACAGGCTTGCTGTAATCGATGAGGATCTTGGTTGTGTCCAACTTACGATAACGTCTACCTTTTTTGTAGATGGATCAACCGAACCACCAGTGGTCACAATTGCTCCAGAAGCATTCCTCTGCACGCTACTAATCGTTATACTTCGAGTCAGGCCCGCGATAGTTTCCGTGCCCGATACAAGTGACCATGTTGATCCTGAAACTGCAGGATGATACATTCCGTCTGTGGAGACATTTACCCACCCACTCTCTCTAATTACCCTAACCGCTTCTTTTGCCTCTTGTAAAAAAGCTACGGCATTTATTCTTTGGCTTTGCTGTGCTTTTCCATCACGCGTAGAAAGAAACCCTTCAGACAAAGCCGGTATTAATAGAGCGAATAGTCCCATTACAAGAATCAGTTCAACGAGCATCTGACCCTTTTCGTATACCGCATTTCGTATTTGGTATACCGTATCCACTATTTGTTTTGACATTTTTTTTCGAGTTTTTTTCATACGATATACGTTATACGAGATACGTTTACTGAACGCTTTCCACAACTCCATATTGATTAAATCGTAGTGTTTTAGTGACGCTTCCTACTGAATCCTGCAAGACAACCGAGTTGTGGGATGCTGAATATCCTTGAATCGATCCACTCGATGTGGCAAAAATTATCTGCGAGCTTGGAAGATCAATCGTGCTAAATCTCAGATCAGGATGCAACGTAGTTGTGAAGTTTGTGCTGTTCCCGCCAGAGTACACTGTTCCTCTAAATGTAGTGTAGCTTGTAGATGTGAAGTAAAGTCCATAGCTATTTTGCACAGTTCCAGATCCTATATCTCCACTCATGCTTTTATTTTGCTGATTAGATATCTCTGCAAGTAATGTGTTTATCGTTGTCTCAGAGGTATTCTTGCGCTGTGGAGCAAATAGCGTATCGCTTCCCAAAAAGAACAGCCCTCCTATGATTACCATAACTACCAGAAGCTCTGGAATTGAGTACCCACTTCGCCAAATGAGTTTATTGATTTTTTTTAGCTCTAGTGAGGCGAGCTCTAATTTCGACCACTTATTTCGTCTCATGATATTGTTTTAGTGTAAAGCTAAATACCGATCCTTTGTTGGGTCCTTGTGACATTGCGCTTATAGACCCTCCATGCATATCTAAGATCGATTTACAGATGTATAGTCCAAGACCCGTACCTCCATTATCGCTCTTGTTCATCTGGTATGAAGTTTTAATGAAACCGAATTTTTGGAATAGCATTCCCTCATACTCCTTAGTAAATCCCATTCCCGTATCTACCACCTTCGTGGTTACCATATCTTCTCCAATCTCGAATTTGATAAGAATAGTGCCACCTTTTGACGTAAACTTCATAGAGTTTCCAACCAGATTAACTATCACCTCTCTAATTTTTTCACGATCTGCCATTACCTTTGGTAACGCTCGACTCTCCATCTGCAAGGTAAGTCCGAGTTGTTCAGCTCTTGTCTGAGTTTCGGACACAATTTCCTGAACAAGTGACGCCATATCGATGGGTTCGAGATTTATCACCACTCTTCCAGAGTCAATCCGAGAAGTATCAAGCATATCGTTTATGAGGTGGATTAATCGAACCGTAGATCCATACGCTCTATCAACATATAGTTTTTGCTTTTCGCTTAGAGCACCATTTTGAGCCTGCATTAACATCCAAAGATATGAACGAACAATTGTCATTGGCGTTCTAAGTTCATGAGACGCTATTGAAACAAACTCATCCTTTAATTTATCAAGCTGCTTGAGTTTTATGTTTGCCTCCTGAGTCTCTTTGTAAAGCAGCGCGTTATCAAGTGCGATACCAATTACGCCCGCAAGTCTCTCCATAACATCGCCTTTTAGTCGGGTGATTGCCTCTTCATCCTCACTAAGTAATATCATGAGCGCACCAAGCAGGTCATCTCTCACTATCATAGGAAAGACAATGGCTGTTTTTATATGCAGTGTAGATTGTATGAGGGAAGCATCGTTCATATCGGTCATTGGATGAAGTACGTCAAACAGATACTTGGTAACCTTCTTTTGTTTTTCATTAGTCGCCTTCACAATGAGATTATCCGCACTCTCAACTGCTACAAGGGCATTGTCTCTGAACAAATCTTTCAATTTTCTTTCTTGTTCTTGAATCTCTCCCGAAAGCCCTAATCCTATGTTTTCAAGTATCCCGTTTTGAAGTTTAAATATCCCCACACACCTAAACCCAATCTCCTGCACAATTAACTCTGTTACCTGCTCGCCAATCTGTTTTGGATCGGTGATAGTGCTAAGTACTATTTCATCGATTTTGCGTAGAAGTTGCAGAACTTTATTCTTCCCAGCAAGCTCGGCATTTTTTTTGTAGATCTCCTCATTGATGTGACTTAGATCACTGCCATTGCTCGGGGATGTAACAGTACCAGAAATTGTAGACATAAAAATCATTATGTCATATGTTGAACCCTATATGTTTCTCTGCAAAAAAATTAAGCAGTTTAGGGTAAGAGCAATGAAGGCCTTTGATCGGAGGGAATCTCGCCAATCAGCTCCTTGACCGCCTCTTTGCAGAACTCAACAGATGACTGTCCAAAAAGCTGTTTATACTGTTGGATAAGACCGTCGACAACGCTTTTTTCATCTCCGCTAATCTCCACTTCTTTCTGTTTCCAGTCGACATTAAGTCCTGAGACTTTTTGTGCTTGTTCAAGGGCGATCGGCCCGATGATACCTTCTTGGGCTTGAATTATGCGAATAATCAACTTTGAAAAGATGGTAGTACTCATATTATTTTTGTGCAAGTTTTTTTCCAAGAATATCAAACTCCATCAGAGCAAGCGACAACGCCACGTATGCTGCAAAATATACAAGATCATTAACCCCACCCGCATACCATGTCTGATATTGAGCTTGAAACAAAAACATGAAATCTGCGCAGTATTGGATAAACATAGCAAAGAGAATAAAAATTATTCTTGAGCGCACAATGCCACCTAATGAATGTCTGGAGAGTACATAAGTTAGGAGAGCTATAGAAACATAAATTGCCTCACCGAGTGGGTAACCAAAATCAAGAAAAAGTTTGAGAGGTTGAGAAGAATCTATCTGATAACCCTTTAGAAAAAACGCATAGGATGCTACCAACATGACAACTGGAATAATTATTGCAACGACCTTGTTACGTAATGTACGTACACTAACCTTAGCTCCTGAGGCATGGAGTAGATGCCATGTTCCGATGATGTAGAGTGGAATGCTGACAAAATAACCTAAATCTCCGATTGAAGGATATGGCACTTCCTGATGAAGATAGTAGATGTAATATGAGTACGACAGTTGCCCGAATTCCTGTGCAAATAGTCCTAGGGAAAATGCAGTAAGAGCTTTCCCCATAATACTTGAGAGGCCTCCCCACTTCTTTGCTGCAACAAGACCCCAGATTCCTCCCCAGATAGCAATAAGTCCGTATAAAGCCGCAAAGGACTGATGATATATGCTCCCTGGTTGCTCACCCATAGTTACGAGTGTCCACCATATGAGGAAACCCAAAAAGTAAAGTACCACAATCTGCGACTGCCAATGCTTGCGGACCAGATGCATATGTAGTTAGAATACTTGTTTATTGTTAGTCAAGCAAGAGGCTTGTATACTAGCTGAATGAATTGGTTATTCTTCGCACTTCTTGGACCTGCCATCTATGTAATTATTAACTTCATCGATAAATACATCATTAGTCGTAAAATTAAGGACTACTCGGCAATGCCAATCTTCGGATCTATCACAGGATTTGTCATTGGGTTATTATTTTGGGCTTTGTCCAACTACCCCATTCTCCAACCATTCGATGCTCTCATTCTCATATTGAGCGGTGTCTTTACCATTTGGGGGACTGTTTTTTATTTTAAAGCTCTGTCCTCAGAAGAAGCCAGTAATGTCGTCCTATTTTTTCAGGCTATCCCTCTGATGGTGCTTGTACTTTCTATTATTTTTCTTCATGAGTCACTCACTACCGTTCAGGGATTTGGTTTTTTAATAATTTTAGCGGCCACAACGTATGCTCTTAAAAAAACAGGTGGTGCACGATTCCGACTTAACAAAGCTCTAATACTCGTATTGATAGCTGATGCTTTTTGGGCCGTTGCGGCGGTCTTAGTTACACTTGCGATTAACGCCAACTCCTTCACCGAGATCTTAAGTTACGAAAGTTGGGGAATTGGAGTTGGAGGACTTATCCTTTACCTTTTTTTCCCAAAAAAAAGACGCGCCTTCCACAAAACTGTACAAACCGCTGGTCTTAAGATTATTTTTATTGTTTTTGTAAATGAAGTAATCTTCGTAATCGCAAAGTCAGTTACATATTACGCATATTCACTTGGTCCAACGGCGCAGGTCAGCGTTCTTGGAGGAACACAGGTGCTGTTCGGTGTCCTTTATGGTTGGTTTCTTACAAAAAAGTTTCCTAAAATATTTAAGGAGGATATCCGAAGGTCTACCTTAATCAAGAAGTTTATACTTGCCATTTTCACGGTGTTTGGCATTCTCCTCATTACCTAAAAATATGATTCCCGCATTCCCTCGATTCGCTCCTATAATCAAGTCGCATAAATCTCACGTAGATCTAATAACTCGGAGGTATGACCCTTACTCAGATTTCAACTTCGTGAGTTTATTTGGTTGGAATACAGACGGGAAAACCGAACTTTCCATCCTTAATAATAACCTCATCATTAAACTGAAGAACTACACCAAAGAAGGCGTTGTATACTCGATCCTAGGTACTGAAAAACTTACTGAATCAATTCAGACACTTATGGACCATTCCGAATCGTTAGAACTCAGTCTTATTCCTGCAGTAATCGCAGGGCGACTAAAACAACTTCGACATCACTTTTCAATTCTAGAAGATCGAGATCAGCACGACTATATATATGATTTGGAGGCTATTGCAGAGCTCCAGGGAAAAAATTATAAGAAAAAGCGTAACTTAGCTCATACATTCGAAAAAAAGTACGGCGCCGACAGTGTTTTTTCACTACTAACTCTATCCGATAAGTATGTTCAGAAAGAGATTTTTTCATTAGTTGATAGGTGGCAACAAAATAAAAAGGGACCGCTCAATGAAGATGAGCTGATAGGTCTCAAGAATGTTTTCCATCTACATAAACATGTTTTTGGGACCGGTATTTATCATAACAAGGAACTTGTCGCATTCGCGATAGTGGAAAACCTTCATGGTCAGCACGCCATGATTCATTATGAAAAAACCGATCACAACTTAACCGGAGTTACAGAGTATCTCATGAAGAAAACTGCAGAACACCTAACGAATACAGGATATCGCTATCTCAACTTTCAACAGGACCTCGGTGAACAGAATCTGAGAGCAGCAAAGACTCTTTGGAGACCTATGAAGTTTCTTATGAAATACCGCATTATCCGTAAGAACTACCATGGCTCGGACCTATAAACAGCGACCGCCAACACACATGCTGGCTTATCAACCACCTGCGAAACAGCTATTGCAGATTGAGCCTTCTCTTTCACAAATCTTACCTTCCTGAAGGAGCACATATCGGACAATGAGTTGTGAATTCTATTCTCTATCTCTGACTGTACTGCAATCTTTGTTTCTCCAACTATCTCATGTTCGACAAAATAGCCTCTTCCATCCTCGAGTTGATACCAACCTACTCCCGCTGCAATAAACTTTCCCGCCTCATTGCTACGCATTTCAGCCCTTACTACATAGAGTCGATGACCAAACTCCTCTGGCGGAGTTGTGTACATTCTTTTTTTTACCAATGTCGAATTGGGAGGAATTATTGAGGAAAGTACGATCAGATTATAGTTAGACACACCAGCATTCTGTAGTGCACTGTCAAAGGCGGAGAGCAAGGTTCTCCCTTCACCACTTGAAGTAACTATCTGTATTTCCATCTGAACATTATACTGATGCAAGTTGAGGATTTGACATCGTTATTGAAGTTATCTATAGTATCTTTGATTATGGCAAACAGAATTTTAGTCGTTGATGACGATCCTACGCTTCGAGAGCTCTATGACGAAGTACTAAAAACAGCAGGCTACACGATTGAGTTTGCGGTGGACGGGGAAGAGGGTCTAAACAAAATTAGAACAGGAGGCTATGACTTAGTTCTTCTAGATGTTATGATGCCTAAATTGGATGGTCTTGGTGTCCTTACCAAGCTTCAGACTGAGTCACCTAAACCGGCAAAGATGCCTGTAATCATTGTCTGGACAAATTTATCCCATGACCCAGCGATCAAAGAAGCAATGCAAAAAGGAGCGACAAATGTTCTTGTGAAGGCGGACCTTGCCCCAAATCAAGTCGTCGCTATGGTCCAGAAGTATCTCCCAACTGTTCAACCGACCTCTGTCAACCCACAACCTACGCCAGTACAACCATTAAAGAAATAGTTCGTATTTGTATAGCGTATTCCGTATGTCGTAAAAACGAGACGAAATACTAGATACCTGCCGGCAGGCAGGCCAAATACGATATACGGGTCACTTTGCGCACTACCCTCCTCCTCCAACGGATCCGATGAGTCCATATATTGGAGCGATGATGGAAAGCATCATGCCTCCAACCATTACTCCAACAACCATTAGAAGCATCGGTTCTAGCAAGGTAGTGATAGTGGCTAGAGTGGTGGTGACTTCATAGTCAAGGTGTTGCGATATATCCAATAAGGCCTTGTCGAGGCCTCCACTCTTCTCGCCGGCCTCAATAATTTTAAGCATGATCCGAGGCACAACTTTTTTCTCACTCCTCAATCCTTCAGAAAAAGGCTTTCCTGCTAAGACCATCTCTCCGCATCTTTCAATCATTTTTCTTACATTTTTTTTACTCACCGTGTCCTTCGTAAGATCAAGCGCCGTCACAATTGGGATTCCAGCACTGAGCAGCAAATGTAAACTACGGGTAAATCTTGTCAGGTCAATATATCTCATCAGGTTAGATATTAAGGGTAGTGAAAATACAGCATTTAGAACTCCTTTTCTATTCATCTTGACGAGCATTATGAATCCTCCGACAACTATCGCAAGTCCAAGTAAGAGAGGTATCGTTTGCTTCAACAGTAAATCCGACATGAAGATAAGAATCTTTGTAGGCAATGGCAGTTCTGATTTTAGACGCGAAAAAACTACTGCAATTCTAGGAATTACAAAGGTGAGGATTAGGATCAGTACTCCGAGGAACATTACTAAAATAAGGGATGGGTAGATGAATGCCGAACGAACCTTGTCCATAAACTCCTGCTCCTTCTTAATAGTATCCTTGAGATCGATGAGAGTAGTGTCAAGCGTGCCAGCCTCTTCAGAAGCCCTTATGATATTAATTGTTACCTTATCAAACACCTGAGGGAATTTTTCAAAAGCAATATATATTCTGTTTCCTTGATTAATATCTGCCTTTACGGACTGCAGAAGGAATAAAGTATTTCCTTTTGCGTCCTCCATCAGCGAGTCGATAATCTCGATGATCGAGATACCAGCGGCTAACATCGTGGAGAGGTTGCTAATGAAGCCTACCTTTTCAACGGTTGATAAAGTGATCTTCTTCGGATTTTTCATAATGAGTCAACCTTTGTTATACGTAAAACCTCCTCAACCGTTGTCATTCCTCTCGCAACCTTTTGTAATCCATCGTCCAACATGCTATGCATACCGTCTGCGACTGCCTGTCTTTTTATCTCATCTGCGCTCGATTTTTGGACAATTAAAGATCTGAGTTTCTCTGTTATTTCCATAACCTCAAACAGACCAACCCGACCCGAGTATCCAGTGAAGTGACAAATCTTACAGCCCTGACCTTTATATAGTCTTATTTCTTTTTTATCGCCTGTCGTTAGATAATGTCGTTTTATGATTTCTTCCGGCAGATTCTTCTTTAGCTCGTCCTCGGTAACAATGTACGAGATTCGACAGTTTTCACAGATCTTTCTGATGAGTCTCTGTGCTATCACAACATTTACGGTCGAGGCCACGAGGAACGGTTCCACCTTCATATCTATCAAACGCGGCATTGTTGTTGCGGCATCATTTGTGTGTAGTGTAGATAGAACCAAATGGCCTGTAAGGGCTGCGTTCACAGCAATACCAGCCGTTTCACTGTCTCGAATCTCTCCTACAAAGACTATATTTGGATCCTGACGAAGAATTGATCGTAGCCCATTTGCAAAGGTTAAATTGGTCTTTGTATTTACCTGGATCTGATTGACTCCACGAATTTGATACTCGACAGGATCCTCAATTGTCGTGATATTCTTCTCTCTCGTGTTTAGTATCTTAAGTATCGAGTAGATAGAGCTCGTTTTACCCGATCCCGTTGGACCAGTCGATAAAATCATACCGTAGGACCGACTATATGCATTGCTTACCTTTTTTAGATCAATCTCACTCATACCAAGATCCAAAAGAGACAACTTCCCAAGGCGGGACGAAAGAAGTCGCATTACTATCTTCTCACCTTGTGAAACTGGAAGAATTGATATGCGAATATCCAGATCCTCATCCTCAACCTTAACTCGAATCTTTCCGTCCTGAGGAGCCAAATGCTCATCAGTTCTCAGCTTTGCCATCACCTTGATACGCGTTGCAATTCTGTCATGAAGAAACTTTGACAGAAATAGCACATCGTGCAAAATTCCGTCAATTCGGAAGCGCACCAATGAGTTTTTCTCTTCCGGCTCAATGTGAATATCCGAAACTTTATCCTGATATGCAAAGCTAATTAAAAGATCAACGATCTTTGCGATTGGGGCCTCGCTCTCTGCCGCCGCAACCGAACCAGCTTTCTCTGCCTCTTCACTTATAAGGTCGTCGAAGTTTTTTTGTAGCTCCTTACGATAGATGTGGAAGGTGTTGTAAATATCCTTCTCAGTTGCCATATATGGAATGATTGATTGGCTTGTTTTCTGCGCTACCAACTTTATAAGTTCTTGGTTGTAGGGATTAGCCATGGCGATCTTAATACCTTTCGGAGATCTCTCAAAAGCGATTACCTTTTGTTTACGCGCGACCTTTTCCGGCACAATATGAAAAACCTCCTCAGGAATCGCGAGCTTCGTAAGAGTTACAAACGGCACCTTTATATAGTTGGCGATCAAAAGACCTAACGTCTCGTCGGGGATAACATTTTTCTCAAGGATCGCTTGATCAAGATTGAGGTTAGCGTTCTTCGCATACTGAGACAACTCCTCGAGTCCAGCTTTATCTACCAGCCCGTTGTTGAGCACTAACTGAGCGAGTTGATCGTTAGATATGATCATATATATTTCATTAAAATAGCCGAAAAAACAGCCTATTTTGATCTTACTCTACTTAGGAAACCCAATCAATGCCGATTTATTATCTAACGTTGAACCATAACAAAGTGGGATCCAAGTGCCGTTATGCAGACTTGCTGAGGAGTAGCGCAGTTGAGTTAATATTGGCAGAATTTAATAGAAGAATTCCTTCTATAAAGTGCGGATCTTTTCGGTATAGGACGTGTTTAATTCCAGCATTAATTAGTATTTTCGCACACTGGGAGCAGGGCGGAATGGTTGTGTATAAAGTTGCTCCAAGGGTTGATACTCCGTGGAGTGCTGCCTGAATCACTGCGTTCTGCTCGGCATGGATACAGACACAGGTCTCCTCTCGCTCTCCGGACTTAAGTTTTCCGCTTTCGCGCTCGGAGCACCTATTACAGCCACCTTCATCGCAGTTTGGTATCCCATGGGGAGTTCCGTTATATCCTGTTGCGATGATTCTTTTATCCTGTACCAAAACAGCGCCAACGCTTCTTCTTATGCAATTCGATCTCGTTGCCACTACATCAGCAAGCTGCATAAAGTACGTATTCCAGTTTGGTCTTTTCATTCGGCCCATGTGGCTCATTGTATCAAAATGCTGGTAGAATAGACGAATCGGGGTGTAGTTTAACGGCAGAATTCGCGGCTGGGGGTCGTGAGACCGGGGTTCAATTCCCCGCACCCCGACATCTTCCTATTGCTTCTGATAAGCAGTACAGTATACTGAAAGTTCGTTTATGCGAACATTTTGCACGAAGCGTGTAGCTTGTAACCCATAACTCAAGATGAAAAAGCTATTAAAAATAACCACTACGCAGGAAGACTACCTAAGAGCTATCTTCTATCTTGGAGGCAAATCGACTGCACAACCAAGCGCAATAGCCCGATACTTAAATCTAACAAAACAAACTGTCACAGAGCGCTTACAGGAACTTGCAAAAGGAGCGTTTGTTAATTATAAAAAGTATGGATCTGTTTCCTTGACATCGGAAGGAGTAAAAATTGCTCAAAATCTTACCTATAAACACAGAGTAATTGAGGTATTTTTGTACAAAGTATTGAAACAACCAATGGACACAGTCCACAACGAGGCTCATCTTTTGGAGCATGCGTTCAGCGATAGCTCTATAAAAGCACTCGATAAATTACTGGGCAAACCGAAAGTAGATCCTCATGGAAGCAAAATTAAAACTTTATAACTTTATAACCTTACAATTTTTAAACTAGTCCATGACGCATACAAATTTTTTTGAGTCGAGAGGTTGGAGGCGAGATCGTTCTAATATTAGTCTCGAAGAGGTACATCGTTCAATTCCCGTTCCTGTAACTTTTTCTTTCTGGCGAAAGCTGATGGCCTTTGCCGGGCCTGGGTTCCTTGTTGCGGTTGGGTACATGGACCCAGGAAACTGGGCAACCGACCTTGCCGGAGGATCACGATTTGGTTACACGCTTCTCTCTGTCATATTCATATCGAATCTCATGGCAATTCTTCTTCAACATCTATCAATAAAGCTGGGAGTGGTCACTGGGAGAGACTTAGCTCAGGCCTCACGAGATCACTACAGAAAACCAGTTGCATTTATGCTTTGGATTTTTGCCGAAATCGCTATCGCAGCCTGCGATCTTGCGGAGGTAATTGGATCTGCGATCGCCCTAAACCTTCTTTTTAAGATTCCGCTTATGTTGGGAATAGTGATAACGGCTCTTGACGTCTTACTACTACTCCTTTTGCAACATAAGGGTTTTCGTTATCTTGAAGCCCTTGTTGTCACTTTAATCTTCACAATAATTGGCTGTTTTGGTCTAGAAATTTGGCTTTCTCAACCATCAGTAATCGGAATTCTTCAGGGCCTTATTCCTACACAAAATATTATTGCAAACTCTGAAATGCTATATATAGCGGCTGGAATCCTTGGAGCGACCGTAATGCCACACAATCTCTATCTGCACTCTGCGATTGTTCAAACAAGAAGTTACGAAGAGACTCTAGAAGGTAAAAAAGAGGCGGTCAAGTTTGCTACCATCGACTCTACCTTTGCATTATTCCTAGCTTTTTTCGTTAATGCTGCTATTTTAATAACCGCCGCAGCCACCTTTCATGGTAAGGGGGTAGGCGATGTGGCAGAGATTCAGGATGCGTATAAGTTACTAGCTCCACTATTGGGGACATCTCTTGCAAGTACTGTCTTCGCTCTTGCTCTCCTTGCCTCTGGCCAAAACTCTACGATCACGGGGACTCTCGCTGGGCAGATCATCATGGAGGGGTTTCTCAATATCAAACTTAAGCCTTGGCTTCGTAGACTGATTACTCGACTTATCGCGATACTTCCGGCTATTTTGGTAGTAGGTCTCTATGGAAACAGCGGTCTAAACCAACTTCTAATTTTGAGTCAAGTTATTTTAAGTATGCAACTTTCATTTGCAGTTTTTCCTTTGGTCAAATTTACAAGTGAGAAGGCTAAAATGGGACCGTTTGTTAATCCATTGTGGATTAAAATACTTTCATACAGTGTTGCATTCATTATCGCTGTATTGAATATATGGCTCGTTTTCAATACATTTTTTTCAAAAGCATAGTTCCCCTTTTTATTCTATGGAGAACGTTTGATTTTGTCCTCGCATATCTTGCTCCCAACTTCCTACCCTATCTTGGTAATTTTTCTCATCCAAACACTCTAAATGCTTACGATTTCCCTCTGTGGATAAAGTTATTTGCTCAGTTTGATGGTATTTTCTATCTACGAATCGCCCAGAACGGATACTCGCAGTTTGAGCAGGCTTTTTTCCCTCTGTATCCCCTCCTAATCCGCGCTCTTTCACCATTAGTAATGAGTAATCACTTAATGACTTCTTTTGCGATCTCTAATATTTCTTTCCTTATGGGTCTGGCTCTTTTCAAAAAATATCTGGAGAACAACCTTCCCAAAAATCAACATGACGGCATTAAATATATACTTATCTGCTTTTTACTATTCCCTACATCCTTCTTCTTTGGAGCTGCCTATACGGAAGGGGTATTTTTTCTACTTGTGGTTTCGGTGTTTTATTTCCTTGACAAAAAACAATATGTACTCGTAGCGCTCTTTTCTTACCTAGCGTCTCTTACGCGCTTTTTAGGAGTATTTTTATTTATACCAATAGCTTTGACTCAACTTCAAACTTCAAACTTCAAACTTCAAATTAACAAGAACTATCTATTGCTTCTTTCTCCGTTTCTTGGTCTTTGTACATATATATACTACTTGTGGAAAACAACCGGCGATCCCCTAGCTTTTTTCAGTTCTCAGACTGCATTTGGGGCAGGACGCTCGACTCACCTAATACTTCTACCACAGGTTCTTTACAGATACGCAAAGATTTTCTTGACCACTCAGTGGAACGTGGGTTATTTTGTAGCACTACTCGAACTCTCAATCTTCATCTTTGTGTTTACTATTCTCCTTGTCCAGCTTAAGGTCATTCTTAGTTCAAAAAACAAAGCTCTACTTGGTCTCAACATCTTTTCATTCGCCAACCTTCTTATCCCAACCTTCACGGGTACTCTATCGTCAATTCCGAGATATTCTCTTTTATCGCTATCCTTCTTTATATATATCGGCCTTCTGAAGAACGTACGTATGAGACTGCTTATTTGTTTCATTTTTGCACTGCTTCATGTAGCATTGGTAACACTGTTTATTCAAGGCTATTTCGTATCATGAACAAACTACCAATCATAGAAAAAGCGGGCAAAGATCATGGAATGAGATTTGGATCGAATCAATCTCGCATTCCCTCTCTGACTTTGTTTTTAATTCTAAGTGCCGGTCTGTTCCTTATCCTGACGGTTAGGTTATTCCAGCTGACCGTTGTAAAAGGAAATTACTACAGAAGACTTTCGGAAGAAAATCGAATTAAGGAGCTTGTAATTGAGGCAAAAAGAGGTGTAATTCTTGATCGCAAAGGGATAGTTATGTCAAGTAGTCAATCGCCGATAAGCGGTTTGGTAAAAGATAGGTTTACCTCTTTACGATCTACTGTCTATGGTAGTTCTTTGGGCCATATACTTGGCTATACTCAACTTGCTGATAAAAATGCTCTCACCAATGATCTCTGTCTCAATAAATTGCGACTTGGAGATTCGACGGGGAAAAAAGGAGTAGAAAAGCTATACGACTGTAAGCTTAGAGGTGTAAATGGTCGCAAGCTTCTCGAATTAAATGCAGAAGGAAAACAACTAAAGGTACTAGGTCAGATTGAACCTATCGACGGTCAAACCGTCCAACTCACTATTGATCAAAAACTTCAAGAAAGAGCCTCGGATTTATTCACTGAGAACCTTAGCTCCCAAAGCGCAGGCTTTCCCAAAAAGGAACTTCTTACAAAGGCTGCTGTAGTCGCTCTTGAACCTAAGACTGGAAAGACGCTACTCCTTTACTCAAATCCATCCTTTGATCCAAACGATTTCTATAAGAAAAATTCGGAGAAAATAACAACCTACCTAACAGATAAAAAACAACCTCTCTTCAATAGAGTGACTGAGGGAGTATACCCTCCAGGCTCAATCTTTAAATTATTTATTGCAACAGGCGCTCTTGAGGAAAAAGCGATGAAGTCAGACACCATCATAGAAGACACAGGGCAGATAACCGCCGGTCCACTTAAGTTTGGAAACTGGTACTTTTTGCAGTATGGAAAGACCGAGGGGGAGGTTGATATGGTTAAGGCTATTAAACGCTCCAATGATATATATTTTTATAAAGCTGGGGAACGGCTCGGGGTTGAAAACATAAAAAAATGGGCAGAAAGATTTGGGCTAGGGAGAGTAACTAAATTTCCGTTTTCTCAGTCTGAAGGCCTAATTCCTTCACAGTTCTGGAAGGAAGAAATTCTAAAAGAACAGTGGTATCTGGGCGACACTTACAATCTCTCTATTGGTCAGGGCTATGTTCTCACTACTCCGATACAAATTGCTCAGGCTACCGCCGTCTTCGCAAATGGAGGATATCTATGCGATCCTCTACTTAGCCAAGATGACAAATCAAACTGCTTAAAGATGTCGGTCTCCAGCGATACTATCAAGGTTATACGCGAGGGGATGAGGCAGGCCTGTGACACCGGCGGTACTGGTTGGCCTTTTTTTGAGTATAAAGTAAACGGCAAGAGGATAAATGTTGGGTGTAAAACCGGAACCGCAGAGGCACACGGTTATAGTTCTCCAGAGCCACATGCGTGGTTCACCATCTTTGCTCCATATGAAAAACCCGAGATAGTTCTTACGGTATTGGTAGAAAATGGAGGGCAAGGTTCGGATATAGCAGCGCCAATTGCAAAGGAGCTTCTGAATACTTACTTCGAAGAAAGATGAGCCCGGAACGGGAATCGAACCCGTGCCTAGCCCTTACCAAGGGCTTATTTTGCCACTTAACTATCCGGGCGAGTTAATCTTCCATTTTATCAGATTAAAGCACTCTCTCCTACCTTGAAGCACCTTATGAGTGCTTTCATCTTTTGCTTTATCTCCTCTGTCACTATAATCATAACTATTCCCAACTTTTGCTGACCATAAAAGATTACAGACTCAAGCGGAGCGCAGAGAACAGCCGGCAAAACTAACAAATCCTCTTCTCCATCTACCCGTATTTCAAATTTTGTTTCACTCTTTATAGCTTTCATAATACGTTCTGAAATAAAGTTAGCCGCCTTTGCGTCCACTGTTCCCGAGTTATTTTTTACATCGAAAATAATATTCTTTTCGGACATTACAAGTGCTTTCCTCCGAGTTTTGAAGTCGACTATTTTAATGTCTGGGATGAATCCAACTTTCTCGAGGGAAGAACACACGACATCTCCAACAGCAACGCTAAGCGGTATCTCTTTATTTATAAGCAATCTACTCGCCTTACTCGCAGCTTCTGAAAGCTCTCTTTCGGACCCTTTTATAACTATCCCCAAAGGCTTACGAAGCTCGGATCTTAATAATATTGGTAAATGAAGAGTCCTCTTGAATAAGTCGGTGTATGTGAATCCGAGTTTATCGATCTCTCCCATACGTATCCTGCTCGAACTCATTTCGCTACCGTCATCTGCTTCTATCTGCGGAGCAAGAATCACCTCAAGTTTTTTTAGACCGTTCTTCACCCTTTTTTCATTTACTAATTCTGCTTTCGCAGCGAGTGGCTCGGTAACGACAATTGCATCAAACTCAGAATTAGAGATAGATGGCCCAAACATATCATTAATTGGTACCACTGTTACGATGCTTTTAGGCCATCTTGTTTTGATTTCATATAGCAGCTTAGCCTTCCTGACTTTATAAGGCTGAATCGTTCGCCAAAGTGGTTTGTTTTGGTAGAGCTTTGAAGTTGAGAGTCCTACCGTCACTTGTTCGCCGATCTCGAATGCGACCCGTAATGGAGAAGTGTGCCCTATATGAAGATGGTCAAAGGTTCCTCCCAGCACTACGTGTTTATACTTCATTGTTTGTTGTTGTGGCGAAGCCGAGTCAGACTCGGCGAAGCCGCGTTTGACGTGGGGCGATCGACGGGGCTCGAACCCGCGACATTCAGATCCACAATCTGATGCTCTACCAGCTGAGCTACGACCGCCAGATAGGTCTATTTTATCAATTTTGATGACTTTTCTCTACTCGACAGTCCGTTACCACACAAGGACTACTATTTCTATATATACTATAGATATGGTTGGTTGGGTTTTAAAAAAGATCTTTTTCCTCGTACTCATTGTTGCGGGCGCATTTTATCTCTACCAAACCTATGGCTCCACCTTCCTTTCTAAAAACAGTCCGCAGACCAAAAAACTCACCGATAACGTACTCGGCACCGCAACAAAGGTTGCTACAGATCAAGTCTCTAAGTCTACGTCTTTCCTTGGGATGATAGTCTTTAAAGAAGCCACTAAGCCAGTGATCGATCAGTACAATAAACTACCGAAAAATAAACAAGAAGAAATCAAAAAACAGATCTGTAAATAGATCTTAAAAGAGCGCGTCGCTTAAAGAATCACCTGTTTGGTTTGAGTAAATTGCATGAGCGAGAATCGGCGCCACCGTGACTCTCCTAAATTTACCAGATCTATGCATGGCTTCACCAACCCGCCTACTTGGATGAATGGTGTCTGTGATAATAATTTGAGAAATCGGAGAGTTATGGAGTCTGTGCACAGCTCCGTCTGAAAAAACACCGTGGGTGGCAGCTACCGCTACCGACGTTGCTCCATTTGCAATTAATAGCTGCGCTGCGGCAACTAGCGTTCCTCCGGTATCTATCATGTCGTCTACGAGTACACAATCCATCCCTTCGACATTCCCATTTATCCCGTGCTGGGTGGCTTTGTTTTTAACTTCTGGATTACGTCCCTTAGATATTGTGGCATAGTCTGATCCAAGAATTTGAGCATACCGACTAGCCCTTCGTTCTCCTCCTAGATCAGGGGATACTATCACTAAATTATCGGTATGTATTTTCATTATTTGAGGTATGAGTACTTTTTTCGCTGGGAGATCGTCCCAAGGATTCGGAACCGAACTTTGAGTTTGTGCCGAATGAAGATCTACTGTTACAAAATGATCTACTCCGCTCGAAACCAAAACAGTACTTTCTACAGCAGCAGAAATTGGGACACGCGGCCTATCTTTTCTGTCCTGTCTTCCATAGCCATAATAAGGAATAACGGCGGTAATTTTATTTCCCGATGCTTTGCGTGCTGCATCTGCGATAAGAGCAAGGTCCCATATGTTTGCCGCCGCAGGAAAAGAGGTTGACTGGATTATTGCGACATCTCGATTTCGAAGATTTCCTGGAATCTGAACGTTCGCTTCACCATCGGCAAAAGGCGCCTGGACCGGATACCCAATATGCATCCCCAGTTCTTTCCCAACTCTCTCGGCAAGACCCCTATTCGAGTTACCACTTAATAAAACTAAGTGATCTGGAAGAGAACCGATTTTTTCTATATCGGGCCTAAATTGAAAAGAGCTTTCTGTTCTCATGTGAGTGTGCACATGCTATCAAATGGCGTCTGCAAATTCAATCATAGAGCTCAGTGAAGTCCAAATTGTAAAGTCAGTGTAATTTTGCTATCCTTAGTTCACTATGCAGCTCAAATACCTCGGCCACTCCTCATTTCTTATTAAGTCTAAAGATGCAAAGGTCGTTACCGACCCGTTCGATCCTAAAGCTGTAGGTCTTAAGTTTCCCAAACAGGAAGCTGACATTGTGACGATGTCCCATGGTCATGCTGATCACAACCACTCTGCAGGGGTCTCTGCCGAAGCGCTTGTTGTGGACTGGCCAGGAGAGTATGAAAAAATGGGCGTTCGAATCACGGGATACTCAACCTTTCACGACAAAGAGAAAGGCGCACAACGAGGTGAGAATATCATCTATAAAATAGAGGCTGATGATATCTCGATTCTCCATTGCGGAGATCTCGGTCATACATTGACCGATGATCTTGTCGAAGAGATTGGCGACGTCGACATTCTTCTTATTCCGGTCGGTGGTCACTACACAATTAACTCTGCTGAGGCATTAAGTGTAGTTCATAAAATTGAACCAGCAATCGTAATCCCTATGCACTACAACCACGAGGGTCTCGATCAAAAAGCTTTCGGTGAACTCACCGGACTGGACGAGTTTATAAAGGTCTATGGCTCAGCGCCTGCAGAAACACTAGATGTGCTAAACATGAAAAAGGACGATGTCCCTGAAGAAACCAAACTGATTTTGTTAAAAATCAGCAATTAACCTAAGCACTCTAATATCTAATTAACCTAATCAATGTCACAAACATTGAGTAGTAAAAAATTCGATCTAGAAGAAAGAACTGCTAAATTCGGTGAGTCTATTATTGAATTTTGTAAAAAAGTTCCGAGAAATCCGATTACCAGCCCTCTCATAAACCAACTTGTAAGATCTGGCACAAGTGTCGGAGCCAACTATTCAGAGGCTGACGATGCAGAGAGCAAACAGGACTTTAGACATAAAATAGGAATTTGCAAAAAAGAGGCAAGAGAGACCAAACACTTCTTAAGAATGTTTATTCTCGCAGTACCAGAGATGGAAACTGAGATTAGACTCCTCTGGCAAGAAGCAAAGGAGTTGAATCTGATCTTCAACGCTATTTATAGGAAAGTGCAGTAAAATATGTATCCCTATATTATTTAGAAATTCGTTTTTGGGATTTATTTAGGTTAATTAGGGCAATTAGGATAATTAGAAATTTATTACTATGGCAGTTACTAGCGATACACTCAAGGTACCTCCACAAGATCTGCAGGCCGAAAAATCGGTTCTTGGTGCGGTTTTAGTAGACGCATCCTCAATGAACCTTGTTGTCGAGTTCCTTCGAGTCGAGCACTTCTACTCCCAAGAAAATCAAAACGTCTACGCTGCCATGCTTTCTCTTTTTGAAAAGCAACAACCAATCGACGTTATCACCCTTCAGAATCAACTTAAAAAGGAGGGTAAACTCAAAGATATCGGCGGCACCTCGTACCTCTCCGACCTAATAAACACTGTTCCCACATCTGCCTACATCGAACACTATGGCAGAATTGTTAAAGACCATTACACAAAACGTAAGTTAATTTCATTCTCCTCACGTACTATTCAAAAAGCGTCTGACGACTCAGGTGATACGAAAAAATTACTTGATGAGGCAGAGAAAGAGATCTTTGCCCTTGCTCAGGAGCATCTCCATCAGGACTTTGTCGAGCTTAAGGAAGTTTTAGCTGAGAGCTTCGAGAGACTCGAAGAATTCCTTAAAAAGGGAGTCCAACACCGCGGTCTTCCAACCGGATATATCGATCTCGATAATAAACTTGCAGGACTTCAGGACTCCAACCTTATCGTTCTAGCGGCAAGACCGGGTATTGGTAAAACTACTTTGGCCCTTAACATAGCCCTAAATGTTGCACTTAAAGAAAAGAAAGCGGTTGGTTTTTTCTCACTCGAGATGAGTAAGGAGGAGTTGGTGGATCGTTTATTGGTAGGTCACGCTGATATCGACGCATGGAAACTGAAGACCGGAAGACTCTCTGATGAAGACTATAAAAAACTAACAGATGCTATGGGTGATTTAGCAGAGGCTCCAATTTTTATCGATGATACTCCAGGAGCAACTATTCTCGAGATGAGAACAAAGGCGCGAAAACTCAAGATCGAGCGTGATGTAAAATTAATTATTGTGGACTACCTGCAGCTTGCAGATGCTGGACGACGATTTGATTCTCGCGTGACCGAGGTCTCTATGATTTCACAGGGACTAAAGAACTTGGCGCGCGAACTTAAGGTGCCAGTTATTGCACTATCGCAGTTATCTCGTGCTGTTGAACAACGCGGAAGCAAAAAACCACAGCTCTCGGATCTTCGAGAGTCAGGATCGATTGAGCAGGACGCAGACATTGTGGCCTTCCTATACTACGAGGATGACAACGAGGATCTACTTGATCAAAGCAAACGACTCATTAAACTCTACATCGCAAAACACCGAAACGGCGCAACGGGTGAGATCGATCTTATGTTCCGTGGCGACAGAGTTAAGTTCTACAGTGTTGATAAAAACGCTATTTAGGTTTTGAGCGAATCGGGTATACTAGAGATCATCATGGACTCAAAGCTTATCAATACGCTCATTCTTCAAAAACTTTCCGCCTTTGTAATTACTCTCGCTGCCTTCATATACTTTAAGCCTGGTTACAACTTCATGATGCTTGCTATCGTGCTCGGACAAAGTCATTTTATGCTCGCATATTTTTACAAACTTGTTTCACGTAAAATTCGTTTGAAAAACTTTCTAATTTTTGTCGCAGTGTCTGCTGGAATATTTGCATATTTTTATCGCATTAACTTTCCGGACTTTCGACTCGAGTCGCTTCTTTTAGTCACAACTCTCTATGCGATTTATCACGTGGCTGCTGACGATCAGTTTACCCTCAACTTCTTTAGCCCCAACTATTCAAAAGTACAAAAACTACAAATATTCAGCCT
Source organism: Candidatus Roizmanbacteria bacterium (assembly GCA_016699265.1). Taxonomy (NCBI): domain Bacteria; phylum Candidatus Roizmaniibacteriota; species Candidatus Roizmanbacteria bacterium. The sequence goes on along the minus strand of CP064967.1, from coordinate 719 downwards.
CATGTCGGCGCTTACCGGACTTCATCTTAGATGGCAGTTTGCATTCGAGTACTCTTGGGTCTTCTTTCTCGTATCCTTTGTATTTTTACTTCTCATCGCTCGAGAAAAGGAAACGGGTAGACAATCATGGGCATCCCCAGACTATTTCTTTCTCTTTCTCGTAACGGCATCGTTCCTCATCTACTTTTCGGGTGTTCAATTTATAGCGCAGCACCTCCTCGTACTTACTTTTATGGGCATCTACCACTATCTCGTATATTATTTTCACTATTTCCTTAAGATAAAATCTATTGAGCCAAAGGCAAAGTCGATTCTTCATAAGAGGGTGGGATACTTATCGGTAGTAGCTTTGAGCAACGTTCTTATTGTGGGTCTCTTCCTGACGATGAGGGCCACTCAGCAACCAATCCTAATCCATTTGTTTAGCTACAACCTCTTTCTCATTCTTACTCTCATGCACTTTATAAGTTCGACTCGAACCTATGAACTTCCTTCGTTATTTGGCCTCAAAAAGAACTGATTACTTCTATAGTTTTCTGTTGTTTATTGCGGCATCCGTATGTCTTTCGCAGGGAGTAAATGAATCGACGAGATTTCTCGTATACTGCTCGGGCTTCTTTATCTATTTTTTAATTAGGAGGCTCAACCTTTGGGAAAATGCTTTGGTAGGACTCGCGCTTGGTGCATCATATGGTTATTTTACTTTTCTTTGGCTCTCT